>CAZBQZ010000010.1:0-54141 GCA_964494495.1 uncultured Candidatus Saccharibacteria bacterium
CCGGCCAGAAAGAGAAGCTGGCGATTGGTTGTTAGTGCTGGCATCTTTTTTGGGTGCAGGAGGAATATTCCTTTATTGTCCTGGATTCCGGATCTAGTGTGGGATTGTCGAGTTAAACATCGTACTTGGTATTATCGTAATACCGTTAGGTGCTAGCGGCCGCGGCTTCGGCTGCTCGCCGGGCCTCTTCTGCTGTGGCAGGCCCCGCCTTGGGTTTGACTGCTTCACTAACTTTGTCTATCACGATACGTAAGTAGTTAAGATTGGCTAATGTGCACGGCCGGGTTGGCGCAGAGCTTCTATCTGAAGTTACCCATTGAGAAGTAATAAGGCTAACGCGTGCCAGCAATCCCCACGAACCAGGTGGCATAGGCTTTTCGTGTAGTACCGATGTCGTGTAAGGGTCAAACTTGTCGGCCTGATTGCGCCGGTACTCGGCGCATACTCTTATTAATCCTCTTGCGCCACTCCTAGCCGTAAAAACAATCGGTGGTGTCCAAATGCACCTTTCAACCCAATCTTCGAATACATCACCGGGGTATAGCTCGCACAACGCGCCACCCGCCCGTACAACCTCGCTGTATCGGGCAACGGCTTTTGGGTCTGCAGGCAACTGCGCAGCACGCGTTTGCTCAAAAATATGCGCTAGCGGGTCGTTTCCGTGCATCCCCTCTATGCTTCGTTGCATTTGTGGGCGGGGTAACGGAGTTATAGACATTATGCGCTAGGGTTTTGCTGGTTGTACTGCAGCAGCGCAGCTTCGGCGGCTTTTTGTTGGCCGGCCTGCTTGCTAGGTCCTTGGCCGCTGCCTTTTAGTTTGCCGCCTACAAATACGCCCACGGTAAAGACTTTTTCGTGGTCGGGGCCTTCTTCGCTCAGTACGCGGTAGTTAGGTGTAAAACCGTCGCGGCTTTGGGCTACTTCTTGCAGGTGCGATTTGGGGTCCAGCCACGAGCCGGTTTTTAAAATTTCTTTAAAGGTTACTAAAATACTCTTGGTGATAAAACTCTGGGCAGCAGCAAAGCCTTTATCTAGATAAATTGCACCCACAACGGCCTCAAAACTGTTGGCCAAAATTTGTAGGCGGGCACGCTCGGTACCGTGTTTTTCGCCGCGGCTTAAGCGCAGCAGAGGCTCAAAATCAAAACGAGCAGCGGCAGCACCAATGCTTTCGGTGCGCACTAAGCTGCTGCGCCAGTTGGTTAAAATACCCTCTGGCTCGCTAAAATTTTTATACAAATAATCAGTAACGGCCAACTCTAGTACGGCGTCGCCCAAAAACTCCAGGCGCTCGTTGTGCTCGGTGGCTGATTTTTTGTGCTCGTTTAGATATGAGCGGTGTGTAAAAGCGGTGACCAAAAGCTGTGTGTCGTCAAAGGTAACACCCAGAACTTTTTGGGCAAAGTCGGTATATGCGCTAAAGTCCACTTATACGCTCCTTTTTAGTGTCTAGGTTATAGTCTTGCATCTCTGATTTTTTTCATTCCTAATAATATTAATTTGCCAATGTCGTCGTAGGCGATTTTGTCGATAGCCACGGTGGCCGGAAACCATTTGATGTCGTTAAGCCAATCTTCTGGGTTAAGGTCGTTAGTGTCGCCCAGTGCCTGTACTAGGTAAATGTGCATGGTCATGAGCACCAACGTTTGACCACGACGATAGCGAAAGCTCACCTTGCCCAACCAGTTAAAGACCTTCATTTCCTTAAGGCCGGTTTCTTCGTTGATTTCGCGCTCGGCGGTTTGCTTGGGCTCCTCGCCCTCTTCGACGTGCCCCTTAGGGATTGTCCAACGATCTTTGGCATCCTGAATAAGCAGAATCTCTAGCTGCTTGGTCTTCGCATCGCGCCGAAATATAACCCCACCAGCGGTAGTCTCGTGCACCACCTCCTGAATACTCGGCCGCCCGCCGCGGCCGGGGACAAAGCGCCGTAAGCCGGGGAGCTTAGGCCGTTTCATGCAGCGGCCTCTTCTTCGGCTTTGTCGGGTTTGGGTTTCTTTTCGGGAGCAGGCTCGCCAGTCTCTTTACGGAGTACCGTACCCAAAACGCCATTAACGAACTTGGACGAATTTTCGCTGCCAAAGGCCTTGGCCAGCTCAACCGCTTCGTTAATCACCACTTTGGGCGGTATTTCTTTTTCGTACTTAAGCTCGTACAGACCCATGCGCAAAATAACGCGGTCCATACGGGCAATTTGGTCGATGGGCCATTCGGGGGCTACTGGTTGTAGTTCGGCGTCTAGCTCGGCCTGACGTTGGTCGATGCCCTTAACTAAGCGCTTTATAAAGTCGGTGTCGTCGACTGTCGCCTGGTAACGGGCGATATTGCGAGCCAGCACCTCTTCGAGGCTAAATGATTTGTCGCTAGCAGCACCACGAAAATCCTGTTCAAACAGGGTTTGTAATGCAATAATGCGGCCTAAATGACGGTTAGATGCCATATCGGTTGCTGTCTTCCTTACCTACTTAAGTATAGCCCGAGCGGGCTATACCGCACTAGGCTGCCTTAACCGTTTTGGCGCTTTCGCGGCTAGTAGAATAAGCCTTAACAGGGGACTTGCTGTTAACTTTGCGTGCCAATTCCACAACAAGGTGGCTGCGGCGAGTGCCAGTACGGCGTGAGCTGGTTCGTTTCTTTGGTTTACCCATGGGTAGTTAAACTCCTCTAAAGTTTATGCACTAATTGCTCTTATTATAGCGTAAATGACAGAGATAGCAAGAGCATATTACTTGACATACGCCAGCATTAGTGGTTTAATGTTCCGACCATGGAACGTAACATCGTAACAAAGCTCGACGACCATCGTCACAAGCTATCGCCCCTACAACAAGAGAGGCTCGACAAAGCAGCCGAGCTACGCAGTCGCCGGATTCGCCGTAGCGTGTTTTTCACTCTAGGGGTCGCTTTAGTAGCTGGAGCAGCCGGCACTATACAGCACTCTGTTAGCAGCGCCAAACCTATGCCTGGCTACTGTGGTTATGCCAAAGTGGGCGACAAACAAGGGCCAGAAAAAATAGTTGATGATGCCGTAGCCAGTCAACGCAAACCCCTACCGGCAAACGAAGCCGACGCTGGAGCAGCGCTCGACGCAATATTGCCCAACCCATATCCAGGCGACCAAGTAATCCTGCGTTTTTACAGCCAGGGCGATACTACTGTCATCGACACCTCGTCTATTGCCCTGTGGGACGGTAACGGAAACCCTTGCCCAACCGGTGCCATTACCGCCTGGCCCCTCCAGTAAATTGACCCCAAAGGCTAGGCCTCCATGTTTTGGCCCTGACCTAGTAAGTTGTGCTTGTGTTTGTAGCGCGTTGCTATTACGATAAAAGTAATAGATAAATAAGGTACGAACGTGCAGAGGATCGTTGCTCCCGTTTTCGAAGTTAGCGAGAAATGCGCTGTTTTTGGAGCCTACAACATCCCCCGTGCCGCCCATGTAGCAAAAGAAGCGCTGCAGGCATTACAGCACCGCGGTCAAGCTGCCAGCGGTATCGCCAGCCCCATTAAGGGCAAACTAGCACGACGCGGTGGCGAAGGAATGGTAGCCGAGGCCTACTCGGACGGTGTACTAAACATTCTTACCGGCGTCATTGCCGTAGGGCACAACCGCTACCCCACTTCTGGAGGCGGCGGCGATGGTCATCCACAGCCAGCAATCGAAGCTAATGGAAGAGTGGCGTTTGCCCATAACGGCAATCTGGCGCTTACCACCAAGCTCAAACATTTTCTAACAATCAAGCATGTCGCGCATACCGGCCTCAACGACTCCGAACTTATGGCGCGCACCATTGGTACCTACATTGCCGCAGGCGAAACGCTCGCCCAAGCCATCGCCCTTGCCTACCCCCTGTTTACAGGGGCTTTTTCTTGCGTTGCAGTTACTGACGATTCGCTAGCAGCTTTTCGCGACTCATGCGGCATTCGCCCGCTGTGCGTTGGCACATTAGCTGGCGGCTTTGTGATAGCCTCCGAAACGTGTGCGCTAGACGCCATTGGTGCCACTTTTGTACGCGATGTTGATCCCGGCGAGATGGTGCTCATAACTGCCGATGGCATTACCTCGTACCGTTTAGCCGCCGCAAACCCCAAGTCTGATTTGTTTGAGTTGGTTTATTTTGCCAGCGAACACAGCATGTATCACGGCCAGCGCATTTGCGACATTCGCGGACGTTTGGGCGAACGTTTAGCCCAAGAGCAACCTGCCAAAGCCGATATTGTGTGCCCGGTACCCAACTCGGCCATACCGGCAGCCGAAGGCTACGCCAAGGCTAGTGGCCTGCCCTATGTACTTGGCCTTGTTCGCAACCCCAAGTACGTCAAGCGCACCTTTATCGAGCCCGACCAAGACGCGCGAGCCGCCGGCGTACGCGCCAAACTACACGCCGACCCGTCAATTGTTGGTGGTAAACGCGTTGTTATTGTCGACGACTCTATTGTGCGTGGTACCACCACCGTGCCAACCGTACAAATGCTGCGCGACGCCGGTGCCACCGAGGTCCACTTGCGCATTAGCTCGCCCAGCGTTCGTTACCCCGATTTTTACGGTACTGATATACCCGACCAAACCGAGCTTTTAGCCAGCCGCATGAGTCTAGCGCAAATGTGCGAGTTTCTTGGTGTCGACTCTTTGGGCTTTTTGTCGTTAGAAGGCACCACCAGCGCCACTGGCGAACCTGTTAGCAATTTTTGCACTGCCTGTTTTAATGGTGATTACCCCATCCCAATTGGCGAAAATATCAACAACATCGCCTGGCACAAGGCAATCGCGTAAGCCGATCTTAGCTTAGGTGATTGTTGGAAACTGTTTGCGTTTTTTGGCCATCCAGGCTTCGCTTTGACGAACCAACAGCTGGGCATCGGCTGGATCTTGCAAAATAAATTTGACGGCTTCTTCGGCAAATACGCCGTTTTGCGAACCTTTTACTAATACAACCGCACCATCCTTGATGTGCTCGCGCAGGTGTTCGCCAGCATCGACAGGCGACTGGCAAGCAATAACATTGCAGCCACGCTCGCGAGCGGCTTCGGCTAGTACAAGGTTGGCATGCGAGCCTAGGGTAAGCACCAGCTCCAGCTGCGTCGGCTCGCAATACTCACCCACCGATTGGTGAGCTTCGTCGGCGTATTTCCCAAGCTCATTCATATTACCCAGTAGCGCGATTTTTTGAGGCGCCTGCATGGCATATAGTGTGTCCAGTGCGGCTTTTACCGCCTCGGGGCTAGCATTGTAGGTTTCGTCCAAAATAGTGCTGCCGCGAATACCCTTAAGGCGCTGCATGCGCCCAGCAACAGGCTGAACAGCCGCGATACCCTTAACAATTGCTTTGGGCGCCTGGCCTAATTCAATTCCAATCGCTCCAGCAACCAAAACCGAGTATAACTGGGGCCGCGCTACACCATAAAACATGGCTCTAAACTGTTCCTGCTCGGCTTTTTGGAATACAAAATCAAACTGCTCGCCGTTAAATACTACGCCACTGGCCTTATACAAAGCTTTGGTATTAAGCGCAAAGCTATCATGTGGCTTAGAAATGCCCGCGAGGTATTCGGGCGAACATAAGTCGGCATTGCTTAACACGCGGTCGCTATAGGTGGCTACAGCTAGCTCCTCGGCGGCGATGTCGTCTAGGCCAGCAAAAAACTCCATGTGTTCGTACGCAATGGCAGTAACCACGGCAATGTCGACGTGTAAGTAGCGGCCAAACTCGGCAATGTCGCCAGGTGTGTCAGTACCCAGCTCGAGCACAATGACGTCGTAAGGCGCTGGCCCTTCTAGTTGACGATTATTGCGTAAAAATATGCCCAACCAGGCAAACGGGTTAAATAAAGCGCGCAGCGGTTCGTCAAAAAACACCAATGGCACACTAACGATATCGTTGTAATTGCCTTCCTGAAAGCGCACCCGAAATTGCTCGCCCAGCACTTTGGCTATGGCAAACTTCGTACTAGTTTTGCCGTAGCTGCCCACCACAGCCACAACCTTGGGCTGCCATACGGCAATCGCCCGTCGCACCTGACGACTCAAAAAATACAAAACTATTTTGCGGCCAAGATTTTTCATTTACACCTGCTAGGGCCTACGTTTCGGCCTATAATGCGTTCCTTAGGTATTATAACGAAATACCAGTAGGAAGACCCCCGCTCATCAAACCGGTAAGCGCCGACTGATTAACGTACTTAGAGATAATCTCTAGCAAAGATTTAGAGTTGGCCGGCTTAACAACAGTAACCGATTTGTTGTAATCGAATAGCGCCATTTTGAGGGTGGCAGTGTCGCCGTCGCTAGCGACATTAAAGCCAACTTGGTCGATGTATCGATTACCTTTAGAGATCCAGACATCAAACGGATATTTGCTAAGGTGTGCACTGTCGATTTGCTTGTTAATACTGGCAATATCGTCTTGAGTTAGCTTACCAATGCTAAGGTTTGCGCTCTTGATCGCAGCCACAAATGCCTTTAGTTTGGTGGCGTCTGCAACTACTTGATAATGGTAGCTGGCTTGCCCCTTAATGGTTTCGGTTGCCAATGTCTTTTGGACGGTCAAAAACTGGTTTTTCTTGTAGGCGTCATAGATTTTTTGGCGATCGCTGGCGCTCAACTTAGTATTAATTGACGTGTCAGAACCAGTAAATTGCTTGATTATGCTCTGATTAATCTCGATCCACTGGTTGTCTACCGTGTTAATAAGTGGTGCCAAGGCAGTTGCCGTGCTATCACCACTGGCAGCCAGCAACTCTGGCAGTCCCGCTAAGCCGCCCACCTTAACATAATAGGTGCTACCGTCCAGGCTGCGCGCATCGAAGGTGACCTTGGTAATAACCGCGTCAGCAGTGCCGCTAATATCGAAAGCACCCGATTGGTTGCCCTTCCCAGCAAAGCTAGCACTCAGCACTGTACTGTCCTTAGGTTTTACTTGCACTTGGCCATCGAAGGCAACACTAGTAATTTTGTCCGAAAAACTATTTTGCAAGGCCATACCCAGTACGTTCTGAGGCTTATTAATAACGTAATAATAGGCAGAAGCAGCAGCGCCCAACAGGACAACAACTGCGGCAATAACAATAATTGCCAGCATCATCAGCTTTTTGCGCTTGGGTTTAGGAGCAGCGGCCATACCTGCGGCACCGCCCATGCTCATACTATCGGCAGTGCTTGGCGGAGGCGTGGAGGGCGTCGCTACTGCGGCGGCCATACCTACAGGAGCAGGTGCATCAGCGCCAGAAATTTCAGACGCAGGTGTTGCTGCTAGGTCAGGGCTAGAAACTTCCGGGGTGGCAGCTGGAGCAGCGCTTTCAGCTGAGCCAAACTGGCTGCCTTCAGATGGAGTAGGAGCCTCGGGTTCGCTAGCTGCAGGCACAGTGGCTTCAGATTCTATAATTTCGGACGATGCGGATGAATCGCCAGGTTCGCTTGTTTGGTCAGGGGTGTCAGCTACAGGATCACTTGCGGGCATGTCACTCGAGGTATCGGCACTTTCTGTAGTCACATCCGATGGTTCTGCCGACGATGGCACACCAGTGTGATCGTCTACAGCATCAGAAGTAGCGCTGTCCTTGCTAGCATCTTCAGTTTTGGGCGGGGACCAGGGAGTTTTTTGTGGATCCATTAATTTTTTCCAGATTATGTGTTAATACTATGTACTCATAGCGTATACATAACCGATATACTTTGCAATCCCCGAAGATCCAGAGAGTAAAAAGCTATCAAAATAAAGGTTGCACGTGCTAGCTGCCCTACACTTTACAACTTACTGTTGCATGGCGTTCAACCGCTGCTGTAAAACAGTGGTCGAGATAGTCCGGCTTGGCAACGATATACCAACAGGTATGTCGTAGGAGCTATAGCTCTGCGTGTAAGTACCACCTTCGGTTAATGCAGCAGTAACCAGATGGTGCGAGTAGGCGTCCACCGTTAGCTTAACGTGCAGTGTTTGCTGCGAAGCGTACGAGTTGGGATTAAGCTGATCTAGATCGTGAATACCAATATCTTGAGCAAATGTCCTCATCAGACGAACATAGCCTACCGGGTTGACGCTGGCGTCGTACGTGTACTGCAGGCGGCCACCTTTGGTGGAGTGAGTGACGTCTTTATATACAATGTTGTATACGTTATCTTTAGCAATCTGCTCGAGCAAGCTGCTGCGCTTTTCAGGGCTAATTGCGCCAATGGGGATTACCATGCCGCCGATAGGTAAACCCGTACCCAATACAGTTTGCGAAAAAATTTGGTGGGCGTCGTTCTTGGCCCATACCCCCACCACCTTGGAAACGTCTAACGGCTTGCCGCTCTTTGCTTTTTGGTCGGTAGTAATTGATGCGTACCGGGTATAGTCGGCAGCTTGAGTGCCAATAGTCTCATCAACTACTACAGTCTTTCCCTGTGTGATTGTGGTTAATGCATGGCTCATGTTTTGTGCGCCCAGTGTGTACTGGATGGTTTGCTTGGCAGTAGCGCCGGTGCTTACTTGCGTAGCTTGTACTGTTACCGAACTAGACGCCAAACTGTCGCGCAGCATGGCATTAAATACTCGCTGCGGATCGGTGTACATTTTGGCGCCCAACGCACCTAAGCCAATTACGAGGACAATAGCGCCAACGGCAATCAGCCGGGCATATGTTTTGAGTGCACTAATCATGTTGCTATTGTAGCAGCAACTTTCGGCATCCCCTACGCGTTTTGGGTGCTCGGTGCAGCTAGTGTCATACACACGACTAAAGGGCAAGGGCATCCAAATAACTTTGGATGAAGAATCAGAAAATCGATAGGAGGTCACCTACCTGATAGTTGCTTATCCAACCGCTTGGCAGCCTGCAAGCCGCTTGTAAACGCTCCTTCAATATACGGTCCTCCAATGTAATCTCCAGCAAAGACTAATGCTTGTGTGGGGTTTTCAATCGCACCGCTTGCGAATGACTTCAGCTTCTTGACATGTCCTGGCTCGAACATGGGGATTGCTTCGGGCCATCGCTGTATATGAGTAGATATTGGCACGGCGTCTTTGTGCAATACAAGCTGACGTATTGGCTTCATGGCGTCGGTAAGCACGCGGGCAATCTCTTCGTCCGATTTGTTGCAAAGTTCTTTGCCATCCGCGTCCGACGCATAGGCTTTAACCGTGCCGAGCACAAGCTTATGGCCGGCCAGCTCGGGTGATGCGGTAACTGCGGCTAGTTTGCTTTTTTCTTCGCGTGGGAACGCAATGCCCATATCGCTCAGCAATTGCTCTTTCTTATATGTGCGGGCCACGACAACCGTGGACGAATAGTTGATAGACGAAAAAAATGCAATCTGTTGCTCGCTTAAACCGGATATAATCTTCGGAACCACAGAGGCCGTTGTCGCGCAGACCACTCCGTCTGCCTGAATGAATTGAGTCTGGCCATCGTGCTCAACAGTAATCTGGTACTTGCCGCTTGGCATTCGTTCTACGCACTTAACTGCATGCTCGATTAATACCTTGCATCCTTCTGACGCCTTTTCGGGTATTTGTTGTAACCCACCACTTAATTTGAGCGTGCCGCCACGTACCAAGACAGCCTTGCCGATTATAAGCATCATGGCTTCGCTGGTACGTTCCGGGGTCCAGTAAAAATAGCCGTTAAGGACAGGTTGCAAAACATATTCCAAAAACTCTTTTCCGGCCCGACCATGAAACATCTGTGCCACCGATTGCGCATCGTACTTCTCTGCCCGCCCAGGTACGTGTATATCTATATGGCGCCAACTGCCAAGTATTTTTGCAAGAAGTGCTACCGCTCGCAACTTTGCGCTCCACGAGAGGGTCTTGTTGTCTAGCAATAAGCCGGGCGTTGCCATCCGTACCGCGCCGTCCTTCAGTATGCCAGAGGCGGTGTGTTGCCTATAAAGATTTCCATCCAGTCTGGCATCGGCCAAAAAGGCCCGAACATTGGTGTAAATTTTGGTAATAAACCCCGCACCCATCTCGACTGCCGCGCCGTCGACGAGCTCGCTGCGCATACGTCCGCCTAAACGGTTGCTCTTTTCGACAATCGTTACGTCATACCCGCGTTTCAACAGTGAATGAGCGGCTGCCGTTCCGGCCATCCCGCCGCCAACGACAACGATTTGTTTTCGCGCAGTGTTAATCATGCACCCATTATAGCCACAAAGAGGTCAAACTATGTCCTGGGAGTTTCATGCGCTTAGGGTAGCAGATGCAGGTAGGGTCCTTCTAGCACGTGGATAAATGAGGTACCGAGGCGCTCTGTTGTTTCGGAAAGCGTCTTGTCGGCACAACTCTTGTGTAATCGCTATTTTTATGATAAGGTTTGATAACTAAATTTAATGCTTACGGCCGGCTATGTTGGATCTAACAAAGCGAGTACGTAGGGGAAAATATTATGACAATAACCGATATGACCCCATCAGAACTCGCTATTCCCTTCGGAGGCAGATGGGATAGAACCAAGGCCGTTTCCCCTGACGTAACCGTCCAAGCCGACGGGAGCTACATAATGCATTATGTTGGCACCAACTGCCAACCGCACGAACGCAAGGGCTATCGACTGCTCACCTCCCGGTCCACTAATGGTGTGACTTTTGCTAAACAAGACTCGCCCCTTCTCGACATCCAGGAAAGTGACGACAAGCATTACTCGCCGTGTTTACGCAATTGGAATGGCAAATCGCTACTCTTTTATGGGCTCGGATCACAAGGTAAATACGCAATTGCTGTTGCTCAATCGCATGACGGTGGCCGAACATTCGCGGCCGGCAGTCTACCGATTATTGATGTGGGCCCAGTGCACTCGGCAGCCGTTCATACTCCAAAAGTGCTCATCGCCAATAATCGCCTAAGTTGCTATTACACGGGTAGCAAAATAAGTAGTAAAATATTCTCCAAAAAATATCCGCAGCATGACTTCGGCGCTGGTTTTCGGCTGTTTCGGTCGGTATCTTCTGATGGCCAGCAGTTTAGCGCTCCCGAACCAATACAAATAGAAAATACCGAGTTTATCAACCTATATGGTCACAATGTATTGGCCGACGGAGACACAACCTACCTCACTTTTACAGGTTTCGACGGATCTACAAACAGGTTATACCTTTCTACCTCTAGTGACGGTATACGGTTTAGCAAACCTGTCTTACTCATTGAACCAGATGAGAAAAAATCGGAAGTCGGAGCATATAGCTCAAGCCTACTTAAACTCAATAACGGACGGTTCCGTGTATATTACGGCCGTCGATATTTTGATAATCACTGGGATATAGCAACACGAACATTCCGGATAGAAAGTTAGACCTATGACAACCTGCGCGAAATCGGAGATACTATCGCAGTACATAGCCGCGTTAGATCAACAGTTACCCGTTCCCGTCCCCGTTGATTTCCCTCAGGAGAGTGAACGCGCCATCAATACTGCCACCGTACAAGCAGCAACCGAGGTTAGTACTCTCTTAAGTCAACACAACATTGGCAATGTTGTACTTGGCAGTGTTTCAACTGAACGACATCTGGGAGAAGCCTACCATGGGCGCGCATTACATGACGTTGATTTTGCTATTCCCCAGCAAGACATCGAAGCAGCAAAAAAAGTATTACGGGCGAGTGGCTTTACCGCCTGGAACGAACGCGAAATCTTAGAAACAGTACGTAATTCGGGAGGCGGCTTTGGTCGAGTCCATAATGAAGGTGCAGCAGCAGAGAGATATATAAACCTGGCGTCTGGCCTACCTATCTGGTTTGGCTTCTTTGGGTATGAGCAAAATAAACATGGTATTGCATTCTACGAATATTACACGGTGAGCCGTACAAAGGTCGAAAGCGCAGCCCTCTGGCTACAGGCCCAAGATATTAGTGCACACTCGAAAGCTACACTTGAGAGTCTCACACCACTTCCTTTCGACTTGGCCGCCCTCAACCGGTTGGAGCAAACCTTTACCGAAGAGGGAGAATCCTTGTGGACAATACTCTTCACCAGCGACATAAACGAACAAGATATCCTGCGCAGGCGTGAAATGGGCAAAGATGATCCCGATGAGCTGTTTGAGATAAAACTCACCAAACAATTTGCCGTATCTGCCTTGAGTTACTTCCGCACTAAGCACATAGATAGCAACGGCGTTGCCCTACCCGTCTTTAGCCTCGAGGGCGGGTATGTACTCATGGATCGCTATTTTCCACACTATCTTGGCCCAAGAAAAAAATATACACAAACGAGTGATATGATACGAAACAGCGGTTTATTAGATGCTGTCGTTGCAAAAGAGTATCAAGACATATTCGACGATCGGACCCTCACTCATACTCCTGTCCGTACCATACATTTTAAACTCGATAAATCACAAGATGCCGATACGCTACGCAGGCAGCCGCATGTAGCCTCGGTTGCTCAAAATGAAGTGTTTTACCCGGCGCTATTACTCGAGGATACCCACATCAAAAGAAAGCAACCCCATGCATAAAGTAGTCGCTTCCGACCTTGCGAAACTCTATTTTACTTACCCGAACACAGTAGCTGTTATTTGCGTCAAACAAGGGGACAAAGTGTATCTGATGCCCTCTGTATGGCAAATACCGTTATCACATACGCCGATGCTTTTTGGGGCGCTCGTGTCACCCAAGCGTTTTACCCACCAAAAATTACTTGAAGCCAACGATTTTACGCTAAATTATTTTAATCACGACCATGCTCAGCTGGTCACGAATATCGGATCATGCAGCGGTAGCACAATTGATAAAGTGCGCGCTTTTAACGTACAGCTACAAGACGCTCAAACAGTTTCATCGCCGATCATGCGTGATGCGTTTGTGTCGATAGAATGTAAAAAACAGAGCCAGCAAACATTTGGCGATCATACGTTGTTTACGGGCGAAGCATGTAAAGTATGGTTTGACCCGCAAGTGATTAATGATGGCAACCTGCGCCTTGACCAAGCAAATCCGTTATTATACGTTGGCAATTTTACCTACACCAGTATCGATCACCAAAAAATAACGCCATGCCACGCATATCAGTCTTAATTACCGGTGCTAGCGGTGATATTGGTTTGGCACTCTACCGCCTGTTACACGCCGATTCTCGTTACATGCTCTACCTCCATTTCAAAAATAAGACATCCTACGAACGGGTAAAAGACCACCTAGAAGTCGAACGAACTTCCCTGCTATTTGCCGATTTTACCGACCTCGTTGCTGTCAAACAGTTGGCGACTAATCTGCCGCCGATGGATGTGCTGATAAATAATGCCGGTAAATTTGAGGCAGGCTCATTTCTAGAAACATCATTTGAAGCCATCGAACAATCTTTACGTGTTAATTACCTCGCACCATTAGTGTTGGTGCATGAGGTCGCTCGTGTGATGCAACAGCACGGCGGCGGCAAGATTATTAACTTGTCATCAGGTAGTGGTAATCACACAGGCCTACTGCCCAGCTTTGGATACAGTGCCGGTAAAAACGGCCTAAACTTTATGACCCAGGCACTAGCAAAAGAACTTGGGCCGCATCATATTACCATTATTACAGTCGTACTACGCTTTGTAAAAACAAAGATGCTCGCTTCGTATAGAGAGTACTATCGAGATATCCTCGGTAAAGAACTCGACATTAGTGGTGTCGATACGTCTTTAACACTCTATACACCGCACGATATCGCCACAAGACTGTATGCACTCATACAAGATCAAACGGTGCATAGTGGCGACAGCATTGAAGTAGCTTAATCTACCGCCCTAAGCACCAGGAAGTACAAATTTGCGAACCAACAACGGCGTATCAATCACTACCTCATCTTTGCCTAGATTGGTATACTCCTGCATGATACGTAGGAATATCTCGGCCAACAATGCGGCGTCGCCGTTAGCACGGTGGCGTATACGTGCTCCTGCATCAATACCATACCGGTGCATCAAAAAATCGGTAGAGATCGTCTGCTCTGTGTCGGGATGTATGGCAGCAAACAATACTTTTGTGTCGAGCACCTCTACTGGCAATGCGTTTCTAAACAGCCGACGATATTCTTGATCTAAAAATGGAAAGTCAAACTCAAAACCACATTGCGCCACCCATGTGTGCTCAGGATATTCAGTAACGAGCATCTTTAACACATCGGCCAATGGCAAGCCTCCCTGCGTGTCTTCGTTCGTAATACCTGTTATTGTTCGCACAATATCTGGTATATCTTTAGTGTTTCGTATAAAGCTGGACCACCCTAGCTCCTGCCGGACACATAAATTTCCGATGGGCAATGCAGCAACTTCAATAATTTCTTCTGCCGTGTAGTCAAACCCAGTAGATTCCAAGTCGAAAATCAAAAAGTCGCGCTCATGAAGGTTGTCTAAGTAATAGTGTCCTAGGGTGTATGAGTCACGTGTCTGGTCCTGCAACGGTAAAGCATCATAGGTGTACTTCACTCGGTCTCGCTTCCCGCAGACATAGCCAGGATTTGCCGTAAGATATCGCTAACGCCGGAGCACAGTGGCTTACGAGAAATCAGCAAAGCGCTCGCTTGCATTACAGCGTCTATTCGTGCGCCTTCGACAAACGCACACTGCACGCCAGATGCCGGTTCTACCCAATCCGAGGCGCTATTCCCAATCATTAAGACCGAGGATTTACGGGCCAATTCCACGAGCGTGCGTCCCTTATTGGTGCGGTAGTCGTCCGGGTGAATAGCAAAATAGTTATGTTCTGGGCTGCAGTCAATGCTCATTTGCTCGCCCACAAATTCGGAAAAATGTGCATTCAGCATATCAATAAGCGTCGTTGGCGCAAACACCGCAACTGATGTCTCGCGGTGGGCGCCAAAACCCCACTCCTGGCGAGCGTAATCCAATTGCTCGCCGCCAAACTCTGGAGCGATGACTGTTTTTGGCTGACCATAACCTGCTTGGGTGGCAATATCTAGCATGACTTGCTTATAACTACTCGGGTTGCCAAGCTGGCGCACGACCGTTTTTTGACCACTATAAGAAATAATATTGCCATTTTCAGCAACAATAAGGTCATCCAGACCAGCATACTGCGCGTACCGTACAAGCTCGGGGAGTGGTGAATCAGAACAAAGCCCGATACGATACTTGGCACTGCGCAGTGGCAGCAATAGCTGGTGCAAGGTCTGTAGCTCGGCAACGGGTATGACGCCATCTATGGAGTCATCGGCTATAAGTGTGCCATTGACGTCTATAAGAATTATCTTCTCGGGCAATCTGGACATTTTTTACTTTCCTAGACTGCTTAATGACTGAGTATGCGACCAGATTTCTGGCAGCCGTTTCATTACGTCATCAATAATAGCTGTCATCGGTGTAGAGGCTTGGGCATCATAATTCCTTACCAACATACTGCAGAAAAAGGGATCGACGTCGCGCAGCTCAATTTGTACGCCACTTTCGCGGTAAAATGCTTGATAAAAATCACGGCTCGCATGTAGTATATCCATACTAAATGCTTGCTCGTCTTCAGGTACAATTTGTGCTCTTGCTGCAGGGCTGACAAACGGCAGAACATACGGCGCACGACCCTGATATCCCCCTGGCAGAAGCACAGCCAAACCGCATACTCCAACGAGAAAATCACGCGGGTCACCAAGATCTGTCACGGTATATATGTCCCGCGTTGGGTTGGCCAACGTATATCTGACACATGGATCGCTCTGTATACCACTTGTGGCCAGTTGTACGGCTTCACCAAGCTGGATGCCAACACTAGCCTTCTTAACACGTACCTTGGCATTGTTGAGCATCTGGACGGCTGACACCAGGCTTCCGCCGCTACAGGTGTCGTCATCTACAACGCATACCGGCGTATCTCTAACAATCGCACTGATTGCAGCCGCTTGATCCGCCAAATTAAGCGTTCCTGGTCTGTTCATTTGTTTGTACAAGCTGACGCCGCCAGGATAATATATCCTCGACATACCAAATTGATTTGTTTGCCGGGATACGAGTGGGTCGAGACTAACAATCGGGGATGATCCGACTTTCTGGCGCAGTTGATCCTCGAGATCTGCAGCTTCGTAGACATCAATACGGACGGTGCCTTTGTGCCGAAAATAGTTTAACAGGCATGTCGTCAGGGTTTGCGTAAATGAGTCGTAGACTTTGTATAGGCGTGCCTTAGTTGCCTGTAAAGTGGGGTAGCGCTTAAGCCTTGCGAGTAATTCTTGCATAACAAAATCGCTGTCGGTGCGCATTATGTACACAAAATCGATATCATCGCCAATGATTATCGTCGGGGTATGCGGGTAGCAAACATTAGGGTGGATTATTTTTTGGGACGTTTGCACAATATGAATTGTAGTATATTATTTTTTGCCTTCGCTGTACACTACCCCTATGGCTTCAAGTTATGAGACGCTATCCGAACTTATAAGAATCCCGTCGGTCAGTGGGGATGAACAGGCCCTAGCCGCACATGTGGCCAATCGCTGCGAGTCCCAAGGCCACGAGGTAACCCAAATGGCCGATAGTGTCGTGGTACATATTCCGGGCGAAAACTCTACTAAAGCTCTCGTTTTAAATGGCCACCTCGACACCGTGCCGCCGACCGACCAATGGACGCAAGACCCGTTCGCGCTGCGTATTAATCCAGACAACACAGACCAGCTCATCGGGCTCGGAGTAACAGACATGAAAGCCGGTCTGGACATTATGCTCGACGTCGGCAAAGACGCCAAAGACCAACGGCCGCCCTGTGATGTGTGGCTCGTATTTTCCAGCAAAGAAGAAACAACTGGCGACGGCTCAGCCGTAGTCGCCGCCTGGATGTCCACAGAAGTATCCCACCGATACCACACAATTGGCGGTCTGATACTCGAGCCCACTAATGCCCAATTTGTAGGTGTGGGACACCGCGGCGACACCGTGTGGAACGTAAGCGCAGCTGGACCGGGCGGCCATGCTTCACAGCACTTTAACGACGATCCGCCAGCTCTAGAAAAAATAGCGAACGTCATAAGCAGCCTGCCAGCAGTACGCCAGCGTTGGGCTGCCCAATATGCCAGCGCTTTGCTTGGCGCTCCATCAATAAATCCCACTGTCATACATGGAGGCACAGCCGAAAATGTCGTCCCTACAGAGGCCGAAATGCTGCTCAATCTTCGCATTACCCCAGAGCTACTGCCCTTTTTGTCGGAAATACGTGCCGCAATGGAAGCCGAGTACAACGTCACGATTGAGCAGCGATGGGATCCACCGCCCACCCTATGCCCATCAGATGAGCATATCTATACGACCGCACAGGCAGTTATGCCTAACGTCCGTTTCCAATCATTCCCTGGTGCGACCGACCAAGTCTATTTTCACAAAAATGGCATATACATGCTCATATACGGGCCTGGCGACGTTGCCCAGATGCATCAACCCAACGAAAAGATAAGCCGCTCAGCTATCAGGCGTAGTCGAAATATGGTCGACCTTATGCTGAAGCACTTCTAAAGCGTCACAGCGCCTGGTTACTACATCTTTTCAGGCAGTTCGAGGTGTAACAGTTGGGCGGTATTATTAATTACTTGTTTGGCAGCAACCACCAAAGCGAGACGGAAGGCACGCTCGGCCGGCAACTCGGCGTTCAAGATTGACCTTTCCCGATAAAAAACATTCACTGTCTGGCAAAAATTGGTCAGATATGTCGCCAATTTATGTGGTGCGCTGGTTTCTGCAGCGTCACGAACAACGATTGGCAACTGAGCAATCTGAGCAACAAGATCCGTTTCCTCGGCAGACAATACTGCTGGCATTTCGGTGACGGATAGGGGATCGCCGTTCACTTTCGCCAAGATGCTATTGAGCCTCGTATTTGTATACTGTATATACGTTGCTCCGCCAGCCTCAATCGTGCTTGCGGCGTTAGCATTAAACTCAATGTCTTTCACACGATCCTGACGCAAGTCGTTGAAAATAATTGTACTGATACCAATCTTGCGAGCTACCTCCAGATCAGCTTCAGTAAGCACAACTTCCTCTGTAGCGATGCCCCGAGAAGAGGCGACGCGTTCTTTAATCATCGAGGTCGCGGCAGCTACTGATTCATCAAGTACGTCATTGAGAAGTACGACCTTGCCTTCACGGGTCTTCATTTTGCGCCCACCAATGTTCAAATGTCCGAACGATACATGTTGGGCATTGCCCATGGCGACGAGACCCAGCTTCTCGGCAATAGCAAACAATTTTAGACAGTGCGCTTCCTGTTCTTTACCAATAACATACAGAATGCGGTTGCCGCACAGCTCTACGGTGCGATAGCGAACTGCTGCGAGGTCGCGAGTCAGATACACCGTGCCGCCGTTTGGCTTAACAACAAGCTCGGGACTCGGTTGGCCATCCTTGCCCAGCATAATGCGGTCGTTAACCGCACCAGTAGTAGGGTTGGTTAACGGTTGTGCTGGAAACACTGTTGCGCCGCTTTCGTCGACCACCAAAACTCCGGCCGCCACGGCTTCAGTAACTGCCTGTGGCATACGACCTTCGTAAAAGCTTTCGCCTTGAATTGCATCAAATTCGATACCAAGACGGCTGTAAGAAGGACCAAAGTCGCGCAAGCTCCACTCCCGGAACTGCGCCCACAATCCTACGAGTTCGGGATCACCTTGTTCAAGTTGGTGAAAAATAGCACGTGCCGCTATAACCGACTCGGGGTGTTCTGTTTTGGCCTCGTTAAACTTGCGGTAGATAGCCATGAGAGTGGCAGTTGGATCAGCATCGAGCTCGGCGGTAAATGCCGCTCCCCGTTCAGTAAGTTCCTGCTTATATTGGTAGATAATATTGCCGAATTGTGTGCCCCAGTCGCCAAGATGGTTAACTCCAAATGGGATATTGCCGGCAGCTTCTTGAATTTTCGTTAGCACATGACCAATAATCGTGGAGCGCAAGTGAGCAACGGTCATGTTCTTTGCCACATTGGGCGATGAGTAGTCGATGATCACCACTTCCGGAACACCATCTCTAAAGCTGCCGTAGTCATCACCATAGGCCGCTACCTCCGCCAAGACCCGAGGAGCTACCTGCTTGTAATCAAGTGCCATATTAACAAAAGAACCGGCGGTGGTGGTACCGTGTATTACGTCCTCGGCACTCAATACTTCAGCCAGTCGGGCGGCAGCATCAAGTGGTGCCACGCCGGCAGCTCGTGCCATGCCTGCGACATTACAGGCCAAGTCAACCCCTTGGGTAACGGTGTTCTTCTTATTTGGTGCTGCAATGTTCGTTAAAGTGGGGTCATAGCCCTGCTCCTCGAGTATACGAGCCAATGTATTGTTGAGTTGTACTGCAAAATAACCACTTGATGGGGGCAGCTCATGACTGCTGACTGCTTCGATCTTGTGCGCCAGCGCCGCCTTCACTACTTCGTCAAGCCGCGCGTTTTGCTCTGCAAGTAAGTCACTCCCGTGGTAATCCCCTGGATTTGCGGTCTGCTGATCGGTGCCGGGAACGGCTACTGTTCCCTCGGCCCATACATTATTCGGCAGCCCTAGTGAGCGGTCCGGGTAAGTCATGTGGCGTGTCTCCTTATATACTCGTGATGCTATTGTTGCAACGTAAGGGTCCTCGAGGGGTGCCCACTATACAACCGCTGTTTTGATATTCATACATATATACAAATACCGAAAACATTGTTTGTTCACCTTACCATAAAAAACAAGTCGTCTCAAGGTTGCCAACCTACTCAAAAAGATATATACTTCACTAGAATTATGGACTTTGCGTTTAGGCCAGTCTCATCCCGTCGTCGCACCCGTATCTCGGGGGCGGTGCTTGTAAATTCGTAATAATAACAGCCTTACACCGGCCCCCGCAGATGGGGCTTTTTATTTGAAGTAAGGTTATTATCATGAATACTGCGACGACATACCAAAAGATCGCATCCTACGAAGCCAAAAAGGGCGAGTTTAATACTTGCCTCCTCCTCTACTCGGGCGGGCTCGACACTTCGGTGATGCTTAAATGGATCCAAGAACAATATGAGTGTGATGTCATTACACTCACCTTCGACATCGGCCAGACCGCAGACAATCTAGAGGCCATCAAGCAAAAAGCGCTGAGTCTGGGTGCTAAAGATGCCATCATCTATGACGCCAAGCAAGAATTCGCCGACAAGCTTTTATCTCAGGCGATTAAAGCCAACGCCGACTACCAAGGCGGCTACGCGCTCAGTTCGTGCCTAGGGCGGGTGATTATCTCCGAAATTGCCGTAAAGGTTGCCCACGAACAAGGTTGCCAAGTTGTGGCACACGGCTGCACCGGCAAGGGCAACGACCAAGTTCGGTTTGATAGCTATATCATTACATTGGATGCCAATCTTAAGATTCTCGCCCCTGTCCGGGAATGGAGTATGAGCCGGGAAGAAGAGATTGCCTACGCTAAAAAACATGGCGTTCCGGTCAAACAAACCGTTGCCAAACCGTATTCGTATGACGAAAATATGTGGGGCAACGCCTGCGAGGGCGGCGAACTCGAACAGACCGAAAAAACCGCTGACCTCAAGAACATGCTACTCTGGTGTAACACCGCTGAAGATGCACCTGATAAAAAGGCCACCACCGTTATTAGCTTTGTAGCTGGCGTGCCGACGGCAATTGATGGCAAGGCCATGTTACTCCACGAAATCATCGCTAGTATGAATAAGCTAGGCGCAACGCATGGTGTTGGCGTCTTCCAAACCATTGAAGACCGCTTGATCGGCTTTAAGGTTCGGGAAGTATACGAGAACCCGGGTGCTGCGATACTTATTGCCGCCCACAAAAAACTCGAGCACTTGGTAAGCACTCGTCAGGAAAACGAACTCAAGTCGTTTATGGATCAAAAATGGGCCTATCTTACCTACGCTGCTCAGTGGCACGAACCAGTCATGCATCACATCCACGCCTATATCAACGATCAAAACCAAAAAGTAACGGGCGATGTAACTGTAGAACTATATAAAGGCAATGTAACCGTTGTCGCGTTGCAATCGCCGTACTCGCTGTTTGACCACAAACTTATGACCTCTATGGAAAAAGATACCGTATTTAACCAAAGCGCGGCGCCAGGCTTCATCGAAATTTACAGCTTACCCCAAAAAACTGCGCACAGCGTCTATGACTATACCGAGGCACATCATGGCAAGTAACAAAAAACTCTGGCAAATTGGCGGAGATCTACACTCGCTTGTTGAGGCCTATACAGTTGGCGAAGATTATCTACTCGACCAGCAACTCATCCCCTTTGATGTCGCTGCCAGCCGCGCACATGCAGACATGCTGCAGCATATCGGCGTGTTGACAACCGAAGAGCTTACCACCGTGCATGCGGCATTTGATAAGCTGCAGCGTGCATGGGACAAGGGCACCTTTACTATTACCCGAGGGCAGGAGGATGGCCACACCGCTATCGAACAATACTTGGTAGAGACTTGCGGCGAGCTCGGTAAAAAAATCCATACCGCGCGTAGCCGTAACGACCAAGCTATGGTTATGATGCGTTTGTTTGAGCGCGACCAACTTGCCAAAATTGACAAACTTTTAGAGGCGACATCTACCGCGTTCCAACATGTTGCGACAAAGTATGCCACCCAACAAATGCCTGGCTACACTCACATGCAACGTGCCATGCCGACAACCGTTGGTACATGGCTTAGCTCGTTTGCCGACGGGTTTGCCGACAGCAAGCTAATTGTCGCTGCCGCAAGGCAGCTTATCGACCAAAACCCACTGGGCTCCGCATCTGGCTTTGGCATTGCCAACTTCCCAATTGCCAAACATATCACAACCCAAAAACTTGGGTTTGCAAAAACGCACGATAACCCGATGTACTGCGGGCTAAGCCGAGGTATTTTTGAGGCAGCCGTGCTTAATGCCGTAGCCGTGCCAATGCTGCTTGCTAGCCGTTTTGCAGCCGACATGCTGCTCTTTACAACAGAAGAGTATGGATTCTTTGGATTGCCCAAAGAGTACACCACCGGCTCCAGTATTATGCCCAACAAACAAAACTATGATTTGTTTGAAATCATGCGTGCCAACTGCGGCGTACTGACAGGCTATCAACAACAGATACAACAGATTGCCGGTGGTATACCCAGTGGCTATGCCCGTGATCTACAGCTCACCAAACCACCAATCGTCAAGGGTTTGGGGTTAGTACACGACACGCTCGCGATTCTGGCCGAAGTTGTACCAAGGCTACAAGTAAAACACGCGTCGCTCGACGCGGCAATGGGTTCCGAACTATTTGCGACAGAACGTGTCTACGAGCTCGTAAAAACGGGCGTGCTGTTTCGTGACGCATACACCCAGGTCAAACAAGAGTTACAAGACGAACAAGATCTGCTCGATCGTAAAAACTAACGAAGCGTGAGCGTTGTACAACGGATACAACCACCACTTTTTGCCAACTCATCAATCTCGGGGGTAACAGTAGGAAGGCCATGCGCTTCGATGGCAGCTCTGTATTTAGGTGCGCGGTCGCTCATAATGACAACTTTGCCGGTAGAAACCAGGTTGCAGGCCATACCGCCTATTGCCTCCTCGGTCGACACCTCGATTTTTTCGATAGGGAGTGCTCTAACTTTTTCCTGACTCTCTGGTGTAAACGCCTCTGGACACCAGCCGATCAAAGCTTCAGGCCCGGATCGCAACACAGAAAGCGCTAGGTCGATGTCATAAAAAAAGCTGTCTGGCCAACCGGAAACTTTATTGATAACAGGATTGCCGTCTTTGTCTAATTCGGGCACCGTGTTCAAACTAATAACGTCTAAATCTGGAAATTTCTCTGCCAACCACTCCGGCATGCGGGGATCGGTACGGTAGCCAGATGCAGTAAACAACAGATCTCCACAGCGCAAAGCATCGCCTTGACCGCTAAAACGAAACGGTGGTATAACGATTTCTTTGCCAAGAGCACGGAGTGATTCCTCGGCACGTGGCTCCTCGCGGCTCCGTGGCCCTGGCAAGCGCGACATAACCGCTGTATTGCCAATACAAAGCGCCCAGTTGGCAGTAAAAATACCGGCATGAGATTCTGGCGGAGATTCGACCTGTGTTACTTCAATACCCGCATCCTGGAGTGAGGTAATTATGCCAGCATGTTCGGCGATAACCCGCGCCTGGTCGATAGGTCCGACGTCATGCGCATAAGAATTAAGGCCAACAACAGCAAAATGGTTTGCGTCTGATACAAGGACTTCTTGATTAAGGGAGGTGGACATAAACATACTATACGTAATTCTTGCTAAAAAGCAAAATTACGGCGCTACGCCCTACCTTTAGGTAATGAAAGTGCTGCCCATTCGTCAAGAATGGTCAAAAAACGTTGCTCGCAGCGGTCTAAGGTGTCTGCCACGATGTATTCGTTGGGGGCATGTATACACGAGTGCTTGCCCGGCCCACAAATAATTGCCGGAATGCCTTTTTGAGTAAAAAAGCACTGGTCGGCCGAGCTGGCATAAATATTTCCTTCGGGTTGGTTAGCTAGCTGCAAGGCAACAGCGGCAATCAGTTCTTGCGGTGCACAGTGGCCAACAGGAGATTCGGCCAGCAGTGCTACCTTGCCAGCGTATTCATCCGCCCATGTATGGAGCAGATCTGTAAGCTGATCATGGAGTAATTCGTTGCTACGAATGTCGAGCGTCATTTCGCAATGTGTTGGCACTTGGTTAACAGACCCGGTGCCTGCTTCAAGCTGCGTTATAACAATTGTTGGCGATCCAAGTAAGCTCCCCTCCGACAGCTCAGCCCACTGCCGTTCTTTGGCTGGTATCGAACTGGCGAATCGCTGGGCTTTGAGTATTGCTTGATCCTTTGGAGTGGGCGGCACCGAGGCGTGGCCACCGCGGCCATCGAAACTAACGCGAACAAACGCATTGCCCCGATGCCCTAACACAACCGCAAGATCGGTGGGCTCGGCGATAACTGCAGCCACCTGCTGATACGCTTGTAGTTGCATTTCCAGATATCGTAGGGCTGATTGCGTACCTTCGCCAGTAACTTCTTCGTGGCTTACGAGCATAATAAACACGTCGCAGGGCGGCGGAGTTTTGCTAAAGTGTTGCAGCATATGCAAGAGTACCGCATCGCCACCTTTCATGTCGCTGGTTCCGAGGCCAAATATTTTGCCGTCTCGTTCTACAATTGTAAGCGGATCGGTATCCCACTGTGCAATATCACCTGGCGCTACAGTATCGATATGCCCGTTGAAGACCAAGCACTTGCTACGATCTCGGCCTGGGACATGCACGACCACGCTATTTTGCAGGCGATGCGTCGTAAACTCGCAGTGCTGCTTCACCCACGTCTCGATATAATCTGCGATAGCCTGTTCGTTTCCAGAGACCGAAGAAATGGAGACAAGCTTGGCAAGTAGCTCAGTAACAGTCATGAATGATAAACTCTTTCTTTAAAGCACTAAGGCGCGGATGCCATCAAAATCACAACAAGCAAGCGGATCTTCCCACGGTTTAATGGCAATAGGACACTGGGTGCACCCAGCACAAAGCTCGAAAGCCTTCGGAGCAATTAATTCGCCTACTGCCAATGGAACCATGCCCGCCGCTTCCATATAACGGCGACTATGCTCGTTCGTGAAGGCCACTAATCGAGTGCCTGGAGCGTTAGCAGGATCGTGCCTTGTGGTATTTATTATCCTCTCGAGCATTGCAGATGCAAGACCTCTGCGTTGAAACTGAGGCACTACTACTGCCCCGCCAACTTCAAGCGCTCGGTGAGTCTGGCCATGCACATCGGTCAATGTATACTCGCTAGTAACGCCGGTATAGCCCGCTACTTGGTCTCCGTGCATTACGGTAACACCTAATGGGTGCTCACGAAGTCTCTCGGGTGTAAGAGGAATCATGTGCTCACCTGATGTAGCAGCGTGCAGCTCTGCCATAGTTTGTTCAGGAAGCTGTTTTGCGTACTCGGTAACAAGCAGCGTTACGGGGATACCTTCTAGTCCTGCCATATAATTCCTACCTTTGTAATTATAATCAACTCTTTACGAGCGATACTGTTGGAGGCCCATTATAATAAATTATCTGTTTAATGTCAAAGGACGTCGTCGGATAATCTTCCATAAAAAAATAACCCTCACAACAGGGTTATTTAATCTTATTGATTGGTGGAGCATAGGAGATTCGAACTCCTCACCTCCTGCGTGCGATGCAGGCGCTCTACCAAATGAGCTAATGCCCCTTACTGTACTACTTGCGATTATATAACAAACCTGGCGAACTAATACAGAAATCGCTAGCCGTCCTTATGCTTGGTAGCGATAATGGCTTTGCCAGATGCCTGAAAAGTCTGTCTCCATACTCAGCGTTACCCCGGCTTACTTGTGTAGTATATCGCGCCAGTCGGGCGTATGGATTTCTAGCTTTGGTGCACCCGTTTTGGGCATTGTCGCAAACTCCCTGCCCTCCACAAACGGAAAGCTAATACTTGCAAACATAAACCACGAAAAGTACCAGGCCAGCTCGGTAACTGGTACATTCCCCAAAACCTGCGCGCCCAGACGAGTATGCGCCAGCAACCAATAGTTATCCCACCAGTGTGGGGTTATGACGTCAAAGAAAATAACATACAGGATGGCCATAAAAGCCACGCCACCTACGCCCGACAATAGCGAAGCTTTGGCAAGGTCGGGCCGCACATACAACATAATGGCAGTAAAAATAACAAACAAGCCAGATATCAGCACAACCGAATTAATACCCACATCAAACGCTTCGGCTACCAATGCCACCAACGATATAACGACAAACAATGCGTATACCCGCCAGTACGTTGGATGTTTGGCTCCAGAATACACCTTACGGGCACATACTGGGTAAGCAATGCCAGCCGTAATAACGACGCCCAAGATAAAAACAAAATCGTCCAGCGAAAGCTGCGTTAACCCCAACACTACCGGTGGACGCCAGTAGTCGTGTGCAAATACCAGTTCGGACAACGTGGCCGGAATAGCTAAAATCCCCACGCGCTTTGCAAGGGGGATAAGATCTTTTCGAACCAAGCACCCAATGAGCGCAAGCAGAACAAACACCAAGCCGCCAGTAAGATAAATGTATTTGTCCATATGTCCTATCCCTGATCTAAACTATAAAAGTAATGACACGCAGGCAAGTTTATCTCTGCCCATTACCGCTCTAGTATACATGTGCGCAAAAGGGCAGAAAATAACTGCGCGTGCCGTCATAATGGCAATGTAATAACAAAATCCGTATGATCGCTGCGTGGGTTGAGTGCTAAATCCCCAGAAAAGCTACTCTCTACCGTTTGTTTTGCCATAAATAAGCCAATTCCTAACCCGGCCTTTTTGCTACTATGGAAGGGCTGTTCTGGTGAGCATTTCGTGAGTCAGACTCTTAGTGTAGGCCTTTAGCTGTTCTTCCAACTGCTTTTGCCTAGTGACATCTTCCATAGCCAACAGGATAATTGGTCTCTCATCACCGTGCTTATAAATGCGGCGAGCGTTGAGCAACATAATTTTGTGGCCTATTTTTGGAAACTCGTGGTCAACCTTAAAATCTTCAAAAAAGGTATTTTTGGGCAGAATATCTTCTAGCAGAATCCTTAACTTAGGAGCGCTCCACTGACCATTACCCAAATCGTATACACGCTTGCCTTCTGTATTCTCTTTGGAAACCTCAAAAAAGTTATAAAAAATCCTGTTAGCCGACACCACCGCCAGATTTTCGTCGAGGACCATAAAAGGTTCGCGCAGCGTGTCTACTACTGTTTGAATATATGTCCACGCCACCTGCCACAATTCGTCTGCATCTAACTCGCCAGCCTGTAAGCCCATTCTGTCCCCTACACCCACTAGACAATTACTATTAGTAATATAATAGCAGATTTTATTCATGCCACCCAATAAGACTCCCTGTCAACCGACTACATTACTCAAGGCTACAAAAACACCCGCTAAAAAACGGGTGTAATGCAAAATAATTTCTGGTGGAGCATATCGGATTCGAACCGATCACCTCTTCCATGCCATGGAAGCGCTCTAGCCAAATGAGCTAATGCCCCACGTAATTACGCGGACTAGCCAATTTTAACAGATAGAGAAACAAATTAAAAGAGCCTACCTGCCGTTTCTAAGCGGGCGAGGCGATGCTCGTGCGTGTTCAGTTGGGTGTCGCGTTCGCGCAAGATAGTTTTTACCACCTTCATGTCACTCTTGAGACCCTCGACATCCTCTTGTATCTTAGTCACTTTTTGCTTAATAAGCGGAAGGTCCTCGAGATATTCTTTAATGATCTTGAGCTCATCATGAAGCACTTCGCCCAGTACTTGTTTTCGGTCTTCGTCGTCTAAATCTTGCATAGCGCTAGCAGTATAGGCTCACTTCCTTCGGCCTTTCAAGCTAAAAAATACGCTTGCGGCGGGCAAAAAAGACAGTGCTGAGTATGAGTATCAAAATAAAGCCATTGAGCACAATATAAAACCAATGTTCGCGCTGCAGCGGCAGCGGAATGTTCATGCCGTACATACTGTAAAAGACGTTTGGCAAGGCAATAATCACCGTTGCGGCAGTAAGCACTTTCATAGTGCGGTTAAGGTTGTTACTGCTAATACTGGTATAGGCATCCCGGATGTGAATAATGCTTTGCATGTTGCTGTTGCAGGCCTCGATGCTTTGCTCGTTGTTAAGCAACAAATCTTCCACAATGTCTTGGTCTTCGGCAAATAGCGGCATGTAGCGACCCAATAGCAAACGACGCAAGGTAGCGTTGGTGGGCATAAGGCTGCTTAAAAACTCGTTCAGCTCGTCCTCTATGACCACAAAATCGATAAAGTCTTGGTTGCTAATTTCGTGGCCGCGCAAGCGCGAGCGAATCATCTTAATTTGCTTGCTGGTGCGCGTAATAAACACGTCGTACTGCTCGACAATTTGCTGCAAAATGAGCAAAATGAGCTTGGCACGTTGAGTGGTAGCAAAACTAATTTTGCCATTCAAAAACGCGTCTAGCGCGGGTACTGGAACTTTGGACACCACCATTACTAATTCGCCACTAAACACAAACAAGAGCGGCGCAGTCACCAACTCTTTTTCGGCAGTTTGGTACGCAAAACGTACAAATATATAACTTTGCTCGCCCTCTTTTTCCAGGCGTGGCATCTCGTCGATGTCTAGCGCGTCTTGCAGGTGGCCTGGCGTAAGCCCAAATTTGCGGGTGAGCTGCTCGATTTCTTCGTGCGTCGGCGCCTGCACGTACACAAGCGACCCAGGTTTATAGGTCTGTACTTCCTGAATGCGTTCGCTGCGCAAACTTTTGAAGTAATATTTAATCATAAGCGTACCTCTTAGCCTCAGTATACGAAAAACAGCGCATTTTGGAAAACCTGCAAATCTGCCATCTGTAAAAGGTCTGGCCCTTAAAGGAAGGGGGCACGAGTTATGCTGTGGTGTCGAAGAAGGTTTTGAGTTTAGTAAGGGCGTCGGTGCGATACGAGGTGCGCATGTAGTCTTGCTCGGTCATTTCGGCACGTGTTTTGGTAAACCCCTCGTTGATAAAAATAGTGTCAAAACCAAAACCACCGGTGCCGCGCAATGTACGAGCAATCTTGCCCTTCATCTGGCCGTCAAACAAATGCATGGTTGTGCCGTCATAATAGCCATAGCACATTGTGCCTACTGCCGTGCGGTCTGGTAGGCCATCGGCCAACCGTACCAAACCGTCGTAACCGAGTTCTTCGATAAACCACCGAATGAAGGTGCCGGGCAAGCGACCCATGGCAGCGTACGTAAGCGCAGCGTCCTCTACCAACACCGGCTCTTTGAGCAAATCGTAGGCTTGGCGAGCTTTGTACTCGACTATCTGGTGCAGGTCAAGCGATTGAATCTCTTCCAGGTCTACCTTTTTGTGCGCCACTGGCGAGCCTAACCACTTTGACAAAAAATTTACTTTGTTTTGGTTGCCACTGATAAATACAAATTTGTCGGTCATAACACCTCCTTATGCTGCATGTTCGGCGGCATCGGCTACGTAGCCACGAACGTCAAAGTCTGGATGGCTTAATTCGATAAGCGGTTGGCCACGGCCACTTATTATGTGCCTCACGTTAGGCATCTCGTGCGTGGCGTCTACCAATGCAGCGTAGTCGCTTACTGGGTAATCGCCGTAGCCAACTTCGGGGCGATTTTCTTCGGGCTGGCGCACGCCAAAAATAGTAATGTGATGTGCCCCAATCATCCAATCTACATCGGCGTATGTTGTTTTGCCGTGCGTAAACCTAGATTCGGGGCCACTACTATGCACAGCGTGCAACAAAAAGTCATATTCTTGGGACGAGTGCGCAAAAAAGCAAATAGTGTCTACAGGCAGCGGGCGGCCTAAGACCGCAACAGCTAGCTGTGCGGCAGCATTGGCAACATATAATTTGGCCAGCTCTAGATGGTCTGGTGTGTTTATTGGTAAAAAATCGTGAGTTTGTGTGGTCATTATTCCTCTACTTGTATCATGCGCAGCATGGCTTGCTCGTCTATTTGATTAGTGCCTAGCTTTGTGGCTTTGATTAATTTGCTGGCCCCCACGTTTTTGCCAACTACAAGATAACTGGTGTCTTTGCCTACCGAGCTTTGGAAAGTGCCGCCCAAGGCGCGAATTTTGTCGGCAGCTGCGTCGCGGCTTAAATGCTCTAGTGTTCCCGTGATAACAAAACTTTTGCCGTGCAAGGGGCCGCGGACACGCGACTCATAATGTGGCTTAACACCCATATGCTCAAATTTTTCTAACAATTTTTCGTTGTCTGGGTCGGCAAACCATGCTAACAAGCTTTCGGCAACAATGTCCCCAATGCCTTCTACTTGCAACAGCTCGTCCAGCGTTGCTTGGCGCAGTTTGTCTAGCGAGCCAAAATGCTCGGCCAGATCGATGGCCGTTTGCGAACCAACATGGCGGATACCCAAGCCATAGATAAAACGAGGCAGCTCCGGTTTGGTAACTTTGGCAATTGCGGTCACCAAATTAGTGGCCGACACCTCGGCAAAGCGGTCTAGCTGGAGTAGTTGCTCTTTGGTTATGGCGTATATGTCCGCCAAATCATGCGCCAGGCCAGCATCTACCAACGCCACCACATTCTTTTCGCCTAAGCCGTCAATATCCAAAGCGCCCTTGCTAGCAAAGTGTTCTAACGCTTTCTTAAGTAGCAGCTTACCAGTAGCACCCTTAACACGGTATATGGCCTCGCCCTCGGGGCGCACAAACTCCAGCTCGGGATATTGCCGCTGCAGCTCGTGTTCCATAACAAAGGCCTTTGTGCCCTTGGGGCGCAACTCGGTAAGTACTTTAGAAACCTGAGGAATAATATCGCCGGCCTTAAAAATGACCACTGTGTCGCCAACTCGGATGTCTTTGCGCTCAATTTCGTCGGCGTTGTGCAAGCTAGCATGCTGCACGGTAGTGCCGGCCACGGCTACCGGGTCAAACACTGCCACTGGTGTTGCCGCCCCAGTGCGGCCAATACTGAGCACAATATCGCGCACCATAGTCGTCGCCTCTTCGGCAGCATACTTATAAGCCACGGCGCCACGCGGGGCTTTACCTACTACACCCAGACGGTCAAACTGATCGCGGTTGTTGAGCTTAATTACCAAGCCGTCGGTGTTGTAGGCTAATTCGTGACGCGCATGCTCCCAGGTGGTAGCAAACCTCATTATCTGTTCGATGGTGGTATGTACTTCGGCCTGCTTGTTAGCAGCCAAACCCAAACCACGAATGGCATCGTAGGCATATGCATTGGTCGGCACGTCGCTAGCGTTGTCTCGCAGGATATCCCAGCCCCTAAAGCGTAGCGGGCGGGCGGCAGTTAGCTGAGGATCTAGCTGTCGGATACTACCAGCGGCCAAATTACGCGGATTGGCGTACAACGGCAACCCTTCGGCAGCGCGCTGAGTGTTAAGGTTTTCGAAATCTTTCTTATATATAATGACTTCACCGCGAATTTCGGTGCGGCCTTTAGTAAAAGCGGCAAACGTAGGTTCGTTACGCAGGTGCATTGGCACCGAATCGAGCGTGCGTATATTGGCGGTTACGTCTTCGCCTACCAAACCGTCGCCACGGGTAACAGCCTGCACAAATACACCGTCCTCGTATATCAGCGAGCAAGCCAGGCCATCCATTTTGATGTCCACAAAATACTCTAGCGGCTCGCCCGGAAGCAGCTTGATCGTACGATCCATCCAGGCCTGCACCTCGGCCGTACTAAACACGTCATTAAGACTAATCATACGCACGCGGTGGCGCACCTGGCTAAAGCCAGGCAATGGCTGGCCAGCAACACGCTGGCTGGGGCTGTCGGGAGTAATAAGGTCGGGGTATGTAGCTTCTATTTCTGTTAGCTCGTGTTTTAGACTATCTGCCGTGGCCTCGCTCATAGTAGATTGATCCAACACGTGGTACTGGTAGCGATAGTCATTAATCAGCTGGCGCAGTTTGGCGGCCCGCGCTTTGGCCTCAGGCTTGCTCATCTTCATAACAATGCCCTATATAGCCTGTACATATAACAATGCAACAGGGGCAAAAGAAGCATAGTAAGCACATACAGCACCCAAGCAGCCACAGGCGTAACAAAAATGATCAGCGGCACAACCACCAAGCCAACCAACACCGCCAAGGATACCGGCAAAAACAGTACTTTGCGCAAAACGTTCCAGCGCCGCGCCGCCACCAACGAACGAGCCGAACGCAATGCTCGTATTGGCGTCATATCTGGCAAACACACGATATACAGAGCAAACAGTGATGAAGATACCATATACAGCGATACAGTAATGAGCGCCATGAGCGCCAGCGTCCAAGCCGCTGTTTCGGCAAACGATGCAGCTACGCCTCCACCCACCACAAAGCTGTACAGCAAAATGCCAATAGCGCCAGGGATCAGCTGCAGCCCAATTACTAACAACACCAGCATAAACTTAACCAACGGGTACATACCGTTATAAAAGCCGTCGCGGATGCGCACTTTTGTGCCGCCATACACACTGCGCAGTGTCCAGATAAGCGCCAGGCTGGCAACAAGCGTCAAAATTAGCTGGTAGGCACCAGCTGTCGCACTAGCAGTATTGCCGGCCGACCCCAGCAAATACACAAACAGCAAACCAGCACTACTTACCTGAGACCAATCTCCGTGCAGCGCATTATCGAGCGAAGTCTTAAGCTGAGTAATATTGCCGGATCCGCTAAAACCACGTACCAAGATAAGATTAAGAACACCATACACAATGATGATCCCCAAAAAAACCTTCCAATTTTGGCCTAATATCTTGCAGGCTTGACCAAACAGACGAAAAGCTCCGGGCAGACCCTTGGTGACAGGCTTGATACGACGCTGCAAGCTAAACGATTTGTAAACGGGTCGTTTAAGCTGCCGCGGCGCGCTAGGCGCAGGCTTGGCCACAGTATTAATTTTGGCGGTTTTTTTCGAGTTTTTGGCCATGAACTATAGTATAGAGTTAAACGTTATAAACTTCACGCATGGGTGCCCATAGCACGCAGACGCTTAATGCGGTCTTCAATGGGCGGATGAGTGCTAAATAAATTAGTAATGCTATGCCCCTTAAGCGGGTTGGCAAAGAAAAAATGCGCAGTTGCAGTATTTTGACGTCTAAGGACGCTGCCAGATTGCTGGATTTTTTCTAGCGCGCTAGCCAGGCCTTCTGGGTAGCGCGTGGTGAGTGCGCCGGTGGCATCGGCCAAATATTCTCGCTTGCGCGTTACACTCAACTGAATAAGGGTGGCAATAATGGGTGCCAAAATGGCGGCCACAATACCCAAAACGAAAAAGACCTGATTGTTCTCGCGCTCGTCGTTTCTAAACCAAGCCATACGCAAAATGACATCGGCCAATATAGAAATAATTGCCGTTAAGGCAAAAGCCAACATGGCTACCCGGATGTCATAATTTTTGACGTGGCCCAACTCGTGGGCGAGCACGCCTTGCAATTCTTCGTCGTCCATTATATCGAGCAGCCCTTGTGTCACACACACTGCGGCGTGCTTGGGGTCGCGGCCGGTAGCAAAAGCGTTAGGCGCTGGATCGTCAATGATATATACGCGAGGCATGGGTAGACCATCGGTAATGGCCAAATTTTCTACCATACGCCATAGCCGCGGGTCGTCTTTCTTTTGAATCTCCTGGGCACCGTTAAGCGCCAAACTCACCCGCCCACCTGTAATATATCCAAATACGGCATAGGCCACAGCAAATGCCAAGATGACGACTGTGTAGCCTAGCGAACCACTGTATTTATCGAAAACAAAGGCCACCCCCGCCGCCACCAACAAAAATAAAAGCAGCATGATCACCGAACGGCGTTTGTTGCTAGCAATTTCGCTATACATATTCTTTAATTATACCAATTTTATCTGTAGATCTCAGTAACAATTGTGAGCGCCCAACTTGACCCGTTATCTCCCTCCCGTCATTCCCGCGCAGGCGGGGATCCAGTAATAATAAAATACTTTTTGAAGCTTTTCTATGATGGAACAAACTTCAGACAGCAGTCTCTAATATTTTGTACGGGGGGGTCCTCCGCCGGAGCTTGTCCTCAGCTTGACGGGGGGCGGATGATGACGAGCGCGTGCTGTGAGAGTGTTATGCCAAACTAAAATTTGACGTCGACAGGCTTTTCGGCGGTAGCTTGGGCAGTAGCGTCTAGTTCAAAAAATTCTTTGTCTTGTTTAAAGCCAAGCATGCCGGCAAAGATACTGGTAGGGAACACCTTGCGCTTGATATTAAAATCGCGCACGACGCCATTGTAAAAACGGCGCGAGGCCATAATTTTATCTTCGGTGTCAGTAAGTTCGTCTTGGAGTGCTTTAAAGTTGTCGTTGGCTTTAAGCTGCGGGTAGGCTTCGGCAACCGCAAACAAGCTCTTGAGCGTTTGCTCAAACTGATTGTCGGCCTTTGCGGTTTGGGCTGGGCCCTGGGCATTGACTACCTGAGCGCGGGCTTTGGTAACATCTTCAAAGACGGTCTTTTCGTGAGTAGCGTAGCCTTTTACCGTGCTTACTAGATTGGGGATAAGATCGAGACGACGCTTGAGCTGTACAGTAATATCGCTCCATGCTTCATCGGCCTGCTGGTTTAAGCGTACTAGGCCGTTGTACATAGCGGCCACAATAATGACAAGAACGACGACGATAATGGCGACAATAAGCAAAATCATAAGTATATTAAAACTCCTGTTAGGTTGTATATATAAGTATACAGCAAATGAATAGACTGATGGCACTGCTGCGGTATAATTGAAGTAGTGATTATTGTTCGACCAACACGCACAAAACCTTCGGCCCACCGACGGTCGCTAGCCCTACGAATAGCACTCGGGACAGTCTTGTTTCTGGTAACATGCGGGGTTATAAACTTGGTACTGCTTGCGGTGTACCATAATCGAGCATACCCCTTCACCACCATCGGTGGTGTACATGTGGGCAATATGTCTTATACTCAAGCACTGCTTCGTGCTCAACAATTTGATAAAAGCACACCCCTTACCTTTGCCTACGCCGGCCGGTCGCAAACACTGCATCTTGACCAGCTTGGTGTTCAAGACGACACTACCCGTACTCAGGCAAGCTTACAATCTTCACACACATGGCTGCCAATTGTATCGTTATTTGCCAGGCATACGGTTAAGCTGCCAATACGTCTTACACCCCAGCAACTCGCCGCGCATACTGCTGGTTTAGATACTTTTTTTAGCAAAGCAGCAGTTAACGCCAAGGTTACGCTCAACGCCGGTACATTTGTCGCCACCGACGGCCAAAATGGCTACACACTTAACAGGGCGCAACTGCCCGAGGCCATATTGAGCGCTATCGACCGGGGCCAATCAACCATTACCATACCAACTGCAGAATTAAAGCCTACTATAACCCTAGCTCAGGCTCAGATAACAGCGACAAAACTGCAGCGTACGCTAAGCACACCTCTGACCTTTACATATGGTTCGGCCACAATCAAACCGGCAGCGTCAGATATTGTTGCTTGGTACGCACCCAGTGGCGATACCTACCAACTAAACGATTTTGCCATCCGCACCTATATCGCAAATGCCGGGGTTAAAATGGGCATCCACGCCCAATCACTCACCACTGCGGTCGACACTACCAAGCGGACATTGGCCGATCACAAAGCCATCATTATCGCACTCCAGCCATTTGCCACTACAAAAACGTACACCTATTGCGTGGCTAACCGAGGAGTTGTCGCAGAAGATCTTGCTGGCCTAAAGACCAAGCTGGCGAGCACATACAGCGATTTGCGTGGCTGGTCGTTGGATGGTCAGGTCGTGTTCAGCTATGCAACCAGCAACTGCGACTTTACCGTCTGGTTAACGGCTTCTGCTCAAATGTCGAGTTTTGGGGCTATCTGCGACTCCTATTGGAGCTGCGAGATTGGTAATAACGTAGTTGTCAACGACGATCGTTGGAACCAAACCACCGACAGTTGGAAGGCGTATGGCGGCAGCGTGGAAGACTACCGCGTCATGCTCATTAACCACGAAACTGGCCACATGCTAGGGTTTGGGCACACCACTTGCCCTGGCACCGGGCAACCAGCGCCAATCATGATGCAACAATCGATCGACTTGCAGGGCTGCGTCTTTAATATCTGGCCAGTTGCAAAAGAACTTGCCGCGCTGCGCAACCTTATTGGGTTATAGCAAGCTACTGGTTGTACGGCGATTCTGCCGAGATAAATCCGTGGTTGGTAGTGCTCGGCATGTAGCTGTCATCCGCCTTTTGTACGTCAACGTATACATCAAGGGCTAATTGGCCAACCATAGGTGGTGGATAACCACTGCCGGGTACGTAAGGCTGTTGTCGTTGTACCACGCAATCGATAGACAAAGCATTCTGACCAGTGTAAACAATGGTTTTTTCTTTACTATTCAGGCAAGTATTAGCGCTGTAACCCATCAAACGAATAGCAATTTTTGGCTGACCAACACTGCTAAAGTTGTATGGTACAAGGGTAAGATTTGCTGTGTACGTAATAGTATCGGTACTTATGGCCGTCCGAACCAGGTCACCCCATGTAACCGAAAAGTGCGGTACAGGCGACCAACGTAAGGAAAACGTGCCCGTATAGCCAGTAATCGTTGTAGCAGTAACCGTACCCTGCCCGCCCGAGTCAATGTCGGCCTGCCGCAGGCCAAGATGCCACACTTTCTGGGTAACGAGGCCACCAGTTGGCGGGATGTAATTTGGCCCACTAACAGTGGCTAATATCATATTGCTGGATGGCGTTACGCGTGGCGATGGAAAGGCGCTGCCGTCTTCGGCCCATATGTCGATATATACAACACCATCGTTGTCGGCAAGATCTACGGCGCTTTTCGTAAATACCAAATTATGGACGATTGGCCGCAGAGGTGTCCCGCCCGGATAATTCGAAGGGTGCGCACTACTTGTGTTGCTCGCGCTTGCCGCCCCAGAGGTTGGGCTTGCGCTACTACCCAGCACAGCGTTTGTACCTGGGGCCTGTGAGCTACTTTGTACATCCGTAGCACCAGCGCCAAGCGTACTAACAAATGCACCGGCCCGCGTTGGAGGCGTTCTGGAGATGATCGGCGTAGTCTGAAACGAGGTGTGCACCAACCCAAAAACACTCACTGGCACGCAGGCTAGCAAGATTACCGCACTGCACAGCGCTGCTTTTACAGATACAGGCGCAATTGGCAATTTCATAAAATTATATTACAATATTTATGCTTAAAATACAACTACTCATCTGTCGCAAAAATACTTGCATAAAATACTTTTGCGCGATATACTACCCATTGTCTACATCTAGCAACGAAATTTTTTAGACTCCAAAAAAGAGCAATCATTGTCAACGAGTTTTCTCGTTGCAGGTGTAGACAGCCTTACAATGATTGCTCTTTTTTGTAGTTCTGAATTCCCGAGGCCCTACCGCAATGACCGACCGCCCGCTACCGCCCCGCCAATCCGACAACACGGCCCGGTGCATCATCTGCGGAAACCTCGCATCGCTATCAGATGTAACCGCTGGTTCGCTCTACGCCGACGGCCGTCAGGCATTTGCCTGCGATACACACGTTACCGAGCGCCTGCGCTGGATCTTAGCTTGGGCCGCATTCGACGCCGAGCAACAGTCCCAGGAAGACACAGCCTAGTGGGAGTCAAGGCAATAGGACACTGGAATGTCGATGTGCGGGCAGTATCGAACTCCAAAGCACTCAGCTTTGATGTTACGCAACACCTCTCGCGACGATTGGTTGTTGGGCCAGCGCTGGTAATCGTCGCCAACCCGCCCATCTTCTTGTCCGCCATACGCAAGCGCTGGATGCGCCTACTACACGACATCCGCCGGGAACATAGCCGCACACTCAACCGTACTAAGCGCGACATGCTTGCCCAAGAGATCGCGCATCTTAGTGGGCGCAAACTCACTAGCAAACTCAAACTGGCCAATACTACAGATGCGTTGTTTGTCGCACCAAATGATATCGAGCACGCAAAGCCGAGCTATACAACCATGTACATTACAGTACCTAGCGCACCCGAACTCTACACAGCTATAGTTACTCATCTTGCCACTAATGGGCTGCTCGTCGTATATGGAGAGTGGAGCGAGATTGGGGACATGCTGCTCAAAGCACTATCCTAGTGCCGAACCAATTATCTCCCCAGATATTTATTGGCGAGCCACCACCAAACACCGCTCACAATCCCTGTTACAATTGCATATCCCGCCACAACGAGCCCCCAACCAAGCGCATCCGACGGATGCGGAAGCTTTGGCATGACTTCAAAAGATATAATAAGAATGATTATGTAACCCGACAAGGTAAGCGGGCTTAAGTTTTGAGGCGTTTTGCTCATGCGCCGATTATAGCACCTTATATACCGAGGGGTCGCTACGCTCTTCCGCAAAGTTGTGCTCAGAACAAGTTCCTCTGCGCGACTTTACTCCGCCGAACCCCCGACCCTGCGGCTTACTCAAACTAAAAACAGATTCGGGTGGACGCTAAGGGGCTAACCACTACTAGCGCTTACGCGCATAGGTCGCTCACGGGCATAGCCCTACTGCTATAGCTTCTCGCCGGTTTGTCTATTGTTTTAGACGGAGGACAAATCGGGTTCGGCATATATCTGCACTCATCGTGCAGATATATGCCAAGCAAGGAAAAATATAGCTTCGCTCCAGGCCCACAAAACTTAAGCTTGGGCTTGGGCTCTGCATATAGTTTTGTCATGACAAAACTATCGCCATGCCACTGGCATGGCTCGACCCAAGGGTTCAAGCCCCTCAGTCCATGAAAAAAGACTTCCTAAGAAGTCTTTTTTCATTGGTGGGCGCTGAGGGGCTCGAACCCCCGACCCCCTCGGTGTAAACGAGGTGCTCTAGCCAACTGAGCTAAGCGCCCAAACTAACAGATGTATTATACAAAATTACCCTGTTGGTGTCCATATCTCTTATTTGAGAAAAAATTAAAAGCGTGGCTGTTGCCAAGTCCTTTACACGGTGTAACACAATGCGACCTTAGATAAACCAAAATTTGCGAGAGTATTTTGAGAATATACGAAAGATCAGTCGACCTTGGGCTTAACCCGGCCACGTCCCTCTGCAAGGCCATTGTACATAACGACGATTGTCGTGCCCACCACGCCCCAAAACAGTGGCATCCAGATAGGAATATTAAATAGCTGCGACGAAGCATAGCTCCAAGCGCCACCCACATTCACCAACAAGGCTTCGACGATGGCACCTCCAACACAAATGAGGGCAAACCATAACAGCTCTGATGTAATGGGGTATAGCCGATGTTTGACGTACGCAACAACAATGAGCAGAATTGACAATACCCACGTTTGCCTCCAAAGAAAAAACAGCGCCCCGATTGAAAACAGAAGAATACCTGCCGAAACGACAAATTTACGATTCATAGCCCTATTATATATGACCATTACCTACCACTAGAGAGGATTTGGCCTAGATCATCAAACAAAATTAACGCAAAACGAGCGCAATAGCGACAAGAACAATACTTACATGCGACAGATAAATGTAAGACAGCTCGTAGAAAAGGAAGCGAGGCTTATTGAGCAGCATGCCAATAAACAGTAGAACCATTGCGACCGCGATACATAACTCGGCCAAGCGCGCACCACCTGATAGCATCGCCCAAAAGAGCACCACAAGCGCGTACATGGCGCTACCCATCAGATAGCCCAGCCCATTATGAATTAGGCCTGTTAAACCAGCATGAGCCTTAACGACAGCTAGCACCATCTCGCTCAGACACATTACCAGCGCCGCAACAATTATTGCATTTGGAGTTTGGCTTGCTGGCGCCACAAACCGTACTAGAGTCATCAGAAACAAAGCCGAGCAAGGAATAAGTATTGCCCTAAAAGCAACCATTCGGCTGCTGCTTGTACTCGCCATTTCGCTTAGTGTGCGTGGGGTGCCCGCATCAAAGGCTTTTTTAGCCAAAAGAGACAGCCCTATCATGGACGTTGCTGTGGCAATAAGCGCGCTGGCTACAAAAAGCATTCCCGACATGCTGCAATCATATCAAAACTAGCCAGCGTTAAGCACACTACGTACTATTCAACCCTATGCAACAGATAGAGCACAGGCAAAATAAAAAAGTGCTCATTTCTGGAGCACTTTTGTATCTGTTATTCAAACATGGTGCAGTATAAAGGACGATTATAGAACTTTGGTCGGTCTGAAAGAAGTTAATCTTGTAGAAAAGTATGCTGATTTTGACGAGGATGAAGGCGATGAATAGTCTGCTGTCCTCTCACTTATACGATAACAATACTTTCTACAGTGCATTCAAGAAAGACTTACAGAACGCTCGATATAGCGTCCTTATTGAGTCTCCATTCATAACGATAAAGCGTATGAATGTATTACTGCCAATACTTCGCGTATTACGACAGCGAGGTGTTCATATAGTCGTCAATACACGTCACCCAGAGGAACATGATGCTGAATATCAGTATCAAGCGACATTGGCCGTAGGTGCAATGCAGGAGTTAGACATTACGGTACTCTATACCGTTAGACACCACCGTAAGCTGGCAATTATCGACGGTAAGACACTGTGGGAAGGGAGTTTGAATATCCTGTCGCAGAATGACAGCTGCGAGATTATGCGGAGAATAGAATCGAAGAAATTAGTCTGTCAGATGATAGAATTTGTTAAATTGGAACAATTTCTGTAAAGCCAAAAATACAAGCTGAAGCGAATGTGGTTTATCCAAGTCTAAATCATAAGGCACTATATGTATAATACGGGTATGACGAAAACCTCTCATGATAGCGAAACGCCCGCCCAAGGCCAGCAAGTAATAACCGCAGTTGCACTGATCTGCCATAACTTTGATGGCGTTATCAAAGTGTTCTTACCGAAACGTGCCGACACCAAAAAATTCTTGCCAGGAATATATGAGCTTCCCGGTGGTCATATCGATTTTGGTGAAAACATAGTGACTGGTCTAAAACGTGAGCTTAAAGAAGAACTCGAAATTGATGTAAAGATTGGTGATCCATTTGCAGTCTTCGATTATGCCAATCCTATCAAGGGGTCGCATTCAGTCGAGATAATCTACTTCGCATCCCTGCTTGGCTCACCAGATGATATAGTCTTACATCCGGATGACCATTCATCCTCTGTTTGGGTAACCAAAGACGAGCTACATTTAGTAGCAAACGACGAGAAGGGCGAGGATGACCCAGAGTTTAAGGCGATCAAGAAAGCCTTTTCCTTACTCGAAGGTAGTTCGCCAGACTTCGCAGTATTATAGTAGGCTGGCAAACTGTTCGTGCATACTCGTACCGTTGGTGGCAACGAAGTCTGCCGCCCTACCATCGACAAGTTCGTTATTGAAGCCAGTAATTTTGCCGCCTGCCTCAGTAACTATGATCTTGGCGGCTACGTAGTCTTCCAGATCGCCCTCTTTACTCATCACTGCCTCCAAACGGCCAGAGGCTAATAGACAATAGTCGTAAGCCGGTGCCCATGTTTCGAGGATACGTTTTACCGGCAAATCACGGAGCTTGCCTTTCACTTCATCAGAGTATTCGCGACTCGTATTATAGCCACATGTGTAGCTAACTGTTGCCCGTGATGTGTCGGCTTCTTGGTTTACGTGTATCTGCTTGCCATTCAGATACGCCCCCTTACCCTTTTGGGCAGAGTATAGGCGGTCAAGGATTGGGTTATATATAACGCCAAGAATTGACTCGTCACCTTTCAGTAGGCCTATGCTGATTGAGAAATCGGGTATACCTAAAACGAAATTACTTGTCCCGTCCAGCGGGTCAACGACAAAAGTGTACTCCGAGCCGTTATCTACCTGGCCACTTTCTTCAGCGTAGATGTTATAGCTGGGGAATGTTCGATTCAACACGGCCATGATGGCCTGTTCCGACTCAGTGTCCGCTCTAGTACGAAGATCCCCTGCGTTAGACTTCTCTTCAGTTTGTAAGACCTCACCGAAATACTGTTTGACTACTACACCACCGGCCTTTATAGCTGAAATCACATCCTGTATGTCTATATCCATGAATGAGAGTATAGCAGAACAAGTCGTTTAGGTTTGCTCATCTAAGGGTAGGAGCTTCTGCATAAACGGTGGTTTTACGGATAGTACACGTACACAAAATTCACCAGAATGACCAGCGGTATAGGTGTTGTGAAACAAAAAGTTTGGTCGTCCTTTATGCTCTCAAAATAACCAAACAAAATCACCCCGTTTTACAGGGGTGATTTTCTAGATTTTAAATTCGTACTCTTGGTGCGCGAGAGAGGACTTGAACCTCCACGCCCTTGCGGGCACTAGCACCTCAAGCTAGCCTGTCTACCGATTCCAGCACTCGCGCAAATTGACCCTGTTATTTTACAGTTTTTGGGCTAAAAACTCAAGGGTAGCCTAATCGCCCCTTCGGTGCGTTTCTATCTACACGAGTCGCAGTTCTTTACCAAGCACTCCGGCGACACGGTTAACAGTGCCGACCGTTGGGTTAGCGGTGCCGCTTTCTAATCGAGCAACCATGACCTGACTTATGCCAGCGCGTTTAGCTAAGTCTGCTTGGGTCATCCTACTGGCTAGTCGAGCACTGAGTAAACTGTGCGCCAGTCTGTACTCTGGCTCTAGATCTTGATAGGCATGTTTGACTGCTGGGTTGGCAAGAAGTTCTTTTTTGAGAATATTCCAGTTTTTCATAATCTAATTTATAACTTATACGTTATAAAATATCAACCCCTCGACTATACTAACTACTACGCTGGATTTGTAACAGTCGCTGTCGAACCAAATCTAGTTCTTTTTTAGGTGTAACCTGCGTCTTTTTTAAAAACGCATGCACAATATATAAAACCGTACCCACAGAAAAGACATAAAACATACGTACTTCCTGCCTGCCTCTCACGCGCAACTCGTATAGCCCATTACCTAGCGGCTTTGTGTGCGGCATGCTTAGCTCTGGGCCGAACTCTTCTAGCAGTTCTAAAATACGTATGCATTTTGCCTGGGTATCGGGTTGCAGCGAGCGGATAAACTCTTCGATGATCGGTTGCCCACCCGAAGTTTCGTACATCCAGATGCTCCAATGGGTATTCCTGTTACGGGATGAGTCGTGTGGCATGTACGACTTTATATAAAACGTTCCCCGAAAAGTAAAGCTCTACGACCGAGGCATATGGTCGTACAGGTGGTCCATAGAATAGCTGGAGCGAACCAGGGGTTTGATGGCGTCGAGCGTCACATTAATCTTAACGCCTGGGTTGAGCGTGCCGTATGGGTCAAAAATTTGTTTAACTTTTTTAAACAACGCGTACACTTCGGGGCCATAGAGTTTTTCGAGGTAGGGAGCGCGCAAACGGCCGTCGCCATGCTCGCCGCTAGTACTGCCACCAAGGCTGATAATCAAATTGTAGTATTCGTCTATAACACGGAAGACTTTTTGGCGATCACCCACTTGGGCTAAGTCGAGCAGCGGTTGCATATGTAAGTTGGCATCGCCGGCGTGGCCCCAAATGGCTACTTGTAAATGGTTGCGCTCGAACAGCTGGTACACGCCCTCGATATATTCGCGAAAACGCTCTGGCGGTACTATACCATCCTCGATGATAGGCAACGCTTTGGCGCCGCCTTCGCCATATGCCGCCACTGTTGCTGACGAGTGACGAATCTTCCAGACCTCTTCTTGCCTATCTAGCTCGGTTTCGGCAAACACGCCGCTGGCATATTTTTCGAGAATTTTGCGCGCTTTTTTAGCGTTTTTGCGCTGGGCACGTTCGCCCGGTGTGTCGATTTCTACCATGAGTACAACCTTAGGGAAAGGCTTGCTGATACTGTTTTTTAGCTGGTTGGGGTTGAGCTTGTCTACTAAGTTAAGCAACTGCTCGTCGACCATCTCGATAGCGCTTGGCATGTCAGGCAATGCGCGTAATTCTAGCACCGCACTCTGCGTGCGTTCCAGATCGTCAAAATAGCCCAACAACAGCGTAACATTAGGGTTATATGCTTCGGTTTGTAGTGTTACTTCGGTAACAATGCCTAGCGTACCCTGGCTGCCTACAAAAAGCGGGGTAAGATCCAGCGAGCCGTCACGGCCGCGAATATCGGCTAAGTCGTAACCGGCAGCATTTTTGGTAACACCCAGGCGCATTTTGTCGATAATGCCCTGTGACTCTTCGGTTAGGGCGTCAATTGCCCGATAAATCTCGCCCTCAAAGCTGGCCAGACCTAGCTTGCGGCTTAAATCGCGCTTGCTAACTCGCCCGGTAGTTATTACCTCGCCGTTGGCCAACACCACACGCAAACCGCGCACAAAATCGCGGGTAGAGCCGTATTTGACGCTTTTTTCGCCGCTAGCGTTATTGGCTACGGCGCCACCAATAGTGGAGTATTCCAGGCTGGCAGGATACGGCGGCACAAAGCGGTCGTGCGTATGCAACGTTTGTTGAAGCTTGCCGTAGTTAACACCCGGCTCTACCGTAACAATACCGCTTTTGTCGTCTAGCTCTAAAATGCGGTGCATATGGGCTGGAAACGCCAGCATAATGCCAGTGCCCAACGCCGCGCCGCCTTGGTCGGTGCCTGCGCCCCGGGCAGTAATGGGTATTACCCTGCCGCGCTCGGCCAATTGCCATGTAAAACGCGCTGTTTTGCGCACGTCATTTTCGTTGCGAGGGTAAGCCACCAAAGCTGGCGTTACAGCAAAAATACTGCCGTCGGTAGAAAAATAGCGCCTGGCGTCAGCAGAAGTCATCACCTCGCCAATTAGGTGTTCTTGCAAATAATGCGCCACTTTACTCATACAAAAATGTGTTACCCGCCTACGATTATCTTTTCAGTTATAATACCACACCGCAGTGGACGCGGGCTTGGCTTGCACACCTATAATACAAAATAAACGACCCCAGCAATCACCGCCAAAACGACGACGACAACGAGCACGATAAGAAGCTTAGATGATGCCTTGCCACCTGAAGCTGGCGCACTTGCTGGCGGCGTTGGAGCACCGCTTGGCATTGGCGAGTCCCCGCCCATTGGCGCACCAACTGGTGGCGTGCCCGACATATCCGGCGGTGGCGTAGCGCCCACTTCCGGGGGTACCTGACTGGGTGTTGGTGTTGGCTGATTGCTGTTTGGATCCATACTTTTATGCCCTCCTAAGTACGACAACGCTTATGGTTTCATAGGGTAGTATACCACTCATTTGCTTGCAGGTAAGCGGTAGTCAATTGCTGCACCATTTTCTAGTTGTTACCACTGCCAATTGTGCACGAACTACAATCAAGACTATACTGCCCCGACTTGCCCTTTATAACCGTAGCCTGCACTTGCTGGCCAACGCGCAATGTTGATTGATCAAACGTTTTACATGTCTTGCCATTAGCTAACAACCCGCAACCAGTCACAATTACGGTTGAGCCGTCTAATGTTACCGAACATACGCCGTCGGTCTGACACTGGTTGCTAATACTCGTAACCCGGCCGCTCACTGTTTGCGGTGCAGATGGAGCGCTATTAGCGCGAAACACCACAACTATCCCTATTGCAACAACCACGACAACCACTGCAGCAATGGCTGTAGCAACCTTCTTGTGTTTCATGTGCTTTAGTATACCGCTTGTGCTATCAGGGCAAAATGGAGCGGTTCGGACGACTGGAGACAAGAGGGATTTACTCGCGAAGCAACGCGAGAAGAAATCTCGCACTTTGTAGGGCTTGCCGCTCCGCATTTGCCACAATAAAAGCACGACAGATTGTTTTACTATCTGCTTGACTATGACGTAACGTCATAGTTTATAGTCGCTACGGCAATGAGCAACTTGCACTATTTTGAACTATATATCCTGACAGACGACGTCACATCAGCGCACTGGCAAAAGTTTTATCAGGCCGTCAAAAAGCATACCGATTTGTTTGCTTCGTTTGAACTGACGTTTCGTTGCACCGACAATGTTGTCCGCTTTTTTATAAGCTGTCCACAGGACTTGAGTGCCCTTTCTAATACCATCGATGGCGTTGTACTCAGACCGGTGCATCCAGACGAGCTGCGGCCACCTGGTGTGGCCAAGCGCGAACCGCTCGTGCAGTTGCCGGCGAGCGGCAATGTACTTGATGTGCGCGAGCGATACGCGATCAAAAAAGATAAAACGCTCGAATTTGTCATGCTAAAAACCATAGCCGTGGGGCTGATCAAGGCTACGCTGTTCTTTCAAAATAGTAACGGCCAGTGGAGCGTGTCACGCAAGCTCCTCAAACGCTTCCCTTCCCATCTGTTTGCTATAAACTTCACCACAAACACGCGATACCTAAAGAAGCGAGCGCCCACCTACCTCGACATTGAAAAATCGCTGGGCATGTTAAGTAGCGATCGGGCCAGAGCCCTCTTTTCTGTCGATACCTTTCCGTACTTTGCGCGCCAATACTACCTTAGTCTGGCAGGTTACGAGTTCGACAAACACTCATTTATTATTGGCTCAAGCGGTAGCGGCAAATCAAAGCTCATCGAGCTACTCATTGATCGCCTGCAAGGCACATTATCGGCCATGGACTACCGCGTGGTGGTCATAGACCCGCATGCTTCTATGGAGCAGGATCTGCGGCATCTGCCATCCACTAAAGTCATCAATTTTAGTGGCGAAACTGCCCAGCTCTTTCCGCGCTCTACCCCAGATATATCTGCGGCCACCGAGCTAACCACAACACTCCTAAAATCATTAATGTCCGAAACACCGAGCCCGCGGCTCGAACGCGTGCTCCGGTTTAGCCTCTACGTACTGTTTACAGGTCAATGCATGTCACTGCCAATGCTCAAATCATTTTTGACAGATATCGACACGCGGAGCGAGCTGCTGCAACATGTTCGGGGATACGTACCCGACAACCTAATCCTCTTTTTTGGCTCAGAGTTCAACGAAATTCGCACCCAATACTACAGCGAAGCCGTCTCGCCCATTATTGCCTTGGTCGAGGAAATGCAATTACAACCGACGCTGCTTGGCGAAGCAGATTTGTCATTGGCCAAGACTATTCAAGACAACTTTTTGACTGTCTTTTCGCTTAACAAGGTAAGTATGGGCGAAAAAGTGGTAAAGACGGTGGCTGGCTTACTTATCCAGCAGATATTCTTGCTGGCACAGGCACACGCCTTTGGGCAAAAAGTAATCTTGGTGGTAGATGAGGTATCGGTGGTACAAAATCCCGCGCTGGCATCCATCCTGGCCGAAGCACGTAAGTTTAATTTAACGGTAATACTGTCCCAGCAATATTTTGGTCAAATAGAAAAAAGCCTGCGAGACGCTATTTTGTCGAATGTGCTCAACTACTACGTCTTTCGAGTGTCCGAAGAAGATGCACGGGCGCTTGAAGCAAACCTAACAATCGAGCTCCCCAAAGAGGTCGTACAAGCCGCTGCAGCTCGGGGCCTACGCGAAAGCGATGTGCGCACCAAGCTCATGACCGATCTTCACCCGCGAGAATGTTTGGTGCGCGTGGCAGCCAATGGGCAAATTTTGCCGGCTGTGCGGGCACGAACCCTAGACACACTGGCGCGGGCGCCAGCCAAAGATACTCATCTCAGCACCTATCCCAAGCAAAACCTGCCTACACAATTTGTTAAAAGGAGTACGTAACTATGAATCACAAACAAGCACAGTCTATCCTTGATAAGGTTATCGGACAGATTACCGGCTATAAAAATCCTTTCACCCTAGAACAATTTTTGCAAAAGTATGCCTACAGCGTCACGCTGCCAGTAGAAGTGCATGACGCCACCACGGGCGAAGCAACCTGGACGCAATCGATTAATGCCAGCAAATTTATGACTCTCAAAAATATTAACGTGCGGGCCAAGACCGACGATTGGGCACTATCTAAACGTCCGATTGCGTCTATCGAGGACATATTGGGTGCGTGGAACGAAGTCAATTACATTACAACCCAGCGGCAGATCGATTCGCTCAATATCGCCCAATCAGACAATATTTACTTCAGCGAAAATGTCTTTCGCTCGCAAGACATTACTCGCTGCAAAAATGTAGTGTACAGCGAAAGCATCAACAACTGCGAATACGTTGTTGCCAGCCAGCGATCCGGCGATTCATCCTTCTGCGCCCGGCTGGAAGACAGCGCTAAGTGCTCGGGCAGTTTTGGAGTGGTGTGGTCGGCGAATGTTGTTAACAGCCTGTTCATCCAAGACTCGAGCAATATGTATGAGTGTATGTTTTGTTCTAAGCTCAAGGACAAAAAGTTCTGCATTGCCAATATGCAATTCGAAGAGACAGAGTACTACCGTCTAAAGGACATGGTACTGCGGTGGCTACTTGGTGCGGACGGGCAAGTGTAGCTCAGTAATCAGACTGTCTTGGGGGTCTGGGTATGCGGATGTGTCCAAAGCATAGAACTCTACATCTGCAAACGGCAAACTGGTATCGTTCTTAAGGTGTTGCTTGCGAGCGTACTTACCAAGCTCCTGCCAAAGCAGCGACAATAGCGTCGTTGACCCCTGGTGCACATAGGTGAGCGCTGTGTATGCCGGCACCGTTTCCCGGTTGACATTGGCGCCCGCTTTAAGCTGCATGCTCGGCTGGCAAATGACGCCAATCTTCATCTGAGCCTTTACTGGTTGATATTCATTGACCATAAAAGCAGTCAGACGAACGGCGTCATCGGGGAAGACTGCAAACGCGTCACGTAACTCAGCGGTGTACTCACCAATACGTGCGTACGGGCCCTCTTTGGCCACATAATACATGTCGAACGACTCAATACGTTTTGACACTGGTTGCACAAGCGTGCCGCTTACGTCCAAATTGTGGTAGTACCGATTTGTATCGGACAGCATGCGCTGCAAATGGCCAATTTGCTGCTCGATAACACTCCGTTTCTGCTCAAACAGCTGCCTCATAGATTGTCCCGCCGTAAGCAGCGTAGCAATCTCGGCCACCGAAAACCCAAGCTTACGCATAAGCAATACGCTCTGAAAATCGATAATCTGCTGCGGCCTATACCAACGATAGCCCGACTCGTCGGTCGTATACGGAAGAAGGATGGCCATCTTGGCATACCACAACACTGTTCGTTTGGTAGTGCGCGCCAGTGCGGCGAACTCACCTGCGGTTAGTAGGGTCTCTTTCATAAGCCTCTTCATAATAGCGCGTTACCGGCAACCCAAAAAGTAACAATGCCCTCACCTTCGCTTATGACAGCCACTACAACTAAGTTTGCCGGACGTCGTTAACAATGCGCACCAGCGCTCTCCTGTTACTCCGCGATACGAGTGAAGGGTGCGAGATGGCTGGCAATACAACTGTGCTAATGTGGCTCACGTTTGCCCGTTTTAGTGACGCCTGCACTTCGTGTGGTGGAAATATTTTGTCTTTTTCGGCCAGGAAGACCGTGCAGCTAAATCCGCGCGCGTGGCGCTCGGCAGCTACGGCACGGCAATCTTCTAGCAAATCGTACGACAAGCCTAATGCGTACTTTTTATTTGTTGCCCCCTTCTCTGTCTCGGAAAGAATAGCTCGGAGCAACATAAGTTGCATATATAAGATGCGCGGGTCGTGCAACGGAGTTTGCGAAAACTGCATATACGTACGCAAGGTGCGTTTTTTAAGCTCCTTTAGACGCAGCTCTGGGGTTTTGCCCAAGGCCGCCGCGGTAAGCCCTAATGGCGCTACAATACCAACATTTCGCACCAATGCGGGCAAGATGTTTGCCAGCCACACCAAACCCACTGTTGCCTGCGACAACCCAATGATGTTGGCCGAAGACAGTCCAAACCACTGGAGCACTGCTTTAAAAGCCGCTACAGAGTATTCTTGCGTAAATCGCCCTAAATCTTCAGCCGTTGGCCGAGGGTGCCAGTGCGGCATGCCATCTACAACCACCGTGCCAGCGGGGGCGGCCTGCGCTACCCACTTGGGGATCTTGCCATTTTGGGCTGAGCCCATAAATATAATCGTGTCTACCGTGCCCGCGTTGTCGACGTCCGACCAAAAATAAAAAGAGATCTTTTTGTGGTCATACTCAAATACACCCATGTGACGCGTAGCGCGCTGGTTGGCCTTAGTATTGCTCATTGCGGACATTATATCAGCGAGGGGGGTTAAAGATACGTCGCCAACAAAAGTACCAAAAAGAAGGCCGAGTAGTAGCCAATCTGCAGCAATAACGCCCACTTAAACCCCTTTTGATGGCTCAGCGCGACTGCAAGAAGCGTAACCATAAAACACAAGGCAGCCCAAGACGCAATTCTTACAAATAACGAAAGCCCAGAAGACGTCGCCAAGATGACGACAAGGGGCAGCATAGCGATACCAGAAACGCCAGTCAGCCCTCGGTGTAGGGTTGTTTTCCAGCCACCCTCCTCTGGAAACCAGGTACATACAATCTGGAATAGCACCGCAATGCACGTAAACCATACAAAGGCTTGCGGGAGGTGTTTGTGCGGAACAAACCATGAAGCAACAAACCACGCCAGTAGCGGTAGCGTGATAAGAAACAATATGGCATAAAAAATTTTCGACCAACGGGTGGCAGCAGCATGCTGACTAAACGTCATATGCACGCCCCCTCGCCATGTAACTGCTGTAAAAGCTAAACCACTAACGAGCAGTAAAATAACAAGCATTAATACATGTTGCATAAAGTTAATGATACCATGCGAGTTTGTGAGCCGGGGTGTAAGCCAAAGACATTTTAGACCTTGCGAGCAAGGCACCAAATAAGCTTCACTTCTGGGCGGCCTTGTGGGTTTGCCTCGACCTCGCTGTATTCGTGCATGTCTATCAGTTGGAATTGGCCATCGACAAGCAGTTGTCTGAGTTCGCTAACCGAAAAATATTGAAAAAACCTATCGTGGCCCGAAAGTTTGTCAGAGACAACTGCCGTTTTGCCAGCCCCCGTTTGTGCTTTTACTAAGGCGAACAGTATGCCATCGGCTTTTAGCGTACGATGCATCTCTGATAAAGCAAGCTTAACGTCGTTGGTTGTTTCGAGATGCAAAAGCGAGGCATTTGACCATACGCCGTCGAACTGCGCATCCTTAAAAGGCAGATTAAGCATAGTGCCTTCAATAAAATCAATGTCTGGAAACTCGCGTTTGGCTACCTTAAGCAAACCTTCGGACAAATCTAGCCCTACTACGTCTAAACCCTTTCGCCCGAGTGGGCCAACGTCGCGTCCGGCGCCACAGCCGACATCTAGCACCATCGCATTCCTAGGGAGCAAATCGCTAAAGGCATTAATATGGGCCATGTTCAAGTTAGCGGCACTTGCCTGCGCATATTGGTCGGCATGTTCGTCGTACCAATCGATTGTGTCTTTTAGCCCTTTTATACCCACAGCTACGCTGCCGATAGTTCATCAAACAAAGGCTGGTTGCGCGCGATAAGGTCGGCAAAAGTTACAATGCCTTCGGCTGCAACTTTTCGTCGCTCGTCCAGTACGGTGTCAAACTTATCGGCTAGCTCTTGGTTGCGCGTAATGTTTGCTTCTGTTGTGGGCGGCAAGCCGTCAGTCGAGGATTTTGCAACAATAACCTCGATGTTCTCGCCTCGAAAAAGCATCATCGCAATGAGGTTGTGGCCATCAATTGCAACTAAATTGCCCTCTTCGTCTCTACGCACAAGTGGCGTCGGGGGCAAGTCATCGGTATTGCCATCGCGCAGGCAAGCAAAAATAAATCTTACTGTTTTTTCTTTCAAAAAATTTTGTGATGGGGCAATTTGTTGGGGTGATACAAGCATGCGGCTAGTATATCAAAAGGTGAGGTCAGATTCAGGACCATATATTGACAATTGTGTAGTAAAGTTATACAATATGTACATGCAAGCGCCTGCCGCCCCACGCAATAATGAGTACACCCAATTCGCCGTGGGTGGTAATATGACACTGTCGTCTGCCCATAAAGAGAACGTGCTGCACAGGGTAGTTGGTATAACCTCAGCCTACGCAGACCTACTAGGCAGCGCGATCCGCCACCCGTCAGAATCCAGCCCCTACAATACAGACTTTACGCGTGGGCAGTTGGCTAGAAGTTATAAGCACGCGGGAGCAATGGCGATGCTAGAAGTGGACTGTGCCATTGCAGAGGCGAGGCCTCCCCGGGAATTAGTGCGTGTATTGCGGAATGCGTTCGATGAGGATAATCGGGAGACAATGTCGTGGCCGGGATGGCTTACCACTTCACCCCGTAAAGGTGGGGCCACCGATGACCAGTTTCATGCTGTGTTGCGATGGAACCTACAGGCCATGGTCGCCCAAAACACCTCTGAAACACCTCGTATAGAGGGGCTACGTCAAACTTATCTAGCAAAAACTCAAACCGCAGTCGCTAATGGCACATTATCGCCGCGCTTCGCCGATGAAGCAGAGCAGCGAGTGTCTCAAACTAAAATTATCGTCCAAGACCCTTTAGCACTGTATCCCACAACATCCGTCGCATTTCGGGGCGCCAACGTTGTCCGACTCGCCAAAGGGTATACCGATTTCGGCGCCACCCATGAGGCTACTCATATCGTAGGGAATATTCCCGGCATAGCCGACGAGCCGCTTACCAATATGCTCAGCCGTGTGATCGCCGAAGAAGATCGTAGCACCCCCGATTCTATAAGTTGCTATACCTATGCCGAAGTGGCCCTCGGAAGTCTATTGCAACAAGCAGAAATAGGAACATATGAGATTTCCGACATATACGCCCACCCAAGCTATGTGCACCGCAAGAGTGCATTGGGCAAATTACACCAAGAGCGCACAGGCGACAACTCACTTATTAGGACTATGGCAAACCTACGGCGGAATGTAAGGCAAGCTGGCAAGCACACCGGCAATGCTTGGACGTATGCTGGTCTGAAGGCCTTGCATAGCACACTATATCCGACGCTTTCTGTGCGCGAGGTACTAGACGCCGCTTCCCCATCCAATGTTACCGATAAGCACAAACATGAATTAATGGATGGGTATACTGCCCTAGAGCGGCTCGGCGCCTTGCGCTAGCTTTTAGCGCCTACGGCAGTTGATACCTGCGTCCTCACTCCGATCATGCTAAAAATAAATAGGATAGGTAAAAACCTATCCTATTTATTTGGTGTGCCAATACGGCTTAGATGGAGCCAGATCGAACTTAGTACCTACTCGGGCTTAGGCGTGTGCATAGGCGGAGCCGGAGGTCGTGACGTTATCGTTGGAAGTCCATTTTCGTGTATTTGTGACATTGTATGCTCCTTCCTACTAATCATTATACTTGCTGAGGTCGTGTTTAGCACGTTCTTCAGACTTCTTTAAATAACTCTTTCGCTGCGGTAGTCCACAATTAAAAAGTTGGCCACTCAAGCTACTAAGCTGTCGTTTATGGGCCATCGTTTGCCTATGTATTTGCCCATCCGTTAGCTCGCCCTTGCTAACTTCGTCGTATCCATCTTCACAGTCCAAAAGCAGAGAGTGTATTTGTGGCAATACCAGCCGCAATGTTTTTTTCTCGTTGTCTATAGGGGAGAAAAGAGACTACTACATTAAGGACCTGCGATAAGGCGATAATTATCGCCCACAGCCAAGAAACATTTTGCCATATAGCCCAGGCTGCGATAGAGCTGCTTGAGGTGACGGCCGTAAAGATACCTATGTAACGGATGACTGCCTGGTCGCGCTCTTGGTATATCTGTAAATAATGAAAATATACATTTAAATCATAGAATAAGTTCCAATAATTTGCCTGATTACGCGACTGTCCGTCTCTCATGTAATGCCCTTTCTCCCAATATGGTCGTAACTCTACGACGACTTGCTCAAAAAGTAAAGAAGCTATCTGTATGCTTGGCGAGTGTCACATTAACAAACCGAAAAACCTTGATTTCCATCTGGGGGTCTATCTTGGTGCGCGAGAGAGGACACCACTACTAACACCTCCGGTGTATGTACTCGCTCACGACTAAAGCCTATCACTCGGTCAAGCAAGGAAAACTCGCCATGCCACTGGCATGGCTCGACCCAAGGGTTCAAGTCCTCTCTCGGCAGGCCAAGTAAAGAGCCCTGGATGCCATCCAGAGCTCTTTACTTGGTGCACCATAGCAGACGTTAAGATAACTTTTCCGGATGATCCTGAGGGTGACATTAAGGAAATTCGTGAGCTACTGGACGGCTCTGTAGAATAGTGACAGTTCAGAGGGTTAATAAACTTGGTTATGCGAACCAACATCGAGAAGCTCGTAGCACTTTTCCGTCTCCTGATACACCACGCGCAAATCTCCACCAATCGAAAAAGCGCGTAAGCCCTTCATTGTGCCAACAAGCGCATGGTCATCCAACGGATAGTCACGAACCCCCGTTGCAAATAGTTTAAGCCGTTCTTCAAATTGCTTTGCTAGCTTTGGGTTCGGTAAGATACGCTTTTGAAGATTCTTCTTGAATTGCTTGCGATAAATGATCGGCTTCACGCCATCAAATCTTGTATAAGATCGTCAACATTCGTAAATTCTTTGACTTTACCGGTTTTCTTCTCCTCATCAAACTCGGCAATCATTTTCTCATAACGAGCGTTAGCCTCAGGGCTCAAGACGACTGCCCTGCCGTCAAAATCGAGCTTACGACCATCAGCTTCTGCTTTTGCCCACACACGAATATAAGCCTGAGCGGAGTCAAAGCCTAAGCTGCGGGCACGGCGTTCTAGGCCTTCACGAACATCTTGATCGAT
>CAZBQZ010000011.1:0-48281 GCA_964494495.1 uncultured Candidatus Saccharibacteria bacterium
TTAATGCCCAGAGTTTTTTCGACGTACACCTCGGCAGGCAAGCCATGACAGTCCCAGCCCCATCGACGTTCTACGCGTTGGCCCTTCATGGTGTGGAATCGCCCCATGGCGTCTTTAACGGTCGATACCAGCAAGTGCCCGTGGTGCGGCGTGCCCGTCAAAAAGGGCGGACCGTCGTAAAAGACCCACTGGTTGCTGGCAGGGCGTTGGTCGACCGACTTTTCAAAGGTGCGGTCTTGCTTCCAGCGTTTGGCCCAATCCTTTTCGTACTCTAGTGCGCGGCGGCGAGTGCCTGATTTAAATTTCATACGTGTGCTTCCTTTTTTTAGACTAAAAAATCACTTCTTCTGGCTGTCAGAACCCTGCGTGAGGGCGTTACCATCTGACTTCCAAAAGAAGTGATTCTTTTAGCGCTTAATTGCTGTGGTCTAACGTGCCGGTAACGTCGGATTTTACTAGGCCCTAGGCTGTTCTTCCCGAAACATTCGCGGGTGATGGCCGCTTATCTGATTAACAGAGTGTCTCTATGTGTCATTATAGCTCAAGCGATGCTAATTTGACAATATCACCGCATCATGGGGCAGTGGCCCACATGGTAAAATGACAGCATGAAAAACGTCGCTAAGGCCTTGCTTTTCGACAGTACTGGTAAAATCCTTGTGCTGCGGCGCAGTGTTACGCACCCACACTTTGCCTTTCATTTGGATTTTCCAGGTGGCGAGGTAGAAGCAGGTGAATCCGAGGCAGAGGCCGTTGCGCGCGAGATACTAGAAGAAGCAGGGATTGTAGTCGACCCTTCATCTCTGGAGCTTGTTCACCAAAGGCAACATTCGGATACCACGGAGTACCTAGTGTTTGTCGGCACACTTGCCCAAGCGCAGCCACCAGCAACAATCAGCTGGGAGCACGATCAATACGAGTGGCTTACTCATCAGCAAATTCTTGCCCGGCCGCTCCCGCCCAACGTCGACAGCTACTACCAAACTGCCTTGCAATATCTGCAATCGCGCAGCAGCCGCGACGATGGTGATAGCTAATTATCTAGAGCTGTCGACTTAGTTCGCACGGCCACTCGCGGGCAATATATGGTTTACTTGCCATTTGCATAGCTATTTTCTGCACCAGGCCATCCAGCTCGACATTCCCAGCATCGATTTCTTTTTGGCCAATGACAATTTTGCGGGGTACAAAGTCGCCGTGTGCGGCTTTTAGTTTTGCCGCCAGGCTGATGTCGCGGTCGTCAATCTCTACGCGCAGCGGCAGCTTGGCGTATCTTTTTACTAACTGCTGGCAAGCGTCGTTAAACTGAGCACTTACTGGCAGTAATCGTACATGCACGGGTTGCAGCCAGACCGGCAAGCCGTGCTCCTTAAAGCTGTCAAACAAAAGATATAAGTAGCGCTCGATACCGCCCGGAATGGCCGAATGAATAATCACCGGGTGTTTCTTGCTGCCGTCGCGATCAACATAGTGAATATTGAGGCGCGACGGATTGCCGATGTCCACCTGAATACACCCAATCTCGCGCGATTGTCCCAACTTGTCGATAATCTTGTAGTCAACATTTACTACCCAGTACCGGTCGTGGCCATCTTCTAAAATATTGACAAGCACGTCGGCGCCAAGTTGGCCAGGGATCTGCTCGATGTAACCGCGATACTCGCGCCATATCTTTTCGGATGGCACCTCGATAACCACCTGGTAGGCGCGACCAGCGTCGTGTGCGGCTTCGACAATTTTGGCCTGCAGCTTGGGTAGCCACGCAAAAGCCTCGGCTATATCCCGAAAATATGGGTGGATATCGGGCATGTAAAACCGGCGCTGCCGAAGCAGCAGCATAAGCTCACCACTTTGTTCGTGACGATAGCAATCCGCTATCGAAAAATGCGCAAAAGGCAGTTGCTTGTAGCTCAGCGGCGCCTTTGCCGCCAAATTAAACTGCGGATAACTGGCATCATAGCTCATTACCACGTCGCGTTCACCCGACTTAAACTGGTACAAACGGTCGCCATACAACGAAGCGTAGGCATCGACAACGGGGTGGTCGAGGCTAAACATATTGGCACCATTTACCTCATACACGGGCATACCCAGCTCGCTTACCAATTGACGGGCATAGTCCTGCACCAACCGACGCATAAGGTTGGCTTTGTAATCGTATTGTACGTGCCCGCTATCGGCATTAGGCTCCCAACGGAAGCCAAACTGATTAACGTAGTGTAGGTATTGCGGCTTGTCGTTCGACTGCGGAGCAAGAATCTCACTCAAAGCTTCGCGCCGCACAAAGCGAGCAAACTCGGGATCGATATGCTTTTGTCCTAGATAGTCGGCAACTTTAGCCACGCTTTTGTCTTGTTTTAAAATAAAGTATTTCATAATAACTCCTTAGAGGATTAATAGTTTGGTCTCTACTGTCGTCCTATAAAGAGTGTCGTTTTGAACAAACAAAAACTCCCGCCGTGCGGGAGCTTACATATCAGCAAAAATCCGACGGGCTAGGACAATAGCGTCGTCGTGGTCGTTTTAACAGATTGGCTGATGTTGTGTATCATCGTAACCATATTATAACACTAATATTATAAAAACACTAGCACTTTATACCTCTTGCGTTGAGGCTTACTGGCAGCTACAGTGCATATGCATGGCTACCGACATAACACAAAAGATTGCCAATTTTTTTGCCGCATACCCGCTGCGCTCGTTCGACAAACGGCAGCTTATAGTGCGGGCCGAAGAAATGCCAGCTGGGGTGTACTACCTTATCGAGGGCAGGGTAAGCCAATACGACATTACTCCTAGTGGCAACGAAATTGTTGTCAATACTTTTAAGCCCGGGGCATTTTTTCCTATGTCTACTGCCATAAACAATACTCCCAATCATTATTTTTTTGAGGCCAGTACAGCAGTAACTCTACGCCAAGCCCCCATGGCAGATGCCGTACAATTTTTGAAGGACAACCCTGATGTACTCTTCGACCTGCTTGGACGCGTATATCGAGGAGTAGACGGCATTTTGCGCAGACAAGCGCACCTGATGGGCGGCACGGCTAAAACCCGGCTGATTTTTGAGTTGCTCAACGCAGCATATCGCTTTGGCGAATTACAACCCGACGGATCAATAACCATCGGCCTAAAAGAAGGCGATTTAGCTCGCAACTCGGGCCTAGCGCGCGAGACCATCAATCGAGGCCTACAAGAAATCAAAGCAACAGGCCTGGTAACGGTCACTCAAAGCGGCATCACCCTTACCAATCCAAACAAATTAGAAGCCTTGCTCGGCACCGGCATATAGCGCGCATCCTCTGCACATCTTCGTAGGTTTATGTGACCCAGCTCATAGCTCACAACCCAAATACAGGGCTACACTAGCGCAGTGGAGTGGGGGAGGAGTGTAAAATGACGAGACTAACCGGGCTTCGGGCAGCATTGCAGGGCCATGAAACACAAGACACCAAAGTGTCTTCACCAATATGGGGACACAAGACAGACGCTCAAGTAGGCGACACCGTTTGGCTGCGCCACAAAAATACGATACGCAGTGTACTGCTCACCGCCGTTTGGAATGCCGACCCCACAAATGGCAAAGTATCTGTTACTTCGCCCATCGGTCAAACATTAGTCGGGCGTCACCAAGGGGATAATGTACGCTTAAGGACTCTGGATGGCGACTTTGGTTATACTATCATCAAGATTGTATAAGAAAACTATGTACATTACTTTTTTACTGTGACGGCAGTCACACGGAATTAGGGCGGTCTTCGTTATGCTTACGTATATGAAAGAAGCCCGCTTGCTCAAAAAACCTCGTGGCCTAACATGGCAACAGGCATTGCCCCTTGTTTTACTAATTGCCGGGATTGTAGGTGGGGTGGCGTCGTTTTGCCTAACTGTCGATACTATAAAGGTGCTGAACGACCCGTCCTTCCAACCCGGGTGCAACCTTAACCCCGTTATAAGCTGTGGCGCAGTCATGAAGACCAACCAAGCTAACACACTGGGGATACCCAACAGCATCTTTGGCCTTGTCGCTTTTGGCGCGCTAAGCATGCTTGGGTTAGTATTGCTGGCTGGCGCCACTTTAAAAAAATGGCTCTGGGCCGGTATACAGTTGATAGCCACCGGCGGCATAGTGGCCATGCACTACTTGTTTTTCGAGGATGTATTTCGCATTCATGCCATCTGCCCATGGTGTTTTTCGGTTTGGATGGTGACTATTCCGGCGTTTTTTGGCATCACCGTCTACAATATCCGAGCGCACAATCTAGGCACAGATCGCTTTGTGTTCACTAAAAAAATTGCCAATTTTGTTAGTACCCATAGCATCGATATCTTGGTGCTGTGGTATCTAGTCATTTTTGCCACTTTGGGCATAAAGTTTTGGTACTACTGGAAAACTTTGTTGTAACTTACACAATTGGCTAGTAGACTAGAAGCATAAGCATAAAGGAATCTACAATGGCATCTGCAGAACGAAAAGCAATAGACAAAGTATTTGTTTTACTGGGAGTTATGGCCACCGTCGTACTCCTTGGCGCAAGTGGGCTAGGGTGGTACGGCTACCACTTTGCTACAACCGAAGTTAAAACCGAGCTTTCGGAGCAAAAAGTGTATTTTCCACCAAAAGGCAGCCCGGCGTTTAGCCCCACCGAATTCCCGGGTATCCAAAAATACGCTGGCCAATTAGTCGATGACGGACCCAAAGCCAAGGCCTACGCCAACGAATTTATTAATGTGCACTTACAAAAGGTAGCAGGTGGCAAAACGTATGCCGAGGTAAGCTCCTTAGCCCTTAAAGACCCAACCAATACGGCACTACAGCAGCAAAAAGCGGTCTTGTTTCAGGGAGAAACCCTACGCGGCCTGCTACTGGGCGACGGCTACGCCTACTGGACGTTTGGCATGATGGCACTCTATGCATCGCTTGCTGCCCTGGCTGGCGCAGTAGTTATGGCCATATTGGTTTGCCTTGGCGCGCGCCATCTTAAGCGGCTACGCTAAACGCAACAGTTCGGTTTTCTGTGTTTGGTGAGGTAGACTCTTAGGATGGTAACCATTGTTTTTGAATCACATTCTACTACCGAGGACAACGAGCTTAAACTGGCCGCTGGTTGGTACGATGTTGCGTTGTCTAAACTAGGCGAAACCCAAGCCACACAGCTGGGCCAGCGCTACGCCAACAAATCTTTTGATGCTATCTTTTGCTCTGATTTGCAGCGATCGTACAAAACCGCACAGTTAGCCTTTGGCACCAAATACCCAATTGCGGAAGACAAACGCCTACGCGAATGCAATTACGGCGACATGAACCGACACCTCAAGGCCGAGGTAGATGCTTATCGCATACACGCCATAACCAAACCATTCCCCGGTGGGGAAAGCTACCAGGAAACTGCCGCGCGCATGAAGGCCTTTTTGCAAGACTTGCTAAAAAACTACGATGGCAAAACCGTAATGATCATCGGCCACCGTGCCACGCAATATGGTCTAGAGCACTGGCTCGAAGGAGTACCACTGGCTAGTGCCATCCTTGCCCCTTGGCAATGGCAGCCCGGCTGGGAGTACCAGCTTGGCTCAGACACAATTGCTTAGCACCTTTAGTCGTACTAATATACTTGACTAATCAACTCTAGTTTTATATACTGGTAACAGATATGAAGCACCCCACCACCCTAGTCGAAGCAGTCCGTTATTTCTCCAATCCCGACGTCTGCATTGAGCACTTAGCGACCCTACGCTGGCCTAATGGGGTTATCTGCCCAACCTGTGGCCGCGTAGACGTCAGCTACCTAGCAACCCAAAAGCGTTGGCAATGCAAATCGCAACACGCCAAGCGACAGTTCTCGGTGAAGATCGGCACTATCTTTGAAGACAGTCCCCTCGGCTTAGACAAGTGGCTCCCAGCCGTTTGGATTATTGTGAATGCCAAGAACGGCGTTAGCTCATACGAGATTGCTCGTGCTCTCGGCGTAACCCAAAAGACCGCTTGGTTCATGGATCACCGGATTCGTGCCGCTATGGAATATGGCACTTTGGACAAACTGGACGACCCGGTAGAGGCCGACGAAACCTATATCGGTGGCAAAACCAAAGAAGAAAAAGGCCGCTTCACCAATAAGACAGCTATCGTCGGTGTCGTTGAAAAGAAAAAGCACATTGGCCAGATCAGGGCCTTTGCGGCAAAACAGGCGGACGCGTCCAACACCCTCCCGTTCCTGAGGGCTAATCTCCGCGAGAGCGCCATACTCCATACCGATGAGAGCAAAATATACAGCCGAGCCAAACGCACTTTTATTCACGAATCCGTAAACCACAGCGATAAAGAGTACGCGCGCGGTGCCGTATCCACCACGACCATCGACGGCTTTTGGAACTTATTTAAACGATCATACAAGGGACGTATACCCACTTATCGCCCGTTCATCTTGACCGCTATGTCAGAGAACACACCTACCGCTACAACACACGAATGCTTACTGACGGGCAACGATTTACGGAATGGTTCGCGAATTGCGATGGCCGCTTGATGTACAAAGCACTCATCAATAAGGCTTAAAACCCTGCAATCCGGCCGTCCTAACGCCAATACATGGGCGTTTTCTCTGCGTAGTTATTGTCCTAGCTGATTAGGACAATAAACCCTGTTTTGTAAGCAGTAATGTTTGAATAATCGTAGCACCTACCTTATAAATATACGGTGTAGGTGGGGTTGGCAAAATACTATCACTCAAAACAAGACAAACAAAAAACATCAGAACAAACACTACTACTACCGACTAACTACTGCATTAAATGAAACTACCTAAACTAACTCCAAGACAACAAACCATACTCATAATGCTATACAAGTATAGATTCTTAAATCGTATCCAGATTCAAACACTGATGGGTCATAAGGATTACAGGAGAATAAACGCATGGCTGGCAGACCTCCGAGATAACCACTACGTCGAATGGATATACTCAACTGACTTTTTAGATAAATCCAAACCAGGGATTTACTACCTGGGCTTAAATGGCATTCGCTGGCTAAAAGAGCATCAGGATCATCCAATTGAGGAGTTCCGGAAGCGCTATCGTGAATCATCTAGGAGCAAAGTCTTCATCGACCAGTGCATGTTGGTGGCCGACTGCTGCATCACGATGAACAAGCAGAACACCGATAGCTCTGGCAAAAGCCGCACCCACTATATATACGCTACCCAAGCTGACTACTTTGATCCAGAAAACGATTACCATTTCCTGAGTGAGTCCGAGCTTATCCGACCGCAGCTAGTGCTCGAAAAGACCGTTGAGACCAAAGACGACGTCACTGGCACTACCCGTTTTATTGAAATCATCGAAGCTACCATGCCCCGTCACAGGGTGCGAAAGCGGCTCAAGAACTACATTGAATATGTAGAAGACGGATACTGGCAGGATGAGACGAATGAGTACGAGCCAAACCCAATCGTGATGTTTGTGTGTCCTGCGCTTACTGATCTCATTTACTGCAAGCGAGCAACAAAACGGCTGCTTGAGGAAAAATGGGACGAAGACATTACAATGTGGTTTACAACGGCCGAGAAGCTCAAGACACATGGTATGACGGGGAAGATTTGGGAGGAGGTGCGGGCGCCGGAGGACGAAGACATGGATGAGGAAGATGACGACGAGGATGACGTAGCCTAATATGAACTTTCGTTTGTACTCAAACGGAAGTTGGCCTGTTTCTGCAAGAAATAGGCTTGCTCCGGCTCAAATGTAGCAGAAATCTCGCTCTATTCAGCAACAGCTGGGGTTGAGCCCTGTGTTTCCATAGCATCTTGAGCAGGAATTCACACTACATTCACATCACAGTCGTACATTAGGACTCGTAGATTCAATCTAATCTACCGCAACCCAAGGAGATACTAATGAACATTACTAAAAAAATCGTGATAACAATTGGCTGGATAGCAGCGTTTATGACCGCCTGCTTACTGCTGCAAGCACTCCGCCACGTCGGCACCACTTGGACAAATGAAGCAGGATTCTTGCGCGTAATTGCGCTATTGCTGCTTGCGGCAGCCACCCTTGTCCCTCTGCTATTGGCCATTCTCGCATGGTTTGACCTGCCCAAAAGCTTCTACAAACATCTGAGTAATTGATACACTACAACCATGACTATTTTGGTTGTCGAAGACGAAACCGCCATTCGCGAAGTTGAAACGGCCTATCTTACGGATGCGGGTTATCGGGTCATTGAAGCTACAACCGGTCCCGCTGCCCTCGGAGCATTTAGGGAGCATACACCTGACGCTGCTATCGTTGACCTTAACCTGCCCGCCGTAGATGGTTTAGAAGTTTGTCGCATGATCCGCGAAACCTCACCGATGCCGATTCTCATCGTAACGGCTCGCGGCAGTGACGAAGACGAGGTGAAAGGCCTAGAAATTGGCGCCGATGATTACCTGCGGAAGCCGTTCAACCCGAATGTCCTCGTAGCACGCGTGCAAGCCCTACTGCGCCGACATGCAACAAAAGAACTCCGCTTTAATGGCCTTATTATTAACCCGCAGACTCGGACAGTTACCAAAAATGGCTCGCCCATTACTTTGACGACGACGCGGTTTAATCTGCTCATGGCCCTGGCTTCAAGACCCAATGTCGTACTGTCTCGCGCGCAGCTTGTAGACCTGATTTACAGCGATCCGAGCGGCCACTTTGTATACGACCGTACGATCGACGCGCACGTCAAAGCCGTGCGCCAGCAGATTGAAGATGATCCGCATACACCCAAATATATCGAAACAGTAATCGGCACAGGCTACCGTTTTAAGGAGCCCTCATGAAATTAGTAAGAATACTTCGCGGCAGCTTAATGGTACGAGTAGCATTTTTGGCCTTCGTGAGTGGCTTGCTTGTGCTGCTTGCCCTCGTCTTTACTGTTGGCGCATTGAGCGCCGCACCCACAAACCTAAAACAGGCACTGGTACTTATCGTGATCATTGCCCTGCCCCTCATGCTGGGCTGGCTGACGTTGCGCCTCGTCATGGGGCCGCTGCACCATTTGGCAAACGCCATCGCTATCTTGCGGTCGGGTAATGCCGAAACACCAATTGTGCCGTCCGGAATTAGCGAGTTTGACACCATACTGATTAGTTTCCATGAGGTCACCACGCAACTGAGCCAGGAGGAAGAACTACGAAAAAACCTTATCTCTGACACGTCGCATGAGCTCAATACACCGCTAACAGCCATGACGAGCCAGTTGGTCGCGATGCAAGAGGGTAAATTACCCATCACAAAGCAACGCATTGACTTACTTAGTGAACAAGCAGAACGTCTCGTGACCCTCACCAAGGGACTTGATGCCTACAGTAGGGCTCGCTTGCCTCAGCACACCAAAACGGAAGACATCCTAGTCAAAAAAATCTGCCAGCAACTGATCGATGAGCTATCGTCCCGCCTCCATGAGGAATCAATGCATGTATCCCTAGATATTCCAGACTCATTAATCGTACGTGCCGACCGCCAGGCTTTTCAGCAAATCCTGCATAACTGGCTAGAGAATGTCTTGCGCTATTCCGGGGCAGCTCAGGCACAGATAACCGCCGACGAGCATGGCATTACTCTCAGTGATAACGGCCGTGGCGTACCCGACAAAGATCTGTCGCATTTATTTGAGCGGTTTTACCGCGTGGAAAAGTCTCGTAACCGCTCTACTGGCGGTCTAGGCCTAGGGCTAGCAATTGTGCAGGAACTGGTCGAACGTCAAGGCTGGGCTATCCGTGTCGAGGCCGCGCACCCTGGGCTTGCCTTCGTTATTACGTTTGCAGCTTAATTCATACCGCTTTCACACCGTTCCCGTATTCTTGAACCGTACAGAAAGGAACGTACATGCGAACATTCGAAATTATACTCATAGTAATGAACCTAGCGGCTATCTATTGCGGGTTCAAAAGGGTATCAAAGACCACTTGGATAGGAATCGCCGCCGCTAGTTTACTGGCACTCATCCTCCATGGAGCACTTGAAAGTTTTCGTTGGCAGATGACGCTATCGTATGCATTTGCGGTGCTGGCAATAATCTACGCACTAGCAAAAACGAGCGGTAAGTTTTCCCGCATCAGGATTCCCAAAGCGCTCAAGATTACCGGGCTGAGCGCTATCAGCCTGCTCATCATTCTGACCGCCTTTGTGTCATACGCCTTGCCGGTCTTTAAGCTGCCGAAACCAACCGGCGGCTACGCCGTCGGCGTCAAATACTTTGACCTGACCGACCAAAATCGCACTGACCCTTTCTTGGCCAGCTCAACACAGAAGCGTCAGTTACGGATAAAAGTCTACTATCCGGGCAAAGCCGACAACACAAAACCGTTCATGCCATATTTCGATGGCTCGACCCAGCTGATGCAATCGTTTGCCGGGTTCTATATGCTACCGAAGTTCGCCTTCAGTCATTTCGGGCTGGTTACGACCCACTCAAAAGTAAACCTTGCGCCGTCCAACAAACAAACGAACTACCCAGTCGTATTGTTCTCTAATGGCGCCGGCACAACTATGGAAGTCGAGACAACACAAAGCGAAGACCTAGCCAGCCATGGATATATCGTGATCGATATCGACCATCCGTATGTGTCGGCCGCCACCGTCTTTTCAGACCATACCGTTCTAGCCAACCAAGCCACCAAGAATTTTGATGTAGTCGAGCCAGCCACTCCAATTACCCAGATTATGGCTGACGATGACAAGTTCGTGATTGACGAGCTCAGCAAAATAAACCAGGGGGCAATCGATCCTACGCTCAAGAATAAACTGGATGCCGATAAGATTGGCGTCATGGGCCACTCCGTCGGAGGCGCAACCGCCTACAACATGGCCATAAATGACTCCCGCGTTAAGGCCGCTATCAATTTGGATGGCGCCGTCTACATAACACCGGATAGTAATCGCAAGATGGCTCCATTCCTCATGCTGGCCAACGACAAATACCATGTGCAGGCTATTGAGAATCGTAAGAACTTAATGCCCGCATACGACAAAGCCATCTACGGAAGCAAAGCGGCGTATGACAAGGAATATCAAACCGAGCAACAAGACATCATCGGACTCGCAAACACGCTTAAAACATCCGGGGGCCTTTACACCATTACCGGCAGTGATCATATGAAGTTCACAGATATCGGTTTGTACATCGGCAGTAAGCCGCTCCGCGAGCTAGCACAGATTGGGGGCTCCACTGACCCGGCGCGATGCCTGACTATCGCGAGCGCCGTTACCACCGCATTCTTCGACCAGCAGCTCAAGGGCTCGACGGTTGGCGCTGAATCTCTCCTTAAAACGTACCCGGAACTGAAGCACGTTTCTTTGAACTAGTGGGCAAATCCTAACCTATAGTTTCCCCAAAGGCTGTATACTCAAATCATGACCATCCAGAAGCCAGATCAGGACAAGGTGGAGCCAGAATTTACAGATAATAAAATATCTAAATCAGATAAGATTCAATTAGATCCAGGTTCAAACAACCCAATGGATAAATTCAATAAGGCTCTGCGAAAGATTTTGTCAGTTCCAAAAAAGGATATAAACAAGAAATAAGTTCGACGTCATTTTTGTCTGTGAAGTATTGTGAGCTAATTTGATTAGCTAAGTATATTAGTACCCCTTTAGTGGTCTTGCTTTGTAGCGGATATTATTTCCTCGCTATTATGGGCGAATCGTGGTATGCTAAAAGAAGCAAGTTATTCTAGACTTTATCCCAGCATATAGTGAGCGACAGCAAAGCCATTCTATCCTAGGCTACAGCGAAGACCCTGTCTCGCCTAAATACTAGCTCATAGAAAGGCTTTAACAATCAATGGCAACTAAATTATTCGTAGGCAAACTGTCTTTTGACACTACTAACGACAGCTTACAGGCACTGTTTGCAACATACGGTACCGTAACAAGCGCCCAAATTATCATCGACCGCGACACCAACCGCTCTAAGGGCTTTGGCTTTGTAGAGATGGAAGATGCAGCAGCAGCCCAAGCAGCTATCAACGCTTTGGACGGCCAAGACTTTGAAGGTCGCAGCATCGTCGTTAACGTAGCTCGCCCACGCGAAGACCGCCCCCAAAGTGGTGGCAACAACTTCCGTGGCGGCTTTCAACGCCGTTAGGTAACACCCCTATGACGAAGAGTCAGCAACTCGGCACTGCCGAGTTGCTTTATAGGCACGCTCAGCAAATGGGTCTAGAGCCGGTGTGGGTGACGCATAATGGCATGTTTGCTGTGTCGATAGAAGGGCAAGAACGTTACATCAATGTAGCTCACAGCCCGCTCAACTCCGACACCAGCGCTAGCCTTGCCAAAAATAAGCACCTGACACGCCTTATTTTGGAGCGTCACGATATGCCCAACGTTCCTTTTACCCGAGCACGTACTTTGGCAGAAGCAGAGGCATTTTTGCAACTACACACAAAAATAATTGCCAAACCTGTCCGCGGTTCGGGTGCACGTGATATTCATATCGTAACCCAGTCGGCCGACCTCCAAGACTTGCGCATCGCACGTTACATTTTAGAAAAATACATATCGGGCAAAGAAATGCGCTATTTAACGCTCAACGGAGCAGTTATTGGCGTCTACCGCAGCGACTACGGTACGTCGGTAAAAGTTAACCGCGCGCTGCGATGCGTCTCGTGCCCAGAAGACACCTGGGATCCGGCGCTTATTTCTTCCACGCTACAAATCGCCCATATACTCGGGCTTAAGTTTGCAGCCGTTGACTACCTAGTAGACGCTACAAACCGTGCTTACATTTTAGAGGTCAACACCACGCCCGATCTCAAATGGTTTCACGCACCCAGTTCTGGCCCTGTCGTAGATATCGCTCGGCATTTTTTAGAAGCAGCGTTTATCAAAGAGCAATCATTTAGCAAGAGTAGCGTATAGTTAATAGAGAGATGAGGACAGTATGAAACATCCCATAGGGCAAACCAGCAATGGCATTACGGTGTATGTTGATCTTATTCATTCTAAGGCCGCCAAGCGTATAGCTATGCAGCCGCAGTTGCTAACCTTGGTAGCCGAAGTGGTTAAGCAGCTTAAGCCCAAAGGTGCGGCCATTGGCATCGAGCACGACATGGGGCGCTCCATTGGTTACAATTTTGTCTTGCCCACCAGCGAGTCGGACACTGTTTTTTATGCCAAGCTCCTAAAAGACGATGCCTTTACCCGTTTTATCAAAAACGGTAAGCCGCTTACTACTCAATACCTGACGCTTTTTCTACAGAAGAACGAAGACGACGCCACCTACGAGCTACAAGACGTATGGATTGGCCGACTCAGCCCACCCCGACCAGGCAGCACCGACGAGACAGCCGAGAGCAAACCATTTTGGTCAACGCACGCCTTTATACTGGACAGCCAACCGATTCAGCTGCAAACTGTTACCAAAGTGTGCCCGTACTAAGTAACTAAAAAGGAGATACCCATGTCTAAAGGACAATCACCAAAAAAAGCAGTTAAAAAAGCTAAGAAGATACGCGAATAAAGTTCCAAACGCTGAGCACGTTTGCTATAGCGATAGGCTAATAAAATAATATATTGCACATACGTGCATATTTGTTCTATACTTGCAAATATGGAAACAAACCCCGTAGAACCACCGCGTACTTTTACTGTTGACCCTCTGCCACATTCAGACTTCGCAAGAAATGGCCACGCGCCTATTAACTTCGTTATAAGTCCGCCTGTTACAATCGACAACCCAGACTTCCTAACCGAAGTACTCGCAAAGCCAAAAGTCGTAAGTAGAGCACGCGTAAACATTAGCACCCAGCTCGCCAACTATGGAAGCCTGGACGTTTCCAGAACAGCAAGTCACACGGAAATTAAAAAAATCATCACCGATGGAGTTGGCCAAGCAATGTGCGGCCTGGACGTACAAGTCGTATTTAAAGACGACGAAAAAGCGGAACAATAAACAGCAACTAAGCATCTAAAAGAGGCGGTATACCGCCTCTTTTTTTAGACACCGTTAGCCGTTGACCTTACGAGCCGACAATACCGCGGCTACTAGACTACAAAGTTTACAGCGCGGCCAGGCACGTAGACTACGCGCCTAATTTCGTGGTCGCTAATGTATTTTTGCACCTTTTGGTCGGCTTTGGCGGCGGCGACTACACCAGCTTCGTCGGCGTCAGACGCAACTTCGATTTGGCCACGCAGCTTGCCGTTTACTTGCACGGCAATGGCCATCACTTCGCTAACCAGATACTGCTCGTCGTAGCTTGGCCACGGGGCAGTGTGGATAGAATCTTGGTGGCCAAGTTGCGCCCACAACTCTTCGGTAATGTGTGGCACAAATGGCGCCAACAGCAGCAACAAAGTTTCGATAGCCCAACGCCAGGTTTCGGGCGCAGCGCCAAACGGAATAGTAGCCTTTAAACGATACAGCTCGTTGACGGTTTGCATCTGGAAGGCAATAGCCGTATTAAAGCCCATATCTTCCATGTCGGCGCTTACTTTTTGAATAGCGCGGTGCACGGCGCGCTTTAGTTCGATGTCGTCCTTAGAGTCGCCAGCTGCTTCTGTTTCTGCCAGGTAGTCTTGGCACAATGCCCATACGCGCTGCAAAAAGCGGAAACTACCGCCCATACCCTCGACACTCCAGTTAGCCACTTGGTTCCAGGGGCCAATAAATAGCTCCATAACGCGAATGGCATCGGCACCATAGCCTTGATCGATAAGGTCGTCGGGGGCAATCACATTGCCCAAGCTCTTGCTCATCTTGCGGCCGTCGGGGGCTAAGATCATGCCGTGGTTGCGAAGTTTTTTAAAGGGTTCGCCAAAGGCGATTAGCCCTTCGTCTTGCATCACTTTGGTCCACATGCGGGCATACAGCAAGTGCATCACCGCGTGCTCGGCACCACCAATGTAGTCGTCTACTGGCAGCCAGTATTTTACTTTGGCGTCGTCGAAAGCTTTTTGGTTATTGTGGGGGTCGGCAAAGCGTAGGAAGTACCAACTGGAGCAGGCAAAGCCGTCCATAGTGTCGGTTTCGCGCATGGCCGGGCCGCCGCAGGTGGGGCAAGTGGTGTTAACCCAATCTTCAACACGAGCCAACGGGCTGCGGCCGTCGCCGCTAGGCTCGTAGCTTTCCATAGGGGGCAGAGTGACAGGCAACTGATCTTCAGGTACCGGCACAATACCGTCTTTGGGGCAATGGATCATAGGGATGGGTGCACCCCAATAACGCTGACGGCTAATGAGCCAATCGCGAATTTTGTAGTTAATGCGCTCGGTACCAACACCTTTAGCCTCTAGATCGGCAACCATACTTTCGCGGGCGTCGCTGGTGAGCATGCCACTCAAGGGCCCCGAGTTAATCAGCCGGCCTTCGTGCACCATATCGCGGTGTTCGCCACGGGCAATGCGGTAAATGATGTCGGCACCTGCGCCAATGCATTTCTCGGTTACTTGCTCGGGGGTAGCCCACATCGACTCTACTGTGGCCTTTTCTTGCTCGCTCACATCTTTCTTATCAAGCGAGGCAAGCTCAACCGTCACTGTGGTTATGTAAGCTATACGATTTTCTTGTTTGTGCTGGGCATAGAACTCAGAATCGATAACTTCTTCAAATACCGTAATATTTTTAATGTCGTGGTAGCCTGTCTCTTCCAGTAGCTCACGGCGGGCAGTGTCCTCGGGTTTTTCGCCGTCGTCCATGCCACCCATAACCGGCGACCAGAAATCACTGCCAAAAGGGTGGGCGATAAGTATTTTGTCTTCGGTGGGGTGTTTAACGACCATACATACCACATTACGCGGTACCAGGGGCACACCTTCCTTGTGTGGGTTAACATCGTGCGTAAAACGCTCGGCAATAACCTGACGAATGGGCAGATCAAAAGCCTTGGCAAACTCGTAATCGCGCTCATCATGAGCCGGAACGGCCATAATGGCACCCGTGCCATAGCCATACAGAACGTAGTCGGCGATCCAAATAGGTAGCTTTTCGTTATTGACGGGGTTAATAGCATAGCTGCCCGTAAAGACGCCGGTTTTTTTGCGGTCGGTTTCTTGGCGTTCGACGTCAGTCTTGGCCTGCGCTGCCTTTACATAATTGCCTACGTGCTCACGATGCTTGTCGGTTGTAATTGTTTTAACCAATGGATGTTCGGGAGCTAATACCATAAAGGTAGCGCCGTATAGAGTGTCTGGCCGGGTAGTAAAGACCTCGACTTTTTTATCGCTGCCATCGATAGCAAAATGGATCTCGGCGCCTTTGCTCCGGCCAATCCAGTTGCGCTGCATGCTCTTGATGCTGTCGCTCCAATCTACATCGTCTAGATCTTTGCTTAGACGGTCGGCGTAGTCGGTAATTTTAAAGAACCACTGGTTGAGCGACTTCTTTTCTACCTCGGAGCCGCAGCGCCAACACTTGCCGGCTTCTACTTGCTCGTTGGCCAAAACCGTTTTGTCGACAGGGCACCACCACTGCAAACTCTCTTTTTGGTAGGCCAAACCACGCTTGTGTAACAGCAAAAAGAACCATTGCGTCCAGCGATAGTAGTCTGGGTCGCTGCTAGCAAACTCGCGCGACCAGTCAAAACCAAAACCCATTTGGGTAAGCTGTTGCTTAAACCGGCCCGTGTTCTGTGTAATTGCCTCTTGGGGGCTAATGCCAGTTTTAATAGCGTAGTTTTCGGCTGGCAAGCCAAAAGCGTCCCAGCCCATGGGGTGCAGCACGTTAAAGCCCTTCATGCGGTAATGGCGCGCCATGGCGTCGCCAATAGTGTAATTGCGCACGTGGCCAACATGCATGGCGGCGCCGCTGGGGTAGGGGAAGTATTCTAGAATATATTTTTTGGGTTTGTCCGAGGTGTCGCTGGCCTCGTAAATTTTAGAGTCGGCCCACGTTTTTTGCCACTTGGGCTCGATGTCTTTAGGATTGTATCGCTTCATGTTCGTAACTCCTCGCGTCAGGTGATCTTGTAAAATTATAGCCGAATAAGAAAAAATGCGCCCTATTGGGCGAGGAGATAAAAGTCGAGAAGGGTAGCACTACTCATGTAGGCAAATGGTATCACAAAAATAGCCATTTTACCAGAGGTGCACCTGCTGGCCTACGCTTGTACCCGGCCGGCACCAGGAAATACAAACCCGGCCGGATGCGAGGCGATGTATTCGTGGGGGTTCTCGTCGCGAACAAAGTCATCGTCATTTAGCCGCCAAGTGATGCAGTGCTGCCTCCACTCCGGGCCAGAACGAACCAAACTGTTATGAAATGCTGTGTCGGGATCGGTATCTAGCTCCACCGGCACATGAATATACGGTCGCAATTCTTTGGCAAGCGCGCAAACACCATCCAACAACATCACTCCACAACTAAACGCCGCGCGCTTGCGGACTGGCGTATCTGTCGTCCACTCTCTAACTGTATAGCGCACAGCAAGCGCGCCGTGCTTAGCAGCGTCTAGGCGCCTGGCCAACCGGGGTAAATCATAGATGTGAGGCCACGGACCGCGGTCGTATATGCGCTTGTGCGGCAATACATCGTCGACACCAAAGACAGGGATTGCATCTAGTTCTACTCCAAGTCGCTGTGCAAGCAGCTGCTGGGTAGCCTTCAGGAGGGTAGTCTTTCCGGCGCCCGTGCGCGCCTGAACGCCCACCACCAGCGGGCCTTGTTCGGGCCGTGGCTGACACAAAATATGCTCCCCAAGGGCCACCAGGTGGGGGTTGCCTGGGTCATATTCGTAGCGGCCGTCAAAAGACCTTGAGTCTTCCACAAAATTTGATGAACTGGTCATAATACTAGATTCCTGTTTGTAAATGTTTGGGGGATAGCGCGTTGACTATGCGGTCAGCAGCGGTTAGCTTGCCACGGGGGTATGTGGTAGTAAGTGCAATACAAGGAATGCCTGCAGCATTAGCAGCGGCAATGCCACTAGGCGCGTCCTCTACAACTACACAGTGCTCGGGCCGGACGTCTAACAATTTTGCGCCACGCAAGTAGCCTTCGGGGTGCGGCTTGCCATGAGTAACGTCTTCGACTGTTACAACTGCCGAAAAGGCATCGGCAATGGCAAAGCTATTGAGCACCAAGTCCGCTTCCGGCCGCAATGACCCGGTAACTAAGGCAATGGGCACGTGCCGCTTGGCGAGCCAACGAATACATGCGACTGTAGCGGCAATGGGCGTAAGTGGTTCCTTGGTTGCCACTTGCATGTAGGCAGCGGCCTTTTCGGCCAAAAAACTTTCTACCGGCAAAGCAGTTTCGCCAATATCGGCAAAATAGCGAGAAAAACTCTCGCGGTCAGCTACACCAGCGCAGTACTGCTTGTACTGTTCGTAGGTAAAAGCACGGCCATACTTCGCCAGCACATCACGTGCCGCCAAATAGTGCAAAGGCTCGCCATCAAAGATGACGCCGTCCATATCGAAGAGTACAGCTTGATATTGCACCGGACCAGTATAGCAACTGTGGACCATCTGCCAAGAATATTTTTATGCTACGCGTCGGCGATATCAATCCTAAAACGTCTGTTGGCTCGAGCGGTCATCAAACGACTATCGTTTGCCTGAGCAACAACCAAGGGGCCTCTGGGACTAAGCAAACACTTCTTCCACCAACGCGCCACATTGTAGGACAAAAGCTGCCTACCGTATATGGCGGCCGTGTTGTGATCCCATTCGGTTAGGAGTGCGCCAAGAACAAACGAGGTATCTGGCTGACTAAGCACTCTTTCGGTTATTTCGCGGCGCGCTGCCCGCAAAATGCCGCTCCGTTGGCCCTGCGGGTTATGACCACGCGTTGGAAGGTATAGGACTGACACTTGCGATACTCCTGCGCAAATCGTAGCCGCCTCATCACCAAAAACCACAGAAACAGCAAAACGGGCAGCTGGCAACGCACGAACCATGGATGCCGACTGCTCATTGTACAAAAACGGCACCTGGCCGTACGCTGTTGTATCGTATCCATCCTGGTGGAGCAGGGCAAGCTGGGCCGCAATTTCGGGGGGAGTCATTTTGGAGTGCCCCCCAGCAGTCTCGATAAGATTCATCCTGTGATTGTAACACCGAGGACAAGAGATGATAACCTGCACGTCGTACTGGCACGGTCTATACTAATACATATAACCTAAGAGGAGTACGCGCCCTATGCAAAAGATTACCCCATTTTTATGGTTTGACGACCAGGCCGAAGACGCCGCCAAATTTTACGTATCTGTTTTTAAAAACTCCAAAATGGGCGAAGTAAATCGCTACCCAGAAGGCACGCCCGGTACTCCTGGCAGTGTTATGACAGCGTCTTTTACGCTAGATGGTGTGGATTTTGTAGCGCTTAATGGCGGCCCCGAATTTACATTTACCGAAGCAGTGTCGTTTGTTATCAACTGTTTTGGCCAAGAAGAAGTGGACTATTACTGGAACAAGCTAACCACCGATGGTGGCCAAGAAAGCCAGTGCGGTTGGCTTAAAGACAAATTTGGCGTGTCGTGGCAGGTGGTGCCCGAAGAGCTTAGCGGCCTTGTTGGTGGCCCCGACCCAGAGGGCGCCAAGCGCGCCGCATCCGCCATGATGCAAATGAAAAAACTAGATGTAGCCGCCCTCCAAAAAGCCTACGATAATAAAGAATAAATAAACAACTACAGGGCAAACGTTCTGTGCCGAGGCTTCCTGGCGTATATATCTAAAGCGTACGCAACACCCTGAGGATACTCTTGAAAATTGCGTCCAGAGTCATACAGATAGGCGTTAGTTACAAATACTCCCCCTTGTTGACTCTTGATATGAGCAAGGCTACAACCGCCCAGCGCTCGTGTGATACGATCTTCAAATTCCCCTGTCTTTTCCATAAGCACTTCATGCGGTTGGCCATTCCGGATACCCGGCGGACGCTCCCGCATAAGCAGCTGGCCACCCGGGGTTAGCACGCGAGCAATCTCGGACACCAGCTGCCGTATTACCCGTATGGGCCGTCGAGAAGGCAAGTGTGGATCGACCAGCATATGCATTAAGTGATTGGTGACCACAAAATCAATACTTTCCGATCTAAAGGGCAGTTGCAATGCATTGCCCTGTACGAGTTCGACATGTCGTGCTTTATTATGGTCTACGTTGAGATCCACGGCCACCGTTCTATTGGCACCGTAAAGCGTCGATGCCTGGCAAGCAAAAGCGCGCGTTGATAATGGTGAATAGGCACCCACTAGCAGGGCAGTGGCATTACCTTCGGCCTTTTGGCCATACCGTTGCATCATAGCACTGTATGCCGGCCAGTCTACTAAAGGGTCAGACCCCTTTATGCGATCAGTATGCGTAAGGGCGGCAATCGACCCTACGGCAATGTAGTGCCCATGGTCTACGCTGCCAAATTCACCAGGGCCCCTCAAGAGTGAACTCTGTTCGTATACGCCGAACGGCGCACCAAAGATCAAGCCGTAGGCGTGGGCTGCCGCAATTGGGCCGCCATGCGGTTGATGTATGCCTAACACCTCCTGGGCCAATGACTGTTTTTCCATACCGCGACACAATATCATACTTCCAACAAGCGCGTCTAGATCTGTTACGATGGCAGTATGCGCAGATCATCACCGCTCCGTGCCTTTGAACGCGCCAAACCCTTTACGAGCCCGAGGCCTGGATGCTTTTCCCCATGGCAGCCATTGTCGAGGCTGGCGGCTGGACTTGCTAGTGCACCGCCGTATGGTTCGCTAGTGTTGGAACAGTGGACCGGTTGGCAGCGCCAGAATATCTACACCAAAACATACAGTCATTACATGCTGTCGGTACACCCCTACAACGCATTACGCCAGACGTAGGGATGGGCGGCCAAGAATTTGACTCGCGATAAAACTGGGCGTATGACGGGCGTTGCTCGTGTCGAAGGTTACGACATCACAACGGCCCTCAACAAGGTTACAAACCTCCAGGTATCGCCGCTGGCATTCTCTATGAAAATCTAGGCTATTGGCACCAGTTGCCGCCTCGCCGCGCGCCTTCAGCCGCTCGGCAATAACCCAAGTCGGTGCCGTAAGTACGACCAACAAATCCGGACGCATATAGGGAAGGGGCATCAGGCGGTCGATATCACGCTCCAACTTGCGCCCATTGAGCACGCCATGAGTAATAATAGTATCGGCTCTTCCGCGCACCGCCACAACCGGACGTACGCCTGACACCTCTTTAATGGCCCGCATCTGTACCCGGTTAGCGCTCAAGAATATCTGCTCACGCTGGCCCAACTGATCGGGAGTGATACTAGATGAACGTCCAATACCATACGTACGCAGCCAGTCGTAGACATACGGTTCGGTGGAAGAAAATTGCACAAACGGAGTAAAAAGTGAGGTAAGTGCATCGCATACCGTAGTCTTGCCCGTACAATCGGCGCCCAAAATGCGCACATACGGAAACTCGGTGTACCTGCCTCTCATGTATACCTGAGAATAACACTTTTTACATCGAACGCAAGCAGCGTGGTACCATGGACGCATGGACATCGAAAAAATTATTCGCGAATACCTGCCCAGCGTCATACATATGTCGCTGGCCACCAGCAAGGATAACAAGCCGTGGGTGTGCGAGGTGCATTTGCCTACGACGAAAATCTTAACTTGTATTTTCGCTCAACAACCAACCGCCGCCACAGTCAAGAAATTGCGGTCAACCCTAAGGTAGCTGGCAACATTGTGCGCCAAGTTGCGCTTGACCAGCCATGCAATGGCGCAGTCTATTTTGAAGGCACTGCCGAGCACCTAGAGCCCGGCGAAGCATTGCAAACGGCTTTTGCCTGCACGAAAGAACGTTTAGGCATTGACGGCTCGGTGCTAGAGGACGCTCAGCGCCCAGACGGCAATCATTTTTACAAGATTACCGTTACCAACTGGTGTTACTTTGGCAACCTAGAAGGCAAGCTGCAAAAATACAGCCTGCCCTGGGGCAAATAGCCTACGACTTCTGCGGAGCAGGGATGACATGCGTGCAGGTAAGCGCGCCGGCTAGTGTTGCAATGTCATTTTGCACTTTGTATTTGCCCGTACAAGTTTCGGGCTGCTCGCTTATTGGATCAATTGTGTCAAACGTAAGCGCATGGTCGTCGATGGTCAATATGAGGTTATCTACGTTATAGCTCCATAGCTCCCCGACAACTGATCGCGCAACTCGGCATTGTACTCTTGCACATCGTGCACCTTTCTATCGGTGTGCTCTCCCACTTTGCCTAGGGTAGATCCAAGATTAAAGAACATTAGGCCAAGAAAAACACAACTACCGGCAGCCAAACCAACACCACCGCCATTAGAGCGGCCACGTTCATAATTAGACATACTAAAAGCGCCTCCATGCGCTGCAAGGGGTTAACAATCTGCCTTAGTATGCGATTGCTTATCCCTGTAGCGGAGGCGCCTAACTTACTTGCAAGTAGCCGCGTTGGCTTGGGCAATGCCATTTCGGTGAACCGCACCATAGTCACTTGATGCTAACGGGCGGCCAGAGTTTTGCTCCTACATATATTATATAATATCTCGTCAATACGCCCAGTGGTAAGTTCCGTAACTCTTTGGTATCATCAAGGTATGTCTTATTGGTACAAAGTTGGGCTCCTGGTACTAAACGACGATTCCACCAAATTCTTGGTGTGCCAAAAAGCACCCGAAAACATCACCGACGCCTACCTCATGCCCGGCGGGCAAATGACCGAAGAAACAGTAGAAGAGTGCCTTAAAAACGAAATCAAAGAGGAGCTGGACTGCGCAGTAGACTTTAGCACCCTCAAGTTTATTGCCGAGTACAGTGACGTTGCAGCAGGTGAGCCCGACCACCAAATCTCGATATCTCTTTACCAGGGCACGCTTATTGGCGAGCCAAAGGCATCGTCCGAGATAAAACACATATCTTGGATTGGTAAAGAAGACGCCGATGACCCAAAAACATCACCCATCATCCGCAACAAAATTATCCCAGACCTCATTAAACACGGGATTCTTAAGTAGCTAACCCTCCGGCTCTAATCAAATAAAGCTTCTCGCACTATTAATGCGAGCTATCCGCTAACGCTTAATAAGTGCCGACTTGCTCGAAGGCAGTATTGAGTTCGTCGGTCAAAGATTGCTCTATATTACTAAACTCTTCATGCTGGCCTGTAAGGCACGTGATTGCAGGATCTCCAACTTGCTTTCGGGCGTAATACTCGTAATTACCAAGTTTCTTAACATAATTAAGTTGATTCTTGTAGCTTCTTAACGATGCAGCCGGATACGTTTCCGGGCTGAGTCTGGCAAGGCTGGCCTGTACACCACCCAAGTAGCTACCGTTGGGTTGCCTAACGAGATTACACGTATCGTCCCTGTTTAACGCATTTAGCTTCTTTGATGCGAATAAAACAGCACCACTGCTATCTGCGTTGCTCATTTTAAAAATGATGTCGCCCTGCAAGTCTTTCGACAACGGAAATCGTACACCCCATTGCTCAACGACCAGGTACCTGCCACCCTCAGATGGATCACCAGACTGTGCCGATTGGTTAGCTTGGGGCGCCGTGTTGTCCGCTGTCTTTGACTTCGACAGTGCGCTTGTGCCACGCAAACCATCCGGCGCATCCTAACAACGCCAGGATCAGCACAACTACTATGGCCTCGATAACTGAGAAAACCTGATTTTGCCGCCTGTTGGTCATTCTTAATATTTCCAATTGTGTTACTTCTTCGCGCATTATCAGCAAAACTGGCGAACAATTCAATGCCCATTATAGTAATACGAAGCTGGTGCCCGATGCGACCTGCGATCATTTGTGGCTAACTAACTGCAATCGCCTTAGAATTGCCAGGGCTGACTATTTGCGTCCAGCCGCCGACACTGATGCTGTCTTTGGACCATATAGAAGAGTCTGACGCCTGAATAATCTGCCGGCCACTGCTCCCTATGGCAATAGCTGTCGCAGTGCCGTTACCAGCCTCGGATGTCCAGCCACCGTAACCCATGCTGGTTTTGGCGTAGACGGCGCCGTTGGTACTAAGGAACATGTGCGTGTCGCCACCGGCGGCAACCTGTTTGGCCCAGCCACAGTCGCCCTCGGCCCACCAGCCGCCAACACCAACGCCGTACTTGGAATAGAAACCGCCACAGGCGTTTAATATCATTTGCAGGCCAGTAGAACTAATTGCAATCTGAGTGGCCGTGCCGCAAGGAGCTTCTTCGGTCCAGCCACCGTAACCTACGCCATTCTTGGCATATACGGCACCACACGTGCCTAGCATCATCTGCGTGTCGCCACCAGCGGCGACTGTCGCGGCAGTGCCAGCAGCAGCTTCGTAATTCCAGCCGCCAACACCAATACCATACTTAGCCCAGACAGCACCGCTGTCGTCTACCATCATTTGGAGGTTAGTGTTGCTCACCGATACAGACTTGGCGGTACCGCAGGCTGCTTCTTGCGTCCAGCCATCCGTACCGAGGCTACCCTTCGCGTACAATGCATCGCAACTGTTTATCCAGAGCTGGGTAGTGCCATCTGCCCCGCCAACCGCAATGGTGCCGATTTGCGTATTAGAATTGTTTCGGAGCCAACCACCACCAGTCTCCTGAGACCAACCATCCAAAGGGTTATCCTTGGCAAACAAGGTATCGTCACCACGAGCAAAAAGCATGCGGCTGAGGTGGACAGGGGTGGGGGTAGTGTTACCCCAAGCTTCATTATTAAGACCCTTGTTGGCACCGTTGACGTCTATAAAGTGATCCCATTCATATGCACCGCGCGCAAATTTGCCGTCTGCGTTACGAGCACTATATGTCGGCTCGGACTCATACCCTGTTCCTGCCGCATTCAATTCGGCGGCTTGGAACGAAGTTACAGCTCCAGTTGAATCTTTCGTGACACTGATAACCATGCCGACGTGACCTAAACCACCCGCACCAAGATCACCTTGGGCAATGTCGCCAGGCTCTATATTATTAGTAGTGCCGTCATACAGGCTGTAGCTACTGGGAGCATTCGTATCCCACGATGTAGCGTTCCCAAGGTTGCTTGGTAGCGTGACGCCAGTGTACTTCTTTATCCAATAGGCTACGCCATCTGTGCAGTTTCTGTAGCCATACAATCTTGAGCTATATTGTTCACTAGTCTGGTAGTGGCCATCGCCGCTTGTGTCTTTACACCAAGAATACGCACCAAATTGAGCACTGCAATCGGCAGCATCCCCATCTGGATAGTCGTTCGCAAAGGTGGTAGTCGCACCGGCAGGGTGGGCATCTATAATAGATTCACCAATACCGCCGATCACACCGGGACCCATTGCCAAGCCAATTATCAATGCCGCCCTACCGACTAATTGTCTGCCGCGAGTTAATGTTTCTATAGGTAGTGCGGTCTGAGGAATTTCTACTTGTTCCGAAATTTGAGGTGCGTTTAATAATACTTCCGCATTTGACATACGTAGCTCCATAACGCGTTAGGCGTTGTTAGGTTGTCGATTAAAAGTCTTAGGTAAAAGGACGCTTGCCGATCGGCGAGCCATAACAGAGATAGTACGTAGCTACTGCTAGCGCTGCTAGTTTACTTTAACTAAGTGCAAGAGGGCCGATTGTAGCCCCTCAATCTTCGCAATATTATTCGCGCCTGCTGCTGCCACACAATCCGGCGTAAGATAATTCAGATGGTAGTTGTAGGGGTTGCTACTCAAGACATTCTCTTTAAAGGTAAACTTATAGCGAGTAGCGTCAAAAGGCTTGGACGATTCGGAACGTATATATTGCGCTCCTGTATCAATGACGTCACCAATTGCAGCGTTATGTACAACTGCGCACACATTCTCATCCAAAGTGCTCTCGCCCATTGTGCTAATTCCAACAAATATCTTGGCATTTTGCAATTGGTTGTTATCTTCATCGACAGAGGTGTCACCAAGTACGTAGGTTGTCTTGCCCTGGAATTCGTTCGGCAAGGCAACTCGCACCCCCCATTCCTTAATCACCAAATACTTTCCCCTCTCAGACGGATCATTTGGTTGAGCCGGATGGCCGGTATTGGATTGGGCCACCGCATTTGTCTTCTTAGCTGATGTAGTCGTGTGCTTGTGCCAAATAAACCAAGCGCTGGCAGCAAGGACTACAATAACGAGTATGGCTACTAGCACTTCGATGGCCGAAAAGCCGGTGGACGATTGTTTTTTAGTCATGTAGTTCTGTTTTCCTATAGAACTTATTACTTACTAGTATTAGCGAACGCAGTATGAACTGCAATTACTTTATATGTGCGTCGTTGTATGCACTGGATACCCTCCTACGCGACGATTACAATTGTCAGCAATATAACATAGACTCTTACAAATGTCAGTGGTTAGTTGTTTTTAGCAACCGTACGCTGACAAGATGAAGACAAGATCGGCCGAGGCCGTGTATACCGAAATAGGCAAGCGTATTGTGTCTGCCCGCAAAGAGCGGGGCGTATCACAAGAACAGCTGGCAAACGCTAGCGATATAGATCGCTCGCACATCGGCTTTATTGAGCAGGGACGACGCAAGCCAACAATTGCTACCTTGCTTAAAATAGGGAAGTCGTTAGGTATTAGCCTGGAGCAGTTATTTAAAGGTTTGTAGCCTTGTTGCTTCCTGTATGTAGCCTCCTTGGTTATGTGATGTAATTTGACGTCGGCGCAATAGTAGCGTGGGTAACCTCGGCTTACAAGAGTCATCTAACAGGGGTGTGCGTTGTAAAAAAGTAAAATAATGGGCTTAGATTGCTAAAAGTGTTGGCTCCCTGATATGCTAAACGTTAGCGGATACAACAAAAACAGATGCGTCTTACACCACACAGCAAAGACAAAATTAGAATTATTGCCATGGGTTTGCTGGTGGCTGTGCTGGTATTAACCGGCATTGTGGCTTTTCGCCAGGGAACTGCCAGAGGGCGGGACACGCGCAGCGAGCTTACCGAGCGTAGCGAGGGTATTGCTGCAGCCCTAGACGAAGGGCTTATTGCCAAACTTGCCGGCTCGAGCAAAGACGCCAATAGCGCAACCTACAAACAACTCAAGGCACAATTGGCGGGCGTTAAAAAAGCCAACCCAGATGCACGCAGTATTTATCTTATGGGCGTCCATGGCCAGCGTCTGTTCTTTTTTGTAGATTCCGAGCAGCCCAGTAGCAACCAGTATTCGCCAGCGGGCGAGTGGTATGACGATGGTACTGTAGCCGATCATTCTGTGTTTACCACCGGGCAAGCCTTTGTAGAAGGGCCAGCCAAAGACGAATACGGCACGTTTATCTCTGGCATTGCACCCATCTTTAAGCCCGGCACACATACTGTAGTGGCGGTACTGGGTATGGACATCGACGCCAGTACCTTTTACCGCGATATTGCATACGACGCCAGTGTCCCAATTGCTGTTGGCCTAAGCGTGTGTATTATCATCGGGTTTTTTGAAATCATACGCGGGCGCAATGCTGCCTTGCTAGCAGTGCGGTCCGAGCTAGTGTCGGTAGCGTCACACGAGCTACGCAACCCCATTACTGGCATCCGCTGGGCCTCCGACAGCCTAGAAAAAATGATTACCGAGCCGCGTGCCAAAAAAATGGCGCACGCCATTTATGCTAGCGCGGTGCGGTTGCAGGACAGTACCGACGATATTTTAGAGCTGTCACACGCCGTAAACAGCCGGGCATTTACCATTGTGCCTACCGACATGACCAAGCTCATCCACGAGATTATCGACACCCAGATGCTAAGCGCCGAGCAAAAAAACGTAATGCTAGTACTAGACCCCAGTTGGCCGCCAGAGTTATTAATGGACTGCGACGCTGGACAAATGAAGAGAGCGCTACACAACGTCGTAAGCAACGCGATTAAATACACCCGCGAGGGCAGCACGGTAAGCGTTGCCTACCGCGACGATGGCGCAATGCACCAAATACTAATCCACGACCAAGGCATTGGCATTCCAGCCGACGAGCAAGTCAAAGTCTTTCGTGGCTTTTATCGCGCCAGCAATGCTGTGGCTAGCAAAATTGATGGTACGGGCCTTGGCCTTTACTTGGTAAAAACTGTTTTGGAGCGACACAACGGCAGCGTGCGCTTTACATCCGAAGTCAATAACGGCACTACATTTGTGCTTAGCCTGCCCAAGCACCGCTAGCCCCGTTAGCCCGGGCTTGACCCGGAATCCAGTCAGTAAGTTCCTTTTGTGATTCTTCTTTCTAGCTGCTTAGCTCCTTCTTTGCTTCGCAAAGTATCTGTACTCGCTGGAAGCGAGTACCCTTACTTTTTGTACCGACAAAAAGTAAGCAAAAAACTCTCGGGGCCAGACGTCACAACGTGACTAGCTTCCACAAGGTTAGGCGGCGACAAAAGAACACCTACGGTGGTCCCCCTCTTATGATTTACAAAGAGGATGGGGACAGGCTTTTGTCTTTATTCCGTCTAACCTTGCTCCAGCTAATCTAGTTGTGGCGAGAGGCCCCGAACTCCGCAGGAAAGATATATCTGCGATTGGGAGGTGGGATGGTGGCATCTTTTTTAGGGTTCAGGAGGAATATTCTTTTTATGTCCGGGATGACGACGACGGGAAGGTTGGAGTGAGTACGGAATGACGGGGGTTAAAAACAAAAACCCCGGATTGCTCCGGGGATTTTTACAGAACTGGGGACTCTTAGGACATGTCTACCAACGTCCAAGCGGCCTGGTTGGCATCGAACTGCAGGCGGTAGGCGCGTTGGCCGTCGGTCATATCAAAGACCTGCACAAGTTGCTGGCCCTTGTGGACCAAGTAGCGCAAGCCATCCATAAAGGTATACTCGCGGCCTTCATATTCCATGCGGCGTGGGTACGTCTTTAGCTCGGGCGTATCGTTAGTAAAGTACAGTTCTGGTACAAACACTTCTTTGTTTATGGTTACGCGATTGCTCATATAGGTCAAGCTCCTTTTGAGTAATTTGATTATTAAGAGATCTGTTCGTGCAATTACGACAGTAAACGGCTTTTAAAAAGAGTGGGTTGGCGGCCGGGGCAGCACCGTTTAGGCTGCGAGCTTTACCAAAACACTTGCTTGAAAGTGGGGTCGCCAGTGACGCCTAGCCATAAGCGGCTGGTGTGTGTAACTCCCGAATGTACATATAAGCCTGCATGTAAGAAGGCGACAAAGCCGCCAGCACACACATTGCTAATGATTAGTATATGCCCGCACCCAAATCCACTGCAAGCCCCATTGCGTTGTGGTGTGTACTGCGTTCTGTCGCTTATTTGGTGCGTTACAATAGAGATAATGAGCAAAGGTATTTTTATACTCATCACCGGTTTTTCGGGTGCGGGCAAGACCACGCTCGCCAAAGCCGCACTACAAACACACCCGCAGTGGCACTACCACACCACCGTTACTACCCGACCGCCACGGCCAGACGAAATAGCCCACGGTACACACGAATACGAATTTGTAAGCGAGGCCGAATACACCAAGCGCCGCACAGCCAGCCACGCGTGGGATCACACCGAGTATGGAGACCATAACTACGGCGCCGACATAACCGCTGCTAACCATATATTGCAGCAGGGTGGCGTGTTGTTGTGCTCGGTGGCGCCCGACCAACAGGTGATCGGCCAGATGCGCGATTTGTATGCCACTCAGCCGCTGGTCGTGTGGATAGACACGCCACTGCCAACGGCCAATCAGCGTATTGCCCATTCTGGCGACCGCAAGCGCGCCGCTCGCCAAGAAGAGCAGTCCGACGGTGCCAGCGAGGCCAGGGCAGTGCGCGCCGCTGCAGACGCAGTGTTTACGCCCACTGGCGATTTGGACAAAAATGAGCAAACATTTTCAGACCTACTACAACGATTGGTTGATCAAAAACAGCATAGCGCCTCTGTCTCATGATGTTCGTACAAGGGAAGCCAAAAACGATAAGGTTGGCTATTTCTTCAGTAAAAACCGTATAATTAAGACAACATGATGCACCGCAAACAAAAACCGGAGAGCACCACGCGGCCGCAAGGGCCGGACAATTTGCTAGACCTAAATCGCTCGCTGCCAAACTACGTATATCAGCCAGAACAAGCGCTAACAGAGCGCAATATAGAGCCCCCAAAACGTACGTTTTCGTGGAAGAGGCTGCTGCTGGGGCTTGGTGTTAGTGCAGGTATTTTGGCTCTACTCGCTGGCGGCTGGTTGGGCTGGAAAATACTCCATAACGAGCTCAAAATCTTTGGGTGGAAGGGCATTACCAGCCTTGTTAACCCCACCAAGTTAAAGGGCGAAAAAGCGGCCACGTTACTGTATTACTGGCTGGCTACTCGGCAGATGATCCGGGTCACAGCGGCGCCAGCCTAACCGATTCGATTATGCTACTAAGTCTTAACACCAAAACCCATACCGCTTTTATGCTAAGCATCCCGCGCGACTTGTATGTTGCCATTCCCGGCGAGGGTTATGGCAAAATTAACGAAGTATACGAGGACGGCGAAGCAGATCACTTTAGCGAGTCGGGCTACCCAGCTGGCGGCATGGGTTTGCTTGAAAAAGTGGTATCCGAAGATTTTGGTATAGCGATTAACTACTACGGCTTGGTCAACTACGCTGCCGTACGGCAATCGGTAGATGCTGTGGGTGGCATTAGTATCAACATTCAAAGTAATGACCCGCGAGGCGTATACGACCCCAGCCCTGATTTGTCCAACAATTATAAGCCGCTAGTTAACCTCAAAAACGGGATACAAACCCTTAACGGGGTGCAGGCACTGGGCTTGTCTCGGGCACGAGGCGATTCGTACCGTGCCTACGGCTATCCACAAAGCGACTTTACGCGCACCGCCTACCAACGACAAATTTTGCTGGCACTCAAAAACAAAGCGTTCTCGGCCGGTATTTTGGCCAACCCCGTCAAGCTAGGCAATCTGTTTGATTCTATTGGCGACAACATTAAGACAGATCTAACCTTGGGCGACGCTCGTCGCTTTTACACGCTCACCAAAGACATACCAGACAGTAGTGTTATCTCGGCCTCGCTCAATAACGCTGATGGAAAAAATTTGCTGGTCAGCTATACAACCAACTCTGGCCAAAGCGCGCTTATCCCAGCTGTCGGCCTGGACGACTATAGCGACATTCAAGCCTATGCCCAAACCCTTTACACCCCACCGACCACAACCAACACGTCTGGCAGCAAGACTACTACTTCGTCCGGCAATTAAGAAACAAAGCTGATAGAATAGCTCAATGCCAGCCCTGCAAACCATCATTGGCGACTACTCCACATTTTTAGATACCATTATCCAAAAAATTGGTGCTGCCGGATTTGATTTTGCCGATTTTTCGCAAATGGATCACATGTGCTATCGAGCGGTTTCGGACGAGAATTATCAGTACAAGAAACAAGAGTTGCAGCAGGTGGGCACTATCTTGGCCGAAACCATGGTCAATGGTCGGCCAATTGTTACCGTACGCTTGCACGAACCGGTTCGGCACAGCAACTGGCGAATTGATGCTATAGAGCTGGCAGCACCAAAAGAAGGTCAGCCCATGCGCGAGGGGCTCGACCATGTTGAACTTGTACTATATGACAGCTTTGATACTTTTTTGGGCAAACACCCCGACAAAGACTTCGTGCTCGATTCGCGCGACCGCGGTATCAACCCCGAGATTGGCTTTCGCCTTGGCGATGGCCTGACGGTTAAATTTCATCTGCTTAGCCTGACTACTGTCGTGTTTCTAGAGAAAAAACTCGGGATCACCGTCGTCAAAAACCCCGAACGGACCGAATTGCACTCGACCACCCATTAAACCAGTAACGACACTTTGCCAGGTAATACCAGGGAGGGCAATTGGATCCTCGGGATACAGTGAGCCAAAACCTAAAAGGTCATACCGCAGCGCAGCATATTCGCTCGAGATGGCCTCCCTAGTAGGGCAAAGGCCGTAGACCGTATTCCCAGTTGGCTCAACATCCACCCGCGACCACAAAACAAGTTCGATGAGTTGCTGTGTAGCGGTAGCTTCGATAGGGTCGAGCGTTGCATCCAAACGCATATGAGGGCCTCCGGCGTTTAACCTCCAGTATGTACTCTGGTATTGATGTCTGACGGCCGCGGCGACACACCTGCCGCGAATGGCTGCAGCTGGCCACTCCGCAAAACGAGGGTCAGTGGCGGCAAGCTCCTTCATGAGAATGTGTGGAGCGGTACGTATATCGTCAAAGCTTGGCCGTCCTGCTGCATCTACTGCGGCGGCTACAATCTCGGCAGTTAGGGCATCAGAAACCCGGCCGTACAATTCTGAATCGTTAGAATACTCTGGGGTATTGCTCGTTTCGGCAGCCATTGTAGCAACAGCATACAACAGAGACAACAATGATACCACCACTGCATCATTCCCCCGCGTGCCCCGTCATCCCGGGCTACATCCAGAATCCAAGACAATAATAAGAATATTCCTCCTGAACCTAAAGAAGATGTTAGCACTGACTACCAATTGCAGACTTTCTTTCCGGCTGGGTTCGGGGCATTAGGAAAAACTAGATTAGCTGGAAGGAGCTAAGTAGCTAATAAAAGAAAAGGGGAAACAACAAAAGGAACTTACTTGACTGGATCCCGGATCTAGTCCGGGATGACGTGGATGTGGGGGTGTGGTGGCAGATACAAAAGGAGAACATAGTTATGTTACACTGTGCTTATGTTCCGGGGGATTACCACAGCGGCAGTTTTTCTTCTTGCGGCCGTACCAAGTAGTACTAACTATGTATTAAAAGCGTACGGGTTTAGTAATGGCGGCGGATCATCATCCAGCAGTACGTATGGCCTAGGCAGCGACGTAGGTAGCGTTAACGGCGCTTCTGTGAGCGCCACATACAAGCTGCCGTCGGGCATCAAGGCCTCTACCACCGTTCCGGTACCCAGCGCACCTACATTTACCAACCCAGATTCTAGTTATAGCCGACTTAAACTAACACTCAACGCAAGCTCGTTTCCGTCGGACACCAAATACCTGATTGCTATTAGTAGTGATGGTTTTGCCACCACCAAATATGTCCAAACCGACAATACAATCGGTACAGGGTTGAGCATCGCCAATTGCCAAACATATAGCGCGTGGGGCGGAGCCAGCGGTTTTTGGGTGCTAAGTCTCGGCAACGCCACTACCTACGCCGTAAAGGTTGCAGCCTTACAAGGTAGCAAAACAGGCAGTGCCTTCGGACCCACAGCCAGCGCCGCCACGGTTACACCGTCGGCTAGCTTTGCGCTTTCTACTTCTCTTACTAGTACGCCTCCGTTTAACACCAGTTTTGCCAGCCTGCCAGCTGGTACCCCAACAACTGCCAATGCGACCATCATGGCCACGGTAAGTACCAACGCCCAAAACGGTGGGTTAATACAAATTTCAGACCAATTTAATGGTCTGCACAGCACCTCTAAAAGCTACACTTTAGCCTCTGCCACAGCCGACTTAAGCTCTGTAGCCAAGGGATATGGTGCACAGGTGAGCGGGGTAGCGCAAAGCAGTGGCGGGCCGCTGACATCTGTCAACCCATTTGATGGAACAAGCAACAACGTTGGCAGCCTAACAACAGCGCTCCAAACATTGGCTTCGTTTAGCAACCCTATATCTAACGGAGTAGCTACTATCTCTTTAATAGCAAAATCAGATACGCAAGTGCCGGCATCTACCGACTACGCCGACATATTGACAATCACCCTTGCCCCCGTGTTCTAATAGTTAAGGTTTTATACATCTTTATACATATCGCGACAGATAAGTGAGCCTTTGGGCTTGCAATTCGCTTGACGACGATCCATACTACGGCCTAAGACATAAGCAACATCAGGGGGAATAGATGTACATAATACAGACAGTTGTACCGAAACTAAAAAAAGCGAGCTTTTACTCGTTTTCGGCACTCATGGCGCTTTCTGCGCTTTTTGTAGTTGCGCAAGCCCAGACGGTTAACGCCGCCAGCCTAAATCAAGTATTTGTGCGCTTTGACCACATGCAGGCCTTAAGCCCAACGACAGGCACTGTATGCGCCAAGCCAGCCACTGCTACCGCCGCAGCTTCGGTGCAGGTAACCTTTCCGACCGGCTACACAGTAAGCACTACTCTTACCAACTGGAGCACGAGCACTACTAACCTTGGCTGGCCCGCAGGCGCCACGGCATGGCTCGGCATAAACACCGCTACTGCAGCAGCGGGACAGGTTGTTACTTTTCCAAGCACGAGTTTGGCGGTAGGCACCCTGTACTGCTTTAACTGGACAAACAGCGCTGCCGTAAGTGTTAAATCGGGTACCAGCGCCAACAACAGCGGCACCGTAACCACCCGCGACGTTGGTACGGCTACCATTGATAGCAGCACATACTCAACCGCCAGCCTTACTGCCGACCAAATCGGCGTTAGCGCCAGCGTACCCCAATCGTTCAACTTTGCACTGAGCGCTACCACAAGTGACGCCCTAGGCAGCCTAAGTACCGGCAGCGTTACCCCTAGCCCAACACCGCGAACCGCTACTGTAAACACCAACGCAGCCAGTGGCTGGAGCGTCTGGGCACAAGACACCTACACTGGGCTTAAGTCTTCTACCGCCGGCAACTACACCATCGCCTCGACTACGCCAGGTACCAACAGCACGCTAAGCGCAGCCTCCGAAGGTTACAACACCGGCGTTACTACCTCACAAGTCGGTGGCACAGGCACCATTAGTGTGGCAGCGCCATTTGTCGGCGGTGTCTTGGGCAAAGGTGGCGGTCTTGATACCTCACTCCGCACACTTGCTACATCTACCGGCACCGCTAACACGGCCGTACTTACACTAACCAACAATGCCTCTATTGGCACTCTTACCCCCGCAGCCACCGACTACGCCGATACAATAACCGTCGTCGGTGCAGCATTGTTCTAGAGCATACGCTTTAGATATCCCTATACAACATCTATCATAAAGAGAGCAGTGAATGTCACTCAACCACAAATTGGGGTGGTTGCGTAAAACGGGACTAGGGCTAACGGGAGTTATAGCCTGCGTCATATCCTTTTATCCGGCATTAGCGCTGGCAGCGGACAACGACTTTAATATTCAAGTTTCGCCGTCGCCACTGGCAGTAGTGCTTACGCCAGGCAAGCAACAAACCGCCGAGTTAACCGTACGCAATTTTTCCAACCATACCGAAACAGTGCGGCCCAGCCTTAATGGCTTTACTATTGATGGCCAAAAAATAACACTTAGTAAAGACGCCCCCGCAAATATGAAGGCATGGGTGAGCTTTGGCCAGCAGCAGCTAAGCCTGCAAGCAGGCGACAGCCAAAAATTGTCTATCATATACAATACGCCAACCAACGTAGGCTTTAGCTACGCTGCAGCCATTACACTTACGCGTGCCGATAGCAGTTTGCCAACCGATATCTCTGGCGCCAAAATCAAAGGCGCGGTAGCCGTCTTTAACCTTATAAACGTCAACCGTCCGGACGCCAAAAGCGCACTTGCTATTCAAAAACTAGCAAGCGACAAAAATCGCTACGAATTTTTGCCAGCCAGCTTTTATCTTACCGTTAAAAACACTGGCAATGTTATTAGCCAACCTACAGGTACGCTGTTTATTCAACGCTCTAGCAGTAGCAACGAGCCGCTAGCATCCATACCGCTTAACGCCGCCGGTGGCTACGTACTGCCTGGCACCACTCGCACTTTTGTCTCTACCTGGCAAGATGGCTTCCCTGCATACGAAAAGACCGCCAATGGCAAATCTGGTCTTAAATGGACGTGGTCCCACCTGAGCCAGCTGCGCTTTGGACGCTACGTGGCCAAGGCAGTTGTCGTATACAACAGTGGGCACGGCGACATGCCCGTAACAACCGAATATACCTTTTGGGTAATACCGTGGCGCCTAATCGGCCTGACAGTACTTGTTATCGCAATCTTAGTAAGCGGATTATACGCTTGGGGCCGCCTGGCCTTTAAGGGTGTACAGAAAGTGCAAAGACGTGCGCACAAATAAAATACTACTGACGGCAGTTATTTTTAGCGGTATGGTAGCGCCAGCCTTCGTTAATGCCAGCACTTACGCTACGGCTCAGACAGCAGGCGTGTTTATTGAACCAGCCGCGTTAACGCTGGAGCTACAAAAAGGCGACAGCTCTACCAAAACTACTTTTACTGTTACTAACAACTACAGCACCAGCATCGGTCTGCACTTTAGCTTTGCCGCGTCAAGCGACAACGTCAACGCCGGAACAACCGACCCAGTAAAGCAACTGAGTATTGTGCCCGGCGATAGCATGTTGCCAGCTGGTGGGTCTGTAACGCAAACCGTTACGCTGCGTGACGCCAGCGGCTTGGCGCCAGGTAGCCAACTAGCTAACTTGGTGGTGTCACAACTGCTAGACAATAGCACGGCGGTCAGTGCCAAACCCAGTGTACGCATGCCGCTAGTGCTCATTAAAGACGCTGGCGCTGTTAGTGGTTTGCTCGCGTCCAATTTTGGTACTGGTGGGTTGCACATGAGTATACCGCGCACCGTACAAGTAACGCTCAAAAACACTGGCAACCTTATCGCCATCCCACACGGCACTATCATTATCACCGATGGTTCGGGCAAAACTGTTGGTAAGGGAGTTGTTAACACCGGATCGCAAGCCGTTGCGCCCGGCGCCAAACTAACACTAAATACGCCAGTAATTACACTAGCGGCCGCCAGTCTACTTGGCAATTATCGCACCACACTTTCGTATGGGCTGGGTGGCGACCAACCAAGCAAGCAGGTAAGTACCCGATTCTTCTTCGTGCGCATCCCGCATATTATCGCTATTATTACAGCCAGCTTGCTGATCTTGGTTGCTGTTAAAGTCGGCTTGCTGCTGCTTAGACCCCGGCCACCGTTAGCCACGCTAAAAGGCGGTTCGGCATGAAGCGCCTAGGACTAATTAGCTTAGCTGTTCTCTCGGCGCTCACCTGGGCGTTTTGTGCGGTTAACAGCGCCAGTGCTACTATCACGCCGCAAATCAGCTTTCAGGGCAAACTTACTAACGCCGACGGCACCAATGTTACCGACGGCAACTTTTCTATTCGATTCCGCATCTACACGGACCCTACCGCCGACAGTGCCAGCGTCTGTACGCCCGGCACTACGACCTGCAAGTGGGAAGAAACTCAGGGCACCGTACCAGTAAGCGGGGGCCTGTTTCAAGTTAACCTAGGGAGCGTCACCACGCTCCCGGGGAGTGTTAACTTTAACAGCACTCCGCTATACCTCGGTATTAAGGTGGGAAGCGATACCGAAATGACACCCCGTGTACAGCTAACAGCTGTGCCACAGGCTTTTAACGCCGACATGATTGACGGCCTGGACAGCACTAACTTGGTGCAACTATCGCCAGGGTCTCAACAAACTGGCACTATAAATATTAGCGGAACTATTACCTCGGGCGCGGTAAATGGTGTTAACCTTGGCAGCACAATACAACCGTCGTCCGCTGGGGCGTTAACCCTCAGCAGCAACGGTAGCAACACCCTAACTATCACTGGCGGAGCTGCATCCACATGGTCTACGTCCGCTGGGGCGTTAACCATTACATCGGCTGCGGCTACCACCTGGAGCACCACGGCAGGCAATCTAACATTGCAGGCGGGGTCGGGGACCATTAGCTTGGGCTCTAGCACGGTGCTGTCATCGGCGGGCACGCTTAGTATTAACAGTGGCGCAGCCACCGCCCTAACTGTTGATTCTGGTACTACCGGCGCCCTTAACTTGGGCACAAGTAGCAACGCCAAAACCATTACCATTGGCAACACCACAGGTGCTACTGCCATTGCCAATATGGTAGGTGGTGGTACTAATGCCTTCTCTGTGCAAGGGGCGTCAAGTGCAATATACTTCCAGATCGACACTACCAACAGCCGTATTTACGTAGGTAACCCAACAGCCGACAGCACCGCCGCACTTCTTATCCTAGACTCCAGAAATGTGTCTGGCGAAACGTCAGCTCCGGCAGTCACAGGAGTAAACGGTGCCGAGTATTACAATTCGGCCAACAGTAAATTCCGGTGTTACGAAAACTCGGCCTGGAAAAACTGTATAAATGGCGACGCGTTTGTCTTTTCTACCGTCAACGGCGCAACTACTGCTAGCGCCGCCAAGGCTGCGGCTGCTGCAATTTTAGTTACGCCGCTGTATGTTTCTGGGCAGATTACCGTTAATAAGTTGGTTGTCGACGTTACCACCATACTTGGAGCCGCAGGTGATGTGGGCATTTACGATTCCACGGGTGCACTTGTTCTTAACGGCGGTAGCAGCAGCGTAACTACTACAGCGGGCGTAAAATCGATCACCCCAGTCCAAACTAACAAGACACTGCAGGCCGGACAGTATTATGCTGCAGTTACCTGGAACTCGACAACCGGCGTTGTCCTTGGGGCAACCATAGCAGCAGCTGGTATGGTCAACCGAACAGGTAGTATTGCGACAGGCGGAGGCTTGGTGCTGCCTAGCACCATTACGCCAAGCGGCATAACCAATGGCACATGGCTATACGCGATATCAATTAATAACTAATTAAGCCGTTTATTGCCGCACCACAAAATCGTAGACTTCTTTGGATATTTGAGCGATAAAAGTGTTTGCCTGGTCTTCGGGCAACCCAACCATAATACAAATAACATATGGGCGTTTGGGCAGATACACAACGCCACAATCGCTCTCCGACCACGACGCATTGTTATATACGCCAATCTTGTGCGCCACCGTTACATTTTTGGGCAATTGAGCCGTAAGCCGATTAGTGGCAGTGCTATGCGCAAGATAGCCCAGAATCTCTTGCGAGTCGTCGTAGCCAAGATACGACGAAAGGTACAAGCTTTTGAGCACCGAACTATACGACTTGGCATCAATAACTGCCTGGCCACTTTCGATCAGCTGGTCGATGTCTAGTTGATTAAGTGATTCTTGGTCGCTGGTAAGTAACCCATGTATGTGATCAAAAATAACTTGCTTGGCCGTGTTGTCGGACTGAGTCAACATAATCTTGGCAGCCTGACGCAAGGTAAGCTGGGTGCCGGCACCTTTCTTCCATAAATCACCATATGCGCCATCTAATTCGTCGGGCGTAATGGTAACTGTTTGGTCTAGGTCTACCTTGCCTAACTCGGCGGCCCTATATAAATTCATGGCCAGTGGCACTTTAATGAGAGAAGCGGCGGTCAATACATTGTCGCCGCCCTCGCGGATAGACGTGCCACTTGGCAAATACTCAAAATAAAAGCTGTGCTGAACGCTAAGCGCGTTAAATTTGGCCTGCAGGTCCTTGCGCAATGGTACAAAATTGATAATGACATCATTGGGGTTGTCGGCAAAGATTCGTTTGCCCAGTAGGGGGTATTGCTTGGCCTGAGCATCGGCGTGTTGCACGCCACTGACGTCGTGAGCCCGACCGCGCGCAAACCAACCACCACCCGCGGCCACAACAACTACGGCGCCCACCAATAGCGCTTTAGTAACCAACGATTGTATACGCATGAAGTTATATAGCATTGTACGGCGCTGCACACCGTGCGACAAGCATCAAAAACAGGCAGGGCAGTTATGCGGCCGTTTTTGCATGATCATGATGTTGGCAGCTTACCAACATATAGCGAGCTGTAGCACTTACAACATCGTGATACAATGGCAAGCCGCCAAATTTGGCAAACTCTGGCGAAATACCCATGTCGACTGCCGCAAGCGATAACTGAAAACACACTGTGGCCTCACGATCAGAAAGTTCGGGACAGCGCACGCGAAGCGTGCTCGAAAAACCATCACGAAACTTTTTCCAGGCAACGTGTGTTTGGTTACCTAGGCGAGGGTTACTCTTTAAGACATATAAAAAAGCAAACGAGCCGTTAAGCAACGAGTAATTAATCCAAGCACCTACCATCAAGAGCAATACTTCGTCCCACGACAAGTAGGGGAGGAAGGCATGTTGGGCAATGCTGGCAAACGTGTGCGTAATATCGTCTACGTACAATTCGGTAAGTGCTACTATGATACTTTCTTTATTGGGGTAGTACCGATACAACGAGCCAATAGGAATGTTGGCCGCACTGGCAATATCGTTGGTGGTTACGTCCTCTATGCCACGCTCGCTAAACAAACGCAGAGCTGCCGCCAAGATAACCCGAACACGCTCCTTACCACGTGCTTGCGAAGGGGCAGAGCGGGCTGCCTTTGCCGTGTACTTGTCGGGATCATACATTTATATTCAACTATACGAAAGAGCCTCCTTTGTTGCAATAAAATATATTACTGCTTAGACAAGACTGGTAGATCTACGATATATTAGGGGGGCACATGGAGACAAAAACATCTTCGCTAGTATTCTTGCAATACCTAACGACTGTATTTGATAACACTAATGACGCTATCTTATTAATTGGCGTCGAACCACGCGGCGTATATCGCTTATTGCTGGCCAATAAGGCGTTTTTTGCCGACACTGGTTTTGCCCAAGATGTTGTAGGCAAACGCATATCGGATGTCTTGTTGCCGCAGGTGTACATCATGCTGTCCAAGCATTGCCAACAAGTTGTCCGTACCAAAACTCCAATCAACTTTACACTTTCTTCGGAGGTGCCAATTGGCCGTCGGACCTACGAGATCAGACTCATCCCCATAATTAATACAGTAGGTGATGTCGTGCAGATAGCCGGCCTAAACCGCGACGTTACCGAAATACAACACCTGCGCGAACAGGTTAAGCAATTACAAAATGGCATAGTGGCGTTAACCAAGGCCGCCAAGGGCAGCCAACACAGCAAGATTGCCTCCGAACGATCCTAATGTTTTTGTTATCATAAAGAAGTATGCCTACGAGCTCACTCCATATTTTTCTACTGTCATACAAAGACTTGGGCGCTCCAATGCAACCCTGGCCTAAAGGAGGTATTCGATGAGCTACGCCACACGTCCTGTTGTATTAGACACCGAAAGCTACTATCAAGCACTCCTAAAAGATATCCCGGCAGCTAGAGCTCGTGTATGTATCGGTGCCATGCTACTGCTAACTGGTAAACGGCTTGCGCCATTATTTGCTGCACTACATGAGGCGGTGGCGCGGGGCGTAGCGGTGACTATTTTTCTTGATACAGGCGCGGTGCAATCGTCATTTATACATTCGGTAGAAAAAGGCACTTCGCGCGGCCAACGCCTACGCCAAACGTACCAAGAGCTAGAGACAATGGCTGGTTTAGGCGCCACCATCTATGCCGTTGGCAAACGTGGGCTACAGCCCTTTAAGGGGCGCTGCCACATTAAATTAGCAGTCATCGATGATATTTGCTATTCGTTTGGCGGCGTTAATCTTAGGGACGAATCGCTGCCTTACTCGGACTTTATGGTACGCGTAAACGATTCCCAGACAGCCAACCAACTGCTGCGCTTAGTAAAGCGGATTGGGCAACAAGGTACGACTATTAAAGACTTTAGCCGCAACTGTGCTGCTGGCACTATTCTCTTTGACGGCGGCGAGCCAGGGCATTCTATTATTTACGAACGCGCCTGCGAACTGACCGCGCAAGCCTCAAAAGTGTACTATGTGTCGCAAATGGCGCCTTCCGGTCAATTGGGTCATCTGCTGCACGAGACTAACGCACTATGTTATTTCAACCGTCCAGAGCAAAATCCACTTGCGTTACACGCTTGGGGGCAAGCCTTTGACCAACAGCGTTATCGCAGCACCAACAACTATACCGGTACGGATTACATCCACGCCAAATTTATGCTGTTTGAACTCGCCAGCGGCAAGCGGGTCGCTCTCACCGGCTCCCATAACTTTAGCTATCGAGGCATCGCATTTGGAACCCAAGAAATTGCACTTCATAGCACAGATACCGCGTTATGGGATCAACTATTTACATACCTAAAGACAACTATCATTGGTGCTAAAGGTTAACTGCGGTACGGAAGTGTCAGCAGGCGGTTAGTAAACCGCGACCAGTGCGATACTAGCATGCTCTCACGGATACGACGAGCACGGGGGTTACTCTCGGTGCGAGCGGCAAGGCGTATGAGCCAGCGCCCCAAGGCCACCGAGGTAACCAAACCGCTGTGCGACGAATAGGCGCGTTCGCGTTCGATGGCGCGTCTACGGCGCTGCTCGGCTTTTCGTTCGGCGGCCAAGGCTTGGGCTTGCTCGCGCTCACGAGCTAAAAGGTCTACTGTACCTTGTTCCATAGCTGCCTCCTCTCAAATTATTGTTATCTCTTGCGAGGCACTTTAGCTCCTTGCTGGCGCGCCTCGCTCAGGCCAATTGCAACAGCTTGCTTAGGGTTAGTTACTTTCTTGCCAGATGTACCACTCTTTAGCTTACCGGCTTTCATTTCTTGCATAGCGTGTTCGACTTTTGCTTGAGCTTTAGGACCATATTTGTTCATTTCTTCTCATCTCCTTGCAGTATTTTTATAGTAGTCTTGTATAAAATACAACGCAGTGAAGTATCTTACGAAGAAGGGCCAGATTACAGTCTAGGCATAAGCCTTTTGACAACCAGCAGAGGTGTCGCATACAATACGGTATGGATACATCACATTCTTTCCCACTAGCACTCACATTTAATGACGTCTTACTCAAACCCCGTTATGCGGGGTTTTCTCGTGCCGACATACGCCTAGATACTAAAGTCAGTAAAAAACTCGTCCTAAGCACACCGGTAGTCTCGGCTCCCATGGATACAGTAACCGAAAGTGCCCTGGCGATTGCACTTGGGCAGGCCGGCGGGCTCGGCATTATCCATCGCAACCTGGCTATCGCCGATCAAGTAGTCGAAGTCCGCAAGGTAAAAGCTAAAAAACTGCTGGTTGGTGCAGCGATAGGCTCCAGCGAAGGCTACGAACAACGCGTCAAAGCGCTGATAGATGCCGGCGTAGATCTGTTGGTAGTCGATTCGGCACATGGTTTGTCGCTTAAAGTAATTACCGCCACGGCATATATCAAACAAAATTTTCCAAGCGTGCAAGTCATGGCTGGCAGTGTGGCTACTGCCGATGGCGCCAAGGCCTTAATTAATGCCGGTGCCGACAGCCTGCGCGTGGGCATGGGGCCTGGAGCTATATGTTCTACTCGTATTGTCTCGGGGATGGGCGTGCCCCAGCTTACTGCCTTGCTCGACACCGTACGCGTTGCCCGGCATTATAACGTGCCAGTTATAGCCGATGGTGGCATCATGTACTCAGGCGATGTCACCAAAGCACTAGCCGCGGGAGCCTCCTGCGTTATGTTAGGCCGCTTATTGGCGGCATGCAAAGAAGCGCCAGGCAAGACCGTCATGCTAAAACCAAACGAGGTACCGGCACGCTTCCGCAGTATTCTTAATGGATCCGAAAGCTACTGTTTTAAAGAATATCGTGGGATGGGTTCGGTAGCCGCCATGAAGCGCGGATTAGCTATAAGTTCCGAGGACGAATTCCATGGCAAAAATTACCAAAACGATGTATTAGTAGCCGAGGGTGTGGAGGGGCTTGCCCCTTGCAGCGGCACTGTCAAACAACTAATGGGACAGCTTGTTGGCGGCGTTCAATCCGGCATGTACTACACCGGTTGTCGTACCATTGGCGACATGTGGGAAACAGCCGAATTTATACGCATCACCCAAGCGTCACTTGCCGAAAGCCATCCGCACGATTTGTTTATCACCGAACCCGGAGACAGCTACCGCTAAACAAGTTATAAAGTTGGGGGGTTGGGATGACTTGCTTTTTAAAACTTATGGGAGAGGCTAATGTGTGCGCCGCCTTCGGCATGCGGTGCAGCAATAGTCACGAGGTTGTTTTTTAAAACAATAGTGTAGCCAGAAGTATACAGTGCTTTGCCGGTATTACAGTCGCCGACGCTCAAATTTAGGCCACTTGTAGGGTCGGAGGGCAGCTCTTTAAGATACGTCGGCACCAAATATTTACAAAGGTCTACCTCGTTGCTATCCGAGCCAATCTCGGTGGCGCTTGCGGGCAATCCTGCGGGCAAACCACCATTGGCGCTCGCATACTTAGTAAGGGCAACGGTAAGTTGAGCCACGTCTGCCCAGCGGTTGCCATTGCGGCCTGGCATAGCGTAATCGGCCTGGCGTAATAGCAATATCGACCCCACAGCCAGTACACAAAACACCCCAGCCACCACCAATAGCTCAGGAAGGGTAAAACCATGCTGGCCGTGTTCTTTCATACAGCTAGGGTAGCATATCTGTAGGCCCAAGCGGTACAATAAGCTGACATGAATCCACCATCAAACAACACTACAATCGAATACGAGCTAACGTACTTACTGCGCGAAATCCCCATCGAAGTCCGCAAGGCTCTGCCCGAGCGCATGGTAGATGTCTACGTGCCAGAACACGCCGATGTGCATCCCAATTTGCGCTTGCGCAAGCGGGGGAGTGTTTACGAAATTACCAAAAAGACCATAAAGAGCGGCACCGACTCGTCCGAAATGATCGAACAAACAATTCCACTTAACCAGGCCGAGTTCGAAACACTAGCCACCGGCCACCACCGCTTGGTCGAAAAAGATCGCTACAAGGTAATAATCGACGGTCGACCAGCCGAGGTAGATATCTTTAGTGGGCGACTAGAAGGTCTGGCGCTTATCGATTTCGAATTTTTAAATGCTACAGATAAAGCAGCGTTTACACCGCCGCCATGCTGCCTGGCAGATGTTACCCAAGAAGAATTTGTGGCCGGGGGCCACCTGGCCGGCAAATCGTATGCCGACATTCAGGACGGGCTTACGCGCCATGCATACAAACCCCTTAGCCTATAGCTCTAGCCATTCAGCCATCAATCAGTTAGGCTAGGTAGTATACGAGGTATGTATGAGAAATAAGCCTATCAAATTAGTGGTCCAAATTTCGTGTCTAAACGAAGAAGCCACGCTCCCGGCGGTACTTAAAACAATTCCAACAAAAATACCGGGTATCGACAGTATCGACATTGTCATTGTTGACGACGGCTGCACCGACAATACGGTGGCAGTCGCTCGACAACTTGGCGTTACCGAATTTGTGCATCACGCTAACGTCAAAGGTTTAGCTGTTGGGTTTCGCGATGCTATAAGCCGCTCGCTTGAGCTGGGTGCGGACATTATTGTGCATACCGACGGCGACAACCAGTACCCGCAGGAGCGCATTCCTGAGCTAGTAAAACCTATTTTGGACGGCAAAGCCGACATGGTAATAGCCGATCGTCAAACCCAGAAAATTGCTCATTTTTCGCCAGCCAAAAAACTATTTCAACGGCTAGGTACGAGCGTGCTTAATGCCGCCGCTGGGATTAAGGTACAAGATGCGCCAAGCGGTTTTCGCGCGTACAGTCGCGACGCAGCCCTGCAGCTCAACATCGTAACGCGGTTTAGCTACACTATGGAAACGCTTATCCAGGCCGGCCAAAAAGGCCTAGCCATTGCGACCATCCCCATCGAAACCAATCCCAAAACGCGCGAATCGCGATTATTTAAATCATCATGGCAGCATATGTATAAATCGGGCGTTGCCATTACCCGCGCGTTTATTATGTACCGGCCATACGTACTTTTTAACACGCTGGGCATACTATTTTTGGCGGCCGGGCTACTACCATTCTCACGCTACCTGTACTTTTTGGCGCTCGATCATACCGGTGGCGTACATCATATTCAATCACTCATTGCCGGTAGTGTATTGTTGATTGGTTCTTTTATTGCCTTTGCGCTTGGAGTTATTGCCGATCTAATCCGCATTAATCGCGCACTCATCGAAGACACACTAGAACAAGCCAAGCGTCAACGATTTAACAAATAAGTACTTGCAACTTAGTATTTTCGGCTTCCCTCGATAATAAGGGGAGTTACGATGATGCGAGCACCATTGTTAATGTCGACAACCAGGCGGTTGGGCCAGTACCAATGCTCGTCGCTTCGTGCGATAAAACCAAATACTCCGCCACCCTGCAGAAACATCAATACAACAAACAAAGCACATGCGGCCTTAGGTGTAGGCCAAGACCTAAGCGCCATACTTAGGCTACGCCCCACAACAACAATGCCTGGAAAGAGTATAGGCAATAAATAGCGGCCATTAATGGCCACTGGTTGGCCAGTTTCCAAAAACTGTGTATAGTTATCCACCCACAACACCAGCACATACACTAATGCCAGGGCCAACAAAAACCACACAAAGGGTACACCCCGAGCCGCACGCTTGCCATAAAAGGCAACCGCTGCCACACCAAACACTACAATGCTGATGGTGGCCGCACTTACTAAAGGGCTTGGCGGATAATTGGTGTAGCCGCCATTAGGCCCATTGATCATAAACAACAACCGGTAATGCATGCCCTGCAGCCATGTCCAGGAGTAGGCTATGGGGTTATGCGAGACAACTGGCTTTTGCTGGGCGGCGTGATAATTACGCGCCCATGGACCATACGACAAGCAAGCGTCATTACTTAGTACCTTGGCACAATCGGGCACTGGCGTATGATAAGCCGAAAGATTAAGGCCGTACCGTTGCACAAACAGCACCGTACTCAGTACAAAAATAATCGCAAAGCCAACTTTGGCAGTGCGCCCCAAAGTGCTAAAACTGGCTTTGACTTCAGGCCAAACCCACTTAAAATGGCCGCGAAATGTACGGAGTGCCACAGCCAACAAAAACAGCCATACGGTAAGTACTATTGGCAAAAAAGCATACTTTACCAAGCTGCCCAGCATCGAAATCACCACAAGCCAGGCCAACGATGCAACAACTAACTTACGGCGCACCAATCCCTGGTATATGTTGTACGCTAACAGGCAAGTGCCAGCTACAAGCGGCATTAATAGATTGTCATAATTAATCTGCCCGGCCACTAATGGCACAATAGGGATAAGAATGAACAGCAGCAGTGCAGTATTGATAAACGCCGTCGTCATTCCTACCTTTTGCAGCAATCGGCGAAACAGCATCAAACCCAAACCAAATAAAGCAATATTGATCAAACGGAGCACTATAACCTGCGCCGTCTGACTGTCGGTACATAGTGCGACTAAGCGATACGGAAAACTCATCAGCCAGTGATACAAATACGATGGGTCGCGCGCTACGGCACCAAATTGGTTAGCACCATCTGGCTGGCTTTGCAAAAACGGCAACCAATGATGTGAATAAATTTTAATGAGTCCAAAATGAAAGTTTTCGTCAAAAGCCATAGGGTAAACAGCCGAGAACGCAATCCATAGCCCCTCAATAGCAAAAAAAATAAATATCCCGTACACAAATCGACGGGAACTCAAGATACGCGTAATTAATGCCAAGGCGCGATATACCATAGGAGGTTACTGTCATTATACATGTCTTGCACTGGGCATGGGCTGTAGTCAATCCGATTTCTATGCAGTGGGTTCATTGTATACTTGTGATAATGAACATCCTTGCAAAGCGTCATATTAAAACCATTTTGGCGCCCCTTATTATTGTGGCTACCTTCGTCGCGTTTACATACTACATTTCGCACCACCCAGAAACACTGACGCAACTCAAACATCTGCCAAAGAGCACATTGGTACTATTACTGTTGGCGTATTCGGGCGTATTTGCCACCGTTGTGTTTGTAACGCGAGCCAGCATGCGGATGTTTGGCAAAGCAATGCGCTTTCAGGAAAATGTTTTGTTTAATGCCTACTCGTCGCTGATAAACTTTTTTGGGCCAGGGCAGAGCGGGCCAGTCTTTCGTGGCGCGTATCTTAAAAAACAGCACAACCTGGCCATCAAACACTATGCGCTGGCAACGTTTTTATATTACGGATTTTATGCTGTAGCCAGCGTCTTTTTGCTATTTGTAGGCGTGCTGCCATGGTGGCAGACAACCGTAATAGTAGTGGTCGTAGCAAGCGCGAGCATAGGTGTTATTGTGTTGTACCGCAAACGATCGGCTAATAATGCGCGTATCACCATGCCGGCCATAGGTCTGATTGGCCTGGCGAGCCTACTACAGGTAACGCTCATGATCATTGTCTACGGCATCGAACTGCACGCCGTGGGCTCGCGTGCCAACATCGCCCAAATTATGTCCTACACCGGGACAGCCAACTTGGCACTGTTTGTGGCAATTACACCCGGCGCTATTGGCATCCGCGAGTTCTTCTTGAGTATTACCCAGCGTTTACACCACATAGATGCCACAACCATAGTTGCCGCCAACATCGTCGACCGCGCGGTGTACCTTGTCTTTTTAGGTCTACTTTTTGTCCTAGTCATAGCTTTACACGCCAACAAAAAGCTAAAAATCTCTCAGCTATCCAAAAAAGATCCCTCCTGACCCCAAAAAGATGCCAGCACCACCTTGCAATCGCCATCTTCTCTCCCAGGCCGAGTTCGGGG
>CAZBQZ010000012.1:0-46370 GCA_964494495.1 uncultured Candidatus Saccharibacteria bacterium
TACGACCTTTGGTACCGGAAACCAACGCTCTATCCAGCTGAGCTACGGGTGCGTAGGGACAGTATATCAGAGGCGGAGCCGCGGTATTACTTGCCGGTGGGCTTAGCCGGTTTTTCGGCATACACCACCGCCATATAGCCGTACCCTGGACGCGCTTTGGCACCTTTTGCAAGGATTGGCGTCACCCGTACATTAACAAAACCGGCCAACTCGTACGCGCGCTTTAGGCTTTCGTCTTCTAGATATACCGACGGAAGATATATGTTCTTTCCTGTATCGGGGTCCTTGGTAAACCATTGGTCGGTCTCCATCATGTGACGAGACAACGCTCTGCCACCAGGCACCAAAGCGTCAAACTTAACGCGCTGGAGACCAACAAAACCACCATACTCCGGGAATGCCGAGCACGAGAAGTAACCATCTGTAATAACCTCGCAACTCTCGGGTGCCAACTCTAAGGCGTTACCCTGTTTTACCTCGCCCTGCTGTTGCATCCTTTGGCGGGCGCGTGCATCGCAGTCTTTGTACTGCGACCCGCCGTTACGATATCGTACATACATCGCCTCGTGGCGCGGGGCAATTGCGGCGTGTCTTTCTGCCAGTGTGCCGGCTATCCAGCGCTGTTGATGTGCTATGGCATATGGCGAACGATCAATCATAGTAACGCGTGCGTCAGGACGCAAATACGGTTCTAATAACCGCGCCCAGTCATTGGTTGGGCCACAGCCAAGATCAATAACGTCGCCCAACTGCCGATTGCGGCAATGAAGATCGAGCTCGTCCATAATAGCTTGTTCCGACAGCACGTCTTCTTCTAGCATGCCGAGCACTTCTTCTTGCTCGCGGGCCGCCCGAGCCTCAAGCTGAGCCACGACAACATCCTCGCCATAGTGATGGTCCAGGTATGGATCAGTCTGAAAAACTTCCGGCTGCGAGAACAGACCAATAGTTTTTTTAAACTGAGTAACCCCATCAAGCAGTCGGGTGGCCAGCGCATAATGCAGTAGATCTGACGTCAAAACGGTGCCGTCAAAGAAGATGTGCTGATTGCGTTCAATCTTAGAACCTGCCGCCCACGCCAGGGCGTCGGCCTCCTGGACAGTATCACGCTGTACATCATCCAATATGGTCAACTGTAGAGCGGCAGGGTCACGCTCCAATAGAGCAGCGGCACGGCCACCACTATCAGTTATTCCTACACCACAGCTCCATACTTGTAAGCCAAAATGCTCCAGATATTTGGATTGCTGGGTTAGGTCGGCAAAGTGTGACATATATGCCGGGTGCGGTCGAAAGGCCACGTTTCGATCATCCACCTCGAGCACACCATACGGTGAGTGTTGCAGTTTTGTTACTAGGCTTGCGACGCGCTCACGGTCTTCTGGTGCCACCATATCAAAATGAAATTGCCCTCCAGGGGTGTCCTCTGCGTGTATCACCTCGGCATGGCCTAATGTAGAAAGGATGCCAAGTACTCTAAGGCCCGTTGGCCAAGCACCATGAATGCCATCTCCATTAGGCTTAAGATCCAGAACGATGTTTTGGCGCATACTACCACCACCAACCGGAGCCAATCTGCGGATAAAGCCGCCCACAGCTGCACCTACGGTGTCGGCATGGTTCAAGGTAGACGAAAAACGCTCAGTAGCAAAGACGCCTCCCCGAGCTTCGATAGACAACGCCATGGTTTGCACTTCCACTGGGCGGCCGCTTACCAGCACACTTGTGAGGCTATCGGTACGAATGCCACTCATGTCTAGCCCATGCCGACCAAGCCATCCCCAATCTCGCGCATCGACCGCTTGGCGTAGTCCAATTCTAAATTGCCTGGCGTACCCGTCGCCATCAGTATTCGCAGCATCGATAGCAACGCGTGCCCGTTCTATTTCGTCGCCAAGGGTAGTGACGAGCATGTCTGTGCGCGAGTGCAAGCTTGCGTCGGCTTCAATCTGGTAATCCGTCAGTGGCACACGATCTTGTGTTAGCTCCGTAACCGTCTGATCAACTAGCCCACCAACACTGCGCTCTAATGTTCCTGAACTCATGCGGTATCATAGCTCCTGTCTTACGACACACCCTATCAAATATGATGAGATAGGTGTAAACTGTCTGCTATGTCGGACAGCAATGACAAACTTATTGCCGGATTGCGTCGTCTGCACCTCAGCCGAGACGAAGCACTCATCTACCTAGAACTCTTGCGTGAGCCAAGTACCCACCTGCGGCTCAGTCGCGGCACCGGAGTGGCGCGCACTAAAGTGTATCGCCTGATAGAACAACTAGAAAAGCGCAGCCTGGTTGCTCGCCGCACCGACGACCGCGGCACCTTTTTGGTGGCCGCCGATCCATCGAGCCTAGAAATCGAGCTGGTTGCGCGCGAGTCATACCTCAAACAACAGCGCGCGACGCTAAAAGAATTAGTACCTGCCCTAGCCACATTGCAAACCACCCAAGACAATACATTTGTTGTCCGTACCTACGAAGGCAACCGCGGCTTTCGCCAAATGTGTTGGCATGAGCTTAAGTCAAAAACTGACGTATTGTCGCTAGGTGGTGGCACTATCGAGGAGCTTATCGTCGACCATCGCTGGGCCGAGCGGCACCGCGCATTGAGTGTCGAGGCCGGGTACAAAGTGCGCGAGTTGGTCAATTTTGGCGTCGACATGCCTACTTTTACTAGCAATCGTCGGTACATCGAGAAGCAATATTCGTGCCGAGGCGTCCCGCGCGAGGCTATTCCGTTTGATAACCAAACCGTTATTTATAACGACACCGTAGCCATATACCACCACCGTCACGAAAAAAAGGTCGGCGTCGAAATTATCAGTCAATCGTACGCCGACATGATGCGAGCAATATTTGAGTACTACTGGGCGCAGGGCGCACCCTTTGCAGCAAGCTAAAAACCAATTGCTCTATACTATTTTTGTTCGCTAGAAGTAGAAGGTGGAAGCTGACGCGGCTCGGATGCATGCAAAGCGCGCTGCAAAGCATTGAGCAAATTAGCGGCTTGCTCGCGACTCATACCCACACGGGCAGTCGTAAGAGCATGCGGGGTGCCACCACCTTGCGAAAAATTGAGCACAACGCCCTGGCTGTTAGCGGTAATGTTAACGCCGTCGCTGTACGTAATGCGCGGGTCAACAGCCATTATCATGACCATAGTGCGATTGTTGGGGATGTCCGGCTCGGCAGTGTCGTCGTCGTTGTGCTCGTAACCAGCCAGGTGCCACAGCTTGTCGGCATCGTCGTCGGGGATATCAAAATGGTTGATCAGAAGCATCAGAATATCTTGGCTAGGACGCTCCTGCCCCTGTTCGAAGCGAGTAAGCGTTTGTTCGTCAATCTCTACGGCGCCAGAAACTTCGGCTACACTCTCGTGTAGTTTTTCGCGCAATGTCTTGAGCTTTTGACCCAAAGTTTTAAATGGTAGATCTTGGCGGTTACTGTTCATGGCATCTATTATATCACTTCAATCTGTTGACTGCGCAAATTAAGTCTAAAACTAATACGCTATAATGCTGTCATGGACATTCGGCAAAACGTTTCGCTCAAAGATTATTCCACCATGCGCCTAGGCGGCACGGCGGCCTATGTTGTAGACGTGCACGATCGTAACGAGGTTGCCGAGGCCGTTGCCTGGGCCGACGAACGCGACCTGCCGGTTATGATGATTGGCGGTGGCAGCAATATTGTCTGGCGCGACGAAGGTTTTAATGGCTTGCTGCTAGTAAACAAAATCATGCGCTTTGAAGAGCAACAAGAAGACGACGAAAATTACTACGTAACCATTGGTGCCGGCGAAAACTGGGACGCAAGTGTGGCCAAAACCGTAGCCAGAGGCATGACTGGCATAGAAGCGCTGAGCCTCATCCCAGGTACTGCCGGTGCCACGCCAGTACAAAACGTAGGCGCCTATGGCCAAGAAATTGCCGACACGCTTGTAAGCATAGAAGCATACGATGCCCAAACCAAACAATTTGTAAACGTTCGGGCCATAGATTGTGGTTTTGGCTACCGCACCAGCCGTTTTAAAACCGACGATCACGGCCGCTTTTTTATCACGGCCATTACCCTACATTTACTCCACAAAAATCCACAGCCCCCCTTCTACGCCGGCGTTCAGTCTTATCTAGAAGAGCGCGGCATACCAGAAGTAACACCGCAAGTAATGCGCGACGCCGTTATTGCCATTCGCAGCAGCAAACTTCCCGACCCAGCAAAGGTAGCCAATAATGGTTCATTCTTTTCTAACCCTATTATTAGCGACGGACAGCTAGCTCAGCTGCAAGCCGACTATGGGGCTGTGCCGCATTGGGCCGCTAGCGAGGGTATGGCCAAAATCCCTGCCGCCTGGCTGCTCGAAATGACAGGCTTTAAAGATTATCATGACGCCGAAACTGGCATGGCTACTTGGCCGACGCAGCCTTTAGTGCTCATTAACGAGCATGCCACAAGCACTTCACAGCTGCTGCTGTTTAAACAAAAAATCGTTAATACCGTACACCAAAAATTTAATATTCTGCTCGAGCAAGAACCCGAACTGTTACCGTAATAAGCCGGAACATGTGCACAAATTCCTTGCGCACTTTGGGCAGGATTTGGTATAAAAAGAGCTTACGTTTTCGTGTCTACGAAAGCGTTTTTTGTTTGTAAAAAGGAGTGTCCCCATGTCCATGTCGCCCGAACTGTATGCTAACCTTGTCGCCGTCCTTAGGCCGCAACAGATGGCCGCCGTGCGCCGCGCAGTTGCCGCACTAGCCGGAGTAGAAGGCCCGCTTCTTGCAGAACAGAGCGTATACCCCGGCAACACCAACGGAGAATACGCGGGTGTTTTTGATAAAAGGCCAGGCGACGAAGGCTTTATTAGACCACCCGAGGCCATAGAAGATATCTGGGCTAAAGCCGGACTCTAAACTACATCGCAAACGTAAATATCCCTAGGATTATGTATGACCTTCGAACAATCTCAACTATTGTCTACGTCCTATACAAATACTCCCCGACCAGGAGACGCAGCGCCTGATGCGCCCCTATCCGACAGCGACGCAACACTTTTTCTTGGTATAGCAACTACCGCTAATACAATTCGAGCAAGCAGCATGCTGCGCCCCGTCGACCCAAAGACTGGCGAAAGACAACACGTTACCAACTACACCATGCTTGGCTTTATGTCATACAGAGAAGCTATGATTCGGTCTCGAGGAGGCAACCCCCAAAATAATCATGCAGGGACGGTCTATCGTAGCTCGACGTATAGCGACCCTACGCTCGAAGCCCGGCACCACAAAGATTTGTGCCAACAATTAAACCCGAAAAAACAAAAAAGAGCTACCTGATTGTAGGCGTAGCTGCTGGCGGCGCCGCCATACTTGGAGCTACATATGGCTTTAACGCACTGCTCGAGATTCTTAGCCGTTAACTGCTGCTAGGCGGGTAGCGGGAAGGCTTTGGTAAAGTCGAGTATTTCGGCACGAACTTGTGCCAGTTTGTCGTCGCTGCCGTTGGCGGCAATGGCGCGATCGATCCAGGCGGCCACTTGCTTCATTTCGGCTTCTTTGAGCCCGCGAGTGGTGAGTGCTGGAGTGCCCATGCGGATGCCACTGGGGTCAAACGGACGGCGCGGATCAAACGGCACGGTGTTTTTGTTAACAGTAATACCGGCCTTTCCCAGAGCCTTTTCGGCGTCAGCACCGGTAACATTCTTGTTAGTTAGGTCAATAAGCAACAGGTGGTTATCGGTACCGCCGGTAACCAGCTCGTAGCCCTTATTCATCAGCTGCTCGGCCAGTACCTTGGCGTTTTTGACAATTTGTTGGCCATAATCCTTAAATGCAGGTTGAGCTGCCTCGCGCAACGCAACAGCAATAGCCGCGGTTTGATGATTGTGTGGGCCACCCTGCAAGCCAGGGATAATAGCGCGGTCGATAAGTGTCGGTAGCTCGTCGCGAGTACGCTCGACTGCTTTAAGTGGATTAGATGTATTGCCATTGCACAAAATCATGGCGCCTCGTGGGCCGCGCAGTGTCTTGTGTGTAGTGGTGGTTACTACATCAGCAATACCCACTGGCGATGGATGCGCACCAGCCACTATTAGGCCTGCGATATGCGAGACATCGGCCACCAAAAAGGCACCGCAGGTATCGGCAATAGCCTTTAGCCGTTGCCAGTCAAAAATGCGCGGATAAGCAGTGGCGCCTACAAAAATGAGCTTGGGCTTATGCTCTTTTACAAGCGCAGCCATGCCATCATAATCTAAATAACCGTCGCGGCCAGTAGTGTACTGCACGCTGTTAAACCACTTGCCCGAAAAGTTTACCTTAAGGCCGTGCGTCATGTGCCCGCCAAAGTACAGGGCCATGCCCATAACCGTATCGCCAGGGTCTGCCAATGCATAGTACACCGCCAGGTTAGCCGGACTGCCAGAATATGGCTGCACGTTGGCATGCGTTACACCAAATAAGGCTTTGGCTCTTTCGCGGGCCAAATTTTCTACTTGATCAACAAATTCGCAGCCACCGTAGTAGCGCATGCCTGGGTAGCCTTCGGAGTATTTGTCGGTAAGGCGCGATCCCAAGGCCTTGAGCACATCACTACTGGTGTGGTTCTCGGAAGGAATCATCTCGAGTCCGTCGCTTTGGCGGCTTACTTCGGCTGCTATTAGTTTTTCTATCTCTGTGTCGTTCATAGTATGTCCCTCAACTAGCGTTAGTGTTTGTCAGGCTTTAAACCCTGATGACAAAATAAAATAGTTTGAGGTATAGCTAGATCATGTCAGCATTGTACCAACTGTTGGCAATAGTGGTAAACTATGGGTACCGTAACGCTTTTCTCTTTGTACGCCTAAAAACAAACATAAGTTGGTTGACATATATCACATATGGTATCATGTGAGCACTATGGATACATTAGCAAACGAGAAAATTGGTAATTTAATAGCACAGATACGCCAAGAGCGTGGTCTTACCCAGGCCGAGTTTGCCCGGCGCTTAGGCACCAGTCAGTCGGCGGTTAACCGCATGGAGCATGGCCACCAAAACCTCAGTCTCGAAACGTTGGGGCGCATTAGCGATGTACTTAACAAACAACTTATTTCGCTGGGCGACAAATCGGTTAACCTGCGTATAGAAGGCGGCCGCGAACTGTCGGGCGAAATTACACTCAAAAACAGCAAAAACGCCGCCGTGGGCCTGTTGTGCGCCTCATTGCTCAACTATGGCACTACACATTTTATGGGGTTTCCTAAAATCGAAGAAGTATTTCGTATCATCGAAGTGTTGCAGAGCATTGGCGTTCAAGTTAAGTGGGTCAACGGCAACGACCTCGAAATCCGCCGCCCCAAAACCCTCAAGCTAGATCGCATTAATGCCGAATCGGCCCGCAAAACCCGCTCGGTGCTCATGATGATGGGCCCGCTGATGCACGACTATCAATCGTTTAAAATCCCGTACGCCGGCGGCTGCAAACTGGGCCAACGTACTATCGAACCGCATTTATTTGTACTAGAAGAGTTTGGCCTCAATTGTGTCGCTACTCGGGGTAACTACCAAGTTACAATAAACAAAAAACCAGCCGGACGCGTAACATTGTACGAAACTGGCGACACGGTTACCGAAAACGCCCTTTTTGCTGCGGCCCGCACCACCGAAGAAACCATCCTGCAATTTGCCAGCGCCAACTATGCCGTGCAGGATGTATGTTTCTTCTTGCAAAAGCTGGGTGTTAAGATTAGCGGCATTGGCAGTACCGTACTTACCATACGCGGCCAGGCCGAAATCAAAAAGAACATCACGTACGCACTAGCCGAAGACCCCATCGAGGCTATGTTCTTTACTTCGGCTGCTATTGCCACCAACTCCGAAATCACTATCCGCCGCGTGCCCATTAGCTTTATGAGCTTGGAGTTGCTCAAGCTCAAAAAAATGGGGCTACAGTTTGACCTGTCCGATCGCTACAAAGCAGCAAATGGCCAAACCGACCTCGTAGACCTTACTATCCACAAGCACAACGGCACGCTAGTAGCATTGGCCGACAAAATTCACCCCAATGTATATCCGGCTGGTATCAACGCCGACAACTTGCCGTACTTTGTACCCATTGGCGCTGTGCTCAACGGCCGCACACTCATCCACGACTGGATGTACGAAAACCGAGCCATCTACTACACCGAGATGACCAAAGTCGGCATGAACGTCGAACTGGCCGACCCACACCGCTTGTACATCCAAGGCCCAACCAAATTTAGCAAAGCCGATGTGGTATGCCCCCCAGCGCTGCGCCCCGCCAGTCTACTCCTTATTGGCATGTTGGCCGCGCCTGGCATTTCTACCCTGCGCAACATTTACACCATTAACCGTGGCTACGAAGACCTAGCCGAGCGCCTTAACTCGCTTGGCGCCCAAATCACCGTCTTTAACGAAATCTAACTTCGTTGTAATTTCGGGAGGTCTGACCTCCCAAAACAGCACTAAATTACGTGGATAGGAATAACATCGGCTAGCTCGGCGCGTAACTCGGTAGCACCAAGGGGCAGATTGATTGTTTCGGGTTGGGTATGTTCGGCACCTACATTTGCAGACATTGACCTACAGAGTACAACACACACTCTGTCTTGCCAACATCGTAGCGTCATAGTGCTTATACCTATGCACAACTAAATTGACTTACATGCGACAAAGTAGTTAAATAAACAGATTGCAACGGTGGGCATTAACAGGTGAGGACCCGTATGAAACAACTAAAAGCACTGCTGGCCAGCGCACTTCTGATAGCGTTGAGCTTACTCCCCGTAACGGCAGCCATGGCAGTCGATACCAATCTCATTACTAATCCGTCCTTCGAGACCGCCAGTGGCACTGCGCCTGCTAGTTGGACAAAGGGCAGCTGGGGCACCAACACCCCCACGTTTACCTACGAAGCCACTGGCCATACGGGCAGTCGCAGCGCAACAGTTAAGTTGGCCAGCTACACTAGTGGTGACGCCAAATGGTTTTTTGCCCCAGTTACTGTTACTGCAGGCACAAAATACACTTTTAGCGATTGGTACAAAAGTACTGTTGCCAGCGAAGTTGACGCTGTCGTTACCTCTACCACTGGCGCCACCAGCTACTACTGGATTGGCACATATGCCGCAAACAGCGCGTGGACCCAAGTGGCCGCCAACTTTACTGCGCCGGCTAACGCCAAAACACTGACCTTTTACCATGTCATTTATGCCAACGGCTCGCTAACTACCGACGATTACTCGCTTACTGCACCCGGCAGCACGCCTACGCCACCTACTACACCTACAGTTTCGTTGAGCACCCCCGCCAATAACACTACAGTTAGCGGAATCGTTCCTGTTAACGCTACTGCCACCGACACACAAGGCATTAGCTCGGTGCAGTTTAAATTGGATGGTGCTAATGTGGGCGCTGCCGACACCACAGCTCCATATAGTATCAACTGGGATACCACAACAGCCACCAACGCCACACACGTTTTAAGCGCTGTCGCCACCAACACAAGCAACCTGACGGCAACAGCAACTAATATCAACGTAACTGTTAACAACGTGGCTGCACCAGCCTCACCACAAATCAGTTTCACAGCACCAGCTGCGAACGCCAGCGTAACGGGCACCACTGCCATTACCGCTAGCGCCAGCGACGCCACGGGCGTTACCTCGGTGCAGTTTAAGATTGACGGTACTGCTGCCACTACAATCGCCACTGCTCCGTACATCTACAATTGGGACACCACCAAAGTAGCTAACGGTAGCCACACACTTATCGCAATCGCCACCAACCAAGGTGGAGCAACCACAACGGCAACCGAAAACGTTACCGTGACCAACCCCACCGCTCCAACAGTCAGCATCACCACTCCAGCCGCTAATGCCACTGTCAGCGGTACGCAAACTGTTAGCGCTTCGGCCACCAGCAATGTAGCTATCACTTCGGTGCAGTTTAAGCTGGACGGTGCTAATGTGGGCAGCCCTGTTACCGCCAGCCCCTACACCATTAGCTGGAATACGGCCTCTGTAGCAAACGGAGCACATAGTCTAACTGTCGTGGCTACAAATGCTGCCAACCAAAGCACCACCTCTGCCGCTGTGAGTGTTACCGTTAATAACGTCGTTACACCTCCGGCAAACCCCAGCAACCTTGTCCCCAATCCATCCGTCGAGACAATTGCCGGCAGCCTGCCTGCCAACTGGCACGGCGATGGCTGGGGCACCAACACCGCTACCGAAACATACGAAGCCGACGGCCACACTGGCAGCCACAGTCTTAAAGTTACCGTCAGCAAATACACCAGCGGCGACGCCAAGTGGTACTTCGACGACGCCACAGTCACCCCAGGCCAAAATTACAGCTACAGCAACTGGTACAAATCGAGCGTAGATACCGAGATCGATGCTCAGGTTACCAGCACTAGCGGCGCCGTATCGTACTACTACATTGGCACAGCGTCGGCCAGCCCTACCAACTGGGCCCAGTTTAAAGCGCAGTTTATTGCCCCAACCAACGCCAAAAGTATTACGTTCTTCCAGGTAATTACCGCTGTTGGTTATGTACAAACCGACGATTACAGCCTTGGTGTTTACACACCTGCACAATTTAACCGCGGCATGGTAAGCCTCACGTTTGACGACGGCTGGCGCACTCAGTACACCACTGCGCTCCCCATGCTACAAAAGTACAACATGCACGCCACCTTCTACTTGCTAACTAGCACAGTCACCTACCCCGACTACATGACTACCGCCATGATGCAAACCCTCAAAACCAATGGCAACGAACTTGCCGACCACACTCAGACACATCCGCACTTGCCAACACTTACTGTTGCCCAAATAGATCAAGAAATGGGCGGCAGCCAAACCCAGCTGCGTTCATGGTTTGGCAACGACGGCGTAGTTGCATCCAACTTTGCTACTCCATACGGCGAATACAACACCACAGTGCTTACTGAGGCCAAGAAGTACTTCCGCTCGCACCGTTCTACCGACGATGGGTACAACAGCAAAGATAGCTTTGATATCTACAACATCAGAGTCCAGAACATCGTCGACGCTACCACACCTGCACAAGTTGCTGCCTGGGTTGCCCAAGCTCAAAAAGACAAAACCTGGCTGGTGCTGGTGTATCACATCGTAAGTGCCGACCCTGCCGCAAATAGCGAAGATTACTCAGTAACACCCGCCAACCTAGAAACCGAACTGCAAAATATGCAACAAAGCGGCATCGCCGTCCAAACCGTAGATCAAGCGCTTAACGAGATTGCTCCACAACTGTAGCCATGCTACAACGCCCTGACCACCGGTCTCGGCACCACAAGCGGCGACACTCCGTCTTTGGGGCTGTCGCCACTATACTTTTATTGGCGGCTATTGTTGTGGGGCCCTATGTGTGGCCTGTTCCTAGGCAACAAGAACAAATCGCCAAAGCACCACAGTCTATCGAGCACACCTTAGTGGTGCATCCTGGCCCTACATTGCCTGCCTTCTTTGGCGACCTAACCAGCACACTAGGAGTTACGACTGCGGGCCCAAACGCCAACCCGTCGGTTAAGGTAATTACCAATAACGGCGGCTCGCAAACACCGGTCGGTGCGCCTAATGTGGCACCGCCAGCCAACTTTTCGCACCAGCACATTGCAACCACATGGTTTTATGTAGGCGAGCCGGCAGACGCGAGCAACGACTACATTTCTAACGCCCCCAGCGCCTGGGATGGCAACTGGCAAACTCACTATGGTGGCGTCGACACACCAACCAATCGCAACGGCTATAACCCCAGTGGCTTTACGCCTCATGAAAACCCGTTCTATTTTGCTTTGCCCTATAACGATATTGCCGAAAATGGCACGCGAAAGAGTACCGCCAAAGGCTGCCCCAACCAGGGTAGTGACACATACTCGTGGTGCAAAAACGCCTGGATTGCTATTCGCCACAATGGCAAGATTGCTTACGCCCAATGGCAAGATGTAGGGCCTAACAACGAAGACGATTACGCATACGTATTTGGTACATCTGCACCAACCAACACCTTTGGTGCCCATGCTGGGCTTGATGTCTCGCCCGCAGTACGCGATTACCTTGGCCTAAGCGACGTCGACACCGCAGATTGGACATTTGTTACTACCAGCAATGTTCCTGCTGGCCCATGGGCCACTATTATCACCGCCTCCCCCGGCGATAACACCATCAACTAACCCTACTACACCACATATCTCACTTTCCAAGGACCAGCCTTGGAATTGTGCATTATATGGTGTAATAATTGTATTTATACTAAAAATAGGGTATAATTATAGTCATTATGAGCAAGCACAAGGCTGCGCCTATCCCCAAAGCGCCCAAGATGCCTTTTTCGTTCCGCAAGCATATTGTACCTCCGCTGGCTGGCGTTACCGCTATGATTTTGGTACTTGCCGCGCTTAACGCCGAACTCATTTGGGCCCGCGCGCACTACACGTTTTACAAGCCCCAAGCCTCGGCCGCCATCATCATTCATCACCCTGATGCCACTCCCGTTACTCCTGCACCCAAACCTGACCCTAACAAGCCAGCTACCATCGAAATCCCATCTATCGGCGTCAACGCACCAGTAATCTTTAGCGAGACTACTACGGTAGAGTGGCGTATTCAGATCGCGCTGCGTAGCGGCACTGTTCACTACGGTACGACCGCAGTGCCTGGCCAAAACACTGGCAACGTGGTTATTATTGGCCACAGCAGCGGCCAGCCTTGGGCCCCTGGCGACTACAAATGGGTATTTACCCTGCTTAACCAAGTAAAAGTGGGCGATCAGATACAAATTAATTACCAAGGTATCCCTTACATATACCAGGTAACCGACACGCGAGTTATCTCGCCTGACGATACCAGCGTGTTAAACCAAACTGACAGCCCTACGCTGTCGCTTATTACGTGCACGCCCGTAGGCACTAGTAAAAATCGCCTGGTGGTACACGCAAAACAAATCAGCCCTGCACCGGCTGAAGCCACGGCCCCTGTCGTTGTAAGCAAACCAAAAACGACCACGAAGGTTATCATCCCTGGCTCCGATCACAACACCTCGCTTTGGCAAACTATTAAGAGCTGGTTCTAACAAGTCTGACCAATAGTAAAAGACCTCCGCTATTACACGGAGGTCTTTTACTATAATTCGCCGGCAGCGCTTACAGGCTAACGGTCTGCTTGTAGCGGCGGCCTTCGGTGGCCCAGGCGCCATGAGTAATCCTAAAGCGACGTAGCACCATAACCTCAACAAACGAACGCAAGAACACCATTAGTGTAATCCAGCGCAGCATGTAGATGTATGGGAACGAGCTCAGAATGTCATAGCGCCCAGCACGAATGGCCGTAAGGAATACTAGCGCAAATAGCACAACTAGATCGTACAGAAACGCACCAGCCACCACATCTACAGACTGCCGGGCAAACGCCGCATAGGGGATGATAATAAAGTAGCTGACAAAAAACAGCAAATTTTGCAGTACCTGGTACGTTAAATATGCATCAATACGCTGGGCCCGGCGACCAATCTTGTGGCGCAAAAAGCCCTGCATAATACCCCTGTTCCAGCGGCTAATCTGTTTTACGAAGTCGCCTACTGTGCGTGGATCCTGTGTATAGGCCATAGCACGTGGGATAAACTGGATACGGCCCAGGTGCAGGCGGTGGATTTGCAGCGTTACGTCAAAGTCTTCGGTTAACGAATGGTTGGCAAAGTTAACCTTTTCAAACACATCGGCACGAAAGCACGATGTGGGACCAGGAATAACACTCACCGTGTTGGCCATAGCCTGAAAGCGACGATGAATCTCTTGCCCAACAGTATATTCAAATACCCGGTACTGGCCTACATTGCTGCCTGGCAGGCTGCGTACATAGCCAGTGGCGGCAGCATAGCTGCTGCGCAAACTGCTACGAAATACTGCAAAATAATTCTTGGCAAAACCGCCGTCGGCGTCAGCAATATGGATCCAACGGTAGCGCTTGCTTAGTCTAAAGCGTTTGTTGGCCTTTGTAAGGGCTAGGCCTTTGCCACTACGACGTACCTTAAGAATGTTGTCTTCACCCAAGATACTCTTGGCAATCTTACTTGTGTCGTCTGTAGAATTGTCGTCTACTACATAAATATCGGCAGGCTTCATACCGGCACGAATAGCCGAACGAACGGTGTTCTCTAACACCAATTCCTCGTTGTGAGCGGCAATGAGAAGCGCCAGCATACCTTTAGGCTGGCGGACGGCCGTCTTTTTAGGAGTCTGAATGGTGTCAACACGATCAAGCACGAGCGTGCGAACCTCGATCGGGGCGGACAATTCGGCGTCTGGTATAAGGTTCATATTAGTTTCCTTTAGTCTTAATGGGAGCGATGGTGTCGAGCACCTGACCCATAGTTACAATGCGAACGTTAGTACTGCTCAGATATTTGAGCTGGGATTCTAGCGATGTAATATCTAACGCGTAGTCCGAGCTTTGTTCATCAATAGCGTGATAGTTAAGGACAAGCCAACCATTGTGTGCCACGGCGTAATTGACCAAGTTTGCCAAATCTTGCACGGTTGTTTCTTTGCGAACCGTTACGCCGATAATGTTATAGCGGTCAAAACTGCCGGCCACGTTAATGTCGTAGTGGCTAATGCCGTTGGTGTAATCACCATTAACGTTGCGGTGCGAGCGGTAATACTGCTTGATAGCTGCCAGCGTGCGGGCGTCGGTGTGGCCGTACGGGCTGGCAAAATCGTCAAAGTTGCCACCAAAGCGCTTGCTTAGGTCATGTTGGCTATGCTGGAGCTGGTACGTTAGATCTTTATCAGAGAGTGTCGTAATGTCGGGGTGACTCACGGTGTGAGCTTCCAACTCATGTCCCACATGCTTTACCTCTTTGAGCTGAGCATCACTCATGTATGCTTGATCTTTACTTACATCCGAGATAATGTACTGGGTGCTGTGGATCCCATACCTGTCTAAAAGCGGCATTGCTGTGGTATACACCGAGCCCCAACCGTCGTCGAACGTTACACTTATCAGCGCCTGGCCAAATAATACAGGTGCTTGTGTCGTATTGTCGGCTTCGCGCATGGCGATTGCTGGCAGGGACGACGCCTCGCGATGATCAACATGAAAAGAACCCATCGCCCAATTAAGGAGCGAAAGTATAGGAAGCAAAACCACTAGGCATACAAAAAGCGAGGTAACCCCTCGCTTTAAGTATCCTAGCGGTGTTTTAATCCACCGCTTCATCGTTATTCCAACCGGATTAACGGCGGGACAGGAAGCCCCAAACAGTCAGGCCAGCTGCAACCGCGATGGCTACATCAACCAGAATGTTGCTGCCCGTGTTGGGCAAAATTGCTGCTACGACACCGCTTCCGGCGCCGACACCAGCGCCAAGTACTTTACCGTACATCGCTAGTCTCCCTTAGGTTATTTCGCCGAACCAAGTCGCCCTTGTACTCACGCACCCAACGGCTTAATTCTTCGAATGCAATTATACACCACAAATGTGTTTATGTAAAGTATGTTGTACACGATACTTTCTGCTTACGCTTACCCTGTTACTTTGGAGGCTTTTCTGGTATAATCACCTCTGTTCTGGCAAGCGTAGCGACGTGCGGGTGTCGTATAACGGCCATTACACCAGTTTTCCAATCTGGATACGGGGTTTCGACTACCCCCACCCGCACCATGTGCCCTGGTAGCTCAGCTGGATAGAGCAGGAGACTTCTAAGCTCAAGGTCAGAGGTTCGAATCCTCTCCGGGGCACCACAATTATTTATATGTCTGCAGAATCGAACTGCGTTTTTTGTAACACCAAAGACTTGGAATGGCGGACAATACGCTCCGGCGAGCTATTTTTGTCCATCGTTTCTAGGCCTTGGTTTCGACCTGGCCACTGCTTGGTCGTACCAAAGCGACATATGGAGGCCCCCCACGAGCTAACAAGAGACGAAGGCGCCGATATTATGCAGGAGTTAGGGCGGCTTGGCATGATACTGGACAACGGATTTGGCACCGGCATCATACAAAAATATATGCCCCTGCAAGCCGAAAATGGTGTAAAAGTAAATCACTTGCACTACCACGTCTTCCCACGACAAGAGCGCGAAGCCCGCTTGTTCCCTGTTCCTGTACCCAATTCGTTTGAAGGCTTTATCATGCCCACCAACGCCGAAGTACTAGCCGTAGCCCAATCAGTACGCTAAACCACGCTTGTTTTAATTTGTAATCGAAGCAGGTGCCGTAGGGATAAGTGCAAGGGTGGCGGCCAGAAGCTCCTTATACTGAGCTATGCTCATCAGCTTGACCTCTGTAGGTGCAAAGTCGGTGCCCTTAAAGTGCTCCACAAAATGCCCTTCTTGCCCCGGGCTAGGGTCAAAGTCGTATGAGGTAAAAATACCTGTCTTCTTGCCAAAAAGGACCATTTCGGAGTAAGTAATGCTCAGCCCAAGGTCGTCGGGAGTCAGGCGAAAAACCAGCTCCCCACAATTGTTAGGATTGCGAGTATATGTGTGGCGTAAGGGTACATATTCCGCAAGCAAACTATCCTGGCCGCTTAAGAAGCGAATATTGTCGCCAGCATCGACCCACCTTAGAGTTACTGTATCGATTTTGCCGTCTTTTGTGGCTAACACCAACTTAGCATCTGCGTATTTGCCCGCCTCTTCGCCGTCGCGTAACCTCATAGTATATGAGCGCATAGCATTGTACTGACTACCCACTTCATATTCGGCGCTATGTGTGTAATGGATAGTACGTGGAGGTATGGCGCGTTCGGTAGTTACTTTCTCGGTTGAACGGACTTTGCCGATGCCTTGTGTCCGGCCGCGGAGGCCAGTAGGATTTTTATCGGCCGACGGAACAAAATAGGCTGCAGCCTGGTAGTAGCGGTGGGTAATGTCTTGTAGTTCGGTAACGAGCGTACCCAGGCTATCGGCCTCGGCACTACTATCCACGACGCCATCTTCTTGCGACTGCTTGCCAACAACGATAGCCAGGTGACCGGCACGGTCCGCTACCCTCTTCTCAGAAGCAGGGTCGGTATCGGCACCGGGCATTGGTATATCTGCACCGCGCGTTTCCAAAACATACCGCAAGACACCAGCAGCTGCCGCATCCTGGGGATTACCAGTGCTATCAAGGAACTCTGCACCAAAACCTAAAACCATAGTAAATATACTATGGACTATAAAATACACTTAGTCAATATTACAGCACCCTGCAGCTAGTCTACCGGACCCCTAGTGCAGCCAGATAAAATGCCAGCTGTTGTTCATACTCACGTGGAGCTAGGTGCACGCTGTAGCGGTAATCGGAGTAAGGGCATTCTATGTCGTCGCTGGCATCGAGAACCGAGCCTATACCTTCATCGCGGTCGGGCAGGTCGCCACCCACCACTTCAGGCCACCGTTGCGGCACGGCAAATCCGAGTCTGTCGGCACCATCATTACCGTGATCGTGATCGGCGAATCCCATATGTGCACATCCTTTTCTAAATAAAAACACTCTTCCGATGTGCATATTTTATGACAGTATAATGAACTTATCGGTCCAAAAATGTCAAATCAACTCTTCGAGTAACGTGCCTATTGTTTGGCAGTAATAACGTATGGGCAGCTGCTGGTAATTTTTTGCAGTATGCGTGTTAGTTCGACAACGTCTTCCTGATTGAGCGAAGCGCAAACACACCCAGAACCTTTGTCGCCGACCAAGACTTGGTAGAGTTTGTCTCGTACTTCTTTGCCTTTGGGTTGCAAGTGCACCATCTTAATGCGGCGGTCGCTGGGGTGGTCGCTGCGGCGGATAAGCCCTTTGCGTTCCATGCCGTCGACTACACCAGTTATATTGCTAGCGTCGCAGCCAAGGATGTGTGAAAAGGTGTTCATGGGGCGGCCATCGCCGTCGATAAGAACCAGCATAAAACCTTGCATGGGCGTAATGCCTTGGTCGGAGGCAAAACCAAGCATAGCTTGCTTGGTGAGCGTCATAAAACCTATAAGTGCGTTGTAGAGGGCGATGTTTTGTTCTTTTGCCATGTAAACTCGCTATTACAATACTTGACATGCTCAATTATTGAGATGTACAGTTGTTGAGTAATAAAAGTATATCCCAAAACATCTAAAAGAGAAAGAGGACAACTATGGGGAAAACTAAAACCCGAAGCCATTGGCTTGTTCTGGCGCTGCTGGCGCTAGCACAGTTTATGGTGGTGCTGGATGTATCGATTGTTAACGTGGCATTGCCCAAACTGCAAAGTTCGCTAGGCCTTAGCCCCACTAACCTGCAGTGGATCGTTACCGCCTACACCTTAGCCTTTGGTGGTTTTTTGCTGCTTGGCGGCCGCGCGGCCGACCTATTTGGACGGCGCAAAGTGTTTTTGTTTGGCATTATCTTCTTTGTCATTGCCAGCCTGGCCGACGGCATGGCCACTAGTGGCACAATGCTGATTGTCCTGCGTGCCGTACAAGGGCTAGCCGCAGCCTTTATGTCGCCAGCGGCCTTGTCTATTGTGCTTGTTACATACAAAGAGGGGCACGAACGCAATATTGCCTTATCGGTATGGGCGGCCGTAGCCGCGGGTGGTGCGGCAGTGGGCTTGTTGTTGGGTGGCGTACTTACCGAATATCTTGGTTGGCGCGCTAACTTCTTAGTTAATATTCCTGTTGGTTTGCTAGTGGCTTACGGCGTAAGTCGACTAGTGCCCAAGCATGACTCCGAAGAAACACACAGCGACCTCGACCTTCCCGGCGCTGTAACAGTTACCGCCGGCCTCATGCTGTTGGTATACGGATTAGTCAAAGCACCTAGCTACGGCTGGACAAACCACACTACCTTGCTCTTTTTAGGTGGCGCTGTGGCTCTACTGGTAGCGTTTGTTATGAACGAAAAACGCGCTAAACATCCATTGGTACCTCTTGGCATTTTTAAGGTGCGCAACCTAACTGGCGCCGACCTAACTCAGCTGCCCTTAGCCGCTGCCATGTTCTCTACTTTTTACTTTACGTCTATATACCTGCAAAACATTCAGCATTACTCACCGGTAATGACCGGCCTTAGCTTTTTGGTTATGCCAGTCGTGCTAGCCGCGTCGGCAGCCAATGCCCCACGCTTAGTCAAGCGCATTGGATACAAAAAGATCTTGATGGTTGCGCCACTGTTTGTTGCCACAGCGTTATTCTGGCTGGCGCACCTGCCAGTACACGTTAATTACTGGGTTAATATTCTGCCAGCGTTTGTCGTTATGGCCATTGGCATGGGCTTCTCATTTGTAAGCGTTACCATTGCCGCCACATCTGGAGTGCCTCAGCGCGAATCGGGCTTAGCCTCGGGGCTGTTGAACACTGCTCAGCAAATTGGCGGTTCGCTTGGGTTGGCTATTCTAACAGGCGTAGCAGCATCTAAAACCACCAGCTACTTTATGCACCACATGCAACCCGGTACGCCTTTGCAAACCATCAAAAATACGGCCATGGTGCATGGCTTGCACGCCGCCTTTTATATTGGCGCAACGTTTGCCATAGGCGCCGCCATACTTGCTACGCTTATCATCAAGCAACGTGCTACGGTTGCCGAAGGTGCCGACGCACCAGCGGGCGCAATACACTAAAGCAACCTACAAAAAACCATCCGGCCTGTAGTGCCGGATGGCGCATAGTGCAAACAAAATATATACAAAAAACAGCAAAATAAATATAGATTTATACTGCTTTTGTTTGTATAGTTAGACTAGCGACGAACGTACAAAGTGCTCGTCCGTTCGTAACTTGTTATCCGAACAGCGACACGAGCACTCAGGCTATGCCCACCCAAAAAGTCTGAGTGCTCGTGTCGATGCTCGCTCAGAAAAAGTACGTATGTATTAAAGGCATCCTGTAGTGTCAGGTTGTAATATGCCTACGTACCATTATTACGATTAATCATTAAATAAATACTAATTCCTAAAAGTAACTATTAACTTCGGTGAGCTATAATAAAACGTGCAACATTTAAGCAAAATTTAATGACTATTTAATTATCACACTGCTACCATAATTACAGTCACATTGGTGGTAATGGTATGAAGATCCTACTTATAGAAGATAACCGTGCATTGGCCGAAAGTCTGCGAAAACAACTGGGCAAAACCTATATTGTCGAGACGGCTTCCAGTGGTGAAGAGGGCTTGCAACAAGCGCTTATAGGCGGTCAGGATATCGTCATTTTGGACTTGTCGTTGCCCGACATGAGTGGCTATGACATTTGCTGTACTATTCGGTTAAGCGGCCTGCACATGCCCATACTCATCCTAACGGGTGACGACGACATGTCCAGCCGGGTGTCGCTGCTTAACGCCGGGGCCGACGATTACGTCACCAAACCATTTAGTATTGCCGAGCTTAAGGCCCGGCTGGGGGCGCTACTGCGCCGTGCACCCGCCACATATAACCACAACGTTGTTACCGTACAAGACCTTGTTATCGACGCTGATCGACGCCGTGTAGAGCGCGCCGGCATTACTATCGACTTAAGGCGCAAAGAATTCGACATTTTAGAGTACCTGGCCCGCAACCGCGGCCGCCCAGTAAGCCGGGCCATGATTCTTGATCATGCCTGGGATGGTTCCAAAGACACCTGGAACAACACCGTTGATGTGCACATCAAACATCTGCGCGACAAAATAGACCGCCCCTTTAAGGAGCCCCTGATTAAGACGGCCTACGGCATTGGTTACATGATAGAAGATGCTTAGCTAATGGAGGGGAAAGGAGGGTAACCCAATGAGCGACATCGTAAAGAACATCCTGACAGACGCAAGCGTACGCGACACAGGAACAATCAAGGACAAACTGGTCAATAAGGCAGAGGCTGCTGCCCCTTGGTTTAGCTCCGCAGCGGAGTAATACTAGGTAAAGACAGGGCGTCTAAGCTCCGGTGCCTACATGTGTTAACTATCGCACTGCGTAATCGGTGTATATAATGCTTGATGCAGACTACCATGCAAACCCGGAGTATTAGCGCCCTGTTTTAATGTTGGCAAGAATCATGAATATCAAACAACGGTTGTATGCTCTTTTTATAGCCCCCAAACAGCGGGACGAAGATGTTCGTAACCGCGAGCTGGTGCTCAACGTACTCCTCGCTAGTACGCTTTTAATGTTATCGCTGGGCCTTATACTACTGCTGGTTGATTGGACAATACTGCGTTTTACATCGGCCGGATCTCGCCTGCCAGCTCTTGTCATCGCGACTAGCGGAGTAGGTGCGCTCTACGGTTTGGTGCGGCGCGGGTTTTACCGCTTCTCGGCTTCTTTGCTAGTTATCATCTATTTTGTACTAGCCGCCGGGGTTACGTACCGCTGGGGCGTCACCATCCCCACCGGCCCTTTGCTGTTGGGCTTGGTTATTGTGTTGGCAGGCATACTACTGGGGCCAGCATATTCGCTGTATGCCGCTCTGGCTTCGGGTAGTCTGCTTACTATTTTGCAACTACTGGCCGAAAATGGCTTTATAAATCCCGATTGGTCGTGGACTCTGCAACCGCCCACTATGGGCGACGTAGCCGGCTTTTGTTTATTGTTTGCTCTAATTGCCCTGGTAATTTGGCTGTTTAATAACCAAATGGAGCGTTCGCTCAAACGCGCCCGTCGGGCCGAAAAAGCACTTATTCGCCAAAAAGGCCTACTTGAGACCGCCGTCGAAAAGCGCACACGCGAGCTGCAAGACGCGCAACTAGAAAAAATCCAGCAAATGTATCGTTTTGCCGAATTGGGCCAGCTAAGCACAGCGCTCCTGCACGATCTTGCCAACCACCTAACGACACTCACGCTGGATATCGAGGGTCTGGAAGAGCAGAGCCGTTCGCGCATGTTGCAACGTGCCAAGCGGAGCATCCGCTACATTGACGACATGGTACTGCGTGTACGCGATCAACTGCACGGCCGTAGCATTGCCCGCAGCTTTAATGTTATTACCGAAATGAACGAGGTAATGCAAATTATGGGCCACAAAGCTCAGACTCACCACGTAACGCTTGCCTGGGAGCCACGCGGAAATCGTAAAATGCTACGGCTTAATGGCGAGCCGGTTAAATTTCGGCAGCTTATGACCAACTTAACATCTAACGCCATAGATGCATATGTCGATAGCGCAGGCGCGCATCGCGGCGTATTGGTTGCCGCCGAGGCAATTAACGATTTTGTGGTCGTAACGGTAAACGATTGGGGCAAAGGAATCCCCAAGGCCGACCGCGCCCAATTATTTGAGCCATTTTACAGTACCAAAAAGACGGGCATGGGCATGGGCCTGTTTATCGCCAAACAGATTGTAGAAGATCATTTTGGCGGAAACATTACTGTCGGAGATTCTACCGAGCACACCACGCTAATCGTCAGGCTTAGAAAAGGGTGAGTAGCCTAGGCGGTGGAGATTGGCTGTCGATGGCGACAGCGTTTTTGGCGCATACATGGCATACAGACATAGGGTTTACGAGTCAGTCCGCGCCGCTTGGCCAATCATTTGCGCCCGACACTATATACCGCACGACATTTACACCGTCACTTATTCTGGGCGCCATTGCCAATACACCGGCAGCTAAAACACTTGGGCCAGCCGTTGCCCAATGGTTACTGGCCCAAAAAAACGAACAATGGTCGTGGAACTACTGGGCACGCGAAGCGCCTGAACACATGTCATTGCCCTACCCCGACGATCTAGACGATACTTTTTGTGCACTTATTGCGTTGCAACGCCAGGACAGCTCGTACATAGACGGCGCTGCACTGGGCAATATCGTTCACTTGCTGGTCGCTACCGAAACGACAGTGGGTGGCCCGTATCGTACATGGCTGGTTGGCGATGCAGCGCCTGCCGTATGGCAAGATGTAGACTTGGCAGTTAATTGTAATGTAGCCATGTTCTTACAGAACATTGGAAGCCCCCTTCCCAACCTGGAAGCCTATATGGACGAAGCTATTGCAGGCAAACACTTTCGCTCACCATATTACCCGTCGGAGTATCCATTGCTGTACTATCTAAGCCGAGCTTATAAAGGGCCACGGGCGGCCGAGCTCGCGGCATATATTCTAAAATTGCGCCGCAAAGGGCATTGGGGCACACCGCTCCAAACAGCATTGGCTATGTCTGCACTACGCAATCTTGGCAGCTCTACTTCGCAAGCAGCAGCGGCCAGCTACCTGCACACGACACAGCAAGCCGACGGATCGTGGCCAGCCGAACCATTTTGCATCGATCCCGCACGCCGCAATCAACAACATGCCAACGGTGCGGCAGCGCTGACTACTGCATTTGCTATCGAAGCCCTAACAACTGCTAGTACGCCCCCATCAAGCAAACCAGGTCGTCCTCGCGTAGACCCCCGCGAAACTACTTTGCAACGTATGGTATATGCACGAGCCGCAAACGACGCCAAGCACCTGCCACAAGCTTTGCGCCAACAAATGCTCGCCTATTTGCGGCGCGTCCAACGCAGCGAGCATAGCCGCGAGATTACGCTGCTACCATACATCTATGCACAATCCTTAACACGTCAAGTAAATATTGGCGACACACAGCACATTCAACTTGGGCTTGCTAATCTATACGGCTGGTTAGCCTACACCATTTTTGACGATTTTTTGGACGACGAAGGCAAACCAGCACAACTTCCTCTGGCTACCACAGCCCTGCGGCATTCGGTAATGCACTTTGAGCAGTGCCTGCCAGACAACTCCACCTTTACTACCCATACCCAATCGACGTTCGACACTATTGATAACGCCAACATATGGGAGGTTACCAACTGCCGCGCCACAGTCACCAGCAACTCGCTACACATAGACAATCTACCCGACTATACACATGGCCCGGCATTGTACGAACGCTCGCTTGGCCACAGTTTGACTCCATGTGCCGTGACACTACTTGCCGGGTACACAATGCAAAGCCCGGAGGCTAAAGCGGTACAGCACGCCCTACAGCACTACTTAGCAGCGCGCCAACTTAACGACGACCTTCATGATTGGCAAGACGACACTCGGCGTGGCCATATCAGCTTTGTAACAGCGACTATTCTGCAGGGCCTGGGCATTACTACTGGTAACCACTCCTTTAAACGGCTCCTGCCACGCATGCAGGAACAATTCTGGCGCCACAGCTTGCCACTACTGTGCAAACAGGTTAGCGAGCACACGGCGGCCGCACGACAAGCGCTGCGCCAAAGTGCCATTATTAAACAAGACAGCCCACTCGAGCAACTCATGCAACGCCTAGACGATGCCATTGCCCGCACACTGGCCGAACACGCCGATGCCGAAGCCTTTTTGGCCGGCTACAAAAGCTAAGCATGCTAAGTATGAACAATGACAGGCGTACCTACGGGTGCCCAGCCGTATACCCAAGCGCTGTCATCTACCGGCAGCCCCACGCAGCCGTGTGAGCTGTTAATAAATCCAAAATAGCTACTAGGGCGCCAGTAATTGCCGTGAATGGCGTAATCGGCATAAAAATAATTAACATAAGGAACGCTGGGTTGGTAGTACCTACTGCCGTCTGTGTTTTCGCCAAACATATCTTGCGAACGATACTTGGCATAAATAGCAAAGCGCCCCACAACCGTTGGCGTTGCCGACGCGCCAGCGGTGACTAAAAAGCTGCGCAACAAACCTGTCTGATCGTACGCGTACATTGTTTTGGTGGTCAGGTTTACTTCTATCCATTTGCCATTGGTAGGTGCAACGATAACCTTAAAAGCCGTGTATTGTGCCGGCAAAGTAATGTCGGCGCCAGCATGCTGCAGCACACCCATACTTAGCTGACTATATGCATTGGTGATATCCGGCGCAGCTACGCCACGCTTGCCCGCTGTAAGTATCTTGCCGCTGGCATCTACTACCTGACTTTTAGCTGCCAGAGCGTGGCTGGCAGCAATGCCTTGCAGATAGCTGCGTAGCTTGTCGGCATCTAGCCCTACCATGGGTAACTTGGTAGTTGCATCCGGGACGATTGTCAGCCAGCTGGCAATATCGCTGGATGCAGGGGCTACGGTATCATCGCCAATGTGCAGCGTAATCTTCTGGCTTAGCACGGCATCTAGCGTATTTTTGGTGTGTGTTAACTGCGTTTCGGCAACTGTGGGCAGTACAGTTTGCAGTTGCAAATGCAGGGGGGCGGGTTGCAGCGCGCGAGCCGTGGTCGCAATAGTAGCCGTAGCATTGGGCAATGTATACGCCATACCGTTTTTGGCATGTGTTATTTGCACTGCACCATTAACAATTGCCAAACGAGCATCGCTGGCAGGCAGTTTGGTAATGCGCACGTGCTGGGCGGCAAATGTGGCGAGTGCAACAGTGTCGACACTCCCTTGTATGTCGACTGTCACAGGCCGCCACCACCACAGCATATGCAAGGGGCTGCGCTCTCTGGCCCTTAGTGCTGCAACGGTTGCTGTTGTGTCGGCATGTACGCCAACATTGCTCAACGAAAACCACTGCACTGTTTTGTCTGGATAGGCCACGCCCAGGCGGTACGAGCGTACGGCTTGGTTTAGCTTGCTGACTAGCACCGCATTGGAGGTGCTTGCTGGAAGTGTTTGCGCGCCCAGCGAAATGCGGCTAAAAAACAAATTGCCAACAATCCACGATACTACCGCCAGCACAACGACAGTACTTACCACTAGCACCCACGGCCATGTGCGCCTGTTGGGTTTGGCGGCTGGCTCTATCTGCTCAACATTTTCTAGCTCGACGACAACGGGTTCGACCGTAGCCACCTTGGCCCGCCCAGTGCCTGCCCGTTTCCTGCCCGGCGCTGTGCGCTTGACCCCTTTTTGATTTTTCATTTCCACGCGCCCACGTTACTACGCCTAGTATAACCGCGCGCCAGCCAAAGTTCCACACAGCGCTTTATCACCTCTGTAAAATCACCATCTTATCTGGTATAATCCAAAAGTCTTTCAATACGCACCCTTAGCTCAGCGGATTAGAGCGTCTGTCTTCGGAACAGAAGGTCGTAGGTTCGAATCCTACAGGGTGCACCACAGTGTGTGCTTGAACAGAGGTAGTAACACCTCTGTTTTTCGTTTATCATTAGATTTTACAAATACATGAAAAAATCTATAAACAATACACTTATTGCACAATACCAAGACCCATATGGATTCGTCGAAAAATCGGCTCTTGCCGCAATGCGAAGGCAACACTTAAAAGAGCTACTGGTGAGAGCGGGTATAGGATTAGCAGTCTTGTTAGCACTAGTTATCCTAGGAAACTCGCATGACTACACGCCACGGTCAAGAAACGACATAGAAGTAGGCCTGATTGTCGTTGGTATTCCTATCTATGTATTGTATGGCTTGTTTACGACGCGGCGAGCCGTTATTGCCATATATCGCCAGCAATTGGCAAAAGCTCATCCAGAGCTGTGCACCTTAGAGCGCTCGCAGTATAAGGTTGGCGATCGCCGGTTAGCGCCACGACTCATAACTGCCCTATGGATAATTCTGGCGCTAGTAATTGTGATTGTTGTTGTAGCCACCACCCTAACAGATTAATAATCTAACCTGTAGCGTCTAATTTGTTACAATGACATAGTATGTCAATAATACATTTTGAAGCTACACCGTTTGTCATCAATACCTGGACTATTCTTAGGTTGCCTAAAGACGCAAGTACTAAGCTCCCTTCGCGTGGCCAAGTAATGGTTAAGGGAACCATTAACGGCTTTTCATTTCAAACCCCACTCGAGCCAGACGGCAATGGGGCCCATTGGTTTAGGGTTGATAAAAGCTTGCAGAAATCCGCACATGCACATGCAGGCGACCCTGCAGTATTGGCAATTGAGTCAACCAAAGACTGGCCCGAGCCTGACTTACCGGCAGATTGGAAGGCCACCCTGGATACCAATGCGCACATACATGCTTTATGGACGCGCATTACGCCAATGGCACGTTGGGAGTGGCTGCGCTGGATAGGTTCAACCGGCAAGCAAGAAACGCGCCAGCGCCGTATTGATGTGGCCTGCTCAAAACTGTCAGCCGGAGAGCGGCGACCATGTTGTTTTAATCGAAATATGTGCTGCGTACCCAGTGTGTCAAAAAATGGGGTGTTGCTTGAGCCACCACAAACTGGCGCCTCTTAAGAAACCGCTCCAAGTGTAGTACTAATAGATCAACCCGCTAAACTCGCGGGTTTTTTGTAGTACTAAAACCTTTGCCGACTAAGGAGCAGTGACCAGGCCAGGAAGTAGCGGTAGAAGACTGGTGGCTGTCTGGTCGTTTCCACGAAGGTGGTCCCAGCCTCTTTCAACACCAACGCCAACCTCATACATAAGGTTGCCTGCAACGCAGCCAGGAGCGGTAACAACAAGCCCTACACTGGTAAAGAAAAATCGTAAATCTATTGGTAAGCCATCGCCGACACCCCATTCGCAGTTCACGCCTGCTTCGGGGGAGTGGCCAGGGCGCTCGATATCATGTACCCCCATACATATGATGGATATGATGTATGCAGCTATCGCTAACTTGGTTACACCAGCTACTCTGTCGATCTGTTCAGACATAATGAGCTATATTACAATACATCTAGCGTAATGACAAATACTACGATCCACCAAAACGTTCGGCTTTAATGCGTGCTGGTGACACCCCCATACCGACAAGTAAATTAGCGATTGCCTCGACAAACGGTGTACGGCCGCAAATGTACACAATGGGCGTGGAGGGCAGCGCGTGCAGAGCTTTTTCGATATGGCGCTCGCTTATGCGGCCGGTTTCGCCCGCCCAGTCATCCGGCTTACTATCGGTAAGAGTAATGATGGCGTTATCTATGTGCAGTAGCTCCGGCTTGTAGATAATTTCGTCAAAGCTGCGGGCGCTATACAACAGCTGAGTGGGCGCAGCAGATTTAGCCAGGGCATGCGCCTGCAAAATACAACGCAAAGGCACCACACCAGACCCGCCACCAACCAGCAGCACCGGATCGAGCATATCTGGCTGCCACACAAAAAACCTGCCCAGCGGCCCGCGAATTTCGAGCTGGTCGCCCACACTAACCGACTCGTGCAAATAGGGTGATATTTCGCCTCCTTGCAGGTACGCCACTGTTAGCTCTAGCCGGTTATCACCCCTGGCACACGATGCGGCCGAATACAATCGGGCTGCCTGGTAGCCATCATCGGATGTCAAACGAATTTCGTAATGCTGACCTGCCAAATGTGCTACTGCGCTGGCAAACTCGAAGGCAAATGTTTTTACGGTGGGCGTTTCGGTGCGAATTTCTTTAACAGTTGCCACCCGCCACTGGCTGGGGTCGCTACTGGTCGCTGTCATACCGCTGCTCGCGCCATGGATCGCCGTAGTTGTGGTAGCCGTAATTTTCCCAAAAACCTGGGCGATCTTCTGACGTAAACGTCAACTTTTTAACCCATTTGGCGCTTTTCCAAAAATACAAATGCGGAACAAACAAACGGGCCGGGCCGCCATGCTCGTTGGGCAACGGCTGGCCATCGGCGTGCGTTGCAACAAGCGCCTGATTGTTGGTAATGTCGGCAACGGGTAGGTTGGTGCTATAGCCACCCTCGCTCTCGGCAATCAAAAATCGAGCCTTGTCGGTTAAGCCACCGGCGGCTGCAATCAGCTCATCCAGCGAGACGCCTTCCCAGGGCATATCTAATCGGCTCCAGCGCGTTACACAGTGGATGTCAGTACGCAATTGTGTTTTGGGGAGCTTACTAAACTCCTCCCAGCTGAGGGTTATTGGCTTGACCACCTCGCCCGTAATAGTAATTGACCAATCTTTAGGGTCGATATGCGGCGTTGGGCCATACGTAAGCACCGGCCACTCTTTTACGACCGATTGCCCTGGTGGGATTGGATGATCCTGGTTAGACCGACCCTTAAAACCCTTATTGATAATTCCCATGCTTAAAGCATAGCACGGCTTTCTGGCCTAACGGCACTGGTACTGCGTGGCAAAATAGTAGACCGCCGTAACAACGCCCGCAAACACAAAACCGAGCGTCCAAATAAGCCGATCATTTCCGCCAACACTTTCGTTGTTGATAAAATCCCAAAACATCCACAACCAAAACACCACCAGCGGCACAGCAATAACTATTGGGATAATCACATTCATCGTACTAACATTGTACCGCACACCCGTAGGTATGGATTATTACCCAAAAAAATGCTACAGTAGATCTGTTAATTTGAGAAAGCTAGTTTTGGCTAACTCAAAAAATATGGCGAACTTAGCTCAGTCGGTTAGAGCGTCGGGTTGTGGTCCCGAAGGTCGTGGGTTCGAGACCCATAGTTCGCCCCAAAATAAAAGGACTAGGCAAAACCTGGTCCTTTTATTTTGTAGGCGTTTTACCCTACCTCTAAGGAGACCGAAAACGAAGTACCGCCGGCCTCACAACAACATCCTCGCCCATAGGCGTGACCTCCCATAAATGGTCAGGGTTCAGTACCTGTGCTTCTCGCACCAAACTGTAAAACCCAATCGCCGTTGGCCAATAAGATACAAGATCGTTAGAGTTACGAGGATCTGTCAAATTGATAAGGGCGTCCCGAGCCCTAGGAAGCACTGGTTTATTGACATCTGTCAGGGGCACGCGCGCGTCTACAGGCTCGACTATAGGAGAGAGCGGGCTTAATTTGCCATCTACTAGCCCTAGCCATAGCCCCCCGGCAGTAGTTGTTTTTCGATGCATACCCATTACTAGAATCGCCCGACCAAGAAGGTCTATAGACGATATTCCTTCAAAAGTGCTTGCCACATCTATCGCTTCTAGCGTATGCAAGGGCATACGTGTTCGCATCGTAAAATTTGAACTATTTGGTCGTGGCTCAAAAATTGTCACCAAATGATGTTACCACGCAAACACGCACCGTCCAAAAGTACAAAACGTGCTACGCTAGCCCTATGTCAGAACCAAAGATTGCCATTGTCGACGAAAACGACGTGGTCATTGGAGCCGAAACCAGGAAAATAGCCAGACAACAGGGTCTGCGCCACCGTATTGTGCGTATCTTTATTAGCAACGCTGCTGGCCAGATATTGCTCCAACAACGGAGCCTAAAACTAACTGATAATCCTGGCAAATGGGATCAATCGGCGGGTGGGCACGTGGACGAAGGCGAAGATTACCAAACGGCAGCCATACGAGAAGTACAAGAAGAGTTAGGCGTTACCCTTGTTGACCTCAAGATGGTTGGCAAAATATACATTGAGCGGCCAGCTAATGATGATTTTTTGCGAAGATTCCAGACAATATACGTTGCACAATACGACGGCCCGCTACACCCCGACAAAAAAGAAGTGGCCAAGGTGCAATGGTTTTCGCCCAACAAGATTAGAGAATGGTACGACGCAAAACCCCAGGACTTTACCAAGAATTTTCATAAAAGTTTCTTGTTGGTTGAACAATCGGGTTTGATATAGCCAGCAGGCGCTAACAGCTACTTTTCGATAAATACTAGATCAAGAATATCGACATTGAGGCCTATGGTATGGGCAGAGGGCTGGACAACTAGCTCGCTTAGGCTATGGCGCTTGGCGCCCACCCACAACATATCGTTTTCGCCCACATCGTTGGGCTGCATCGTGCTTACGAGCCACTGTGCTAGCGTCCCCGTAAAACCGGCGTGCTGGGCTCGCAGATAATCAGTGCATCGACGGAACAGCTTGGGCAAAATAAGCTCACCATTTGGGCCAATCGACGCTTGGTTTACCAGCCTAAAGCTAGCCGTAGCGTCTTGCGCCCACACACCCAGACGGCTAGAGCGGGCAACTTTGGCGTGTTGCACAAAAAAGGCGCGATGCGTTTGTGGTGTAGATGTATACAACGTAAGGTACGCCGCACCAGAATTGAGCATGTGCATATTGAGGGATTTGGCAAAAAACAGGCTTGGATCGGCTACAACTGCGCCATCTGCCAAGGGCAACGTCATGGGAGCAAACACATACGCAACCGGCCGGCCATTTATTTCTACCATTTTGGCAAGAATGGTTGCCGGCACCGACAACGGCGTGGCAGTGGCAACAGTGGCGTCGTCTGTAAATGCTACTTTAGTGAACCCAGCTTGGCGAAGTAACGCATTGCGCGCCGGCAGGCCTAGCAGTTGCGATTGGCCCTCGTAATGCGTCTCGGGCGCATCTATAACCTCGAACCGCAGCTGTACACTGCCATCCTTACTGAGTCGCACACGGTAGCCAAAATCCAGCTGACTGAAGAGCGCTGGCGAGTCGGCCACAAAACGAATAGAGTCCCCATCTGGTTGTTTGCCAACGACCACGAGCTTGCCAGTGAATGCCATAAAATGGGTCATGCTTTTATTGTAGAGCACGCCATACAAATCCCAAGTAGCTTTGAGGCTAGGTGTTAGATATTTGTTATCATGGTGTAATGGATACCTTCTTCCAGCCGGATGCACGATTTAACGGAGCAAAGGGCTTGGTGTTTGTAGGCGACAAAATTATCGTCTACCGCCGCAGCGACGATGCGCCCACCAATCCACACGAGCTTGATTTGCCCGGTGGTGGTGCCGAGCCAGGAGAAACTCCTTTTGCTACGTTTCAGCGCGAGACGCAAGAAGAATTTGGCCTGAGTATTGCGCCCGAAGACATCGCATACGCCAAGCGCTACCCCCGCACCAATCAACCCGGTTGGTTTACCTGGTTTGCCGTAGCCAAACTTCCAGCCAGTGCCGAGCACGACATTGTGTTTGGCAACGAGGGGACCGAATACTCACTTATAACGCTCGAGGATTACTTATCGCGCGACGATGCCTGGGAGTTATTTCAGGCACGCGCCCGCGAATATATGGAGACTACCGCATGAAGCTCTACCTGGCATCGCTCAATATCCCCGACCAACAAGCCTTTTTGGCGTTGTTCCCTACTAACCGTCGCCTGGCTATTATTGCCAATGCCAACGATCCCAGCCCGCCTGGCCATAGCACGCCATATATAGAAGCAACCAAAAAACAGCTGCGCAACATGCATTTTAGCTGGGGCTTTATTGATCTGCGTACGTTTGCCGGTAAAACCGCCCAATTACAACAAGAACTTGGCCAGTACGACGGCGTATGGGTATTGGGTGGCAACACCTTTCACCTTAACAAAGTTATGCAAGAGTCAGGCTTTAAAGAGGCATTACTCCCCTTGCTCGCCAAAGGATATGTGTACGGCGGCGAAAGCGCTGGCGCAGCAATAGCCGGCACTACGCTCCATGGTATCGAACATTTGGACGATCCACACGTAGTTGCGGGCGATACACCCTGGGATGGCATGCGCCTGGTAGATTACGGCATTGTCCCACACTGGGGCACCCCCGAGGATCAGCCAGCGTTAGACGCATGCAAAGTCGAGATGGAACGATACACTCGCGTGGTCACGCTTACCAACGACCAACATATAACTACAGAGTAAACCGCCTCCTTGATATACTGATACTAATGAAGAGATTATTTACAGCCGCCAGACAGTATTATTTATTTTCTATTGCCGCAGTCGCATCACTGATTGCGCTAGGTTTACAGATTGGCGGACTACACACTGCATCGCATTGGGTGCTCATTGTTGCCTCGGTTTTTGAGCTCGGGCCGCTGCTATGGGGCATGCTGCAAGATCTGCGCTCTGGCAAATACGGCGTAGACATTTTGGCTGCTACGGCCATTGCAAGCTCGGTGTTATTGCATCAATACTGGGCCGGCATTGTTATCATCCTTATGCTCACTGGTGGCGAAGCGCTAGAAGATTACGCCGAGCACCGGGCCGAGCGTGAGCTAACCGCACTGCTCTCCCAAGCACCACAGCAGGCACATGTGCTGCGCGGCCGCAAAGAAGTAGATGTTAAGGCCAGCGAGGTGCACCCAGGCGACAAAATTGTCATCCGCCCGGGCGAACTCGTCCCGGTAGATGCCGTTATTTTAGAAGGCTCGGCCAGCTTTGACGAGTCGAGCTTAACTGGCGAGAGCCTGCCCGTAGCCAAAGACCCAGGCGGCGAATTGCTCAGTGGCTCTATCAACCAAGATGGCGCTGTTACTGCAAAAGCATTGCGTGCCGCCGCCGACAGCCAGTACCAGCAGATTATTCGTTTGGTTAAAAGCGCCCAGCACAGCCAGGCGCCGTTTGTGCGGTTGGCCGATCGTTACGCTATTCCTTTTACTATTGTGTCGTTTGGCATTGCAATTGCCGCTTGGGCAATCAGCGGGCAGTCACTGCGCTTTTTGGAAGTCATTGTAGTAGCTACACCTTGTCCGCTCATTTTGGCGGCACCAATTGCCATTATTTCGGGCATGAGCCGCAGTGCCAAGCAAGGTATTATCATCAAAACCGGCTCGGCGCTAGAAAAACTAGCACAGGCCCGCACCTTTGCCTTTGATAAAACCGGCACGCTTACCATGGGCAAGCTCAAGGTAGAGGGCGTCCTTACCTACGGCAAGTTGCGCCGTACCGAGGTGCTGGGGCTAGCCGCCAGCCTAGAACAGCACAGCAACCACGCCCAAGCCGCAGCCATAGTTGCCAAAGCGCAGGCCGAGCACGCCAAGCTCATTACCATCAAAAACAGCCGCGAAATTGCTGGTAAGGGTATGGTGGCACTGGGCAAAGGTAAAGAAATTATTGTTGGACGGTTAAGCTTGCTAGAAGAATACAGCGTTAGCCTGCCCAAAAGTTTTTCTACTGCCAAACACGATGGCACCGCCGCATATGTAAGTGTGGACGGTGTGTTGGCTGGCGTTATTACGTTTGCCGACGAGCTGCGGCCCGAAACCAAAGGCACACTTAAACAACTTAAGACCAGTGGCGTCCATACCTTCTTGATGGTAACCGGCGACCGCGCATCGACAGCCAAGGCTATAGCTAAAAGTCTGGGTATTTCGCAAGTAGTGTCCGAGGCGCTGCCCAGCGACAAAATTCGGGCAATCGAAGATATCAAAGAACGCCCCGTAGCCTTTGTGGGCGACGGCGTTAACGACGCTCCAGTCCTTACCGCCAGCGATGTCGGTATTGCCCTTGGCGCCCGCGGCAGCGCGGCAGCGAGCGAATCGGCCGATGTTGTTATTATGATGGACGACCTCTCGCGTGTTGCAGGCGGGGTTGATATTGCCCGCCGCACGTTTCGCATTGCCAAACAAAGCATCCTGGTAGGCATTGGCCTCAGCGTAGCCCTCATGCTCGTTTTTTCTACTGGCAAGTTTATGCCGATTTGGGGCGCCGCTATTCAAGAGTTAGTAGATGTAGTAGTCATCTTTAACGCCTTGCGCGCCCACACCGCGGGTAAATAATAGTTTTACAAGTCTACAGCCAGCCAACAAGATTATCGGCTAGCTTTGTGGCATTTTCGGGAGAGTACGTAAAAGTCATGTCAGCGTTTGCATGTGTTTTGCTAACCCATGATTCCCACTCAGCAGCCGTCATTGGCGTAAGGTCATGGAATGCAAACGCGTTCTGCACATTGGCCTGCGCCTGGGCCACTTCGTCCTCGTGTACGTTGCGTGCCTCAATTTCTAGTAGGGTCGACATATAGGTAAGGTCGCTCGCTCGTAGCACATCACGAACCGAATATTCTAACGGCCCTACAGCTGCGACGTAGAGCCTTCGCAAACACACTTTTGCCCTGTCGTATCCTAATATATTCATAGCACTCAGTGAAGTTTCGAACGGTTGCTCCTGAGACAAGGCAAGCGGAGCTTCACTTCGGACGCCATCAGTGAGTTTGCCTGTTTTGGTGACTAATTTTTGTTGGCCGTTATCGACGCGTAGCGTAACCGTGCGTTGACGATCTTCGCCAGAAAAATCGATCATTACTCTGGCAACACGACTAACCTCGCCCTGATTAGCCATGTAATCGAGCATGTCGCCACGCTCGGTTGGTGACAGCAGTGTACGGCTTTCAACTTCTAATATAGACATAAGGTATATATCATACAATAAATATTGTTATAATCCTAGTCCAAAGATATTCAGTAGCAAAAGAATTTTTGATTGAAAAACAGGCTAAAACCCGGTCTCGGAGTAAAAGACACCGTCTTTGTAAAACTGGACCGTCTCGCCGGTGTTGGCCACCAAATTGGGAGGTAGTTCAGAAAGCGGGAACCATCGAATGTCGCCGCACTTATCTGGCTCACATATCGTTGGCTCGCCTTGCCACTTGTTGACCACAAAAAAGACGTACATATATTCTTTGTTGCTCAGGTGATGCTGCATGTGTACAAACTGAGCATCTTCTGGCGCAACGGTAATGCCAAGCTCCTCTTTTGCTTCGCGGCACAGTGCTTGCCGAAACGACTCGTTGCCGTCGATATGTCCGGCCATAAAGCCATATTTGCCGTCCTCCCAACCGGTATTGTCGCGCCGGCACAGCAGTATTTTGTCGCCTTTTATAAGCAATAATATTGCCGTAGCCGGGAGTGTAAATCGCTGTTCGGCGGCGCTCATCCCTGGCTCCGATTGAGCATGGTCTGCACGTCGGCGGCACTAACGTGCACTTGGCCGCCAGGGACAACCTGGCCAGCCAGTAATTGATTAGACACAATGTTTTCAACAACGCGCTGCACCACGCGGCGCATGGGGCGAGCACCCAAACGTGGGTCGTAGCCACTATTAACAAGCAGCTGTTTGGCGTCTTGGTCTACAACTACGCTCACTTTTTGGGCGGCCAGGTTTTTGTTAAGGCTGGCTAAAATAATATCTACTACTTGCAAAAGCTCAGCTGGTTTTAGCGGTCGGAACAGCACAATTTCGTCAAAACGGTTTAAAAACTCGGGACGAAACACATTGGCGCTAATGAGTTCGTTTACAAACTGCTCTTCAAATTGCTCTAGCTGCTGCCCGGCCTCGATATGCTGGCGAATGCGATCGGCACCAGCATTGCTGGTGGCAATAATAACGGCATCGCGGAACGATATTTCGCGGTTGTTGATGTCGCGCAAAATGCCCTCGTCTAGTAGCTGCAGTAGTGTGTTGAGTACGTTGGGATGGGCTTTTTCGATCTCGTCCAGCAGCACTACACTAAAGGGCTGGTGACCAATTTGAGCAGTCAGACTATTTTTGTCTTGGGCCGGGTCGGCAATCAAACGGGCGACATCGTTGGGGCCCGAAAACTCGTTGAGGTCCAGCCGCACCAGGTGATCTTCGCCCCCAAAAAAGACGGCGGCCACACTTTTGGCCAGCTCGGTTTTGCCTACGCCCGTAGGGCCCAAAAAAAGGAACGTGCCAATGGGTCGAGACGATTCGCGCACACCAGCCCGGGCGCGTCGGAGCGCGTCGCTTACCACTTGCACGGCATGTGTCTGGTTGATCATACGCTGATGAATCAAATCTTCCAGGTTAAGGAGTGTTTGACGCTCGCTGACAGTGTCGGCCGTACCTACTTTAACGCCTTGAGTTTGCTCAATGGCTTGTTCTACCGACCGATGGGTCACCAATCCCTCTTCGGCCGTATTGGCAGCAGACTCTAATAATTTAAGTGCCCGGCCCGGCATAACTTGTTCGCTCATATAACGGCTACTTAAGCGATACACCGCCTCGAGCGACTGGTAGGTATAGGTAACTTTTTGGTGGTATTCAAACAGCAGTAACTGATCTTCCAGAATAAGCATTGTCTCGTGCTCGTCGGTAGGCGGCACCACTACACGGTTAAGGTACTGGCTCAGTGCGGGATTGCCCTGCGAAATGCGTAGCCAACGTTGCTCGTCCATGGCCATAATTAGTCGCAAGGCGCCGCCCTCCAATATGGGCATGAGCACGTTGCTGATATTGACTGCGCCGTTGCCATCTTCGAAAAACAGCTGCGCGTCGTCCAAAAACAGAATGATATTTTTAGCTTTGTGGGCCTCGTACAGCAAGTTTTGCACCAAGCCTTCCAGCTCGCCGCGTCCGCTAGCCTGCGCAATAAGCGTCGTGGGATCAAGCGCCACAATTTGGTTGTAATGTAATTCGTACGGAAGGCTTTTGTCGGCGTCTAACAGCTTTTTAGCCAGCGAATGCACTACTGTAGTTTTGCCGGCGCCCAAGCTCCCAACCAACGCTACATTGTGCCGGCCAGCCTGAGCCAACAGACGCCCAGCCTGTTGCACGATTGCCTCGCGACTCGGCAAATCATGCTGCAACAAACCTTGCGAGCCAATATGCATGCTTAGGTTATAACCAAACTGCTCTAGTAAAGGCGTAAACCCAAACGCCCAATCGCGGCCAATGCCGCCATCGTGCCCACGCTTGCCTGATGCCTCAAATACTTCTTGTAAATGCAGGTACCAGGCTGCGCCTGATGTAATATCATCGGCATCTACTCTGGCCGAAGCCAAATATTGATCCACATTCGGCACGGTCCGAATAAGCGCGGCGGTAAGCAGTGCAGCGTCAATCGTGGTAGCATGCAGCTCTTGCATCAACCGCCCCGCCTCGTTCCACACCGTCATGCTGCTAGCATGAGTCAATGGAGCTAAAAATTCTGTTCCCAACCCAAAACGATTGGCAAAAAAGCGTCCACCCTGCAATCGCATAACCAGCTCGGCTAGTTGCTGCGGCGTGTGGTCTTTAGGCAACACGCCCAAAAGCTCGGCTGCAGCCACGTCGTCAATGGTATGCACCTCGGGATTGGGCGGAATATCACGCAGGCTGCGACTCCAGCCAGCCAGCATCCAAAATGGTCCGGCCAGACCAGCCACTACCCAACCAAAGGGCGTCATGGCCAGTAGCGCCAAAGCCAAACCGGCTGCAACGAGCGCAATCCCCATACCCGCAAACAAGGCATATGTTTCTTTGCCCGCAAGATGATGCGCCGCTCGGGCTTTACGCGCCCGGACGCTGTGGTAATTGTAAAAAGACTGCTCGTGCATTATGGCTTCCAACCCATAACGGTTAGTGTAATGCCTATAAAGGGCAAGAGCGGAACAAAGGGCCAAACAATCAGCTCTACAATGCCAAACAGGCCAGCAAAAAGTGCCGCAACACTGCCAATAATAATAAATAATAGGCGCACAAACGCTCCAAACACCCGCGAAAACAGCTTGTCGCCAAACGCCCGCACTTGCGCATCAAACGACGTGCGCGATGTGCCACCAGCGCTTATCTGACGAAATGGTTCAAACAATGTTTTAAGTAACAGGCTAACCGAAAACGTTTCTAGCATGGCATCTACCCGCCTGCCAGCGCGTTTGGCGGCACTAACCCATCCAGCGGCATACCACCAGGAAAGCATAGCCACAATCATCATGTTCACAGTATACAAGCCCTAAAAGCTAATATCTAATTATGGGATAGCTAGATAGAACTACTAAGTACTAGGGCCACCAGCAACGGCACAACCATATTGTCAGTACCTTCGCCCGACACATTTTCGGCAATAGTAGCTACCACCGGCAGCCATATAAGGGTAACCGCACTGTATGCGGTGTGACTAAATGCAGCAAACCACACCATAATAATAATCGAGGTAAAGAAAAACGCCAGGCTGCCCGCCAGGCTTTTAGTACGCCCCATGATTTTGTACGTGCTGTTTTCGCCGTATGCCAGCCCTACAATAGCCGCCAGCCCATCTGCCAGACTAAGGTGTAGCATAGCTGCCGTAAACACATACTTGTTACTAACAATAAAAGCTAGCACGCCAATCACCAGCGCGAATAGCACCTCGCCCATGGTGTGACGCTTTACCCCATGGATACTGTCAAATACATGCAGCTTGAGCGAAACCAGCACTACGACCAAAAACGCCAGGCTCATCACCTGAATTTGTCGCCAACTCAAAAAAAATGGCCAAAAGGCCACAAAGGTACCCACCATCATGTGCACCAATTTGCGCGTTAGCTCGGAGTGTACACCCTTGCGCGCTAAATACTCCGCAAAAACAAGAATAAGCAGCACAACAAAAGCAGCGACGAGCGTCAACATGCTTTTATTGTACTACGCGGCCCGGCAGATTGAGTGCTTTGTTACACTAAAGGCATGCCTACTTTTCGCCTGCGCAAATTAGTACGCGACAAATTTGTAGCCATCTACGAAGATATGGGTCAAAAGCCCGTCTGGCGCCTTTTGCCTCGCGACGAACACACCACCGCCCTGGCCGCCAAAGTCGCCGAAGAATCTCAAGAGCTCGTTGCTGCTGCACCCGACAAACTAGCTAGCGAAATTGCCGACATCGAGCAAGCGCTCGACGACCTAAAGGCGCTACACGGCATTACTGAAGCCGAAATAGCTAAAATCAAGCGTAGCAAAAACAAGCAAAAAGGCGGCTTTGCAAAGGGCTTATACATAGACACTCTTACACTGGACGAAAACGACCCTTGGGTCGAATACTACCGCAAAGAGCCAAAACGATTCCCAGAGATTAGCTAAAGCTGCTGCTCTGTAGGACTAGCCGCGCCAGGCTTTTTACTCATGTCATGCCCTGTGCCCGATGCCCACGCAAAACAAAGAGCGCTCACTCCAAGGCCGAGCGCACTAATGCCATGGGTGAAAACACCTATTGCCGGGTCAATGGTGTCGCCGTGCATCGCCTGGGCGTGGCCATAACTAATACCAGCTTTTAGTGTCAATGCACTCATTATCAAGCTCCCCGTAACCTGCACTACGCTTGCTGCCCCATATAAAATCTCTCTTCTGGATAGTTCCATATTTTGCCATTATAATCACTTAGTTGCATCGTAATCAAATTAATTACAAACGCTAGCAGCACGCGGCTGCATAATGTGGGCAGCAAAATCCTCAAGACTCCGGGAGTCGCTTCAAAAATTCTTTTTGCTCTTCGTGCATATTCTCTGGCAGTTCGTCAAACCAGCCGCTTTCGCTTGCTTCTTGGTTAGCTTCAAAATTGCCATCATAGCTTTGCACGCTAAAGGCGATACCAACAGGACAATCAAGACCTTTCGTATAGTGGCTTGGGTACTCAATGTAACCCAAAAGCTTGGTGCCTGTTACTCTAACGCCTAACTCTCTTTTGGCAATCCTCTGCACTGCTTCGACTAATGTTTCGCCAAACCTAACCGTGCCGCCTGGCACATGCCACATTCCCTTGCATGGTTCAATATCACGCTTTGTTAGGTAAAATTTGTCGTGGTCTTTAACGATAATTTCGACCGTCAGCCGGGGGACTTTGCTGTAAATAGCCTCAAACTCTTCCTGACTCAGCGGGTGATCATCTGTTTTCATAACGATGTCAAAGAACGGCTTTGCTCTCTAATTGTCCTAGGACTTTTTCCCACAATACAAAGGCAGAAGCTGGTATGGTTTTGTTATGTTCTACTTTTAGTAGTTCTCTAATTTCGGCTTTTGTAACCCATTTTGTTTCTGCAACTTCTTCTTTGTCTATGGCAAGGTTTGCCTCGATTGTAGCCTTGTCGGCAAGGGCATAGTACACGCTAAAACGCCGCGTTGCGCCGTCGGGGTGCATAAAATCTTCCTCAAAAAGTAGCTCGGGTTTATAGAGGCCTGGCTTAAGCCCTAGCTCTTCCTCTGTTTCCCGCAACAGTGCTTGCGTAGCGGTTTCGCCGGCTTCGAGTTTCCCGGTAACGCTCGGGCCCCATAAGCTAGGGTCGTGAAGCTTATGGTCGGCTCGCCGTGCTAAGAGTAATTGTCCTGCTTCGTTCACTAGCCACAATACAGCAACGTAATACATATCTTATATAATAACACCCAAATCGATAAGCGGCCGTGCCATGTGCCCAGTAAAAAAATATAAAAATAGCCACGCTGTAGACGTGACTGTCTTTATATGGTCGGGGTGATCCGACTATCGGGCTTCGCCCTCCGCCGCTGCATCGTCCTCGGTGCAAGCACCTGCGGGCGCTGCCGCTCTACGAACCAACGACCAATTGTCTTTTGCCTGCGGCAAAATCCAAGCTCGGAGGTTCAAGTCTTTCCGTCAAGAGAGCAATATATAAAAATAACCACGCATTACGCGTGATGTTTTTAATGGTCGGGGTGAGAGGACTTGAACCTCCGACCTCAGCGTCCCGAACGCTGCGCGCTACCAACTGCGCTACACCCCGCTAACAGCGTGTATTTTAACAGATTAGACACCGAATAAAAAGAGAGAGCGGGTACTTGTGCGCACCTAGCCGCAGGATTATCATGCTATGCATACACATGAGCAAAAACCGTACCCCGCAAGCCCGTAAGACACCGTTTTGTGTCGTCGACAATGTACCTACATCGCTCGATATCGTCATTCCTGCCAGCGAAACGTTGCTGGGTGTTGCTGCACTCGACAAAAAGCTAGTCGGGCACTACGCCAACACGCCCAAAGGTGAAGAGGTCGTGGCCATTTGTACCCTTGACGGCGCTATCCCATTGTGTGGATATCTAGAAACAGGCGCATTTGCCGAACAAATTCGGCCCATCTTTGGCTCCACGCGTATAAGCACACGGCGCAACGGTACCAGCGCGGGCGAAGTGCAAGTACCATACCCTCACTCGCAATCGGTTACAGGACGGCATGCGCTGATTATCGAAGATTTGCTAGACTCGCGTCGGACAATGGCATACCTGGCAAAACTACTCCTAGACGAGGGCGCGTTGTCGGTAACTATTGCCACCCTGCTCGACAAACCAAATGCCGCCACACACCAACTGCCCGACGATGTAGAAGTACTAGCTGTTTTTGCCGTGCATAAAGACATTTGGACTGTTGGGTTTGGCATGGATATCGACGGAAAGCATCGTGGTGGCCTAGATATTCGCGGTCCACGTATCCAACTCGAAAAGATACCAAAAGCCGAATGGTACCGCCAACTCCTAAGCTCGTAGCTTTAAACGCAACATATAGCGTTTTTATATTGACACTAACCACCATACCTAGCCATACTGCTTGTGTATGAGAGACAAACACACAACCAAAACCCTACTAATTGTAATTACCGGACTGCTTGTATTGGGAGGTACAACTACCGGCGTTATCGTGCACAGAGCACACAACAATATACCAACAAAAACTATAGCCACTACGGCGCCGGCCCAAACCAAAGCCGCCGCTACCGTCCAGCCCATTAGCTATGCAGGAGTAGCAGGCCAAAACGCACTGGACCTATTAAAGACGCACGCACAAGTAATCACCAAAGACTCGTCCTACGGCCCGTATGTCGACAGCATCAATGGCGTTAAGGGCGGCACCAACGGCAAGTACTGGGCCTTTTATGTTAATGACAAACTGGCCGACGTTGGCGCGGCAGCGTACGTAACGCAAACGGGGGACAAAATAGAATGGAAGTTCGAGTAGATGCTCGCGCCGTTGCCCTGGCGGTTGGCCTAGTTGTCTTTGGCGTTGTGCTGCGTTTACTGCCTCACCCCGCGAACCTTGCACCAGTAGGGGCCATCGCGCTATTTGGTGGAGCAATACTGCCTAAGAAGCTGGGCTGGTGGTTGCCGCTAGCCGTTATGGTGCTATCCGACGCGCTCATTGGTTTTTACCACGGCATTGTCTTTACCTGGGTGGCATTTATGCTAGTAAGCATATTTGGTATGAGCCTGCGGCACGTGAGCAATATAGTGCGTGTGCCGCTCGGTGCAGCTGGTGGCGCCTTGATATTTTTTGTAGTATCTAACTTTGGCGTGTGGGCCCAAGGGCAATTGTATACTCACAGCTGGACGGGGTTGGTGCGGTGCTACGAAATGGCGCTACCGTTCTTTCGGCCTACATTTGTTGGCGACTTTATATATGGTTGGCTGTTGTTTGGTGCCTACGCCTTTGTATTGCAACTAGTCAGTAGACCAAAAGAAGAAATGGCAGAGTAAAATGAAACCCATGTATGTACGTACCTTGCGCCAAGTGCGCGCCGAACACCGCCCCGAAGTGGGCGGCAAAGCAGCAGCGCTGGCCGAGCTCTTGCAAGCCAAGCACCGCGTGCCCGACGGTTTTGTCGTAACCACTCGTGCGCAGCAGCAGTTAACGCCAGAAGTAAGAGCAGCTATCTTGCAGCACTTTGATGAGTTAGGCACGGACCGCGTTGCCGTACGCTCGTCGGGCGTTGCCGAAGATGGCACCGAGCAATCGTGGGCCGGTCAATTCGCTACCTTTCTGCACATCCAGCGTAGCGACCTACTGGACGCCGTGCACAGCTGCTGGGCATCAGCCAACGCTGCCCGCGTAGCTGCCTATGCCAATGGCAGTGCTACAGATGACATAGCCGTACTGATACAACAAATGGTTCACAGCGAAGTTGCCGGCGTAGCATTTAGCGTCAACCCAGTAACGGGTGATACCAATCAAATTGTCGTCGAGGCGGTATATGGGTTAGGCGAACTGCTTGTACAGGGCCTCGGCACACCAGACAACTACCTCGTCGACAAAACAACTGACGAAGTCCTAGCAAGCGATATAGCCGAAAAGCTTACCATGCTCACTTTTCAAAACGGGCACACCGTAGAAGTCGCCGTAGACGATGCTAAGCAGCAGGCTGGCGCGCTCAGTACTGATCAAGTGCGTGAGGTTGCTGCATTAGCGACTGCCATCGAGATGCATTATGGATTTGCCGTCGACATCGAGTGGGCCTATCAAGACGGCCAGCTCTTTTTATTACAAGCTCGACCAATAACCACCTTATAGGAGAAATAAACATGAAGGACTACTCAGAATTTTACAAAAAACAGATCTCGCTTACCGAATGGTTTGAGGCCATTGGCCACCCGCAAACCGCCGCCTTGCGCCAAGAAGACAACGACAAACGCGAGCGCCTGGCCGTACTGTTTGATGTTATTGCCCTGCCCTTTGACCGGCCAGTGCAATTCTCTGCCCAGGACGTTGCCAATCGCACCTCTGCGTTTAAAACCTACCTAGCCGACCACGGCAACGAACTATGCGCGGTACGCATCATACCCACCGACCCAAAATTACCCAAACTACGCATGCGCGGCGAAAGCGTTACCAAGGGCACTACTTGGTTTGACGATCAAGATATCGACCCTGCTCTGTACCGTGTAGACTTTGTGCCCCACTTTAAGCCCACGTGGTCAACGATATTCATCGTCAACGACAACGGTATCTTTGGCGACATAACCGAGGGCTGGCATTACAAACTTACCCAAGGCACGCCCGACGGCATGGAGGCTATTAGCTTTTCGTATGATTTTAAAACCTGGAAACTGAGTCGCGACGTACCCGGCGTTAAGGAGCACCTGCAAGATGTACTCAAACACATTACCGTCACGAGTGCCGCCGCACGTAAAGAGCTAAGTGCCAAGCTAGGGGCTACTTTTGCTAACGATTACCTAGCTGGGTATTTCGAGACTACCTACGACCCTACAATTGGCACGTGGTTTATAGATTACAACCGAATGCTGGGCGAAGAGCTCTCGCTGCAAACTACAAGCAAAAAAAGCACCAATGCGCTGGTTACTGGCCGCTGCGCCAGCAAAGGTATAGCCACCGGCATAGTCAAGATTGTGCAACCCGACAAACTGGATGCCAAATTGCCTAAAAACACTGTGCTAGTATGCACCATGACCACGCCCGATTACCTACCACTTATGCAGCAAGCCAGCGCCATTATTACTGAGCTTGGCGGTATTCTGAGCCACGCTGCAATTGTCGCCCGCGAGCTCAAAATCCCCTGCATCACTGGCGCCAAATACGCCACAACACTACTCAAAAATGGCCAGAAAGTAATCGTTAACGCCACCGCGAGTACCGTTACCGCCGCTTAGCTAACCAAAATAAAAGGAGTAGCTCTTACGAACTACTCCTTTTATTTTGGTTAGCGAACCGACCCGTTAAACGAACCTATTTTACAAGCTCTACACAGTCTACTCGTAGTAGCTCCATAATAATTCAATCCTAATTAAACCTAAACGAGTTAACGAACGTATCAAAAGCGGATTTATCTTCGCCGATCGTAAGGAGTGCGTACATCTTACTGTTTTTTATAAAGCCCATCATATACCCATCGTAGTTCCTTCCTCCGACGGGTGCAGCATAGTGAGCCTCAATAGATTTTAGACCTGAGAATGTCGAGAAGTTACTACCTATCAGCGTAGCCCCTTCTGTGTTCCGAACTGCACCATTCACAGCACCCTCCAATGCACCAGTTTCATCTATTTCAATACCCGTAAAATCGTAAACCCCAACAAGGTATGCCTTATTGCCGTTATCTGTATCCGCTGAATATATAGTGTACGGAATGTTATAGCCGCTCTCTTGAATTGTTTGACGTTCTGTCTCTGGAAAGCCAGGAAAACTCACGACAAAATTATGCTCTACTGACACATAAGGGGTAACTGTTCCACTGTTTAGTGACGACCCTGATGTATTAGATGAGCTTGAGTTACTTGAAACCACGGCAACAATAATGATTACCGCAAAAATTGTGATAAGCGATAGCAATAGGACCCATGCTGTTTTGCTACTTTTCTTACGCTTCTTATCGCCTGCCAGGAATTCCTTATCAGAAATACATGCTTCTGCACCACGTTCTTCGTATTCTTTTAGCCGCCTATTCCCTCTCCAAAACTCAACGTCAATAATTATAGGAATTACGCCTAAGCATAACGGCAGGGTCGCAATAGCAGCGGTTTTGATTAACTTACGACTAGGTAATTTCTTTGGCTTAAGTTTGGTGGCAAGAATAAGATAGAACACAGCCCATGGAATAAAATACACAGAGATTACCGAAATAACCGCCATGATAATTGCAGAGGTGCGTAAGCTCTTAATAAGAGATTGTAGCTCTAAAGGCAACTCATGATTTGAAACATTTTGATGATTAGGCTTACTGTGATTCGACGATCTCGCCGGTACTGATTGTAGCTGTTCTAGTAATCGCTCTGCACGACTGTACGATGCGCCTTTCGTTTCAATCGCTTGTTGTATAAATGCCCGTGCGTCATCATCCTTGTCTTGGTAGTAGTACAAGAGTGCCTGTAACTCATACAATTTGTATTTAGCAGCTCCAAGTTGTTCATTATACTGATAATGCTCTGCAAGTTTGTCTAATTTTTTCTGAGCATACTCATATAGCTCTTGCGGCGCTATGCCACTTGCTATATCTTTTATGTTAGCTTCAATCACCTTGATATCGTCGAAATATTCTTGGCGTAGTCTTGTAGGTGATACGTCCATATTATTCAATATCTTTCCGTGTTCTTATGGATTTCTGGTTTTATGCCAATTCTCTGATTTAGGTTATGGTATGAAACGCCTATCGTCATTGTACTATTCACACTGTATATTTAACTACCCTTTCACTGAAGATATACTTCTAATTTAGCCTCACTAAATACCAGCGAGATCATGCCGATTGATGCTATATACCGTGAGTTTGTTGCGAACTTGCAATCTGGAACGATTCCACCTCTGTCATAAAACTAAATCCACCATACGATTTGATGGTGGATTTAGACAAAGTAACAATTGGTCGGGGTGAAAGGACTTGAACCTTCGACCTCCTGGTCCCAAACCAGGCGCG
>CAZBQZ010000013.1:0-45718 GCA_964494495.1 uncultured Candidatus Saccharibacteria bacterium
CTGATACTGACATCTGTCCCGAGAGTTTTTTGCTTACTTTTTGCGGTCAAAAAGTGAGGGGTGCAGCGCTACCGCGCTGCACCATGCCCTTTGCGGAGCAAAGAAGGAGCTAGGGAGCTAAAGAAGAAATCACAAAAAGAAGAGAAAGAAGAGGCCGAGGGTTAGCTAATATGAAGACCGTATCATGGTCACAACATCCTGCTTGTGGTAACCTTTAAGTAGCTATGACGCGATTTTTGTCACGAGCGCTGGGGGCGCTCGAACCGACCTTTAGCCAAAGCCTGCAACAGCTGGAAAGGGCAGCCGGACAACCTGGTACTGATATTCGCTTAACAGCCGATATTATGCAGCGCACACGTGCCAAAATCGCCCAACTTGGGCTAGACCCCAACGATACTACCGGACAAGAGTTGTACGCCGCCTTGCAGGAGCGTTTGCGGCGTGATGAGCAAACCGTTCGCACTGCACTATCTATTGCATCTGGCGCTCCGGCAGACGAAGTTATTACACGTGTACGTCAGTTTTTAGAAAAACACGAAGCGCCAAAGAGTTGCTTTGCGCTCAAGAGCATCGTAGCTAAAAAACTACTCAAGAAAAAACTACCCAAAAACGCAATGAAGCAGCTGGGGTACCGTTCGGCCGACTCTATGCTTAAACACGAGAGCGTGCCCGCATTGTATGCCGCCGCCCTCATGACCGAAACTCCCAGTTGGCACAAAAACTTTCGTGATCAATACGCCAAATTGACGCCGTCCGACTTTGAGCTCCGCAGTATTTCGTTAACCCACCCCGCGTCCAAACATTGGCAAAAGCTGGCACAGAAGTACGTTGCTGCTAATAAACGCAATATTGTTAGTTTTCGAGAACTAGGAGCAGTGGTACTCTTGCCTATCGACCATCAAGTAGATGGCTTGGCAACGCTTACCCTGCTATTGGCAGCAGAAGAAATGAACAGTATTCGCTCGCACAGCTCGTACGCCAAACTCCAGCAAGTTAAGTCCGACTTTGGCAAGCGGCTGTTGCAATCGTCAATTGCCGAACCACTTACCAGCGCTAATCTTGCCGGGCAGCCCGTGCCGTGGCGCATGATCCAGCGGTACTATGCTCGTTTTACCAATTCGTATCATCCAGAAATATTTGAGCCGCATGTGCAGCCGGAAGATTTAGATTGGGTAGGCGGCGAGCAAATCCTAGCCGATCTAGACCCGGTGCTCAATTTTTGGCAAGGAAGCGAAGGGTTGGGGCTATTAGAAGGCGACGACATTGTATCGTGCAATGTGTTGGATGTGGCCTTGGGCTATTGCAACCACCTTAATTTTAGCGACCGTATTGTGCATTTTGTGCGCGACAATTTGTGGCACGAATTAATGATGCGCTATCTTAACCAAGATAACCTAGAGGCTGCCGTGCATCAACAATTGGCCGGCGAGCTTACCGAACCCCTGGCGCTTGCCGAACAAGCATCGTACAATTAAGCGTAAGGACTTCAAGAACACACATGACACCAGATTTAAACGATCTTAAATACCTACGCTACTCTATATGCGTATCTGGCGCTGCCGCTGGACCAACTGTAAAGGCTGATCACGATGTTGCGTATCAGCTAGGCAAATCTATTGCTGGTACGGGCCACATTTTGACTACCGGAGCAACCGTGGGCTTGCCCTATTTTGCCGCACGCGGCGCCAAAGAGGCTGGCGGCGTAAGTATTGGTTTTTCGCCTGCTGGCAGCCTACGCGAGCATGTGCACAAGTATCGATTGCCATACGACGTTTTTGACTTTATTAATTTTACCGGCCTAACCTACGTTGGCCGCGACTTGTATCTGGTGCAATCCAGCGATGCTGTTATTACGGTAGGCGGGCGCTTTGGTAGCCTGCATGAGTTTACCTCGGCACTCGAGGCGCATAAACCTTGCGGCGTGCTACTGGGCACCGGCGGTACGGCCGACATTATTCCGCAGCTGATGAAGATGCTGCCACCGCCACAGCACGATCTGGTTATTTATGATGACGACGCCGACCGTTTAGTGCACAAGCTAGTCCGAATCCTAGAAGAAAAAAATCGTGATTTGCACGACGAATTTGAGCATCACGACATGCATTGGTTTTTACGCGAAACCAGCACCAACCCGCCACCCCACGCCGGCTAAACGGCTTGTATCTTGTCTAAATACAATCATGAACAAACGTGCATGCCGGAGTGTGCTATGCTGAGTTTATGAAGCTGAGTCCGCGTGAGGCAAGGGAGCTCGCTTTAAGCGAAATCCTGCTCATCATTTTGGCCGCTATCGGCCTAGCTGTGGTAGTGTGGCTGGCTTGGATTCGGCCTGCGCAACAAATAAAAGATACTCGTGTCACTTCCTACGCCAGTTGTGTAGCAGCTGGCAATCCAGTACAAGCCAGCTATCCTTCGGTATGTGTAGGCAAGGACGGCCAACGTTTTGTAAATCCAAACGAAAAAGTTGCACAACCCAAGCAGCAATACCTGGCTCTTAAAGAGTGGAGCATGCGCGTGCCGGTCACAAACGCCACTTTCGACCTGGTGTATCATTACGACAAAAACGACACGTACGAGGGCATGTTCTTTACTTTTAAACGGTTGGCCGATGCTGGCATTTGTAAAAGTGATGCTGGCGTAGCTCTTACACGTACAACTGTCGAAAACCAGCCACCCTACGCCGAGGACAACCTAAAGGTTTTTAAACACATTGGCGACTATTACTATTATGTTGCATACGGCAACGCACCCTGCTACGACTCAGATAACCCTGCGCAAGTAAGGGCCGTGCAGGCCATTAATGGCGGCAACCTCAAAGATGCTATCACTGGCAATCTGCAAAATTTACAAACCGCCCCCACCGAATAGTTGCAACCTTCAACTCTCGGTTGGACTATTCTCTCTGGTACAATAGATACGATATGGCCAAATTTGCATTAAAGAGCGATTACCAACCAAAAGGCGACCAGCCGGCTGCTATTGCTCAACTTACCAAAGGCATTGAGGATGGGTTATATCACCAGACGCTTTTGGGGGTAACTGGCTCCGGCAAGACGTTTAGCATGGCCAACCTTATCCAAAATACACAAAAGCCAACACTAGTGCTTAGCCACAACAAAACGTTGGCCGCCCAGTTGTACGAAGAATTTCGACGTTTTTTTCCAGATAACGCCGTGCATTATTTTGTAAGCTACTTCGACTACTACCAACCCGAGGCTTACATACCACGCTCTGATACGTACATCGAGAAAGATTCGCAAATCAACGAAGAGATTGACCGGCTACGGCATGCGGCTACCGATGCACTTTTAACACGCCGCGACGTTATCATTGTAGCTAGTGTCAGCTGTATCTATGGTATTGGCTCGCCAAGCGATTACAACGAGCTGAGCGTGCGTATCGAGGTAGGCGAGCGTCGTGTGCGCGACAAGATGATGCGTCAGCTGACCGACATTCAGTATCAACGCAACGACATAGATTTTCATCGTGGCACTTTTCGGGTGCATGGTGACGTAGTAGATGTGTACCCGGCAGGTGAAGAAGTGGCCTACCGCATTGAATTTTTTGGCGACGAAATTGAGCGCATTGTAAAGATCGACCCGCTAACGGGCGAGATTTTGGGCAAGCCAGACAAGCTAACTATTTTTCCCAGCTCCCACTACGTAACACCGCAAGATAAATTAAAGGTGGCACTGGGACATATCGAAAACGAATTGCAACAGCGCTTGTTTCAGTTTAAAAATGAAGGCAAATTACTAGAAGCGCAACGTTTGGAGCAACGCACCAGATTCGATCTAGAAATGTTACAAGAAACTGGTTTTGTAAAAGGCATCGAAAATTATAGCCGCTACCTTACCAACCGCAACCCCGGCGATCAGCCGGCAACGCTACTCGATTATTACCCGGACGACTACCTGATGCTGGTAGATGAGAGTCACATGACCATACCGCAAATTCGTGGCATGTACAACGGAGATCGCGCGCGTAAAGAAGTGCTTGTAGAACATGGCTTTCGCTTACCCAGCGCGCTTGATAACCGGCCGCTGACATTTACCGAATGGGAAAAGCACGTCAACCAAGCTGTATACGTCAGCGCCACGCCAGCCGAGTACGAGCTAAGTCGCTCACCCGAACCTGCCCAGCAGGTGATTCGCCCTACAGGACTGCTTGACCCGCCCATCGAGGTACGCCCCGTGGACGGGCAAGTGGACGACCTAATTGCCGAAATCCGTCTAACTGTCGAAAAGCGTCAGCGTGTGCTAGTAACCACCCTTACTAAGCGTATGAGCGAAGACCTTACCGAGTATTTGCAGGAGTTAAACATCAAGGTTGCGTATTTACATAGTGATGTCGACACTCTAGACCGTACCGACATTTTGCGTGATTTACGCTTGGGTGTCTACGACGTTGTGGTTGGCATCAACCTGCTCCGCGAAGGGCTAGATTTGCCCGAGGTGTCGTTGGTGGCCATTTTGGACGCCGACAAAGAAGGTTTTTTGCGTAGCGAGCAGGCACTTATACAGACCGTTGGCCGTGCCGCTCGTCATGTAGAAGGTCACGTTATTATGTACGCCGATCGAATTACCCAAAGCATGCAAAAAACTATTAGCGAGACCACTCGGCGCCGCAAAATTCAGGAAGATTACAACACAGAGCACGGCATTACGCCTACTGGTATCACCAAAGATATCGAAAAGGGCATGCGCCCCGATTTGCCGGAAGAGGCCAAGCGTGCCAAGCTGGACCTTAAAAAAATTCCTAAAGACGAATACGGCTCACTTATCAAAGACCTCACTTCTCAGATGGATCTTGCCGCCGCTAACTTACAATTTGAAACAGCTGCCGAACTCCGTGATATCATTCAGGACATAAAAAGTAAATTGTAGAGAACACCAATGGCGTACAGGAAGCTTCATGGAGATTTGGCTAGGCCCAGAACAGGTAGTTTTAGCCCTGCCCGCTTGACCGAAGAATTGCGGAGTGCCGCACCGCCTCCAGAAATCATTGCTCCGCCCACCCAAGTTTGGGGGCCGCTCGCAATAGGAAGAGTGCTGCTTGATGCGACGGTAGCCCAGCTTAATGCATGCTGCGTAATTTTGTCACCCGATTATGGAGAACGCTACGAATACAAGGCGGCTTCAGATTTTATGATTGTCTATGCCCGCAGGCGTTTTGTTGGACATAATCAGCTTGATAAAGTCTTGTGTGCCGCCTACAAACGTCCGGATTCTGTGGTCACTCCATCTACGGCTACTGGCTCAATCTTTGTGCCTTGGCGGGTACGGTTGCATAAGAAAACAGCTAGCAGTGGGGAGAGTTTAGGAGTTGTAGCGAAGCTTTCTATAACAACGTCTGGCCTGCCGCATGGCTCAGATGCCACGCGACTAAAGGACAATACGCGACGGCTGTATCAGGAACGCAGTTATTTGGCTGATGCATGGCGTCCTGGTAAGACGTTTGCTCCAAATGCTGATATTACTGTTGCATTGGGTACATTTCCAAATTTGGATGATGCAAGGGATCCAGAAGCGCTACATATCGTGAACACTATTTTTGAGCATCCGCCTAGGCAGGAAGGGTGCTTGGAACTGGGATCAATAATATCCCGTCCCTGGCAGACCATAGGAAATACGTATGACTCTCGGTAGAAAAGCAATGACAACTCTGATATAGTTGAAGAAATATGGCAGACCTCACTCGGGACGATGTATTGAAATTGGCTCGGCTTGCTCGCTTGACGCTCACCGACGACGAAGTCGAACGGTACCGCTCAGAGCTTTCCCAAATCTTGCACTACGTAGAGCTATTGCAAAATGCTGACGTAACCAACCTTAAACCTACTAGCCAGGTAACTGGCCTTACTAATGTTATGCGCGACGATCAGATAGTAGACTACGGTGTCAGCCCCCAAGATTTGCTGCGCTTAGTGCCTAACCGTCAGGACGACCTCATTAAGGTCAAGAGGATGATAAAGTAATGAGCCAGTGGCTACCCATTGCCGATATTGCTACCAAAGTGCAAGCTGGCGAGCTAAGTGCTGCCGATCTGGTAGAGCAAGCGCTTAAAACCATCGACGATAAAAAAGAGTACGATGCCATTATTGCCACTACTGCCGAGCGTGCCCGGGAACGGGCTGCTAGCATCGACGCCGGCGTCAAAAATGGCGACAGTATTGGCCGTCTGGCTGGTGTGCCTTTTATTGCTAAGGACAACTACCTGGTATTTGGCGCCGAGACCACTGCGGCCAGCAATATGCTACGCGGTTTTACTGCGCCCTATCAGTCGAGTGTTATCGAAAAACTCGAGGCCGAGGGTGCAATTTGTGTAGCCAAAGCCAATCTAGACGCCTTTGCCCATGGTGCCAGCACCGAAAACAGCGATTTTTTTACCACCAAACATCCCGCCGACCAAACACGGGTACCTGGCGGTTCGTCTGGCGGTTCGGCCGCCAGTGTTGTGCTCGACATGGTGCCGTTTGCTTTGGGTACCGACACGGGCGGCTCCACCCGTCAGCCGGCTAGCTATGTGGGCTGTATTGGTTACAAACCAACCTACGGTCTTATGTCTCGCTATGGCATTGTGGCTATGGCAAGTAGCACCGACGTCGTGGGCGTGTTGGCCCGAACTGCCGACGACACTGCACTTGTTGTCGACGTTGTGGCCGGCAAAGATGCTCTCGACAGCACTACTATAGAGCGCGAAGCAGGCAGTTACGCCGATTTGTCTACCGACGTCGCCGGCAAAAAGATTGGCATTATTAAAGAGTGGATGGGCAAAGGTGTAGACGAAGGCGTTAAGGCGTGTGTGCAAGCCGCCGCCGATAAGCTCAAAGCTGCCGGTGCCGAGGTGCAAGAAGTAAGTTTGCCGTCTTTGCCGCTTGCCTTGGCTGTGTACTACATTGTGTGTCCGGCAGAGGTTAGTAGCAACTTATCGCGGTACGATGGCCAACGCTATCCGTTTAGCTACGAAGGCGCAACCGATTTGGACGACAGCTATATGGGTTCTCGGGGTCGCGGTTTTGGCGCCGAGGCCAAGCGACGCATCATGGTCGGCACCTATGTGCTAAGTAGCGGTTACTACGATGCTTACTACAGCAAAGCGCAAACGGTGCGTACTAAACTTATTAACGAGTTTAATCAAGCATTCTCGCAGTTCGATTTTTTGATTGGCCCAGTTGCTCCAGCTCCTGCCTTTAAAATTGGCGAAAATGCCAGCGATCCGCTACAGATGTATCTTGTAGATATCATGACTGTTGCTCCTAGCCTGGTTGGTAGCCCAGCGGTAAGTGTACCGGCTGGTACCAGCAACAATTTGCCAGTCGGCCTGCAGATATTGGCACCTCAGCGTAAAGACCGTGCGCTGCTAGGCATGGCCAAGGCCGCGCAGGAGTTGTTGGCATGATCTTTAAGATTGCCCTGGCTGTTGCAATAGTGCTGATTGTGGCTGCGGCTGTGTTTTTTGTGCGTTGGTTTAAACCCAAGCCACTCAAGACTGATTATTTTTTAGAAAAGTGGTCACAGTTGCAGGGATTGCTGCGCGACAAGACCAAATGGGCAGAGGCCGTTACCGAGGCCGACAAGTTGCTGGACGAAGCCCTCAAAAAGCGTCATTTTCGTGGCCGCACTATGGGTTCGCGCCTGGTGCGCGCCCAACGTTTATTGTCCGACAACGATGGCGTATGGTTTGGTCACAAACTGCGCAACAAGATTGATGCCGATACCGAATTTAAGCTTAAAGAAGCCGATGTAAAGCAAGCGCTGATGGGCATTCGGCAGGCCCTTAAAGATCTTGGTGCGCTGCCCGATGCCAAGCAACAGGCCGCTGCAGGAGACGCCTCATGATTACCCCCGAAATCCGTGCCAAATATACTGCCACCATTGGCATCGAGTGCCATGTGCAGCTCAAAACCGCCACCAAGCTATTTGCGGCTGTAGGCAACGACGCCCGCGAGGCTGCGCCCAACACGCTGGTAAGCCCTATCTGTTTTGGCCTGCCAGGTACGCTACCAGTGCTCAACAAAGAAGCAGTACATCTTGGCATGCGCGCTGCATATGCTCTGGGTACTACGCCGCAAAAGTACAGCGCGTTTGACCGCAAGCATTATTTTTACCCCGACCTTCCTATGGGGTACCAGATTACTCAGTTTGCTCAGCCTATTGTGTTGGGTGGTTTTGTAGATGTAGATATTGACGGCCAAGCCAAGCGCATTGGCATTACTCGCGCCCACCTAGAAGCCGACGCGGGCAAAAGTACCCACCCTGCAGGCAAAGATTACAGCTTGGTAGACCTCAACCGTGCCGGCACGCCGCTGCTAGAAATTGTCAGCGAGCCAGACATGCACACCGCTGCCGAGGCCAAAGCCTACGCCCACGAACTGTACCTGCGCATGCGTTTTGCCGACGTATCTGACTGCAATTTATACTACGGCAACATGCGCTTTGACGTTAACGTCAGCGTAAGTGTGAGCGACCAACTGGGCACCCGCACCGAAACCAAAAACATCAACAGCTTCCGTGCTGTAGAGAAAACGGTAGAGTACGAGATTGTTCGCCAAATAGAGCAGTTAGAAAAAGGCGAGGCCATTGTACAAGAAACCCGCGGTTGGGACGATGCCAAGCAGCGTACCTTTAGCCAACGCACCAAAGAAGACGCTCACGATTACCGCTACTTCCCAGACCCGGATATGCCCCCGGTAGAGCTAAGCGACGACTGGATTGCAACGGTTAAGGACGAAATGCCAGTACTGCCCGACGAGTGGCGTGCTCGCCTCCAAAGTTTGGGGCTAGACAAAGCCGCCATGGAGTCGCTACTCGAAGCCGAGCTAGACGAGTCGTCCGTAAGCTACTTAGGCCTGATCGAAGAGGTAATTGCCCAAAAAGATTTTGCCAAAACTATGGCCAATTGGTTTGTAAATATCGAAGTGCCCCTGCGCCGCGATTCTGACGCTAAACGTGCCGAATGGGCCACAAACCAAGGTCGCCTAGCCCTGTACCGCGCCGTTGCTGCATTAGTAGCGGGGGGCAAGCTTAGCTCGTCCAACGCTAAGGCGTTGATTGTGGCCTTTTTTGTCAGCAACGAGCCTATTACCGATATCGAAGGCTACGCCAAGCAGCACAACCTTATCCAAGAGTCTGACGAAGGCGAAATTGCTAAAATTGTAGCAAAAGTTATCGAAGAAAATCCTAAAGCTGCCGAAGATGTAAAAAATGGCGAAATGAAAGCCATTGGCTTTTTGGTAGGTCAAATCATGAAGGCCAGCCAAGGCCGTGCCAACCCTGGCCTGGCTACGCAACTTATCAAGAAACACTTGGAGCTTTAGCTAACATCATGGGTGAAATTAGTGGGCTAGCCACATGCGTATTAACTGGCGGTCGTGCCGAAAACAAGTCACATCTGTTAATGCGTCGTGCCGGGCCTTTGGGCGATCGTAAAGCAGTACTCTTTGATCCAGAAACGGGTAAACGAGTCAGCCAGAAACAACATAGCAAGCTAGCGCAGATTGCAGCGCGTAGTATTAGCGGTGGCAGGCTACAATTTAGTCACGCAGAGGCAGGCGAGCTTGTTGTGGCGTCGCGTGATATTACTTCGTGCACATTTGTGAACGAATTTGGCGATCTTACACCTGTTTTCGACGCCGGTGACCCAAATGATTATTTTTCGCGCTTTTTAGGCAAGACAGTACACCTAGGCATAAAGACGCTACAGTGGCAGCACGGTGGGCATATCCCGCCTGCCCAACGTGCCAACGCGCCGTTGCATATCATCACAGACGAAACCGTTGCTCAGTATCAAGATGATGTCCGGGGCATATCGTTTGATGGCAGTAGCTTTCGCCCCAACATACGGCTATCGGGGTACGAGGGTGTAGTCCCGGAGACAGAATGGATTGGCAAAGCAATAGCTGTCAATGGTATAGCTATTGCGGCAATACATCGTCCCACAAAGCGCTGTCCAGTGCCAGGTAACAACCAACTAACAGGCGAAAAAGAGGGGAACGTTCAAAAGATTTATCGCGATTTGCCCAAGGCCGAAGATGACGGCTCGCCTTTGTTTGGCGTATATGCTTATCCGCTGTTGAACCCCTTAGAGGCGCGGATGCTAGAAGTGGGCATGCCTGTCGAAGTGGTTGATTGGCCCCATTAATATAGGAGGATATCATGACGACCCAACAATACGCTCGGCCAACCAAGGCGGTCATTGCCGCGGCCGGCTTTGGTACGCGCTTTTTGCCGCAAACCAAGGCTATGCCAAAAGAAATGCTGCCGTTGGTCGATAAGCCTATTATTCAGTATGTGGTCGAAGAGCTGGTAGCTTCGGGCATCAAGGATATCATTATCGTGAGTGGCTACAGCAAGCGCAGTATCGAGGACCACTTTGATGGCCCTTCGGGTGATCTTATTGCCAACCTAGAAATGGGTGGCGAAAAAAAGAAGCACCTGATAGAAGAGGTCGAGGCTGTAGCTAATTTGGCTAACTTTGTCTATGTGCGTCAGCGACGGCTGTATGGCAACGGCGTACCGCTACTCGATGTAGAGCACCTGATTGGCGACGAGCCATTTATTTACACCTGGAGCGATGATTTTATTGTGGCCGATCCGCTGCGCTTTACACAGCTGGGCGATTTGTATGCGCAACACGGCTGCAGCGTGCTAGGCGGTATTGGCGCCAAAACAGATGCCGACTATGCTCGCTATGGCTTTGCTGGCGGCACCGAGATTGCGCCAGGAGTGATCGACCTTAAGGACATTATTGAAAAGCCTGGCTCGCGCGCGACGTCGCCATCTACGTTAGCGACGGTTAGTGGCTTTTTATTTACCCCCGAAATTTTTCCGTATTTGCACCAGGCGCTTGACAAACTTCAGCCCGGCGCCGAGCTGTGGTACAACGACGCGCTTAAACTAATGCTGGCCGACGGCAAGAAAGTGCTGGCCACCGAGATCAAAAATAGTCGCTACTACGATGCCGGTGACAAGCTAGAGTATCTTAAAACCGTAGTCGATTTTGGTTTACTACACAAAGACGTTGGCGAAGGATTTCGCGAGTACCTCAAAACACTAGCATTGTAAAGCCCCGCAATAGTTGTATACTGGTATGTACATATGAATACTGCCGAGCAAATTTTGGTAATTACCTTGGCAACCGCACTAGCTGTCTTTTTAGTGCTGGCCATCGTCATTGCGACGCAAGTTATTCGGCTTATGAAAATTCTCCAAAATGTTGCCCTTAAAGCCCAAGACTTTGTCGATTCTGCCGAAGCCACCGCCGACATGGTTAAGAGTGCTGTGGGGCAGCTAAGCGTGATGCGTTTTGTGCAAAATGTCGTGGGCATGGTTACCAAGCACAAAAGCAATAAAAACGATTAAGGGAGATATAACTATGGATAAAAAGATGAAGCGTTTTGCAATTGGTACAGTTGTCGCTGCAGCCGCTGGGTACATCGCCGGTATTCTTACTGCACCTAAGAGTGGCAAAGAAACCCGCCAAGACCTCAAAGATACTGCTGTGCGCACCTACACCGCTGCCGAAAAAGAGCTCAAAATGTTGCACACCGAGCTCACCAAACTCATCGATCAAGGCCGTGCCATGGTTGGCGAGCTTAAGGGTACAGCCGCAACCAACCTCGACAAAGCTATGGAAGTCGCCAAGGCAGCCAAAGAAAAGACACGCGAACTTTTGAGCGCCGTTCACGAAGGCGACGCCGACGATAAAGAACTCAAGGCGGCCATTGCCGAAGCCACCAAGGCCGTCGAGCACCTCAAGAGTTTTTTAGCTAAACCATAAATCGTACGCCTCAAATACAATAAAAACGCCTCGTACGGGGCGTTTTTATTTGACGTTAGGCGTAATAGAGTATTAAATAGTCAACGATATGGCACAAACAGAGATGATGACAGCCAAGCAGGCTGTGACCGATTACTTTCATGCACTGCCGCCAGAGGACCTACATGTGATGGTTCGACAGGCTGCCTTTCTAGAGGATAACGCCAACCATGCTTTTGCTAAACGCGCCGACGACGGCATAGTTGTGGTGCCGGCTTTGATTACCCAAGAGACCACCATGGAATCAACATTGGACATTATTCGCGGGCAAAACGCCAATGTGGCCGTGGCGGTATCGGCTAATATGCCTCTGGGTGGATCGGACATGGAAGGGGCGCTTAACAATGTTGAGATCTTGCAAGAGTATCAGCTGGCGTACCCAGACTTTCCGCTCAGCTATTATCTGGCAGGATACAGCCCTGGTACGCCAATTGGCCGAATCGTATACGAACTGTATGGGGCGGCCATTTTACACGGTTTTGAAGCCGACGGCCGCCGCCCTCGCAATCGGGTTATCACTCGGTGTGACCTAGATTTAGTGAATGCCGACGCTGGGTACCTGCCAGACACACTTAGCATTTTTAGTTCGGGCAAGGCTAATGTTATCAGCTATCCGACCGTGCTGCACGATAGACTCGACGAAAATAAATACCCTAACCTAAACCGTTTGATTGGCTGGACAGATAAGTGCGCGTTGGTCGACAGAACTATGGTCTCAGCGCACTTTAGTACTGATACGGTAGGTTATGCGGCGGCAAAGGGTGTCGACCCCTCGTGCACATTAAGCGAGTGTAATAATGTATTGGGCAGGATGGCCTCTACGCATGCTATGCAGCCACTATCCGTCGAACGTGTTGATCACCGTGTTACGGTTTCGTGCCGGCATCTAGCACGTCTTGCACTCGACAGTGGTTATATGATTTATACATCCCTACGCATGCCCGACGACAGCGCCAAAACGCACCGCAACAGTGGCGAACCACCACATGACTTGCCTGACACAGAATATCGTCGTCAAGTTGGTTGGCATGTTATGTATACACTCCATGCGTATGGCGACCGTATATACGAAGGGCTGGTCGCACAAGGCGAAAGTACTGCTGCATCAATTCGGACAACTCAGGCTGCCATGGCAGACTACGGTATGCGTAGCATACAGGAGCTAGGCGACCCAGACACGACGCAGCGGGTAGTAGATGGCGCTATCGGCAGTTGGGTTCACGATGGGCCGCCAGCAGGGTATGTTAGTCGGCGCCTTCCAAAATGGAGCCTCCGCTTACCGCCCCATGCGCTAGAGTGGCTCCAGACTGCTGATTTGTAGTAAAACTCACGCTCCCCAAAAGGCTGTGTTGTCGGCTATACTATAGATACATAGGAGGGACATGGCGGAAGCAAAAGCTACCGGTTTAGGGCCGAGTGATTATGTGCATCTGCACAATCATACGCAGTATAGTTTGCTCGACGGGCTTACCAAAGTCCCCGAGCTAGTAAGCTATGTCAAAGAGAGCGGCATGGTGGCCGTTGCTCAAACCGACCATGGTACCCTTAGTGGCAACATCGATTTTTACAAAGCAGCTACGGCCGAGGGCATTAAGCCCCTTTTGGGCATGGAGACCTATGTGGCCTCCCGGACCATTTACGACAAAGAGCCAGGCAAAGACAAAGTGTATTACCACCTTATCTTGATAGCCACCAGCGAGCAGGGCTACAAAAATTTGATGAAGCTGTCTACCATAGCCAATCTAGACGGCGTGTACTATAAGCCGCGTGTCGACCACAACTTGCTTGAAAAATATAACCAAGGCTTGATAGTGCTAAGCGGCTGTATTGGTGGCGAAGTGGGCGATGCTATTCGCCAGGGGCAAAACGACAAAGCCCGCGAAATTGCCGGCTGGTACAAGCAAGTATTTGGCGACCGCTACTATATAGAGGTGCAAGATCACGGGCATCCTGACCACCCCAGCAAATGGGATGAACAAGAAAGGGTAAATGCCGAATTGCTAAAGTTGGCCAAAGAGCTGGATATCCCACCGGTAATTACATGCGACGCCCATTATTTGAAGCATCAAGACCAACAGGCCCACGAGATTTTGTTGTGCGTCCAAACTGGCTCGTTTTTCAGTGACGAAAAGCGTATGAGTCTAGCTAACTTTGAGCTGCATGTTACCGACCCTGCCGAGCTTATTGGCCGCTGGGAGCACATTTGTCCCGAGGGTATCACCAATACCCGGGCAATTGCCGATCGTTGCAATTTTGATTTCGAGCTGGGAAAAATCCTTATTCCTAAATTTCCAGTGCCCGACGGCGAAACCGAAAAAACATTTTTGGACAAACTGATGTTTAAGGGTTTGGCCGAGAACTATCTGGGAAAAACCAGTGACGAATCCCAGGCGCTTTCGATAGAAGAGGTTAGAAAACTCCTTCCGGATGACGTACTAAAGCGTGCCGACTACGAACTGCAGGTGATTGATGGTATGGGCTTTAACGGCTACATGCTTATTGTACAAGACTTTATTAACTGGGGTAAAGCCCAGGGGATTATTTTTGGCCCGGGGCGGGGCAGTGCCGCCGGCAGTATTGTGGCCTACGCGCTACACATTACCGACCTCGACCCTCTCGCGTACGGCCTACTCTTTGAGCGTTTTTTAAACCCCGATCGTATTAGCATGCCAGACATCGACGTCGATATTCAGGATAATCGCCGCGACGAGGTTATTCAGTACTGCTCCGAAAAATACGGCGCCGACCGCGTAAGCAACATTGTTACGTTTGGCAAAATGGCCGCCCGCGCCGCTATCCGCGACGTTGCCCGTGTTATGCAAGTGCCCTATGCCGAGGCCGATCGCCTGGCCAAAATTATTCCACAGCCGGTGCAGGGGCGACATATTCCACTTAAAGTAAGCATCGAAAAAGATGCCGACCTTAAACACGAGTACGAGGTAAACAGTACATCTAAAGAGGTAATCGACCTAGCTATTGCGCTTGAAGGCACTATCCGGAGCCACGGCGTGCATGCCTGCGGTGTGGTGATCGCTCCGTCCGAGTTGGTAGGCTATGTGCCGCTCGAAATGGCCCAAAAAGGCGTGGTGGCCACGCAGTTTTCGATGGGGCAAATCGAAGAGTTGGGCTTGCTCAAGATGGACTTTTTGGGTTTGAGCAACTTAACCATCATCAAAAATACCCTGCGTATTATCAAGCGTGTGTATGGCCGCGATATTAACATGAAAGAAGTGCCGCTGGACGACAAGGCCACGTTTGACCTATTGGGCCGTGGCGACACCACCGGCGTGTTCCAGTTTGAATCGTCTGGCATGAAGCGCTACTTGCGCGAGCTTAAGCCTACCGAATTTAACGACGTTATTGCCATGGGTGCCTTGTACCGTCCCGGGCCTTTGTCGGCTGGGCTGACGGACAGCTTTATTAAGCGCAAGAACGGTCACGAGGCAATTGAGTTCGCTCACCCGTTAATGAAAGGTGCGCTAGGCAACACCTTTGGCGTGCTGGTATACCAAGAGCAAGTGATGCAAATTTCGCGCGATGTATGTGGCTTTACTGGCGGCGAAGCCGACACGCTGCGCAAAGCTATTGGTAAAAAGAAACTCGACGTCATGCAAAAAATGCAGGTCAAGTTTATTGACGGGGCCGTGGCTAATGGGGTACCAAAACAGGTGATCGAAAAGTTTTGGAAAGACTTGCTTGGCTTTGCCGACTACTGTTTTAACAAGTCGCACTCAGCTTGTTATGGTCTTACCTCGTATTGGACTGCCTATCTTAAGGCGCACTACCCGTCGGCCTTTATGGCGGCGCTTATGACCAGCGACTACGACGACACCGACCGTCTAAGCATCGAAATCACCGAGTGTAAAAAGATGGGTATCAACGTATTGCAACCCGACGTTAACGAATCATTCCACGAGTTTGCCGTTGTACCGGACAAAAACAACCCAGACAACCGAAAAGCCGACGTGCGCTTTGGCATGGACGCTATCAAAAACGTGGGCACAGGGGCTGTGGAAGAAATTATTCGGGCGCGCGACGAAAAGCATTTTGATTCGATAGAAGATTTTTTGGCACGCGTTAGCGTACGCATTTGCAACCGCAAAGCTTTGGAAAGCCTGGTAAAAGCCGGTGCCTTTGACCGTTTTGGCGATCGCTCGCAGCTGCTGCACAACCTAGACGTTATTATAGCCTTTGGCAATCGCTTGCAAAAAGAAGCCAGCAGCGGCCAGGTAGATTTGTTTGGCAGCGCAGATGACTCCATAATTATTGCCAAGCCGCAACTGACGCTTGAAAAAGCTACACAGGTTTTTAATCAGCGCGAGCAGCTGTTGTGGGAGCGCGAACTTTTGGGCCTGTATCTTAGCCAACATCCGCTTACTATGTACGCTACATATTTATCCGAGCAAACTATGCCGCTTAATCAGCTCAAGCCCGAGCACGATGGCAAGTCAGTAGCTGTAGGTGGAGCTATTACCGATATTCGCGAAATTACCACAAAAAATGGCCAAAAAATGGCGTTTGTTAAACTAGAAGATCAGTTTGGAGAGCTGGAGCTGATCTTGTTTCCTAACTCATATCAACAGACTGCGGGCTTGTGGCAGCGCGACCGTGTCATTTTAGCTCGTGGCAAGCTAAGCGCTAAAGACCGTGAGGGCAACATTGGCGAGGAGCTTAAGATTATGGTGGACGACGCACGCGAGATTACCGCCGAACAAGCTCAAGGCTACCAAGAAACTGGCAGGAAGGTTAAGCTGCCCGGTGCCCCCTCGGCTGGCAAGCGCGCATTAGCAGCAGTATCGGCGGTTAAGGCCAAGGCCGCTGTAACAGCTAAGACTGCTGCACCGCCTCGTGTCTATATTCGTTTGGCCGATGGCAGTAACCAGGACCTGCTTCTTGCACTCAAGCAAGCCATTGACGGCAACAAAGGCGACGCCGAGGTAGTGTTGGTTTTGGGCGAGGCTAGCACCAAGCAGATTATTAAGCTCCCGTCGCGAATTGATCTAGCCGAGCCGACACTTGGAAAATTGCGGGAACTTGCTGGGGCTGCCAATATCAAAGTTCAGTAGTCGGTCTTTAGCCCCGCCCGTCATTCCTGGCTCACCCCAACCTCCCAATCGCCGTCATCCCGGACTAGATCCGGGGTCCAGGACACATGTTCCTTCTGCATCCATTCTTTCATTCTTCTTTTCTAGCTACCTACCTCCTTCTTTGCTATTCGCAAAGCCCCTGTACTCGCTGGAAGCGAGTACCCTTACTTTTTGACCGCAAAAAGTAAGCAAAAAACTCCCGGGGCCAGACGTCACAACGTGACTGTGCTTGAAGCTATTTGGCGGCGGCAGAAGAACACCTGCGGTGGTCCTGATTGATTCTTTAGTAGAAGAATCAGGACAGGCTTCTGCCTTGATTCCGCCAAATAGCTTCAATCCCAATCTAGTTGTGGCGAGAGGCCCCGAACTCGGCTGGAAAGATATGCTGGCGATTGGTAGTCAGTGCTGGCGTCTTTTTTGAGTGCAGGAGGAATATTCTTTATTGTCTTGGATTTCGGATCTAGGGCGGGATGACAAAAAACGGGGGTGGGATGGATTTGCTAGCGGATGATGCCGGCGGAGCGGGTGATGACAAAGCCGATGACGATTACTAGTACCAGAGTGACGTCGAGCAGGCGATGGTGCATCACAAATGATTCGCCCTTAACAAGGACGCGATGCCACAAAAGGCCGTGACGCAGGAAGAAGATAGCAAGGCTCAGCGTAGCAATAGAGGTAACGGCAAACATAGTCCACGAGGCATTGCCACCTGACAGTACCTGAATGCGTGAGACATTTTTGCTGGCTACAGTCCCGGCGGTAGTGGTGGGGTTTTGGCTTTCGGTAAGGTTTGTGGTGTTGGTTTCGGCTGGTTTAACTTGGGGTTGCTCGCTATCGGCCGGTGTGCTTGGCGCCGCTGCAGGCGTTGTGCTTGGCTGAGAAATCGCCGGTGTTTGGTCTGATGCAGTAGGCGCGGCTGCTACTTGCTGCTGCGAGCTGCCATACTCGGCCACTACTATGGTTTCGGGGCCAGTACCTTGATAATTGGACGAGTTGGCAAAACCAAAGCCTACGTCCTTATACGTACTATTAAGAATGTTGGCCCGGTGCTCGGGGCTGTTCATCCAGGCCGTAACGGCAGTAGCGCTACTGTCGAATCCGTACGCCAAATTTTCGCCCGCGGTTTGGTAGTTGTAGCCAGCGTTAACAAAAAATACCCACGGAGCATCACCGTCTGGGGTGTTGTGCGACCAATAATCACGAGCCACCATATCGTTAGCCTTGGCTTGGGCCGCACTATTGAGTTGGGCGTTAATAGTTAGGCCACCAAGGCCGTTGTCGCCGCGCTCGGTGTTAGTGTCGTTAAGTAACTCGGCTACACTCATGCTTGTGGCATAGCCTAGTACACTTTTGTGAACGTGGCCCAAAAAGGTATTAGCAACCAACCCCAGTGTAACAATGGCAGCAATGGGAATATATGGCCAGTAGGTTTTTAGATAGTGGTCGTTACGCTTGTGATGTTGACCGCCGCGCCGCCCATTTGTGGCTGGTGATGGTCTTTTTTTGTGTTTGGTTTTGGTTACGAGTACCATCTTATCCAAAGTGTAGCATAACCGCTTACAGAGCTAAAGACCTGCAGTACCTCGTTCTTCGGCTAGGCCCGGTCTTCGTCGTCGTTATTCTCGCACAGGCAGGAATCCAGCGCGAGTAAATATTGAGCTCTATGTGGTACCCACAAGAGAACCATATAAGGAATTTGCTTTGTATGCTGGATTTTCCGGTCTAGTCTAGCCGGAGAATGACGGGGCTAGGCGAACGTGCAATGGTATAGGGCCATGGCAGCGGCTTGTACTACATTAAACGATTCTTTGCGGCCAAACATGGGGATCTCGAGTAAAAGGTCGCAGGCGGCTAAAATTTCGGGTTCAACGCCCTCTACTTCGCGGCCGACCAGCAGGACGATCTTTTGCGGTGGATGATACTTGGGCAGTTCGTGGGCGTAATCGGCTTGCTCGATGGCAGCCACGCAGTAACCATCTTTTTGTAGTTTTTTAATAACTGGCAAAATGTCGATGTGGTGGGTAATACTCAGCATGTCTTCGGCACCCAGTGCAGTTTTGTGAATCTGCCGGGTAATCTTGGCGGCCTCGTGCGGCAGGCGGCGATCATTGTCGTGCGCCGGATGAGGCGTGTATCCACTCAAGATTACTTTTTGTAGCCCAAGGCCTTCGGCGGTGCGTAGCAGCGAGCCAACGTTATGACAGCTACGCAAATTGTGGGCAATTAAAATAATATCGCGCATATGCTAATACTATAGCAATATCTAATCCCTAATATCGAATATCTAAACAATGCCTAAATCGCTACATTCCAAAATCTATTTAAGTTATACTTATGTTTATGAGTCAGGACGCCCGCCGCGACGAAGAGATCGCCACCCAACGCCGTGCGCGTATTTTGGGTCTAAATTATGTTGATACCTCGACAATAACCAGCAAGGTATTATTTAAAGATCTGATGCCGCTTGCCGAGTTATATCAGCTGCGAGTTATTCCGCTTAATGTCGACAAAAGCAACGTGCTTTTTGGCATTATTAACACCACATCGCAGCAAGCCGTACGTGCACTGGAGCAACGTTTTAGCGATGTTCGTACTGCTTTCGTGTTGATATCCGATGCGGGCTACCGCGAATACATGCGCTTGTACGATCCGCCAAAGCAGATTACGTACCAAGATATCAATATTTCTGCCGCCAACGATGTGCAGTTACAACAAGACATGTCTACTACGCTTGCTCAGGTGCGTGCTGACGATATGCTGGCATTTTTGGTTCAGCAGGCATATAAGCTTAAGGCGTCGGACATTCACCTGGAGAATCAAGAGTTGGACGTGCGCATTCGTTTTCGTGTCGATGGCGTGCTGCATGTTATTGCTGGCCTGCCGCGCGAAAAGTATCACCAGCTGATGTCGGCCATCGCCAGTGCTGCTAACATCTCTACCGATGCCGAAGACGCTCAAACTGGACACATTAACCGCAAGTTTCGTTTGGCTACGGGCGAAGAGGTAACCGTTAACCTGCGTGTCGAAACCGTGCCTACGGCGTACGGTCAAGACGTAGTAATGCGTTTGTTTACGCTAGAAATGGAGCTTCTCAACCTAGACAAATTAGGGCTTAGCCCCAGAGAGCGCGATGTCGTCGACGATGTTATTCGCCACCCTACTGGCATGGTGCTTATTGTAGGCCCTACTGGCTCGGGTAAAACAACCACACTGTATTCGCTTATCAACACGCTCAATAGCGAAGAGCGCAAGATTATTACTCTGGAAGACCCTATCGAATATTTTATGAGGGGCATTGTGCAAATTCCGGTACATGGCGATACCAACAGCCTAGGTTTTGCCGAAAAGCTGCGTGCCGTACTGCGTTTAGATCCAGATGTCGTTATGGTGGGCGAAATTCGAGATCAAGACACGGCTAAGACATCGCTTCAGGCTGCATTAACCGGGCACTTAGTGCTAAGCACCTTCCACGCTTCGTCGTCAGCTGCGGCATTAACCCGCATGCTGGACTTTATTGGTATGAACCCGCTGTTTGCTTCGGCGATGCATCTTATTATGGCGCAGCGTCTGGTGCGTCGACTAGACGACGCCACCAAGCAGCCCTACCAGCCCGATGATGGGCTCAAGGCTCAGCTTAAACAAGTGTTCGACACATTGCCGCAAGGCGTCGAACACCCAAATTTGGACACTCTTACGTTATACAAAGCTGGCAAGTCCGATCAAAACCCTTTTGGCTACACTGGGCAGGTTGCTATCCGTGAGCAATTACTTATGACTCCCGGCATTCAGCTGCTACTTCGCCAGCCGTCTGGCCAAATTACTACCGACATGTTGCAACAAAGAGCCCAACAAGATGGCATGCTTACCATGCTTCAAGACGGCTTGCTTAAGGCCGCCCAGGGTATTACTAGCATCGAAGAAGTGTACCGCGTTATATCCTAGCCGCTGCTGTACGTCGAAAATTAAGAGCTAAAGATACTTTTGTGTAGGACGCGCGTTGATTGTCACTGCTCCCATTGGAATACATGTGCGAACAAGCCTACCGGCGTGCGGATCGCCAAAGCCAATACTTGTTTCGGATGAGTTAGGACGGAGTGTCAAAAAGCCCAAACCAAGTTTCATTCTGTTGGAGGCAAGCGTCGTGTGCAGTACGCTTAGCCGCTTCATTTCGAGCACTGCTTCTGGATTGGGCAATTCGCCTTGCACCACAGCCAAGTGATGCTGGGGGCGTTCGTTGGGGTGCAACACCCGGAGCAAATCCACAAGCTTTAGTGTGCCTAGCCCAGCAATACCACCAATGTTTGTAATAACCTTTTCGAGGACCTTGGCTGGATGTGTTGCTTCGCCTATGCTTGCGGCTTCAGGGTATGTGCTCAGCTCGGGGATTCTTACGACGCCGGTTATAACAGTAAGTGGCGTCTCGTCATTTTCGTGCCAGAATGTCGAGGCCGCATGGTAGGCGGTTTGCAGCGACGCTCGAGCATCTGGCCTTTGCAACATTGCGTCAAAGCTTGCTTGGTGGCTAGGGCTCAAAGGCATGGTGTGCCATTCGCCGCCACCCGGTATTTGTCCGTCCATATAATTTTAGCCTCTTCTTACAAAAATGGTTCGCCCAAGGGACTTTTCTCGACACCTCTGATTTCGCCGCCGATAATTATTTCGTTCTCGTACCTGCTTGCAAGTATGCTGTCGATATCTAGTTGAGCAGTTGTTAGTTCACCGGTAAACGGGTTGCCAATGGCGGCAGTTGCCAAAGCACTGTCGCGTCCAAGGGCTATCCAGCCAACACCCATGGGTACACGTGCTTGGTCGGTAGGGCGACGCTCGCTAAGCGTAACAAAGCCGGGCAGTTGCAGTGTTTGGGCTGGCAGTGGCTCGTAGCCCCTGGTCACGGCTAGGGCTGCTTCGGGTGCAGCGCCATTGGCTATGTATGCTAGGCTGCCAGTGCTTAGAAAAGCCCCAACATGACCTATAAGGCCTTGCAGTGCACTGACGGTGGTCTTTTCTGCTGTAGGTAGGTATACTCGGCCACTGACAATAGCTAGCATATTAATATCGCTATTTAGTTGGTTGCCAAGATAGTCGGCTGCGGCATCTTTAATAGTGGCCAAGCGGGCAGAGATGATTTTGGCACGCAAGCCTCGTACTAGCAGGCTTTGCTTCTCTTGGTTTAACTCTTCGATACGCCAGTCGGTGGTGGCTGGTCGCAAAAATTCGCTGTCTGCCATAAGTGGCTATAGTATAACAGCTTTTACCGTTTCTACCAGTTTGGGGTCTAATACGCTTGGAATGATGTGCTCGGCGTCGGGCGACTCTACTAGCCCAGCAATGGCTTCGGCGGCAGCAATTTTGTGTTGATCCGTAATCGCACGCACGCGGTTGTCGAGTGCGCCCCGGAAGATACCAGGGAATGCAAGGGCATTGTTTACCTGGTTAGGAAAGTCGCTGCGGCCAGTGGCAACAACAGCGGCGCCAGCGGCTTTGGCTTCGTCGGGCATAATCTCTGGCGCTGGGTTTGCCATGGCAAAGATAATGGGGTCTTTGTCCATAGAGCGCACCATGTCGGCGGTTAGCAGCCCAGCCTTAGACACACCAATAAATATATTGGCACCTTCTAACATTTCTTCCAAAGATCCGTCGACGTTAGACAAATTGGTGTATTCCAATAGCTTTCGTTTTTCATCGTTTAAATCTGTGCGGTTGGCGCTAATAGCCCCTTTGCTATCCACGGCAAACATGCGGGGTTTGGCATACAGATGCAGCAGCTTTATGATGGCCGTCCCCGCGGCACCCGCCCCGGCTACAACAATTTTGGCATCCGCCAATGTGCGGCCGGTAACCTTCATGGCGTTTATAAGACCGGCAAGCGTTACTATGGCCGTCCCGTGCTGATCGTCGTGCATTACTGGAATGGGAAGCTCGGCCTTAAGCCGTTCTTCTACCTCAAAACAGATGGGCGCCGCAATATCTTCGAGGTTAATACCACCAAAGCTAGGGGCCATGGCTTTTACGGCCGTGACAATTTCGTCGGCGCTATGCACGTTAAGCACAATAGGCACGGCATCGATATTGGCAAAGTGTTTAAACAACATGGCCTTACCTTCCATAACGGGCAAGGCGCCGTATGGGCCAATGTTGCCCAGCCCCAAGACTGCCGTGCCGTCGCTAATCACGGCTACTACATTATTAAGCCAGGTGTAATCGCGGGCTTCGTCCGGGTGCTCGGCCACGTAACTACTAACAGCAGCCACACCAGGGGTGTAGTAGATGCTGAGCTTGTCGCGGGTATTTAGGGTGTCTTTTAACTGCAAGGCAATTTTGCCACGTAGTTCTTTGTGTTTTTGCAGGGCGAGTTGAGAATAATCCATAGTCCCTATTGTACACGGTATTGCCTTTGACAGATTAGCATTTGTGTTGTTAAAATACCTTCAATGTCCCATTTTGCCGATCTTGTCGAAACGAACAAAGCTAGTGGTGTAATAAAGCCTTCTCTGATTGAGGTTGATTATGAAGGCAATACGCTACAGGTCCGTGAGCGTGGCGCCATGCTCCGTCGTGCTCGCTTTGATGGTGTTGATCTGCTGTCGTATTCAATATCGTCAACTACAGCCCCAAAGCCACCAATTAGTCATGCTTGTATGCCGTTTGGGCCCAGCCAGACACCTGGCGGCCAACATGGTTACTCCCGCTACGTTGATTTTGATTTAACTACTACTCACATGGCTCGCGGGGTACGCGTTGAGGCCCAAGGGCCGGCCGTCGACGAAGTGCCACGCCTGCACCGCATGTTCTTTTTGGGCGAACGTGCGCTTTCGGTCGTAACTACAGCCACTAATAACACCGATGAAGTAGCTCGGACAAGTATTGGCGAGCATTTTTACTTTCCACTACCTGAGGGTGACGCAAGCGAGGTAGAGATTAACGGGCGTTCGCTCGACGCATGGCTGGGTCGCGGCGCTGTAGGCCGTATTATGCGTGGCGAACCTATCCTCAAAGAACTTACCGGCCAGCCTCTAGAAATCGCACTTCCTGGTTTGCAATTTACAATGCAAGCTACGCCCGGAAAACATGGAGCATTGCACGAGTCACCGCTTGCTTTGACTGCATGGAAGCGCGACGAGTTCGCACCCTATATCTGTTTAGAACCAACGATTGGCGTTCACCCCACTAGTAGCGGCATATGCAATGAAGATTTGCGCATCGGCATTGGTTCGCAAGTGTCGCTACAGACGACACTCACGCTTCAATAGCTCTTCACATGGCGTAACAGATGTGGTATACTTTGTTGAAAGCAAATAGAAGTGTAAGGTTTAAAACGCATGCAATCTGTTATTCAACAAATAGAAGCCCAGTTTAAAAAGACGGCTGTTGTCGACGTTAAAAGCGGTGACACCGTTAAAGTGCACCAAAAGATTCGCGAAGGCGCCAAAGAGCGCGTTCAGATTTTTCAGGGTATGGTTATCCGTTGCGACCGCAAGGGTAGCCACACTAGCCGTATTACTGTTCGCCGCATTGCCAGCGGTATTGGTGTCGAAAAGAGCTTTTTGCTCCACAGCCCACTTGTATTAAAAGTAGAAGTTACCAAGCGTAGCAAAGTGCGCCGCAATTACCTTACCTACATGCGCGACCGTACCGGTAAGGCTGCTCGCCTGAGCGGTGTCGACTTTGACCGCCAAGCCGTTAACTCGGTTGTAGACAAAGCTGCCGAGGAAGAAGAAGCCAAACTGGCCGAAGAAAAAGCTGCCGCCGCCGAGGCCGAAGCCGCCGAGAAGGCCGCCGAAGAAGCTGCAAAAGAAGCCAAAGTTGCCGAAGCACTCGCCAAGCACCAAGAAGCCTAAGTTTTTGACTCTATCAAAAAAGCGCCCTGTAAAGGGCGTTTTTTGTTAGTTGTTAATGGGTGGGCAGTTGGATACTTTGCCGTCAACGCTAAGCGAACCAATAACGCTTATAATTTGGCCGCCGTGTAACTCTACACGTGTACTGTGTATGGTATCGTGCTGGTCGGGGGTATGAAGAAAGTTGGCGTAGTAGGTAAAGCTTACCGGGGTAGTCGGCTGTGGACCATGTGTTACCGCAGTTAGTGTATAGCCATCCGAGTTGAGGTCTAAGGTCATGGAGTCGCAACCAAATGTAGGGTGTTCTTGTTTGGTTGGAACGGCGGGCGAAGTAGCTTCAGCTTTGGGAAGGTGCGGGGTAGGCGTAAGCTCGCCAGCGCAACAGCCAATAGCCGCAATGCCTGCAACAATAGCACCGCCTATAGCAAACTTGGTGCGGTTTCTGCGGAAGACTCCTGGGCGTTTTTCGAATGGTGCTCTCATGAGGTAAGAGCTAAATTATATACTTTGTTTTACTTATGGGCAATATGTTTTGTACTTTATTGTGCCTATTGTCTCGCTAATCTCGATAGTCACCACTGTAGCCGTTTTTAACTTTGCAACGTTATACTTTATACTCAGGTTATGATCGTGGGGATAGACGAAGTTGGCAGAGGATGTTGGGCCGGGCCAGTAGTGGCTGGTGCCGTGCTGCTTGGCAAACCTATTGCCGGGCTTAAAGATTCAAAGCTGCTTACTAAACTCGCGCGTGAGCGTCTGGACGCACAAATACGTGTGGCCGCTACCGTTTTTGGCATTGGCTGGGCTACGTCGCAAGAGGTTGACGAGCACGGCCTTACCGAAGCCGTACGCCTGGCTATGGTTCGCGCCTTTGCGGCCATTACTGCGCCGTACAAGCGCCTAATAGTTGACGGCAACCACAACTTTTTGGCCGATGTAGCCGGTAGCGAAACGCTGATTGGTGCCGACAACTTGGTGCCGGCCGTTAGCGCCGCAAGTATTATTGCCAAAGTGGCACGCGACCGCTATATGAGCGAAATGAGCACCAAATTTCCGGGCTACGCCTTTGAGCGGCACGTAGGGTACGGCACTGCGGCACATCGGCAGGCTATTAATAAGCTGGGCCTGTGCGAGCTACACCGACGCAGCTTCAAGCCGGTACAAGCCTATTTATGAGCAATACCGAAGTGGGCCAGCGCGCCGAAGCAGCCGCCGCTGATTTTCTGGTAAGCAAAGGCTGTACAGTGGTAGAGCGCAATTGGCGCACACGGGTATGCGAAATAGACATCGTTGCCCAGCGGGGCGGCATGATATTGTTTTGTGAGGTAAAATACCGTCAATCTACCCAACAAGGCCAAGGTATAGACTACATTACGCCCAAAAAGTTACACCAAATGCGTTTTGCCGCCGAAAGCTGGGTGCAAGCCAACGACTACAGCGGTGGGTACGAACTCTGTGCCATCGAAGTGTCGGGCGACGATTTTCGTATTACCAACGCAGTCCACATCTAAACTGGCAAAATTCTTATCTGTCAGAGGACGGACCTCTGCAGGATGAAAACGCTTACCAAATGTCGGGATCGCTCCACTCGTCCACTGGATAATCGTGGTGAGTGGTTGTAGGGGTGGCGAGTTTTTGCCACACAAAGTTGCCCGTGCCGCCTAAGGCAGCGGTTTGCGTTAGTGCGTCAACGACAAAGGTCTGTGCATCGAGCGCTCGCCCGCGCAGCGCGTAAAGCTGGTCTAGGAGGTGATCTTCTAGAAGGGCGCGTTGCTTTGTATGAAATGCAGGGTGTTCTGCCTTATATGCATCGAGCGCCGCAGGTAACCATCTAGCAAGAATCCGGTGATCGTTATAGTAGGCGGCGGCAACCGTTACTGCCATGTTTGGCCTGTCTATAAGGCGTTGAAGAATGGGTGAGGTGCGGTCGATGTCTACGCCACAGTGGCTCAACAAAAAATTTGCCCATGTGGCGGGGTGGTGTGACTTAGGGTCAAGCGCTGCTATGGCTTGAGCATCTATGAGCGGCAACTTGGCTAGTGCTGCATCCCAAGTTTCGTCGATAGCGACGGTATCTGCGGCAGCAAGAGCGCGGTCGCATAGCTCTTTAAACGATTTTGGGCTGTCTAAGGGCAATGTAGTATGTGTTGGTGTTTCAACAATTTCGTAATCGGTCATGATGCCCGAGGCGGTAAGTCTAAAGCCGGCTGTGCCACGAGCTTGGGGTGTTTTTTCGTCGAGTGCATAGTCATAGCGATGCAAGGCTTGTGGCGAGCGTAGTACGCACAGTTGTGTGACTTGTGGGCGTGTGGCATCGGCAGTGTACCCAATGCGCCAGGCGCCGCTAACCTCGTGTACCTCCGAAGGCAGGGAGCTGAGCGAGGCTACCAGGATAGCACTAAGCTCGGTAAACTCGCCGCTATAGGGCTCAAGACGAGCCAGAAGGTGCCGATCTTCGATCGCATAGTCATCTAAGGGCAACATGGGCAGCTCTCCAGTAGCAGGACGTCTCTCTTGTTTCATAAGGACTATATTATACAATAATACAGCTTATAAAACAATGTTTACGTTTACGCAGCGAAGTATTTCTGGACAGCGGGGAGGTCGCGTTCGATCCAGGCTACGCGGTCTTCGATTTCTTGTACGCCCATGGCAATATTGCGTGCCAAGAAGGTGATACTTTCCATAGGGCCAAAAAAGGCTTTGTACTCATCGAGTCGGGCACGAGTATTAAAGCTGCTGGCTACCACGCGCGGGAAGATATCGTAGCTTTTGTCGCCAGCAAAGACTTTTTCTATCCAGCCCCAATTGTCGCGCAACCAGCGCCAGGCTTGTTCTTGCTGATAGCGGTTGCGCACCAGGTAGATAATCCAGTAGTCCACGTCTTGCAGACGCACTTTGGTGTCGTCGGTAACGCGGGCTAACAAGCGGGCGGCTTCGTCTTGATCGCGAGTAATGGTTAGGGCGGCCAAGATATCGTGTTTAAGGTCGGGGCTGGTGGTTTGCTCTTCTAGGGCAAGTAGCCAATCAAACGCCCCTGGGTTTTTAAACTTAACAGCAGCGCTAAAGGCGATGCCGCGCAGTTCGGCCGACACTGCCGATGGCTCGGTTTTGTATGCCTCGAAGAGGGCTATAGCCTCCTCTACGATCTTCGGGTGCTCGCTATACACCCCTAAGCCCAAAATAGTGGCGCGTAATTTGGTATCTTGGCTCGATTCGCTTGGCTGTTCTTTCCAGCCCAAGCGTTGATATTGCTGCTCCAGGAGCCTGCGTACCAGCAGCCTGATGGCTTCCTCTAGTGCTGGGTCGGCGTCGATAAAACGCCTAGCGTCAGCAATGATAAGCGCCATAATATCCCACACCGGCTCGCTATCTTCGTTTGCGTAGTGGTTGAGCAACTCTAGTGTTGCGGCAAAGCCAGCGCGGCCGCTTTTGGCAAGGAGTGAGCTGTCTGACAGTAACATAAGGCGTTCGCCCTCGGAGAGCGTTTTGCTGGCGGCTTGTTTGGCTACGGCGGCGGCGTGTGTTGGGTTTTGATACTGCACAATGTAGTGGCCGGTAGCACCTTGATTAATACGCACAAAGTCGGCAGATGGCAGGGTAATCTCAATACGCTCTTTGTCGAGTAGTTTTGGAATAGTATTGCTTGTGGCAAATAGTGGAATGGGCCAGCGGCGAGTAGCGTCGACCTTGGAGGGATCGAGCAAAAAGTGCTCTTGGGTAATGGCAACAATAGTGCCTTCTTGATCCACCGTTACGACGGGGAAGTTAGGTTGCGTAAGCCACGGCGTCATAAAGTCGGCCACGTCGCTGCCAGTGGCCGCACCAAGTGCCGCCCACAAATCATCACCAGTAGTATTGCCGTAGGCGTGTTTTTTAAAGTATGTTTGTAACCCCGTGCGGAAGTTGTCTTCGCCAATGAAGGTGCGCAACATGTTAAGCAAACGACCGCCTTTAGCGTACACAATCGATGGATCAAACAACGTGCTAATTTCGTCGGGGTGGTGTACTTCGATTTTAATAGCTTGCACACCAGGAATAGCGTCGCGGCGGAATGATGCCAAACCTTCTTGGGCGATAAACTGATTAAAAATGTGCCAATCGGGGTACAGGGCGTTTACAGCGACGTATTCCATCATGTTGGCAAAGCTTTCGTTAAGCCATAGGTCGTTCCACCACTTCATGGTTACCAGGTCGCCAAACCACATGTGTGACAGTTCGTGACACATGACAAGGGCAATGGTTTCTTGGCTGCTTTGGCCAGTTTGGCCTGGCTCGGCCAGAAGCGCCACTTCGCGGAAGGTAATGAGTCCCCAGTTTTCCATGGCTCCAGCCGAAAAATTAGGTATAGCCGCATTGTCTGATTTAGGCAGAGGGAAGGGCGTACCAAAATAATCGTTAAAAAATTCGATGCAGCGTTTGCCAATACCGAGCGCAAAATCGAGCGACTCTGGGCTGTGTACTTTAGTAGACCATGTGCGTACCATAACGCCGTCTTTGGTGGTGGTTTCGCGCGATTGTAGGTCGCCAATCACAAAAGCTAGTAGGTAGGTAGACATTTTGGGCGTGGCATCAAATGTAACAACGCGCTTGCCGTCTTCTTGCGTGCTGCTTTTTTCGGGCATATTGCTTAGAGCTGTGTTGCCGTCGGGTACGGTAAGACTGAGGCTAAAGGTGGCTTTGGCCTCGGGCTCGTCGATACATGGGAAGGCCTCGCGGGCGTGATGGCTCTCTAGCTGGGTCGAAATAACGGTTTTATTAGTGCCATCCTGCTGGTAATCGGCGTGGTAAATGCCGTGCATGCCGTCTTGGATAGCCGCAGTAAAGTCCAAAGTAACGGTGTACTTGCCGGCATGCAATTGGGACTCGGTGTGCAAGCGCACCTCGTCCAGTTTGTTTTGTAGGTTAATACGCGACACTTCAATGTGGGTATCGCCTTTTTTGTCGTGCTTAGTAATGGTGGCCGAGATAATTTTGAGCCCATGTTGATGGAACGATAATCGTTGGCTGGGTCGCCCTTTTTTGAGGCCGATAATGGTTACGGTGCCCTGTACTTTTTTGGTTGCCATGTTGGGGTCTAAAAACAATTGATACTGCTCGGGTACAAAACCCTCGTATAACCGTCGCACGTTTTTCGTCATTGGTTTATTCTACCATGCAGACTTCAGGATTGGCTGCTTACCAGCGCGATTGCTTCGGTAGCTGGCATGCCCCGGGCAATGAGACTTTGGGCAGTGACTAGTTGGTGACCCTCAAGGCCGCTGGACTGCAGGGCCACTTGCGCCAAGGCACGGTCGCGGCGACGCGATTTGCCGCGTTCGCGGATGAGGGCGACAACATCGGCATGCATCATGTCGACTTCGTATTGGGAGGTACTTACCTCTAGGCCAACACCTGTTCCACGAGTAAAAAATAAGAGCCGGACTAGGGCATCGCTAACAAGCGATTCGTCGGCAGGTAAAGGTGCAAGTTGCTCTAATTCGGTCAGGCCGCCGTTAAAGCGCTCTACTAGCTCGTTGGCAAAGCTAATAAGTTTGCCAAGGTCAACTGTGCCTTCGGGCCTGCCATCGGGGCGCAAACGTCGGCGTAGCAGTGCGGCATTTGTAGTATGACGCAGCGGGTCTTGAGAGTAATGCTCAAGCAGCCTGGCTATGTAATCAGCAACGCCGTACTCTTTTACCTTGCTTAGGGCCGCTACGGTTTCTGGGCCGGCAGGTGATTCTAGCTTGTCACGCAGTAGGGGTAAGAGCCGTGGCTCGGTAATGGCAAGGCCACCAGTAATAGCATCTTTGCTCCAAAATTCTGGTTGAAGCACGCCCGCCCTATCGAGGGTGCTAATGGTGCGTATGGCAATCGGCCGATGATTGGCAGGGATGCGCATATGCCCATAGGCGGACTTTGCCGCAGTTGCGTCGTAGTGCAGCAACTTAGCAAGCAGTGTCCGAATTGCGCTTTCGATACGATGGCGCTGTGGGTGGTTCCAATCTATGCCGGCCAGCACCTCGACAAAGGGTGCGGCGGCTGTCGGATCGGTGTAATCAGAAAAAGTCATGCTGGCACAAAGCGCATTTCTAAACGCCAGTAGGTAAGTCCGACCTACCCATGGAGATATCGGATGAGTCTTCGACCACTCAACAAGTTTGTCAGTAATATGCGATAGTTCTTCGACAGAGTTGGCATATTGGACACATGTCGACGCCAGCAAGGGCATACCCAACTCGCCCAGGTACCTTGCACCCTGACGTGGTGTTTCTCGCAGCGCTGGATTCGCGAAGACCAGACTGGCTTCCAGGTAATGTGGGGAGGGGATGCTCAGATACAATCCCTCGTGCTGTCGCGTGGTGGGCAAAATCTTGCCCTGTTCGTCGGTGCGCAATTGGAACAATCTGGGACTGTACGGAAAGTGGTCGGTGCGGGCGTACGGCTCAAAAGTATCAAAAGCTTCTATAACAGTAGGTAGCGACCGTTCGTGAGCTGTTTCGGGCATGGACAGCAATTGTACAATGTTTATGGTTTATTTGCAATGATTTAACGCTTGACCACGCAGACACGTCTTGCTATGCTAAAAGGGATTGGTCGGCCGCAGCGGTCGGCTTTTTTCGTATAAAGACCCCTTAAACAGAAAGGACGAAGCAAGATGGATTTTGACTTTAAACAACTTGCAACTGCCATTAAAGCCATCTCGGAAGAGAAAAACTTGCCCGAAGATACCGTAAAAGAAGTAGTAGAACAGGCACTAGCCGCTGCTTACCGCCGAGATTACGGCGAGCGTGAGCAAGAAGTGCGCGTAACCATGAACCTCAACACTGGTGATGTAGACGCCTACGTCATGAAAGAAGTTGTCGAGGAAGTCGAGAGCCCCGCATACGAGCTCAGCGTGGCCCAAGCCCAGGTTATGAAAAAAGATGCTGCTTTGGGCGACTTTGTCGAAGTGCACGAAAAGGTCAACGATTTTGGACGCGTGGCAGCCCAAACTGCCAAGCAGGTCATTTTGCAGCGTTTGCGCGAAGCCGAGCGCGAAATTGTAATGACTGAGTACGAAGACAAAATCGGCACTGTTATCAATGCTCTTGTCTCTCGCGTAGAAGGCAATATTGTACGTGTCGACCTAGGCAAAGCACAGGGTATTATGCCTCGCAGCGAGCAAATTCAGGGCGAGCGTTACTACCCAGGCCAACGCCTTAAGGTATATCTTAAGGACGTCGAGCGAGGCATGCGTGGGCCACAGTTGGTTGTTTCGCGCGGTTGCACACAGTTTGTTGAGTGGCTCTTCCGTGCCGAAGTCCCCGAAATGGACAGCGGTGCTGTCGAAATCAAGGGCATTGCCCGCGAAGCCGGTGTGCGCACCAAGCTAGCCGTGAGCAGCACTGTACAGGGTGTAGACCCAGTTGGCACCTTTGTTGGTGGCCATGGTACGCGTGTTAACGCTGTTATGAGCGAAGTAGGAGAGCAAGAAAAGATTGACATCATTGTATGGGCCGAAGACGCCGTCACCTACATTACTAATGCCCTCAGCCCCACCAAGGTCAGCAAGGTAGTATTAGACGAAGCAGCCAAAAAGGCCAAGGTTATCGTCCCCGAAGACCAATTGAGCATTGCCATTGGCCGCGGTGGCCAAAACGTGCGTCTGGCCAGTAAGCTTAGTGGCTACGAACTAGACATCGAAGCCGACAAGCAAGTAGCACCCGCTCCAGCTCCTGCTGCCGAGCCTGCCGCTGCCCAAGAAGTAGCTAAGCCAGTGGTAAATACTGTTAAACCTGGCCCAGTTAAACTCAAAAAGAAGAGCGACCTCGAGAACAGCTTACTCGAAGCCATTGAGCAGCACGGCGAATAGCCTTTAACTGTATCGCTTGCGTATACCGGGGGGCACCACGCCTCCCGGTTTTTTATCTTACAAAATCATATAAATTTTAGGATGCCGAAATGCTATATAGAAATTTTTCACAACGCATCTATCGTCAACTAGCGGCCGAAAAAGCCGAACATGGTGGGTACTGGGCAACAGAAGTCGTAGGCAAGGTACCACCTGCAGCACATATGCGCATTGGGGTGCAGGGCGAGCCTGGCATGATTAATCCTTTTGTTGCAGTCGTAAAGCATGTGATACTCGGCGATCAAATAAATTACCACGTATGTGTTGGCGATGGAGAGCAAGACGAAAACGCCTTTGTAATGGCTCCCCTTACACCAGTTGCCATAGGGGCTGGCGCAATGCGACAAGTACAACTTATATATCCTGGGTATCACCGGTTTGAGCACCAGGCGGAACTTAATTTGCCACCATTGTCATATATCGCGCGCTACGAGGGAACACTTCAAGTTGGCGGCATGCCGACACTGACACCGGATGCGAGTACTGTCGAAGAAATACTGCGAGACGGAGCGCCGCGTTAGCAACCTTGACCTCGGTCGGGGTATACTCGGGAAAGCCTACCGAGAAGAGTAGCTACGGCTACGCCTCTTCCCGGGTTTCAGTAGAATCATCAAGCTATACTACTCCAGGCGACCAAGCCAGCCACATAACTAGCACTCTTGACCACAGTTAAGAGCCCTAATAAAATACTCCCTTGGCCTCAATGCGGCAGCGTATCTCACTGTTTTTATCTCCAGTCCTCAGGCATGGTAGCTAGGCTACCGTTTCTTCCGGGCTTCAACAAAAACAGCAAGCTCCACTACCGCACCGAACCCAAAAAAGCATTTTGTTAGCACTCTTGACTGGTGAGTGCTAATTGCTATACTAGATGTTATATGACACCAAACAGCGCCGATTTCCAAGATTTTTTGAACCACCTAACTAACAATGCGTTAGAGAGCCTCAAGCATGCCGACGCCATTGCCCGCAGTTTTGGCAGTGCCTATGTAGGCACCGAGCACTTATTGCTTGGTATTTTGGCCCAAGAAGGCAGCATGGGAGCCAAAGTTTTGGAGGGTGCGGGCGTAACACTCGACCGCGCCCGAATTGCACTCAATCTTACCCCCAAGGCTGTAGTGCTCAACGCCGGCGCTAAAGGTCTGAGCGAAACCGCCAAGCTAACACTCAAAATGGCTTATGACACCGCTCAAGAATACTCTCAAGAGTTTTGCGGTACCGAGCATATCCTAGATGCACTACTGAGCCAAAAAAACGCCCGCGCAACTACATTACTGCGTACCATGAACGTCGATGTTGATGGCATTATGAACGAGCTCGAGCAATTGCTGGGGCGCCCATATGATGACAGCAACCGTGGAGGCGAAGAAACCGACACTCGCCGACGTACCGGAGGCCGCAACAAGGGTCGCAAGACCGCTCTAGACTTTTTTGGCACCGACATGACTGCCGAAGCCCGCGCTGGTAAACTCGACCCAGTAGTGGGCCGCGAAGCGCAAATCCGCCGCGTAATTACCATCCTTAATCGTCGCACCAAAAATAACCCAGTACTTATTGGCGAGCCAGGTGTGGGCAAAACAGCTATCGCCGAGGGTCTTGCCCAGCGCATTGTGTCCGAAGACGTACCCGACAGCTTGCTCGACAAACGCATTATTATGCTCGACCTAGCTGGCATGATTGCTGGCACCAAATACCGTGGCGAGTTTGAAGAACGCCTTAAAAAGGTCATGAGCGAACTAGAAAACGACAAACGCACCATTGTGTTTATCGACGAGTTGCATCTGATTGTAGGTGCTGGTGCAGCCGAAGGTGCTATGGACGCTGGCAACATACTCAAGCCTGCGTTGGCTCGTGGCAAAATGCAGCTTATTGGTGCTACCACAACTGCCGAATACACCAAGCACATCGAAAAAGACGCTGCCCTAGAGCGCCGTTTTCAACCTGTGCAAGTGCCCGAAGCTACCGTGCCCGAAAGCGTGGCCATACTCAAGGGCTTGCGCAAACACTACGAAGAGTTTCATGGTGTAACTATTGGCGACGAGATTGTCGAAGACGTTGTTGGCTTAGCCAAACGCTATATTAACGACCGCTACATGCCTGACAAAGCTATCGACCTACTAGACGAAACAGCTGCACACTTGCGTGTAGGACAGGGCAAAACATCGCCCGAAGTACGCAAGCTGCAAAAGGAGCTCAAGCTGGTTAACACTCGTATTGACGAAGCAGTCGACAACGAAGATTACCAAAAGGCTGCCGAGCACAAAACGCGTGCCTCGCAAATCAACGAAGAACTAGCCAAAATGCAGGCGACTCACAAGGGTGCCAAGCGCATTGAGATTACCAGCGAAGACGTGGCCGAAGTAGTGGCGCGTATCACCGGCGTACCCGTTACCAAGGTAATTCGCTCCGAGGCCAAGTATTTGCTCAACATGGAAAAGCGCTTAGGCAAATATGTACTAGGCCAGCAGGAGGCTGTCGAGGCCGTGGCCCGCGCTGTGCGCCGCAACCGCTCGGGCATTGGATCCGAAAAGCGTCCTATTGGCTCGTTTATCTTCTTAGGCCCCACTGGCGTTGGCAAAACCGAACTAGCGCGTGTATTGGCCCGCGAGTTCTTTGGTAGTGACGACGCTCTAGTAAAAATCGACATGAGCGAGTTTGGCGAGCACCACAATGTAGCTCGCCTGGTGGGCGCGCCCGCCGGCTACGTTGGCTACGACGATGGTGGACAACTGACCGACAAAATTCGCCGCCGCCCATACAGCCTGGTATTGTTTGACGAAATCGAAAAAGCCCACCCCGACACCTTTAATATGCTGCTCCAAATTTTGGAAGACGGTGCGCTTACCGACGCCAAAGGCCGCAAGATCGACTTTACCAACACTATTGTTATCATGACCAGCAACATCGGTGCCGACAAACTGCAAAAAGAAGCCAACTTTGGCTTTCAGGCTACGCGCACCAGCGACATCAAAGACCTAGACGCATTGCACGAGCAAAACCGTAGCAAGGTGCTCGATGATCTTAAAAAGACCATGCGCCCCGAGTTTTTAAACCGTATCGACAAAGTTATTGTCTTCCGCGCACTTACCAAAAAAGACATCTACCATATTATTGACCTGCAAATCGCCGAGCTAGAGACCCGTCTGCGTAAGCACGGCCTAGGCCTCCAACTGTCGCCCGCTGCCAAACAATTCCTACTAGACAAGGGCTATGACGCCAAAAATGGCGTGCGCCCCATGCGCCGTCTTATTCAGGACGAGATTGAAGACCACATTGCTACAGAGCTCCTAAGTGAGCACTATCAAACTGGTGACGTCCTAAGCGTTGGCGTCAAAAAGGATCAGCTTACCTACACTACCATCCGCGAATAGTCCATCACTCACCCCGCCATCCAATCAATCACGTTTCTCCTATACCTGGTCACCCCGAACTCACCCGAATCTCCAACTGCCGTCATCCCGGACTCGATCCGGGATCCAGTACATATGTTCCTTCTGCACTCATTCTTCTTTCTCTCTTAGTTCCTTAGCTCCTTCTTTGCTCCGCAAAGCCCCTGTACTCGCTGGAAGCGAGTACCCTTACTTTTTGTACCGACAAAAAGTAAGCAAAAAGCTCCCGGGGCCAGACGTCACAACGTGACTGTGCTTGAAGCTATTTGGCGGCGGCAGAAGAACACCTGCGGTGGTCCCCCTCTTATGATTTACAAAGAGGAGGGGGACAGGCTTCTGCCTTGATTCCGCCAAACAGCTTCAATCCCAATCTAGTTGTGACGAGAGGCCCCGAACCCGGTCGGAAAGATAAGCTTGCGATTGTAAGGTGGTGCTGACATCTTTTTTGGGTGCAGGAGGAATGGCTTTAATTACTGGATCCCGGGTCGAGGCCGGGATGACGGGGGCTAAAGCACTCGTGCTTGCATCTGGGTGTGTTTAACGGATAATTTTGTCATGGGTAAAGTTTTTTCAGTTGAAGAAGTGAGTGCTGGACTTGTCCCGGAGGTGGGCGCCCACCACGCGGCTGCGCGCTTTGTGCTTGACGAATTGTTTGAACAGGTTACGGGAGATTTATATGTTGGGGCGCCGGGCGTCGATGCAGCTTTAGTATATGGTTCGACAGTACATGAGCCCAATAGGCGTAGTGATGTAGATGTTTTGCTTGTCTATGATGCAACGCAAGCGGCAGTGGCGCTGCCAGGCATTCGTACCGTACTTCAAGCGGCCGAGACGCGCTACCGTGTTCCTATCGAAGAACACGTTGTTCCTCGAGGAGCGCTCAAGAATCCGCTAGAGCACAACATAGACCCGCTTTTTATGCGCCATTTGGTCGCTGTACAGCGCAACCAGCCACACTGGCAGCGCAACAGTCCCATCCCTGCATCGCTATTTGCCAATTCTATTGACAGAGATAGGGTAGTCGAAATTGCTGTAGCTTATTGCAGTGGCAAGGCTCAGCAATTTGCACGGGCGCTTATGAAAAGAAACGATGCGATCGATCTGCACACCTTGCAGCGTGCTTTTGAACTGCCGGCTACAATTGGCCGGAAAGTACTGGTTGCTATCTTTAGCGATGGGCTAGCGCCCAAGGTAGAAAACCGGATTATCTTCGATAAGGGTTGGACAACACAACTCGTAAAACAGCTGTTGGAAAGTATTGGTGGGGTGCACGCAGGTGCCGCCGATCAGCTTGGCAAGTTGGCAACACTCAACAGTGATTACTCCAGGCTACTTGAAGCAACATTGGCAGGGCAAACCACGACGGCCGACTATGCCACATGGCTAAGCGAGCATGCGCAGTTAGCGTACCAATTGGCACACGACACCAGCTATAGTTGGACAGAGGTGTTAAAAATGCAGTTAGATGGGGGTGCAGCGCCAAGAGCTGCAGCTGTTGTACGTGAAGGCGAAACGGATTATTAGTTGCTATACAATGTCGGCAACGATGGGCTGCACGAGCTTTTTGTAGTCGGCAGACAGCATACCTATAGAGCTAGTGCGGCCGGCATTAAAGACGATCTTTTCGTTGTTGTACAGTGTTGAATCACTGATAACCTCGAGGTCAAACAGATTACCAAAAGGTGGCACGCCACCCGGTTTTACGCCTTTGGTAATCTCTTCTACCTCGTTTTCGGTGGCAAATCGTAAATCTTTGGCGCCCAATGCATGTTGTGCCTTGGCACTGCTAAACTTTTGGTCTGCCGGCATTACTAGCATCACAAATTTTTTGCCTTGGTTGGGTATTTTGACACGTACAATTAAGGCTTTAGCACCTTGCTGCAACGTGTAGCCATCGCGAATATTGGCGGCCTCTTCGCTCGTGCGTACAGGTGCATGCTCAAATTCTTCAAACCAGCAATCGTGCTGCTGTAGCAGGTCGGTAATCTGGCGGTGAATAGGGTGTTCCATATTACCTTGGTAGCCCTTTTTGCTGACGCTCCAGCACGTCGTAGCCCTCATGCACTTCGTCAGCTTTTTGTAATCCTAGCCCAGAAAGTAGTTGCCACAGTTCGGCTACAACCGCGTCATGGTTGGCATCCTCTTGCATGAGTTTCTCGGCCTCAATAAAAGTGCCCAGGCCCGACACTTCGTCCAGACACAGCTCGATGTCGCCCATGCGACCCTTTGAGCGGGTTTTGGTGAGGTCGGAGTAAAGGGCATACCCCAGCTGGGTGAGAATTTTTTCTAGCTCGCTAGCGTCTTCGACCGCTGTTTCGTGTTCGATGCAATCCAGATGTCCAACAACCGACTTTTTGAACGTAAAAAGCACCTTGCCGTCACTTTGGGTTCGAATGCGCAGCCAGTTGGTACCAGGTGGATTGCCCGAGGCTTTAGGGCCGTACACCACGTCGTGCTGCGTAATTGGCTGGCCCATGATAATATTTTGGCGTTCCAGTGCCGCCAGCAACTGCTCCTTATCGGCAACCCGTACCTTTATTTCTATTTCGCGCATGGCAGACGCTCTCCTACATACTCTCTTGGGCACGCTGATCAACTAGCCCGCTGAGGTAAGTGGCCCAGTATATTTGGGTGCCATTTTGCAAAATAACTTCTTTGCCCGAGTAGCTGGAGATGTCACCCGTAACTTCGTTGCGGTATTCAAAGGTGTCTTTTCGATAACTATCTGGACCACGAAATGGTTTCTCTTCTGGCCCATGTTGCAGTGCTTCTCGCAAGAAGCCATACACGGCATTAGGAACAAAATCGGTGGCCGTAAACTGGCCGTAGTAGACCATCATCCATACAGGTGCGTGCTGGTAGCTAATAACCATGCGTCCACCGTAGGGCTCCCCGCCAAAGAAGTTATCGTGCATGCTGAAGTTACCTTCGGAAAAGGTGATGGTTCGCGAGCCGTCGGTCTCGCTATGAGTATTAGCTGCACCAGTCGCATGTGGCATGTTGGCATGGTAAAGAAATTGCGAGAGTGCGCTCAGGTCTATCATATCTTTACTCTTACAAAGATCATTTCATGCTCTTGGTCAGAAGGGTTAGTAATTTTGTGTTGTGTATTCGCAGGGAAGATATACACATCGCCTGCTGCATAAGGGTACTCGCCGTCTTCGTCAGATACGATACCTTCACCTACGAGCACTACCATGATTTCTTCCACGTTGGGGTGGTTATGCCAGTCGAATACCTTGCCCGCAGGCAAAAAACCATGCGTCATCATCTCAAAATGGGCGCTTTGCAGATGGTCGGGGCTAGCATATACTTTGCGCGTGCCACTGCCGCCATGTGCTTCTTCTTTTTGAATCGATGAGCTGGACCGTTTGGTTATTTTCATGTAACCATCATATCGTATTATCGCTAGGATCGGTCGAGCATGCGAATATACCGTCATGCATAACAATGCCTAACCACTCCTGGGTTGGCATAATGATAGATTTCTCAAAATGTGCGGCGTTAAAGCCTATTCTGTCATGGTTTAACAGTGCATTGTCTATAAAAGTATAGGTGATGTCCGGAAAGAGCGGCCGACCAAATGGTGGCATTTTGCCGGGCTGCATGCCGTTAGCTACGCGTTCCATTTCTTCTGGCGTAGCAAAGCGAAAGCTGCGCGTGCCAATCACGCGTTCTTTTAGCTCTCGTTTAAGTGCTTTAGAGTCAAGCTTACTAAATCCAGGCAGCACTATGACCGCAAAAGTAGTCGGCCGGCCTTTGATATCTAACTTAATGAGTAAAGCCTTAGCGCCAGTAACGGCTTCGCCTGACGCGTTTTGTCTGGCCTTCATGCTTTCTTCGCTCGTTTTGCTGGCAGGGTGCCCGTACAATTTTGCAGAAGGAGCGTTGCTAAGGACGAAGGCTACAAGATTGGTATGGGTTTGGTCCTCTTGGGTGGTCATAGGTAGGCTTTATTTTAGGCAGATTTTTTGTTGGCTGCAACACTTTCCATCATGGCGGTGTCGCCGATGTGGTTGACGAAGCCGATGGTGGCTACGCGTTCGCATAGCTTGATGTAGGTGTCAAATTTTGGCGACAGGGTCGACGCCGCAGTGCTGACGTATTCGCGCAAGTGGTCGCTAAGCGTGGTAAGCACATACGACAGGTGCTCTTTACGGCCAGCTTCGTTGTCGTGAAAAGCTTGCATGTGTTGTTGCAGCCCCACTGTGCGGGCCTCGCTTACAAAGCCAAGTTCGCAAAAGCGCCCTACAAAGGCAGGGTCGTATTCGTTAAAGGGGTTGATGACAAAGTCGCCCACAGCTAGATTATCACCACGGTCCATTTGCCAGTCGCCCATATCGTCCCACAAGCGTACAACAACATTGCAGACTTGCAGGAGGTTAGTAAGCGTTGGGGTAGCATAAATCTCGGCTAGCGAGGGCAATGAGGCATTGTGCTGCTTATAAATAGCATGGAGGGACGATGCAATACTTGGGAAGCCAGCACTAATGGTCGAAGTCTCGGCGAGCTCTCTGGCATGTTGGGCAATAAATGCCGGGTCTTTGCCGGATGCAAGGTAATCGTGGCTCAGGTGCACGGTGTGCACTTCGTTAAGGAGTACCTGGTCGTAAAAACAAGCCAAGGCATACGGCACATCTTCGGGTTGGGCAAACTGTCTAACTTGCTCTTCTATGTGACGGAGGGCATGTAGTCGTGCTTTTACGGTGCTGCTGGTTGGTTGCGCTGCGGGTTTTTTGAGCAATGTAATTGCTTCGGCCATGGCCATGTCGCCGCGGTCGGTCGTTTGGTCTCCCCAATACATAAGGCCTACAGCCGTGCTTACGGCAGCCAGGCGCTCTATGTCGTCAACTTCGCCTATGGTTAGCGCCGGGCAAAAGGCCAAGGTTTTTGGTAGAATTTCGGCGGCAACAATCCGTTGAACTACTTCCGGGGGTACATCCGACATACCCTGGGAAACGTAGCCACCCAACTTTGGGATGACGATGCTTCCAATGGCCTGCATTTGGCCGACAACTTGAGCTATTGCTCCTGGATGCTGCGTAGATGGTGGAAAAGCGCTTCCAAATACAGGATTTTGCCAAGTTGCTCGTAAAAGTTGTTGTACTTGTGCGCTCATTTCCACCTCTCTTATCTGTAGTATGCGGACATCATACTATACAAGTTGAGCGATTTACAAAGCTACGCCCTTGGCATTTAGCCATAAGCTTCGTAGAATACTAATATATGGATACACAAAGCCAACAATTTTCAGTTGACGTAGTAGATGATTATGTACACCTAAAAACATGGGGCGAGCTAGACGAAAACAATCTGGCAGCGCCCGCCAATGCGGCATTGTCGTTGGCGTCCGAAAGGCAAATAAGCAAGCTGCTTGATGACATTCGGGACATCGACAGCACTAAAGTTAGCATACCAATCCAAAGTAAGGCAATGGGTATTATTTGGAAACTACGCACCTTTAAAAAAGTCGCTATTTTAATGAACGAGAGCCGTATTCAAACTTTGTTCTTCTCGACGCTAAGCGCACTCCACCTCAACTTAGATTCTAAATTTAAAGGTTTTGACAACGAAGCCGAAGCAATTGCTTGGCTGCGCGCCCCCGAACAACAATAACTGCATTAGTTGTTAAGGGTACTTTTTATGCGTTAAGCACTTGTATTATACTAGGCAGCTTGCACACGCCGGATGCAATGCCCATGCCATGGCCAAGTGCTGCTACTTTATAGATTTGTACACCCGGTATGCTCATGGTGGGTCGTGGCACGACAAAATCGGCCCACTGTTGCACGACGACAAGACGTCGCTTGTCGTCATTGGTAAGCTGTTTGGCTGCAGTAGTAGAACAATAACTTACCGAATCAAAGAATGCTTTGCTGGCTTTGGCTGTGCCAAGGTATGCCATGCTCTCCAGGGTGCGGCGATCCCACCACGGTAGCTGCGCAATTTGCAGGCGGCTGCATAGGGTAATGGCCGTCAAATTGGGATTATGCAGCCCGGCAAGGATGTTAACCGCCATGCTGCCACCGGCACTCGATCCAACAAGCAAAAGCTTGCCATGCTTGCGTAGCTGTTTCTGGGCAAGCTTGGTCATTCGGGCCAGAAGTACTTCGAACGGCTCGTCGGCTCGCCAGTTGATACACGCCGGGGTTACAATAATATTTCGCTTGCGTAATATCGCATCGCTAGCTCTTCGCGTCCACGAATCTTGCCCGTCCCAAGGCCATTAAAATACAGAACGTAGACAGAGTTGGCGGGTATCATCAGCTTTACTATAGGCGCATATATGCGCAAAATACAGAGGTCGCGCCAAAATACTTATGCTATAGTAAGGGCATGAAGTTTACGCGTCGCTCTTGGACGTCTGCGCTATTGGTAATCTTATTGCTGGTGCTGGTGTTTGGAGCAGTATTGCTGTTACTGCGCCGCGATGAAGCCCTAGACTGGGCCTTTAGCCGTGGGTATCATCCCACGGCTACGGTGCAACAATTGGTATATGACACCACTATGACACCAACCGCAAATAGATTGTTTTATGCCAACCGGCCACGCATCGAGAACAAAGACGCCTTTAACAAAGTCTGCCCCGACACATCCGACCAGGTGTCGACGCTGGGGTGTTTTATTGGCAACCGCCAGGGCATCTATTTGTATAACGTTACCGAGCATCAACTGTCCGGCGTGCAGCAGGTAACGGCCGCCCACGAGATGCTGCATCAGGCCTACGAGCGACTAAGTAGCGGCAAGCGCAAGAGCGTCGATGCCATGCTGCAAAGCTACTACAAAAACAGCCTTACCAACGACTCTATTCGTCAGCAAATTCAAAGTTATACCAAAACCGAACCAGGCCAACTAGTTAACGAGATGCACTCCATACTAGGAACCGAGGTAGCCACGCTGCCACCCGACCTCGAGACGTACTACAAGCAGTACTTTACTAATCGCCCTCAGATTGCCCAGTACTACGCAAACTATCAGTCGGCCTTTGATCAACGAAATAAGCAAATTCAGGCCTACACTCAGCAACTACAAGACCTAAAGACGCAGATAGATGTCAAAAAGAATGATCTTGCCGATCTTGGAAAGGAAATTGACTCGCGGCGGGCTCAACTTAATGCCGATTTGGCCGCTAATCGAATTGCAGCATACAACAACGGCGTACCAGGTTTTAATGCGCTAGTGGACAAATATCGCAACGAAGTGAGTGAAACAAACGACCTAATTGATCAATACAATCAGATATCTGCCGCACGAAACGCTATTGACGTACAAGAGCAACAACTGCAGCAAGCATTGGACAGCCACTTTAGCGGCGCTGCTGCGCAGTAGCAAGATGGTACAATAGGTAGACGATGGCAAAGGACAGGGTTCGGTATGTGTGCAGCAGTTGCGGCGAAGTAAGTCTCAGCTGGGCTGGAAAATGCCCGCAATGTGGCGCATGGAACACCCTGCAAGAAGAAGTTATACTAGAGCGCTCGCCTGGACAGCCAGCTACTAATGGCCGAGCACTGACGCCCGAGTCAGTTAGCAATTTGTCTGCCAAAGATAACAAGCGGTTGCCAACGGGTATGCCAGATGTAGATGTGGTATTGGGTGGTGGCATTGTAATAGGCAGCGTTAATCTCATTGCAGGCCAGCCCGGCATTGGTAAGAGCACATTGTTGCTGCAGTTGGCCGATGCCGTAGCCACTAAGCATAAAGTGTTATATGTAAGCGGCGAAGAGTCTGGGCACCAAATTGGTTTACGTGCCGAGCGGTTGCATGTTAAAAGCAAAACACTTCAGTTAGCCACCAGCACCAGTGCCGACGACATTGCAGCTACCATTGCCGCCAGCCAGTACGATTTAGTAGTGGTAGACTCTATCCAAACCGTAGCAGTTGGTGCCGTAGCATCTGCTGCTGGAAGTGTGTCACAAATTACCAATAGCGCGCACGTGCTCATGAACGCCGCCAAGCAGTCGCGCACCGCAGTAGTGTTGGTAGGGCACGTGACAAAAGAGGGTATGATTGCCGGCCCAAAGGTGCTAGAGCATGTAGTGGACGTAGTGCTGCAGCTAGAAGGCGAACGCTACGGCGGCTTTAAGGTGCTTAGAGCTGTTAAAAATCGTTTTGGGCCAACGACCGAGGCAGGAATTTTTGAGATGGACGAGCAAGGCCTAAAGCCAGTCGCTAATCCGTCAGCGGCATTACTGGCCGAGCGACAAATAAGCGATGGATCGGTAGTGCTCGCCACCTTGGAGGGTACTCGTCCACTGCTTGTAGAGGTGCAAGCGCTTGTCAACAAGACATCATACGGGTATCCTAAACGAGCGGCCAGTGGCATAGACCTCAACCGCGTAAACTTATTAGTGGCCATGCTTGAGCGCCGTACCAAGCTCAACCTGGCCGATCAAGACATTTATATCAACATTGTAGGCGGCATGCGCATTAGCGAGCCAGCAGCCGATTTAGCTATTTGCATGGCTATTGGCTCGGCTGCCAAGGGCCTGCAGCTAAAAAGTAACGCCGTAGTGTTTGGCGAAGTAGGGTTGAGTGGCGAGGTGCGGCACGTCCCCTATATTGACAAACGTGTAGCCGAAGCAAAAAAATTGGGCTTTGACGCCGCAATTGGCCCGGTGCAAAAAAGCGGCAAAAAAACAGCGTATTTGCAAGGTGTGGTGGACGTCCGCAGTGCGCTTAATCAGTTTTTAGAAAAGGACTAACCATATACTTGTTATGTTAGATATTATCGAAATTTTACTACTGGGTGGCATCGGCTGGTTAATTTATAGCCAAAAAGGTGAACATGGGTTTAAACTTTTCGCCAAACAACAGCGGTTGATCTTAGACAGCTGCGCATTAATTGACGGCCGTATAGCCGAGATTGTACGCAGCGGTTTTGTATTTGCCGAAATTATTATTCCGCAGTTTATTGTTAATGAATTACAGCTGCTAGCAGACGGCAACGATTCGCACAAACGCGAGCGAGCGCGCTACGGCCTCGATGTTGCACACGAATTGCAAGATGTTGGTACAGTGCGCGTCGTTATCGACCACACCGTGTTTGAGACCATTTCGGCTACCGACGACAAGCTGGTAGCATTGGCCAAAAAACTAAATGCTCAGTTATATACCACCGATTACAATTTGGGCAAGGTGGCGGCAGTAGAAGGCGTTAAGGTACTAAACGTGAACGAGTTGGCGCATTCGCTACGGCCTATTGCATTGCCTGGCGAGACCCTGACTATCAAAATAGTTCAAAAGGGCAGCAGTCGTGAGCAAGGTGTTGGCTATTTAGATGACGGCACTATGATTGTTATCGAGGGTGCTGCCAAATATGTGGGCCGAGAGGTACCTGTGAGCGTTACACGCATGCATCAAACCGTGGCTGGCAAGATGGTGTTTGGGCAAGTAAAGTTGCAACAGCAAAAGCCTACACCAGCTGCGAAGGTTCAACCGCAACAGCAAGCTGGTCGTTCGCACCCACATGGAGCTGTTCAGCCGGCTACGGCACCAGCGAGTCGTGTGTCTCGGCTGGGGCGGTTGCGAACGCGGATGAACGTAACTCATCGTAAGATTTCGTAGCGTATCAACCCAAGGAACCCCGTTGCCCAGCACTCCAACCCAAACACCCCGTCATCATCCCTGACGTCTACTCCAACCTCCCCATTCCCGTCATCCATGGCTTGACCCGGAATCCAGTCAGTAAGTTCCTTTTGTGATTCTTCTTTCTAGCTG
>CAZBQZ010000014.1:0-45035 GCA_964494495.1 uncultured Candidatus Saccharibacteria bacterium
CTTATGCCAATGAACTCCCAGCCCAGTAGTAACACTTCAAAATTACCGGCCAGAATTATGCACGACAATCCAATAAAGAACAGAAGGACGGTGTAATAAAATCTTTTAAAACCCGGTTCGCGGTGCATGTAAAATTTGCTAAAGATAAAAACAAGAGTTGTCATAGTGGCAGCCATTCCTAAAAATACCGCCGAAAGCTTGTCAAAATAAAAACTAAGAGCAAATGTGTAGTGGGGGCTGGCGTACAACGCTCCTAAGCTAGCGGATACCGGAGCAGCGCCGGCGCTCAGCCAGCGGTAGCCCAAAAACAAAAACGTCGCAAGTTCCAGAAGGATTGCGGCGATAGCTATAGTAAAAATAGTGCGCTCTCGTTTCTTGGGCGTAAGAATACAGCCCGCGAAGCCCAGGATTGGAACAAGTATTAAAGTGGTTAGAAGTTGCGTCAACATATGGGCTACTTAATTATATGCACGGGCAGGTTTTCCTGCGTGGCGTCTAAAATATGATTTGTTTTCATCTTGGGGGTTGTATTAAACATGCCGGATAGGTCGTGTACAATGGGTAGCTTTTTGGTTAGTGGGGCGTATGGCACAAATTCTCCTTTTTCGAACACGTAAAGCGCTTGCTCTTTAGGATGCAGTACCACTAAATTAATCCATTCGTTGTCAAACCATTCGTAGAGTGCGGGGTTTGCCTGTATGGTCTTTTTGACCACCTCTGGGTAGTGTTCCACGATCATCAGGAGTCGTACGGGGTCGTGTACTTCGATCATTTGTAGGGGCAGCCCAGAACGGAGGTCGCCATCGCTACTGTTGGCGACCCCAATAAGTCCCATGACGTTGTGAGGTAGTTTGGTGCCCGCGCCCAATTTGTAATTGTCCATGCGCGAAAAGAAATATTCTAGATTGATACCACCGCACACAACACCGAGGGGGGCAAGAACATTGCCGAGTAGTACGCCCTCTGGGTCGCTCGTATAATCGTAGGAGTTTAAAAACGCTCGTCGATCTAGAAACAGGTGTTTGGTTAAAGTTCTTCTACCCACAATACACAGCGCATTGGTGCCATGCCCTAGCTCGGGCCTTGGTTCGTAATACGAAACCGAACGTTTTTTTATGTCGCTGCGGATTTTCTTTATGGGCTGCGTTGTGTCGACCGACATAAAGCGGCGCGAGCGCTCTTTGGCGTCTAGGTCGAGTGCCTCTTCAAATAATTGCTTGTTTTTTTCGTGCAGCTGTTTGTTTTTTTCGTTTAGGGCTACTTCGTCATAAAATTTAATTTCGTCAGATGCGGTATCGTGCATGGCACCTAGAAATTGCGTGGTGCTGGGTATGGCCAGGCCTCGTGCCTCTAGTAGATCTCGCACCGGCTGATAGTTTGCCATGTAGGCAAACACTCGGGCATTAACCAGACCCGGGCGGCCACTACAGGCACCGCAGTCGTGTGCACCATGGTGCGGATTGTTAGCGCTGCTCGATCCGTGGCCTATCACGTACACTAGCGGAGAGAAATTTTTGGCAAGCCCAATGCAGCGCAGCATTTTTTCGACGCGGTTTGCCATTTCTTCTACCGTAAAGCCTACTTGCAAGCCTTTTTCGTGGTCTTGCTCGCCCGTGTGCACAATGGTTAGCTCGGCGTTTGGGTCCATATGCGCAAACGCGTCGGCAATCGCTGGGCTCATGGTGGGGTTTATGAGGTTGGCAATAAGCTTGCCTAGTGCTGGAATCCCCAACAAATAAGAAAACAAGAAACCCCTGACCAGCGTATGAGAATGCTTGCTGTACATGATTTCTTTAGCGTGAGCATGTTGATTAGTTTTTGGAACTTCTTTGATGAGGTACTTGGGGGTGACGGGCGCAGGACAGAGTTTGTCGTAAAATTTTGCGTGAGCGGGGTAAAAATAGAACTCAACTCCAAAAAATCCAGGCGCACCGAATGTTTCGCAGCGCTTATCTAAACTTTCTACGTATGTCCGCAAAGAATACTCTCGTTCGTCAATGCAAAAGATAGATTGAAAACTCTTGGCAGTTGTTTTTTGCGGAGTCGAGTTGGCGGGCAGGGTAAGCATGAGTCCGGAAAGTACTGTATCGTAGTAGCTCCACTCAAATGCGTCCTGCCATATCTTGATAACCTCTTGCAACTCGCTGTTTGGTTCGTCTGCAAACATGTCGACCGGTGGCTGCGTAATGCCGCTTCCCAGTGGCTTCCAATTGTCTCCAAAGGCGCTCGTTAGCGTATCGATCTCGAGCAAAAGCTCTAACGTGATCATATCTTTCAAAGCAATTTTTTTAGGATACAACAGCGATTCTGGCTTGTCTTCCAGGGTGGATACCATGCCCGACCATCCCCGGTGCGCAAACTGCTGGTCGTAGACGTATTGTTCGAAGTACGCTTCTTTGCCTTTACCTACCACTAGCTCCAAAAGTTGTGGTATGGTGCACGATTCGCTCTGCAAAAGATCGCGCGCCTTTTTTGTTTTGAAGAAGCTTACCAAACTACGCTTTTCCAGATTACGCAGTGCATTCAGAAGACCTTTGTCTTCAAAAGGAAACGGCGAGATAGCAATGCCTTGATCAATATAGCTACAGATAATGCGGAACAAGAGTGGCTGCACGGCATTATCCATATCGAGGTGGTATAGCCGCTTCCATTCGGCCCTCAGTTTTCCGACGCGTGGTTTTATAGCCCAACTGTACATTTGGTGGAGGGCGTTAAAGTGCCACTTGTCGAAATCTTCGGTGCCTTTTCTCTCGCGTATTGTTCTGGCCAAAACCGCTGGAGTAATTCGCTTGATCCTGTACAGGTCCCTGTACTCGGCAAGCGAAAAGGTAGTTTGGAACCCAAAAATGGCCGACGCTTTGAAGATTGCGTCATAAAATTTCATATCTTGAAATGCGTGCAGCGTGTTGTGGTGTACGAAATCTTTGAGCGGACCTTGCGTAGGCAAATAGTGCTTCAGCATGTGCAGAAGGTGCTGCTCATCAAATTGATGGTTATATTTTTGGGGCATAAACTATAGCCTGATCGTCTAGCTAGACGCGACGTATTTTAGGTTTACTCATAACAGGAGCCAAATAGAGTGATACAAACGACCAAAACACCCGATTTTTTCGGTAGGCGAGCGTTCTGGCAATTGAGGTAGTCACCGTAAAATACAGGTGTATTGTACTCAATACCCCTATATTCTGCAATCATAATGTAGCGCGCTTACCACGGGGCCTTATGCTTGTGGTTAAATAAAAGAATGAAAAAACACAGCGCTGGCATTTTGTTGTACCGCCAGGACGAAGATGGCGTAGAAGTATTGCTTGTGCATCCTGGTGGTCCGTTTTGGGTCAAGAAAGATTTGGGCAGTTGGTCGATTCCTAAGGGTGAGCTAGACGAGGACGAAGAGTTATTGCCCGCCGCCAAGCGCGAATTTGCCGAAGAAATGGGCGCACCTGCACCAGAGGGCGATTACCCGCACCTAGGGCAGATAAAAATGTCTAGCGGTAAGTGTATCGATGCTTTTTGTCTTGAGAATAACTTTGATTTAGAGCATTTTAAAAGCAATATGTTTAGCATGGAGTGGCCGCCAAAGTCTGGCACCCAGCAAGAGTTTCCCGAGAACGACAAAGCCGCCTGGTTGCCCCTTGGCACTGCCCGTCAGAAACTCATTGCCGCACAACTGCCGCTCCTGGATGCGCTAGCTGAGCGTCTGGGCGTTAGCGGCACTGACGTTTCGTCAGGTACGCAGGCCAGCCTCTTTTAACTCACTCCCAGGGGTGGTATACTATCGCTCAAGATGACTCGCACTCAAAAAATGGTTGCTATGCGCATGATGCCCCCGCGGGCATAATTTCTCTTTGACTACATTCTTTCGTTATAAATCTAAAACCAGGTAGACTATCATCATGAAGTACTATGTAACCACCTCTATTCCGTATGTTAACGGCGAGCCCCATATTGGGTTTGCTATGGAACTATTGCAGGCCGACGTTTTGGCTCGTGCTGCCCGCCAACGCGGTGACGAGGTTATCTATAGCACCGGCACCGACGAACACGGCACCAAGGTAGCCCAAAAAGCGGTCGAGTTGGGTCTAAAACCACAAGAATTTACCGACAAAATCAGCAAGAGCTTTCAGGATTTGCAGACATTGCTTAATATTAGCAGCGATCATTTTGTGCGTACCACCGACCCTAATCACGAAAAGCGTGCCCAGATTATCTGGAAAGCGCTAGAAGCAGACATTTACAAAGCCAAATATATTGGCTGGTACGATGTGCGCCAAGAAGAGTTTGTGCCAGAGGCCCAGGCCGACCCCGAGCGTATGAAGCCGAACCATCCACAGGCCTACCAGCGTCTAGAAGAAGACAATTATTTCTTTAGGCTCGGCAAATACAACGACAAAATTAAAGAAGCCATTATTTCTGGGGCATTTACCATCGTGCCCGAAACTCGCCGCAACGAAATTTTGAGCCTGCTAAACGAGGGCCTCGAAGATATTAGTATTTCGCGCCCCAAAGAAAAGCTAGACTGGGGCGTACCCGTGCCTGGCGACAAAAATCAGGTAATGTACGTGTGGTTTGAAGCACTAATGAACTACCTGACCATCCTCGGTTACCCCGAAAATCAAGAGTTTAAAGATTTTTGGCCCGCGCAGGTACAGGTAGTGGGCAAAGACATCATTCGTTTTCATGCTGCCATTTGGCCGGCTATGCTGATGGGGCTTAATTTGCCACTGCCCAAACAGCTATACGTACACGGATTTATTACCGTGGAGGGCCAGAAAATGAGCAAGAGCGTCGGTAATGTTATTGCCCCCAAGGATGTAGTGAGCGTTTACGGCACCGACCCTTTTCGTTACTATTTTTTGCGCCATGTGCCCAGCTATAACGACGGCGACTTTAGCCGCGAAGCCTACAACAACGCCTATAACAACGAACTAGCCAATGAGCTGGGTAATGCCGTTCAGCGTACCGCTGCTATGATCCAGAAGTACCAACAGGGCGTCATTGGTGCCGTCTCGGAGGCCAAACATGACAGCAAGCCGGTGGCCGACGCTATTGCCGAGTGTCGATTCGACCGTGCCTTAGACGAAATTTGGGATCAAGTCCGTGGCCTTAACCAATATATTGATGAAGAAAAGCCGTGGGTTATCGCCAAAAACCCCGAAGATGCCGAGCATTTGCAAGAGGTGTTGGCAACACAGGTGGCAGATTTATTGCAAATTGCCGAGCTACTAACGCCGTTTTTGCCCGAAACTGCCGCCAAGATTCAGGGTGTCTTTAAGACCGGCACAGTCCAGCCTATAGCTGGCACGCTATTCCCCAAAGACGACATTGCTCAAAATAGTAAAGAGTAACCATGAATATTGCAGTTATTACCTGCTACGACCAGCAAGATTACGTCCGCGCTAAAAGTTTGCGGGCGGCCTTTGCGCACGCGCCGGGTACTGACGTGCGGGTAATACGTAACTCGTACAAAGGGTTGCTGCGTTACCTAGAAGTGCCGCTCAAGATACTTAAATTGCGGCTTAGCGGCTGGCCCGATGTCTATGTTATTGCCTTTCGCGGTTACGAGATGTTGCCCTGGACGCTACTTGTCAAAGGCCGCAAGCCGCTAGTTTTTGATGAGTTTGTTAACGCTGCCGAATATCTGCAAGAGCACAATACGCTCCAGCAAAAGAGTCGGCTCGGTCGATTATTTATCTGGTGGTATAGCGGTTTGTTACGTCGCTGCCGTTTTATTTTGGCCGACACGCAGGTGCACGCAGCCTATTCGGGTAGACTAACCGGCGTGTCTCTGCAAAAGTATGTGCCATTGCCGGTAAACGCGGACGAGCAGTTGTGTCACCCGTACCCCGATATCAAGCGAGTAGCAAAGCCGTTTACTGTGTTTTATTACGGCAATGGCATGACGCCGCTGCATGGTTTGCAGTATGTGCTGGATGCCGCGGTTCAGCTAAAGGATAACGCAGATATCCGCTTTAATCTGATTGGCGGAGGTAAAAAGGCCGAGCAAGCCTGCCGCGCCGCAGCCGCCAAGGGTGCGGACATAACGTACAAATCTTGGGTACCGTTCGACGAGCTATTCCGCCGTGCCGCTGCAGCTGGCCTCTGTTTAGGCGGCCCCTTTGGCAAGACGCTGCAGTCGCAGTTTGTGGTTACGGGCAAGACTATTCAGTTTTTAGCTTGTGCAGCGCCGGTGCTGGTGGGTAAAAATAAAGCCAGCGATGTGTTTGTCGACCGCGATAATTGTTTGCTGGTGCCACCCGCTAATGCGCAGGCCATTGCCATGGCTATTACTTGGGCTTCTCGGCACCCTAAAGAGTTGGACACCATTGGCAAATCTGGCCAAAAATTGTACAAATCAGAATTTGCCCAGTTAATCACCAACGAGCGTATAACGCAGTTGGTAAAGGATTTGGCCAATGATCGACCTGTTTGATACCCACTGCCACATTCACGAAGCAGCCGGCAATGACGACGTGGCTCAACGCTGGCACGATGCGGGCATCTATAAGCCAGAGGAGATTTTGCAGCGGGCTCAAGAAGCAGGCATAACTCGCTTGATATGCGTGGGCTGCACTCTAAGTGACAGCAAACTGGCCGCAGATTTTGCTAGCCAGCACCAAAACGTATGGGCCAGCATTGGCATTCACCCGCACGAGGCTAAAAGCTTTAGACATCAAGAAGATTTGCAGGCTTTTGCCGTGCTGGCAAAAACTCCCAAGGTGGTGGCAATAGGCGAGTGTGGCCTCGATTATTTTTATAATCATTCGTCCAAAGAAGACCAGCAGCGTGTGCTGCGTTACCAGATAGAGCTGGCGTTGGAGCATGGTTTGCCTCTTATTTTTCATGTTCGCGATGCATTTAGCGATTTTTGGCCTATTTTTGACTCGTATAAGGGTGTTAGAGGGGTTATCCACAGTTTTAGCTCGGATGCAGCCGATTTAGACCAGATTGTGTCTCGGGGGCTGTATGTGGGCCTTAATGGCATCATGACATTTACTAAACAAGCTAAGCAATTAGAGGCCGCCAAAGCTGTTCCGATCGATCGTTTACTTCTTGAAACCGACGCTCCATTCTTGACTCCGCAACCTTTCCGTGGTACTATCTGTGAGCCAAGACACGTGCAGGTGACCGCTGACTTTTTAGCCAACCTTCGTCGTCAATCCCTCGAAGCGCTATCGGCAGCAACCACCAAGAATGCCCGTGACTTGTTTTGTCTCTAAGGACACTCAATTATGAAGCACCAACCAGGCAATTACGAAGAAGGTCAAGTCCAGCTCCCCGTACGGGAAGCGCGTCGGCTTGAGAAAGATCGTGCCGTAGCATACGCTTTGGACGTTCCCGAAACACTGGAAGAAGCGACACCAACCCCTGCGCCCTACAGGGCAACCGCTGCGATTATGGGCGTCTTAAAAACTTCACCTATCTTTGACATAGATAAGCCGTTAACCGCGCAAGTTGCTCCGCAGCCCACTGTTAACCCAACCGCCGAGGGCATGGCCCAAAAATTGGGCGTACCTACCTATAACATCTTAGGTCAGGTGGTAAGCGGCCCCGAGGTAGAGGCCGCTCCGCAAGAAATCGAGGGCGAATATGTCGCTGCTTAGCGCTATTATGGCCAGCCCGACTCAGCGCCAGGCCGAAAAGCGGGCACGTCAGTACCGCGAGCTTATCCGCCGCGAAGCCGCCATTGGTGGTCGCGTGTTTGGCCCGGTACCTAAAGATGGCCGCCGCGAGTTCTTTTGCCTTAACGAAGACACCTGGATTTGGCATGAAGAATGGGTAGACACACTTGGCAATCGCCACGCCGTTACTACTCGTTATGATGTGCGTCCAAATGGCCTCTTTAAAGCACAAGACGGCCACCCATATATTCGTGCTACCGTCGAAGAAGCTCGCCGTTTTAAAAAGGCAGTTTTGCTTTACAATGACATGGTAGAAGACGAAATTTACAGCAAAGTCTAGTGGTTATGGGGGCTTCTCCAGATGGCACATTCTGTCCGAAAAACTGCGCTCCACATTCGCCGCACCTCTAGTGCGACTCGTTTGCGGCGCTCCTTTTTCGAACAGACTGCACTCATCTGGAGAAGCCCTGAGGGGGCCTTGCATATATGATATATCTTGATCACGCGGCGGCAACACCGCTCGACCCGCTCGTTTTAGCGGCCATGCAGCCGTATTTTAGTGAGCGGTTTTTTAATCCGTCGGCTACGTATTTGGCGGCGCGAAGTGTACGCAAAGATATCGACGCAGCTCGGGCAACCGTGGCCCACTGGCTTGGCGCTCGTCCAGCCGAGGTAGTCTTTACGGCTGGTGGCACCGAGGCCAACAACCTGGCTATTCGCGGTGTTATGAGTCATTTTACAGATGGCACTATGATAACCAGTGCCATAGAGCACGAGTCGGTGCTGGCTACCGCGCATCAATTTACTTGCGCAGAAGCCCCGGTATCGTCTGAGGGTATTGTAGATATCGACAAATTGGTGGCGTTAATTGATGATCACACAGTGCTGGTGAGTGTTATGTACGCCAACAACGAAGTAGGCACGGTGCAGCCTATTCGTCAGATTGCCCAGGCGCTGGAAGGCATTCGCAAAGCGCGCAAGCAAGCTGGCAACGACCGCCCATTGTATTTTCACACCGACGCCGCCCAGGCCGCTAATTATCTAGATTTGCACACTGCTCGTTTGGGCGTAGATCTACTGACGCTTAATGCTGGCAAAATCTATGGCCCTAAGCAAGTCGGTGCCCTGTTTGTAGCGAGCCATGTACGCTTGCAAGCCCAGGTTGCCGGCGGTGGTCAAGAGCGACGCTTGCGCAGCGGCACCGAAAACGTGCCGGGCATTATTGGCCTGGCTACGGCTTTGGCTATGGTGCAAGAGCGTCGACACGCCGAGGGTGAGCGCCTTAGTAGCCTGCAAACGCTTTTTTTTGATTTGTTAATTACGGCTATTTCAAATGCAGTCGTCAATGGATCGCGCAAGCACCGTTTGCCTAACAACATGCACGTAACCATACCTGGCCAAGATAACGAGCGTCTGATTTTTGCCCTCGACGAACATGGCGTGCTGTGCGCCGCTGGCTCGGCCTGCAGTGCTAGTAACGAAGAGCCGTCGCATGTGCTACACGCTATGGGTATTGCCGAAGTCGACGCCCAAGCGTCGCTGCGCTTTACCATGGGCCACGCCACCACCGAACAAGATGTTCGCACCGCGGTCAGCATCTTGCAAAACGTCATAAATGGTGTAATGTAATAGCTAGAGCGAATTGGTATATATGCCGGGTCGCAGCGAGGGCTGTACTCGGTTTTTTTATCTGCAAACACCACTAAGGAGACAGTACATGGAATCTAGCGTCGCATACGGTACCCCACTTTTAGAGACTGACGGTTTTCGCAGACGCCTTAATGGCTTCTCAGGCCCTGGCCAAATGAACCCCGAAACCCTGGCGACACTTACTGTTGCCCACGCGGGCCTGTTTAACGTCGAGGATGGTGTTTTTGGCCGCGATCCGCGACCTTCTAGCCCTCTATTGCAACATGCTGTCATGGCAGGAGCACACTATGTGGGATTGGAAGTTGTCAACATGGGCAATGCGCCTACGCCTGCAATTTTGCGCTATGCCCGAAAAACAGATCGGGGCATGGCGGGGGTAGTAACGGCTAGCCATAACCCACCAACCTACAACGGTTACAAAATGACCATCGAATCCGACAAGCCTAACGAAGGGCAGGTAGAGAGTATTAACGCTGCCTATTGGCGTCTGGCTGAAAGCGGCTTGGCCGTCCCGTTGGATGTAAAAACCCCGGAAGAAGACCCAACGCTTCTCGAACGCTACATCGAAGATGTGGTTAAGAAGATACGTGCCGAATACGCCGACTACGGCGACCGCCCGCTAGACGGCAAAATAGTGGTAGTAGATGGCGCTAATGGTGCAACAGCCAAGGTAACGCCGCGTGTCATGAGACTATTGGGTGCCACTGTCTACGAATTTGCCTGCGATATGCAGGGCGAAATTAATGACAACTGTGGCGCCACTAGCCTTGGTGGTGTACAAGCCTTTTTGGGCGAACACCCCGAAATTGTCGATGCCCCCAACTTTGTTGGTATTGTAGCTCAAGATGGTGACGGCGACCGCTTTATAGGCGTAGGCGCCGCCCGACTGGCAAGCGGTGAGTTAGCATTTAGCAAATTGGATGGCAACCGTACGCTCGAGGTGATGGTAGAAGCTGGTGATGAGCCGGGTGGTGTGGGTACTCATTACACTAACGACGCCACAGCCCAGCGTATTGGCAAAAATGGCCGCCGGTTTGAGTGGTGCGACAATGGCGACACTGCGGTGACTGCGCGACTACGTGAGCTGGGGTGGTGGATTGGCGGCGAGTTTAGTGGCCATATTGTTGACCGGCGTTGGTTGTCGAGTGGTGACGGCGTACTAACTGGTGCGCGCATGGCGGTATTTGCCGCAACCCACAACACTACATTTATGAAAATGTGCGATGGCATGCCGCTCTTCCCAGAGGCGTCAGTAAAAATTGAACTGCCTGCTGGTTTTAACAAGCATGGTATTAATGACAATCCGGACGCTAAGGCGGCTATTAGCCAAGCCGAGCAGGCGGGCCGCGTTGTGGCCCGTCCTTCGGGTACCGAGGACGTATACCGCATTGATGTTCTTGCCCGCGCCGATGGCAAGGTAGAACGGCAGCGTGTTACGGCAGCAGCCCATCATATTGCCGCCGCCGTACGCACATTAGTAGGAGCCAATAACTAGTCATGAACTACCCAAAAACTTTTACCGAAGAATTATCAATCCTAAAACCAGAGGAAGTAGCAGGTACGCCCGGTGCCGAGTCGCTGCATGAGCTGTCTCATCGCGGGTATGTTGTTACCGTTGGCGCTCGCCGCCAAGATGCTCCGGCACTTGCCGAAATCGCCAAGGAACCCGGCGTACGCGAATTTTGTCCGCGAGACGAACGAGAACGCATGGGCGATGCCGATGGCACTATGCTTGGAAGTCACTTGGGCAAAAAAGGTGGCCGCGGTATGTTTATACTGCGCCATGTGGCTTCGGGCAAAGTTGCCGCCGACGGTTGGACCGGCGAAGAAACGTGCGACGAATTACCAGGCGCCCTTACCACTTTTGCGCTGCGTATTAGCAAGGCATTTGGCGGACAAGGCCTAGGTGTGCTGTTTACCAATGCTATTGTAGACGGATCGGTTGCGCGTTTTGGCGCTCGCAGGATGGGGCTGGAATCGTGGTTTGATAACATTGCCGCCATTATGACGTATGGAAAATCTGGCGCTACTTTTGTGGCAGCCAAGGACGATAAGCGGGAAACGCTTCAGACTGGCCCGGGTATTGTAAATGGTTGGCGCCCGGCTACGCGCGGATTTGCCGCCTTTGGTCGCACATTTGACGAAGATCCAGAGGGCTTGCTTGTCCCATCTGACGAGCTTGTACAGCCAGATCAAACACTATGGGCCAGCAACGACGCCGAAGTAACGCGCCTTTTACGTGCCGGCGCTCATATTGTTGGCTTGCAGAATGGCGTAAGCCCAGCCGCAGAAGACCATCCGTTTGCCTTTGATCACAAGCGTCAAGATACACTCGTTATACTAGCCACCTAGGTGTGGTCTAGTTGAGCAAGCGGTCTAACCGCAGCAGCACATCTTTAAACGACATATCTGTTTTAACAAAAAAGTCGACAACGCCGTAGCTTTGCGCGGTGTCTCTGTCGGATTGTTGGCTTAGGTTGGTAAACATAATGACGGGGATGCGGGCTAGGTCGCCATTGGTTTTGATGTTCTCTAGCACCTCGAAACCGTTCATGGTGGGCATGATAACGTCTAGTAGTATTACGTCTGGGCGGTGATCTGTGATGAGCTTGACGGCTTCTTGGCCGTCTAGGGCTACCAACACCTCGTAACCGGCATTTTGTAAGCCAGCTCTAAAGGCGGTGACTATAAAATGGTCGTCATCGGCGACTAATACGGTTTTGTTTTTTGGAGAAGTTTGATCGTTCATAATACGTCTGTCATTTGTTCGTTATTGTTCAGGCAAAGTATAGCATACTGACCAGTGATCCGTTATGCTCGCTAGCCGAACAAGTTACGAAAATTGATAGTAAAAAAACGAACACACTGCTAAAATAAGCGTAAGCGTGTGCATCACTAATCGAGCATCGTAGGCTACGAGTTTTTATGGGACCAACCGATACAGAAATACTGCAGATTTTGACTGATCTGAAATATGTGCCAGAGCCAAAACTCAAAACTGCACTGGCGCAGGCCAAAGAAGAGCACATTAGTCTTTATGATGCGTTAGTAGAGCACGATTATCTTGGCGAAGACGAGCTGGGTAAGGTGCTGGCATATCACTATCAGCTGCCCTATGTGTCGCTTAACAACGTAGACATCCCCGAGGCGCTATTAACGCTCACGCCCAAAGCCGTTGCCGAGCGCTTTTTGACCATTGCCTACGAGCTCGACGATGGCGGATTGCATATTGCCACCAACCGTCCGGAGGCTGTCGACCTGTTTGATATGCTTGCCAAAAAGGCGGGTGTTCGGCAACGCCACGTATCGTATGCCACAGAGCAGAGCATCAAAGCAGCGCTCCATTTGTATAAGCAAAAGCTACAAACGGTGTTCGAGAAAATGTTAGCGCACCAAGGTGCTGCTACGCCTGTGGGTGATATTATAGCCATGTTATTTGAGTACGCCTACGATGCCCATGCCTCGGACTTGCATATCGAGCCGCAAGAAGAGCATACCGTAGTACGTTTTCGCATTGATGGGGTGTTGCACGACGAAGTCTCGTTTTCTAAAGAAACTCACGAGCAAATTGTGAGCCGCCTAAAGATCATGGCTCGTTTACGTACCGACGAGCATTTGCGGCCACAAGATGGCCGTTTGCACACAACGGTTAACGAAGAAGAAGTGTCGGTGCGTATTTCGATTGTGCCGGTTATCGCCGGCGAGAAGGTAGTAATGCGTTTACTGGCCAGACACGCCCGGCAATTTAGCCTAGCCGATCTGGGCATGAGCCCGCAAGACCTAGAAACAATGCAGCGCGGTTTTAGCCGCCCGTTTGGCATGATTTTGTCTACTGGCCCAACTGGCTCGGGCAAAACGACCACTATTTATGCAATTCTTAAAATCCTTAATACGCGCAATCGCAATATTGCCACCATTGAAGACCCAATTGAGTATGTACTAAAGGGCGTCAACCAAATCCAGGCTAACACCAAAACCGACTTAACATTTAGCAGCGGCCTGCGTTCGCTCTTGCGGCAAGATCCCGACATTATATTTGTGGGTGAAATTCGCGATGAAGAAACCGCCGACATTGCGGTAAACGCCGCCATGACCGGACACCTAGTACTCAGTACTATGCACACCAACGACGCTATTACTACCTTGCCGCGATTGGTAGATATGGGTATCGAACCGTTTTTGGCGGCCTCTACCGTAAGCCTTATTGTTGGCCAGCGCCTAGTGCGCCAAATTTGCGAACACTGCAAAGTAAGTATTGCTCTAACAAAGACGCCAAAAGGATGGGCAGGCGATAGCGAAGAAGCCAGCTTACTCCGCAGTTTTGACGAGCGTCTAGCTAAAAAATACTTGGCAACCAAAAGCGGTTTGCGAGTGTATCGTGGTAAGGGTTGTGGGGCTTGCCATGACACTGGGTATCAGGGAAGATTTGGCGTCTTTGAACTACTTATGGTGACCCCCAAATTGGCTCAGCTGATCACTGCAAAGGCAGACACCGGTACATTGTTAACGCAGGCCATAAGCGACGGCATGGTGACAATGGCCGAAGACGGTATTATCAAGGTGCTTGCCGGCAAAACTACATTGGCAGAAGTGTTGCGCGTAACCAGAGGTTGGAATGGCGCAGCATAGAGCGCCCGGCCAAAAGTGTTTTGCGATAGCCGAAAGGGGCTTTTAGGATGAGCTCTAACTTGCGGTTTAGTAGTAAGGAACAGCTAGAGTTGTTTACCGACCTTGGGACAATGCTTACTGCCGGCATTCCTATATTGGAGGCTGTTGATCTGCTACTGCCAGATACCAAAGCCGACCTTAGAAAGATTTTAGTGGCGCTGCGGGCCGAGCTTCTTAATGGCCATACATTATCTAGTGCTATGGCGCAGTTTCCAAAAGCCTTTGAGCCGGTTGTTATTAACTTGATTCGGGCAGCCGAGGCTGGGGGTACGCTGGAAGAAACGTTGCAGGATATTGTTCGAACGCTCAAAAAACAGGTGGCATTTGGCAATAACTTGCGTACGGCCATGATTTATCCCGCCTTTGTCATGGTGCTTTTTAGCGGCATTGTCATTATGCTGCTAACATTTGTTATCCCGCGTATTAGTAAGGTATTTTTGGCGCAGCACGTCAAGATACCGTGGGCTACACGACATTTAATGCTCGCCTCTACTTACTTTTTGGCGCATTGGCCCATTGTAATTGCTGGCATAATTGCACTGGTTGCCTTGCTTGGTGTTATTGTGCACTTCAACAAACGAGCAATTGCCCACGCCATATTGAGCCTTCCTGGTTTACGGCGGCTGGGTATTACTATCGACTTGGCACAATTAACACGCAGTATGACACTGCTGCTTAAGGCCGGCGTGCCGATTGATGAAGCGCTTGCGTTGACTAAAAAAACCGTCCAAAAAAAGCAAATCATCGCCGTAATAAGTCGCATGCAGCAGAACGTTGCCGCCGGCAAACCGTTGGCCACGGGTCTGCGTGGTAACAAAGGTGTTGTCCCGCCATTGATGGTACGGTCGTTGGAAACTGCCGAGACGTCGGGCACGTTAGAACACACCCTGCAAAGCCTGGCCGAACATTTTGACGAGAAGGCAAGCGAGGCGCTTCGGGCCATAACGAGCCTTATCGAACCTTTGATGATAGTGGGGGTGGGTGTGCTCGTGGGCGGGCTTATGATTACCGTTATTGCCCCGGTATATAGCATGATGTCACAGATTAGGCCTTCTGGCGGTTAGGATGTGGTATAGCAATGCATGTTCGATCGAATAGCGGATTTACGCTGGTAGAGGCGCTTATCACGTTAGTCTTACTGACCGTATTATGTGGCCTGACGTTTGTTGGTTTTAGCCGGCCACAAGCCACTATATCGCTGAATAGCGAGGTAGATACATTGCTGGCTGACATTAAAAGCCAGCAGCAGCTGGCCATGATGGGCGATGGCGCTGGCGGTGCAACCCAACAGTCGCAGGGCATATTTTTTGAGGCCGAGCACTATACGTTGTTTGCCGGTCCGAACTTTGACAGCGGTGCCGGCAACAACTTTACGGTGACGCCCAATGGCGCCGTTACGCTCAGCACCACAATGCCTAATTCGCTTTTGCAATTCGACAAGGCAAGCGGAGAAGTGCACGACTATGACGCAGCGCACAACACCATAACCGTACATGCAGCAGACAATACCAAGACAGTAACAGTAAACCGCTTTGGGGCGGTAACTACCGACTGATGAGTATGCAGCATGCAAAACAATATGGTGCCACGCTTGTTGAGGTATTGGTGGCTATTGCACTGACGGGCATTATGCTTCCCGCGCTGGCAACGGCGCTTGTTACGTCGCATGCTGGTCGCGCTAGCTCGCACCAACAGTTGCAAGCCAATGCGCAGCTGCACGAGGCGGCCGAGGCCGTACGTGCCCTGCGCGATCAGTCGTGGAGCACTATAGCCACCAACGGCACCTACCACTCGGTGGTTAGCGGCTCAACCTGGGCATTGGCTAGCGGCGCCGAAACGGTGGGTGGATTTACTCGCCAGATCGTCATTACTGATGCCAAGCGCGATGTGAGTGGCGCGTTGGTAACCAGTGGCGGCACCGACGACCTGTCTACGAAACACGTGCATATAGACGTTTCGTGGACTACGCCCTACAATGGATCGGTTTTTAGCGATATGTACTTGGCACGTTGGCAGAACGACGTCATATGGCAGCAGACCGCCGACGGTGATTTTGCATCTGGCACGTCAGTTGATGCCACAATTACCGCAACAGATGGTGGCCAGATAGAGCTTGCTGATGCGCCCAATTACCAAATGTCGGGTACCTTTACGTCTGGCGTCTTTGACGCTGGTGCAGCCGCTGCTTTTAACTCGCTGGCGTTTGTAGCAACCCAGCCAGCGGGCACGAGCCTCAAGCTGCAGATTGCCACGAGCAACGATGGCGCCACCTGGAACTATGTGGGGCCGGACGGCACCGGTAGCAGCTATTTTGACCAGCCTGCACCCATACCACTCGACAACGCCAATGGTCGCTACATGCGTTACAGGGTCTTTCTAGCCGGTGATGGCTCTAATACACCAGTGCTATCGGAAATTGAGGTTAACTACGCCCTATGATAGCTGTCCGAAAGCGCTCGCGCGATCAGCGTGGTGTCACCCTGATCGAAATGCTTGTTACCATGGGGTTGATGGCTGGTTTTTTGATAATTCTTACCAGCATTTTTACCGCTAGCTTTGAGGTGCAATCGCAGTCGGTTAGTTACTCAGCTGTATCTGCCGACGGACGCTTTGTGTTGGCCCGGCTTGAATATGACATCCGCCGCGCATCGGCAGTCAATCAGCCGGCAGTTTTGGGCGATACCGACCCTAGCTTGAGCCTCGTTATTAACGGTAGTAATTACGTATACTCTGTCAGCGGTGGGCGCCTGCAATTGAGTATCGACGGCAGCTATAGTTATCTTACTGGCGATCAGACGCTGGTGTCGGAGCTTGTGTTCCAAACACTTGGGAGCCCCGGTAGTTCTGTATCTATTCGGTATGGCTTTAGCCTTACTGGTAAAACTGGTCATCACCCCGACACGCAAACCTTTGGTAGTGCCGCGGAGCTACGTTTATGACCCGCTCTTCAAATAGCTCCGGGCAAACTGTTATAGCCCTTCTTATCTTTATGGCGATGGCCATAATGGTGACTACTATTGCCGCCACCATAACTGTTATTAACATTCGTGCCAATAATACCTACAGTAGTGGCGAGCAAGCTTTAGCAAATGCCGAAAGCGGGGCCGAGGACGCGCTACGTCGCCTGCTTCGCGACCCAACTTACGCTGGTCAAACAGTAGTATTCGCCGAAGGAACTGCTACAATAAGCATAAGTGGGACAACGGTAAAGACCATCGTATCGCATGGCAACAGCGGAGACAATTATCGCACCGTAACAGTTACAGTCAGTTTTATCGATAATATGCTGGCAGTTACCAGCTGGAGCGAAACCCCCTAATGACGGGATCAATGTTTTCAAAACCGAATGCACTTGTATATGTGCTTCGCGGCGGGCTTATTGTAGCTGGCAAGCACATTACGCAGGCTCGACTCGACTTTCCGCCAGAATTAGTTGCAAACATGGAGATACGCGACTCGGGCGCCTTTATAGAGTATTGCCAACGTTTCTTTATCGACAACGGTTTACGTCACAAACGTGTACTGGTAGTGTTTGATAACAGTGTAGTTTTTAAGAAAAGCATTGGTTTGGACCAAAGTGGCAAACCGTCTGCGCTGGCTGATGCTTTTGTGGATGCAATGCCGTTTCAGCAGGGTCAGCGAGCGTGTTTAATACTGCAGACTAACAGTGATCTGCAATTATTTGGCATCAATGCCAGCTTGTGCCAATCAGTCGCCGAGGCGCTGCGCGGCAGTAGTGTTCGTAAAATTGTTGCCATGTCGCCCGTAGCCGTGTACAACATAGTTGGCCCAAATCAGAAGCTCAGTGCGCTAATTGATCGCTTTTTTAAGGATGCGTCATCTTCTAAGGTTGCTAACTTCTTGTCTGTAGAATCGCTATAATAATTACAACACCTAGTGCGAACATTTGATTGACTTATGTACGCTTTTTTTCAATGATATAGGTATCAATTAAAAAGGTTATGCTTAAAATGAACATACAACGCCTTAGAAATATTAAATCTCAGCAAAAAGGTTTCACCCTGGTGGAAATCTTGGTGGTTATTGGCATCTTGGCCATTCTGCTGGCAATTACGCTGGTTGCAATCAACCCAGGCCAGCATTTTGTGGATTCGCGAAACTCACAACGTCAGGCTAACGTAACTGCTATCCTGGACGCCATTTATGAATACGAATCACAGCACAGCGGTAATGTCCCCCCAAGCCTGAGCTCGCTTTCGACAACGGCCGAGGACATCGCTTTGTCGAGTCCCACTGATCCTTCAGAGGTTGACCTTTGTGCCGACCTTGCCCCAGCCGACATTGCCGACCTGCCGTTTGACCCATCGGCTACTATTGGCAACAGCTGTTCTGACCCCGTGTACAACACCGGATATCAGATTGTTAAGAGTGCATCAAACCGCTTTACGGTTAGCGCTCCTAGCGCCGAAGGCACAACCATTAGCGTAACCCGCTAATACCTAAGCTTTACCTAAAGCAAAAATAACCCCCACCCGGGGGTTATTTTTTTGTGCCTCAGCAAGTTTCTTCTCTTTCTTAGCTCCTTCTTTGCTTTCAGCAAAGCCCCTGTACTCGCTTCCAGCGAGGAACATATACTTTGCGATAGCAAAGAAGGAGCTAAAAAATCACAAAAGGAATATATGTCCTGGATCCCGGGTCAAGCCCGGGATGAAGAATGTAACTTATGATGCAGCAGCGGAATCCCGCCTAAAGCAACCCTCCAGGAATAACCCACTGCAAAAACGTCCACAAAAACGAGAAGCACAACAGAGCTATAACCGCACCAATAATCCGCTTTCGGGCCGACGCTTGTTCTGCCGGTTGATCGGCTGACGCACTGTACTGGATGCCACCTATAACAATCGAGATAACTGCTGCTAGCACGACTATGATGGTTAGCGCAGTAATAACTGGGTTTACGTACTGGGATACGATATCGCAGCTACCTAACGACTGGTCGGGACAGTTTCCATTTTTTGCTTGATCGCTATTAGTGGGTGCGGCAACGGCTACGATGTTATAGAATTTTTTGTCATTACAGTCGTCCACGATGTAACCCGTAACGGTGTTAACTAGGGTATAGCATACACCACTTCGAAATGTGCCTGGCGATTGGCCTTCTACTGGGTAGGCGGTTGAGGTGGGGCACGAAAAGCCAACGCCAGCTAGTGCGTCAAAGCATTTGGAGCCGGTGAAGTTGCCGCTGCTACTGCTGCTGCCACTCTGCCAGCCGGTAGATGATGCTGTACCGTTGCCTCCAAGGGCCGGGCTTTGCGCAAAGGCAGTGTAGGCGTCCATAGTGGCTTTATTGCTTACGCCGTTAACGTAGCCAACTCGGTTTTCGTTGCCGTCCGGGCCCACATTGTCAAAGATAGTGTAGAGCTGTAATTTAGGGAACTCGTTGCTCTCTAACGCCTGCTTGGCTTGCGTAAAGTAAGACACTCCTTGGGCCTCGTTCATATTGGTATCGCTCCATTCGGCAATACCCCATTTTTTTGATTGATAGTTGTGGCCGCCACCACTGTTAGAACTAAGCAAGTTATAAAAGCGGCTAACGTTGGCCGAGAAATCGGAAGTGGCAGGCTTGCCGTAGCCGTTAAACACTATCCAGTCAACATAAGCGTCGCCCGGGTAAATCAGGTTGACCAAGCAATCCCAAGGAGAGTAGTTCATGTAGTCGATCGCCCATACGACATTAGTGGTGCCGTCGGCTGCAAAACGATCATGAACGTAGTGGTACATATTAACAAAGTCTGCGGGCGAGCCCCGGTTGCCCTTGAGGGTTGTGCAGGTAGTGCCGCTCGAAACATCGTTTTCGGCTTCGTGCCACAAAGTGATAAAGACAACGTTAGGGCTAACTGCTTTGATACTTTTTGCCATATTGTCTATCTGCTGTGTTGTCGCGGTGTTGCCAGCGTTAACGCTCCCCCAGCTGCCTGATGTCGGCTTCCAGTTGAGCATCAGGAAGGTATTAGCGCGGGTAGCTATGTATACGTCGTTAGCGTTAAGTACGTCGCCGGCGGTGTGATATACCTTGACCCCATCTACCTGACGACCAATGCGCTGTTCGTGGAACAGTAATTGTGACTTGGGATCGTTGGCTGCCTGCGGATATTTGCCGGGTGCCACGGTTAGCAAAGTACGGCACGGGCTGCCCTTGAGCTGGTCTGAGGTAAAACAGCTGGCTGCCGCCGAATGCTGTGGTGGCTGGGCAAAGATTGTCAGGATACCGCATAGTACACCTAAGATAAGGAGTGTAGTGCTGCCGACGCGGAATGTTATTTTTTTGTTAATCATTGTAAATAATCTATAAAAACATTGTAATGCATTACGTTCGTTTCGTGCTGCAAGTCGATCTAGATTTAGTATACTAAAATGGTTATGATTATTCGTTCTTGGATCGCGCGTGCAGCAGGGGGGCTGCTGGGCTTGATGTTATTGTTGGTGGCTGCGCCGCTTGTGGTGCACGCCCAAGACGTAACACAAGGTTATAAAGCCGACGGCGACCTACAAAATGGCATGATTGTGCAATTTAAGCCCGGCGAGCCGGGTGTGGTGCGAGCGCTCAATCAAAAGAACGAGCTGAGCATGTTGGGCATTACTGTAGCAAGCAGCGACGCGCCCGTATCATTGTCCGATCCTACGCAAAACCAGGTGTTTGTGGCTACATATGGCGAGTACGCAGTGCTGGTGAGTACGCAAAACGGGGCTATTAAGGCCGGCGATCGTATTGTTATTTCGGCCTTGGACGGGGTGGGTATGAAGGCCGACACCCAACACCAAGTAGTGCTGGGCAAGGCGCTACAAGATTTTTCGGATACCTCTAACGCCGATAGTCATGTGTCGTTGGGTGATGCCAATTTTGGTATGCGCGTTGCTCTGGGGCGTGTGTTGGTGGATGTGGGCGTGGCTCGCAACCCTGCCTTTAGCGGCGATGCCACACCCGGTGTACCCCACTTTTTAGTAGCCGCTGCCCGGGCCATTAGTAATAAACCAGTGACAGCGCTTAGGCTTTACGCCGGGTTGATTACCCTTACGTTAGCCATAATAGTAGCTGGCATTATTTTGTTTGCTGGCGCCCGTAATGGCATGAACGCAGTAGGGCGTAATCCGCTGGCCAAGAAATCAATTTTTCGTAGCATGATCAGCGTTGTGCTTATGGCAATTGTGGTTGTCACGCTTGGCCTCGTAGGAGTATATTTAATATTAAAGGTATAGCGCTTATGCTACCAGGGGGACTTACGGACTTGGCACATTTTGGCTCGCAGACTGCGCTCCGAGATCGTGGCTCACTTTTACAGAGCGGCGGGCTTAGTCCGACGCCCAGCAAAAGTGAAGACCATATCACTCGCCGTACTTATAGTACGGCTCCTTTACGGTGCTCGCCCGCAAACCAAACTGCACTCAAGTCCGTAAGTCCTACGGCGATTGCAGGCCGGAGGGACGCGGACGTATGACAATTTGGTTGTTAGCGCTGGTTTTGGTGACAATTGTAGCGCTTGGGAGTGCGTTTATTTGGGTGGCTGTACAGCTGGCTGGCGCTAAAAAACCAGCCAAGAATGTGGACGAGTCGCTACAAGACGCTGCCGAGCAAGATGTAGAGCACATTTTTAACCAAGAGTTCCGCGAAGAATTGCGCAACCGCGGTCGCTTGCACTTCGAGAAGATTCTGGGCGAGAATGCCATGTTCTTGCAACAAGATTTGCGCCTAACCACTGCCCAACTGAATGACTACATGAAGGGCGAAATTAGCAAAGAGCTTAAAGAGGCGTTTGCTAATTATCAAAGCGCCATTACTGACGCCAAGCAGCTGGCAGTAGAATCTATCGAAAAAACCAAAACGGCGATTGACGAAGAGCGCAAAGGGCTGGTGGCTCAGTTGGAAAAAGAAGTGGCCGAAGAAAAAGAGCGTCGCATTATGCAGTTTGAAGGCCGCATGGCTCAAATTGTTAACCACTACGTGCTTGCAGCAATCGGCAATCAGATAGACCTCAACGACCAACTCGAGTATATTTTGAGCGAACTAGAAGCTAACAAGACGGCCATAAGCGAGGATATTCGCAGTGGAACCTAGTACGGCTGCTCCGGCTCAACAAGCTCCTAACCCGCAACAGCAAATTATGCTGCCGGTTTTGGTGTTTGGCACCTCCGAAGTGCGCCGTTTGCTACGCGAGATTGAGGCTTTGGATGAGTACCTGGCCCAGGCGGCCATCCGTGAGCCAGGCAGGCAAATGGCACTGCCGCGCTTAAGCCGCATGTGCGAAGGTTTGGCCACCGAAAATGGTCTCAATCTGTTACAGCAAGCCGATCGTACCCGTTTGCAACAGTTTTTGAAAGCGCTTCAGACCACGGCCCCTGTGGTGCATATTAGTTTTGCAGCCGACCCATCGTCGGCGTTTATGTCGCGCATTGTGACGTGGTTTCGCACCAGCGTACATCCATATACCCTTGTGAGTTTGGGCCTGCAGCCAACTATTGCTGCAGGCTGCATTGTGCGTACCACTAACAAAATATTTGATTGTTCGCTCCGCCAGCATTTTGCCAAGCAAGAAGCGCTGTTAGTGCAAGCATTTGACACCGAGGCGGCACAGGCTGTTGCGGCTGTGGTTGCGACCGCTTCCGTTGCTGTCGCCCCAGTGGTTACTCCGGCGCCCTCGGGAGTTGTGTCATGAGCGACAACAAACACTTCGACCAACTAGTTGTCGCCGGCCGCCCCATAGGCGAGGTGATTGCCGTAGACCGTTTTATGATTCACGTTAAGGGCATGCAACCTTGCAATTTACATGCACTGATTATGTTTGAAGATGGCAGCAAGGGCTATGTACACCACATTCTTGACGAGCATATGGTGATTTTGCATCTGGGCACAAAAAACGTCCGCGTAGGCAGCACCTGTGTTATTCAGCACGATGCACTCGTAACAAAAGTAGGCAAAGATTTTGTGGGCCGTGTAGTGTCGGTTACGGGCGAGCCATTAGATGGCAAGGGGCCCATTGCGGCTGATGGTGTGCTACCAGTGTTTTCTTCTGCACCCATGCTCTACGAACGCGAACTTTTAGACAAACCGCTCGAAACCGGTGTAACTATTTTGGACACTCTGTTTGCATTAATGCGTGGCCAGCGTATTGCTGTCTTGGGCGACGGCAAATCCGGTAAAAGTACGCTTGCCACCCAGATGGCCATCAATCAAAAAAATACCGACATCACCACGGTGTATGTGCTGATTGCCAAGCGTCGCACCGACATCGATATGCTTATCTCGCGCTTAGAGGCCAACGATGCGCTTAAAAAGACTATCGTAGTGGTGAGTACTATGTCGGATTCGTTAGTGCATAGCTTTTTGGCGCCATATGTAGGCTGTGCTATGGCCGAGTACTTTTGGCAGCACCTTAACCAGGATGCCCTAATTATTTACGACGACCTAACCGCTCACGCCCACGCATATCGCGAAATGGCGTTGCTTACCGGCAGCAGCCCGGGTCGCGATAGCTACCCAGGTGATATGTTTTATGTGCACTCTTCGCTACTAGAGCGCGCGGGAAAACTTAACCGCAACCACAAAACCCTTACTAGTATCCCTATGGTGTTTGCGGCCAGTGGTGACATTGCCGCCTATTTGCCCACCAACGTGATGTCTATTACCGACGGTCAGTGGATTTTGGATATGAGGATCTTTCGCGATACCATGCGCCCCGCTGTTAATGCGGGCTTGAGTGTCTCGCGCGTGGGTGGTCGTGGACAGACCAAGCGCCAGCAAAATCAGGCTGGTGCACTGTTTAAAGCTATTACCGCTCACCACACGGCGCAAGAGTTTGCGCGGTTTGGATCCGAATTATCTGGCGTTGCCCAAACTGACTTGGCTCGGGGTGAGCTACTGTACAAGCTGCTCAATCAGATTCCGGGCGAAACATACACCTTTAAAGCTCAAACGCTAATGCTCGATATTTGCTTGAGTTTTGTTGCTGGCGAGCAAGTGGATGTCGAAAAACTCAAAAAAGGCGCGCTTGAGCTAGCCACACAACTTCAGGACGACGACAGCAATTTTGACCAACTACGCGACGAACTCAAAAAGCGCTGCGAAATAGCTGTAGCCGCTAAACCAGCCGAAAAACCAGCCGAACCCCCCGCTCCTGCTCCAGCTACTGATGCAAAGGACGATAAAGACAAAAAGCCAGCCGAATCCGCCAAAGTGGAAGTAAAAAGCGAAGAGCCCAAGTCATGAAATATCTAAACAATTTTACATACCAAATACCCAACCCAGCCCCTTTTAGATATTTGAAATTACAGCATTGTTTCGACATTAGATATTCGACATTAGATATTCCCCAAGGGGTATCGCAATGAGCCGCCTGCAAGAAGTAGCCGAAAAACAGGTGGCCATGGACACTATCCTCAACCTGACGGGCGTGTTTGAAGGCCTGGCTAGCATGCGCATTGCCAGCGTTAAAAACCAGGTGCTAGAATCGCAACAATTTTTTAGCGAGTTGTGGCACATCTATCAGCAGCTTCGTGTAGACAGCCTATTTCGATTTGGACGCGGTGAAAAAGACGACATTATCCCCAAGCAGCTCTATATCGTCATCACGGCCGAGGGCGGTTTTGGCGGCGACATCGACCAACGTCTTATCAAAATGATGTTGGCCGATTTTAATCCTGACAAACAGGACATTATTGTTATCGGCCACCATGGTGCGCTGTTGCTCATCCAGCAGCACGTGCAGTTTAAAAAATATTTTACGCTGCCGTCGCGCGACAAAAACATCAACGTACGACCACTAGTGCAAGAGGTGGGGCATTATCAAAGCACGGCGGTCTTTTACCAAACTTACGTTTCGCTTATGGTGCAAGAGGGCAAGCGCATTGAGTTGCAAAGTGCCGTTGCGGCGCAGGGCGAAGAATTGAGCAGCAAGAGCGACGAAGCCATTAGCGAGGCAAACTATATTTTTGAGCCCAGTACTTTTGATGTGGTAGCACACCTAGAGCGCTCGATGACCGAGATTGCCCTTAGCCAGGTAATCCTGGATTCCAAACTCGCTCAGTACGCCGCCCGTTTTCGAGCTATGAGCATGGCCAAAGACCGCGCCGGCGACTTAGTAAGCGAATTACGACTAGAGTTCAACCGCACCAAGCGTCATATTCAGGACGAACGCCTCAAGGAGATGATTAACGGCATGCGATTAGGAGGCAAGTGATGGGACAGATAATCACAAGTTATATGGCTGCAAAGTTGAAAGCAGGGGTAGTAGCTTGTACTCTTAACGTTACAAACTTTACACTTTATAACTTCGCACCAACGGAGTCGACGCTATGAATCAAGGTGTAGTACGTGTCGTAAAAGACCTGACGGTAATCGTTCAGTTTGACGACCAAGTCCCAGATATTCACGAGCTGATTACTGTCGACGCTTTGGGCACACAACTGCTTGTCGATAGCCTGCAGGCCGGTGGCCGCGCCATATGCCTGATTATTCGCACCGATTTTCGTATTCAAAAGGGCATGACGGTAACGCCCACGGGCAAATCTATCGAAATCCCGGTAGGCGACAAGATGATTGGTCGCGTTGTAGACGCCCTGGGCGCACCAATTGATGGTATTCCACCGGTCGACGACAGTGACATGGAGCACGCCAGCATTTTTGCGCTTCCGCAGCGTGGCGGTGCTGCTAAAGTATCTAAGCCCGAGATTTTGGAAACCGGCATTAAGGTGCTGGATTTCTTTGCGCCGTTTGTTAAAGGTCGCAAGATTGGCATTGTAGGCGGTGCTGGTGTGGGCAAAACCGTGCTCACCATGGAAATGATTAACAACGTGGCGAAAAACGGCGGGGGCTTAAGCTTTTTTGCCGGTATTGGCGAGCGTATTCGCGAGGGACACGAGCTATACGATACCCTCAAAAACACCGGCGACATCTTAAAGAGCACCTGTATGTTTTTTGGACAGATGAACGAGAACCCGGTGCAGCGCTCGCTGATCGCACTTAGTGCCGTTACGCTGGCAGAGTACTTCCGTGACAAACAGCATAAAGACATTTTGTTCTTTGCTGACAATATGTACCGCTACATTCAGGCTCGCAACGAGGTGGCCACCATGATTGGTCAGGTGCCCAGCGAAGGTGGTTACGAGCCAACTATCTTTAGCGACGTCAAGATGTTGCAGGACCGTTTGAGTAGTAACGAAAACGGCTCTATTACCGCCGTGCAAACCATTTACGTGCCGGCGGACGACACATCCGACCCAGCTGTTCAGATGATCCAACACGAATTAGACAGCATCATTATTCTTAGCCGCGCCGTGGCCGAGCAAGGCATTCGCCCAGCGGTAGATCTTATTCATACTACGTCGTCACTGCTAACCCCCGAGATTGTGGGCGAACGACACTACTTGCTTAGTGTGCAGGTGCAGGGGTTGCTGCAAAAGTACGAAATGCTTAAGCCCATCATTGCCATTATTGGTGAAAATGAGCTAAGCCCTGCCGACCGCGCCGACTATGCTAAGGCCAAAAAACTTATAGAATATTTTACCCAAAACATGAACGTTATGGAGAGCATGACTGGCAAAAAGGGTGAATACGTTAAGCGTGACGACATGCTTAAAGGCATCGAAGAAATTATTGTATGATTGAGGAAAAAACCGAGGGTAGCCAGCAAATGGATGCCGCGCGCCAGGCGCAGCAGGCAGACAAAAATGGCAAACCCATTATGCACATCAAAGTATACTCGCCGTTTAAGACGTACTTTGACGAAGACAGTTTTAGTATTTCGGGCGTTAATGCTACTGGCCCGTTCGACATTTTGCCACGCCACCACAACTTTATGACGCTTTTAAGCCCAGGCGAGTTACTCATTCGCCCCATTGTTGGCCGCTCCGAGCAACGTATTCGCATTAGCGGGGGGTTGATGCACGTAAAAGCCGACAAAATTACCGTTTTTTTGGACGTCTAGGCGACATGACCATAGACGAAGTACTACGCGAGGGCCGGGCTACTTGGGGCGACAAACCCATGACATTAGAGCATATCGTGACAGCCATTGGCGTCGTGTATGGCGATATTTGCCGCCAGGCCCGCAACAACATCGAACAGGGTGCATATAGCGAAGCCGAACTGCAAAAAGAACTAGGCAATCTTATATCATCAGTTGTCCGGTGGTCCGACGATCTGGGCTTTGACCCCGAAGTGTGTATCCGATTGTCCCAAGCGGCGCAAAAAAAGTACGTTGTCCGTTAACCAAGAACCATATAATCAAAACCAAAGGTTTGGCCGGCTGGTGCTGCAACCAGGCCGCACACATCAAAACCGGCGGTGGTGCGGGTAATGTAATATTGGACACCAGCGGCGCTGGCGTTTACCGGGGTAATAATAACGTGCGGTGTGGTGGAGAATTTTTGAGTAAAGGTAACAGATGCAAAGCAGCCAGCCGGCGGCGAACTGCCGGTATTGATAGTAATAGATCCCGACGTGTCCGAGCCGCTCAAGCTAGCCGTACCACCACTACCCACACCAGCGCCTTTGGTAACATTGGGGATAGTGCCGCCTGCGGTAATATGATGCGACAAGACAAGATCACCATTAAGCTGCAACGATCCTGTAGTAATAGCTGCCGCGGTCAGCGTGCCTCCAAAGTTAGCGCTACCGGTGACGCTCAGCCCGTTTTTGATGCTCAGCCCGTTTTCTAGACTGAGTGCGCCCTTTACGGATAGCGTATTTACCTGTGCATCACCAAGCTGGGAAAGACCCGATACCGTTAGGTCGCTCAACGACAGGCTGCCTCCGACGTGCAGGCTGCCTGCTACCTCAAGGTTGCTGCGCACTAGCACACCGCCAGCAAAGACGGCGTTGGCCTGCACAGTAAGTAGCTGTTTGGGGCTGCCTACGCTTACGTCTGTGGTTGCCAGTTGTTTAAGGTCGTCCTGTGATAGACCCTTGGAGCTAAGCTCGGTTTGGGCAGCTTGCTTACTCTTAATAGTGGTGGCCACCACAATACCGATAGCCACAACGACTACTAAAATGAAGAGCATTAGGTAGATATTAAACTTGGCCCAAAATGCTTTGATGCCCGACTTTTTAGTAGGTTTTGGCGCTTCTGTTGGCGTTTGGCCACCGGTGGCATCGGTGACGTCAATGCCATCTTTGCCAGGTACTGCAGCTCCGCCAGCAGTCGCCGGAGACTTACTGACGTCTTCGGTTTGTTCCTCCAGGGAGTGCGAGTTGTTCGCAGAATCGGATTGTACTTGTGATGGATCCATCTTCGTAAAAGCTTTTGCTTTAATGATACACGACTTACCCCTGCATGTCTCCAGCATTACCGGTTTGCCTTTTAAGGGCGCATAAGCCAAAATAAAGACATATGACGAGAAGGCGACAATGGATTGTGGCGCTTAGTGGGCTAGTAACCGCATTGGTGCTGGTTATAAATCCGCTTGCCTATGCAACGCCACAGTCGTTTTCTTCTAACTACTCGGTTGACGAAGTATTTTTTGGTGCTGGCGGTGAACTTAATGCTTGCGGCACCGCGTTTTGCGCCAAGCAGAGCGCAGGCGAAATTGCCGCTGGCAATGCAGCGGCTACGGCTTTTAGAACGCAAGCCGGCTTTAACACCGACCGCCAGCCGTACATTGCGTTTTCGGTAGCCGGTAGCTCGACCGACCTAGGGACGCTGAGCACAGCTGGCACCGCCACAAGTAGCGGCACATTTGCCATCAAAACGTACTTGGCCAGTGGCTACGTTATACGTGCAGCATCCGACCCGCCCACGGGAAATGGCCTTACCCCTCATTTGTTTAATACACCCTCATCGCCAACGGCTGCGGCATCGCCTGGCACCGCAGAGCAATTTGGCATAAACCTCGTGGCCAACACCACAGGTTGCGGAGCGCCGGCTAATTTTGGTGCTAATCCAGTACAGGTACCAGACAGTACCTTTAGCTTTGGTACTGTGGCCAGTGGCTACAATACCTGCGGGTTGTTCAAGTATGTCAAGGGCGATGTTGTGGCGCAATCTACTAAAAGTTCTGGCGAGACAGATTTTACCGTATCGTTCATTTATAACATTACGTCGCTAACACCCGATGGCGAGTACGTCTACAATGGCGACTTTGTAGCTACTTCAACGTACTAGGCCTAAACAAGACGGGGCAAGAATATGCCGTGTGTCCGGAGCTGCCGATGCAGGCGGCGGTACTGTAAGTAAAAGCTGGCATCGCCGGAGAGGTCTGCAATTGTCTCGGCTGGTGCCGGAGGCTCGAAAGCGACTACGTATTGATCAAAAACGTGGGGCGGTATAATTCGTACGACATTACCCGCAATCCCCGAATCTCGGGCGGTGCCGGCACGCTTCTTAGCCAACGCGGTAGGTGTGCGTACCCATAAACCCACGGCAACTGTGCCCTGATGCTTAGCAAGTGACAATATAGTCGCACGTTGCGCGTGAGTATTGTTAGAGGCGTCAAAAAAGGCATGGTGCCCTCGGGCTAGGCTATCTATTGCGCGTCGCACCATCTCGTCCTGGACCATTTTGCGTTCGGCGGGCGAGTAGGTCGGAAACCGGAATAGCTCCAGCCCAATTTTGTCACCGCGCAAATGCTCACCTCCCAATACCCCGGCTAAATGACTCACCAGCGTTGTTTTGCCAGCTCCCGGGAAGCCAATAGTATAAAAAAGAATCGGCTTCATCTCTGTAGCCATAGTAATTTACTTGGCATATTTTCTCAAGCTAGAGCGCTTTGTTAACATGTTATCTATTATTACTAGATTCTGTGGAAAAATATGTTGCAGAGGCAACATAAGCGTGTTACCATCAGATCAGTTGTATTCCAGAACAAACACAGAAAGGGTCTAAATAACAGATGAAACTAAACCTGCGGAACTTAGGTCGTCGGAGTACCTACTCATTCGCGGTGCTGGTTGTTGCTGTTGCTGCGATTATTCCCTATGTTGTCCAACACGCCTCAGCGGCGCAGCTTAGCTCGCGATTTATCAAAATGAGCGACTCTACCCCGTCTAAAACCGGAAATATCTATACGGTAGGCTTCGGCACCTCCGCTGCATTTCAAACCGTTATCATCGATTTCTGTCTTGATTCTCCAATTATTACCCTAAGCACTTGTACCAACCCAACCGGTTTGAGTGTCAGCAGTGCTACTATTAGCAACTTCACCGGTGGTGGTGGCATTGGTACCATTACCACGACAGGCACCACTCAGTACCATTTAGTGGTTAACGGTTCGACACCAACCAGCGGTGCTGCCACTATCTCGTTTGACATTAACGCCGTGACCAACCAAACGGCAACCGGCACGTTTTATGCTCGTATTTACACCTATGCAACCACGTCTAGCTATGTTAGCTTTGCTAACCCAGGCACGACAGTAGACACTGGGGGTATAGCACTATCGACGGTTACTAACATTACAATTACCGCTAAAGTACAAGAATCGCTTACATTCTGTGTGTCCGGTGCGGCGTTAGCCCCAACCAGCACATGCACCAGCGCTACCACGCCAACTATTACACTTGGGCATGGCACACCGGCAGTATTGGATGCGAGTGCGGTAGATACAGCTAGCGTATATACGCAGGTGTCCACCAATGCTAGCTCGGGAATTATCATACGCATGAAAGCGCAAAACTCTTGTTCTAATGGTGGAATGAGCAGCAGCGGTGGTGCCGTGTGTAATATCCCCGGCGTAGCTGCATCGTCCGGCTCGGTTGCTCAGGCCATTGTGGCTGGAACAGCGGCATTTGGTATGTACGTTGACGCAAGCACTGCTAACACGGCAGGAACAGGCACAGTCACCCCTGACTCAAACTACAACGACGGCTCGCACACAACCATCCCAACTAGCTTGTTCTACGGTATGGATCAGGGCGGTACTGGTGTGCTAAGCACCTATGGGGATCCTATCGCAAGCTCCGCTGGCCCAGTTAGTCTAGTTAACAACGAACTTGTCTTTGCAGCAACCGCTAGCAACACTACTCAGGCCGGTATCTATACTGCCAAAGAAGCCTTGATCGCTACGGGCACATTCTAGGGTCACAAATGAATGACCCGGCGAAGCCTTAGGCCGATATCAAAAAGAGTACTCGATGTTGTATTTGTGGTACTGGCGCTAATTGGCGCGTGTCAGTTGTACGCCGCGCCTCATGTTTTTGCCGATCCACTTGAACCTCGATCGATAACAGTTAGTGATAACCAAGCAGCAAGCGCGGGCGTTACATACAAAGTAGACGTTGCCATTGCAGCGGCAACCACTGGCTCGATTGCTATTCAGTTTTGCGGCAATAGCCCTTTGGTTGGCACCACCTGCACGCCTCCATCTGGCTTTGATGCTACTGCTGCCAATTTGACAATTCAATCTGGCGCTACCGGCTTTACGATATCGCCAAGTTCTACGGCAAACGACATCATCTTAACGAGGCCTCCAGCTAATTCGGGGGCAGTAAGCGCCAGCTACACATTTACAAATATTACCAACCCCACTAGCGAGGGTTCGCTTTTTGGTCGTATCTCTACGTATTCTAGCAGCGATGCAACGGGGCTACCAAACGAAGAAGCGGGCTTAGCCATGGTAATCACTGGCGGGCTTGGCTTAAATGCCGAGGTGCCGCCGTATTTGACCTTTTGTTTAGGGGGTAGTATTACGGGGTTTGATTGCACGACAGCGACTGACCCTTTCTCTGATCTAGGTGATCTGACGTCACTTGCCGCTCGTGCTGCCCAAACGCAGCTTGTAGTCGCTACTAATGCAGCAAATGGGTACACCATGTGGGCTGCGGGCACTACAATGACATCTGGTAATAATACGATTGCGCCTATGGGTGTGTTGGGACCTTCTCAGCCGGGTACGCCACAGTTTGGGATGAATCTGCGTGCTAATTCGGCGCCAGTAGTAGGAGCAGACGCTGTCGGACCGGGGGTAGGTGCACCTACGGCAAACTTTAACCAGCCCAATTTTTTCTTTTTTCATTCCGGAGATGCCTTAGCGAGCAGTACAAATTCTGACGATTTTCGTAAGTATACAGCGAGTTACATCGTCAACATCCCCAGTAGCCAACCAGGCGGCGTGTACTCCACTACGTTAACATATGTGTGTCTGGCCAACTTTTAGAGCGCCTCGTAGCAGTAAAATGTTTACGGCACCTTAGGTTTCTGCTACCATAAGTGCAAAGATAAGCGAGGGGAACAATGAGCCGACGGAGAATCTTGACCGCAGCTGTGGTGGTTATGGTTGCTGTTGGTATTTTGTTAAGCGGAGCGCAGAGCCATGGTGCTTTCGCCGCGCAAACTTCTACCGTGGGCGGAAACGCCCTTAAGGTCTCACCGGTACGTCAGGACATTACTATGGACCCAGGCACGTCGCAGTTTGTAGACGTGTTTATCTCTAACCTTACCAGTGTGCCGGCCAAGTTACACGGCGCGGTAAATGACTTTACCTCAGCCGGCAACGAAACTGGCCAGCCCAATATTATTTTGGACGAAAATCAATCAGCGCCCACCCACAGTCTTAAGCAATTCGTGGTTCCTGTAGGCGACTTTACGCTCGCCCCCGGAGAAGTCCGCGATATTAAAGTTAAGATTAACATTGCTAAAGACGCTCCTGGTGGCGGTTATTACGGTGCCATACGGTTTTACCCGGTATCGACCGCCGGCGATATTAGCAAGAACCTTAATTTGTCCGCAAGCGTAGGGTCACTTGTTCTACTGCGTGTAAATGGCGAAATTAAAGAAGAAATGCACGTGGCTAGTTTTGACGTGCGCCGCGGCGACAACTCGGCATTCTTTTTTACGAGCAATAAAGGTCTTGTTAACGTCATTCGTTTTCAAAATACAGGCAACGTGCAACTAGAGCCATTTGGCAAGATTATGATTAAACGGTTTGGCAAGGTTGTTTCTACCACCGAAATAAACGATGTCGCGCCACGCTCCAATGTGTTGCCCGATAGCATCCGTCGTTTTGACCAACCACTCAAGGGTTTAAGTTCTTTTGGTAAATATACCCTGCAGGGTAATTTTGGCTATGGCTCCACGGGCCAGCTACTCACCTCCAGTCTCACTTTTTACATTGTTCCTGTGGCCTATATAGCTATTGTTCTTGGTATTGTATTGGCGTTAGCTTTTCTAATATTTGTCGTTCCACGACTGATTCGCGCCTACAACCGCAATGTGATTCGCAAGGCCAGTAGACGCCGTTAATAGCGGCCCGGAAGGGGGTGCACACAAAATGAGAAAGGTATTTGGCCGATTGCTCGCCGCCATTGCTGTTTGTGTGCTCATGACTGCGGGCACGGCAGGTGCTCAAATTACGCCACCTGGTCCAGGATCGGGCTCGGCTGGTTTGCAGGGTAAGGTGCAAACTCCTGCCCCTAAAGTACCGCCAACTATTGGCTCGCCCCATGGAGGCGAAGTGTATACCACGGTGCCTATTACCGTTACTGGGTTATGTACTACAGGACTTTTAGTAAAGATTTTTGCTAACAATGTGTTTGTGGGGTCGGTAATGTGTGCCAACGGCAGCTATACCATCCAGATTTCGCTCTTAGAGGGTCGCAACGACCTCGTAGCAAGGGTATTCGATTCGCTTGACCAGCCTAGCCCAGACTCCAACGTGGTGACAGTAACATATAACAGCCAGGTTTTTGCGAACACCGGCGTGCCACTGCTGACATTAAGCAGTATTTATGCCCGGCGTGGCGCCAACCCAGGCGAGCAGTTGCAATGGCCTATCACTATTAACGGTGGCACATCACCATATGCGTTGAGTATGGACTGGGGGGATGGCAAGCCGGCTACATTGTACAGCGTGCCAATTGCCGGCACAGTCACTACCGACCACGTCTACAGCGCTCCGGGCACGTATATAGTCATTGCCAAGGCTACCGACAAAAACGGGCTGACGGCCTATTTGCAGCTGGTAGGACAGGCAAACGGTGCGGTAACGCAATCGACTACCGGTACGCAATCGGGCAAGGGGAGCACCCTTACCATCATTAAGGTTATCTGGATACCGGCAGCGCTCATAATTCCGTTGTTGTTCTTGGCTTATTGGTTGGGCCGCCGAAGCGAGCTCTTTACCCTTCGCCGCAACCTCGAACGTCCGCACTAGCAGCGTAGGCAGATTGGGCAATATTTGCTAAAATATGCTAGATATGTCAAAGAAAATATACGTCGGCATGAGCGGCGGAGTAGATTCGTCGGTAACCGCAGCTTTGCTCAAACAGCAAGGCTACGATGTTACAGGCGTATACATGAAAAACTGGAGCCAGGACTTACCTGGCATGCAGTGCCCATGGAAAGAAGACTACCAAGATGCCAAGCGCGTCGCAGTGCAGCTGGGTATACCATTTAAGATGTACGACTTCGAGACCGAGTATCGTAGCAAAGTCGTACAGTACATGATTGATGAGTACCAGGCTGGCCGCACGCCTAACCCCGATATTATGTGCAATCAAGAGGTCAAGTTTAAACTATTCCTCGAAACAGCGCTCGAAGACGGTGCCGATCTAATTGCCACCGGCCACTACGCCCGCATCAAAAAAGAAGGCAATCGGGCCGAGCTACTAGCAGGGGTAGACCCCAACAAAGACCAAAGTTATTTTTTGTGCCGAGTAAGCGAAGCCGCGCTGCACAAAAGCCTAATGCCCATTGGCGAATACGAAAAACCCAAGGTGCGCGAGCTAGCTGCTCAGTTTGGTCTGGCCACTGCTCAAAAGAAAGATAGCCAGGGCATTTGCTTTGTGGGCAAGGTGGGTATTGTAGATTTTTTGCGCGAGTTTGCTGGCGACCAGCCCGGCCCTGGTGTCATTATTGATCAACACAATAACGTAATTGGCGAGCATGAAGGGGCGTTATTTTATACCATTGGTCAGCGCCAAGGTTTAGGGGTAGGCGGCGGCTTGCCGTACTACGTGGTTGGCAAAGACATGGCCAAAAATGAAGTATATGTTACCAGCGATCTGCAAGATGCGCGGCTATGGACGAGCGAAATGACACTCACTGTGCCACATTGGATTAACGAAGAGCCAGCAGAAGGCAACAAATACATGATTCGCACCCGATACCGCGCCGATCTGCTCAATATATCCAGCGTCCGCAAGCTGCCAAACGGCAACTGGCACATTACGCTGCACGACGAAGTACGCGCCCTTACGGCTGGCCAATCTGCCGTATTGTACGAAGGCGACCGCGTGGTGGGCAGCGGGATTGTTATTTAGGCCTGCGATCGAAATACATCTGATTGGTACGTGGGCCAAAACTCATGCATAAACAGGCGGGCAACAATGCGATCGTCTGGTTGTGCGGGGTACAGACCTCGTAGGGTAGGGTTGGCAAAGGTAACTTCGCGCCACATGGCCTGATATTGTCCATACTTTATATCGCGGTGCGATTGGTCGGCCGATTCGTTAACAAAGTTTACTAAACCCCAAGCATCCTGGCTGCTGCGAAAAGACTCAAGCACGTCCGGCTGAAAGTTTTGGACGTGGTGATACCCTACGCTGGCGATGAGCGGCAAACGCCGCGTGCGCATTTGGTCTATGCCCTCTCGCACCGAGAAGCGCAGCTGCAGTCGCCCGGCAACTTCGGCTAGTTCGTGCGGATTGCGTACATTTCGAACGATGGCCATGAGCTCGTCGCCACCTTCGCGGCAAATAAGGTCGCGTTGATCGGTGTAGCCTTTGCGTCGATCGGAGTGCTGGCGTTGGTCTTCAGTAACCGGGAGGGGAGCGCGGCGTCGGTCGGGTTGCCGACGGACGCTTTCGTTTAATAACCTTAGCGTCTGATTAGCACCCAAGACGAGCAAATTATCACCCTGCGCTTTTCCTAGCTCGTTGATTATGCTCAAAAAGCGGGTATCGATGCGCAGTATGCCCCACTCTGATTCGAGTAATTCGGCAGCCAAGTTGGCGTCTTTACCTATTAAGTATTTTAGGCCTTCGGGCGTAAAGTAGTTGCCGAGCAGCGCATCAAGCGACAACTCGCCTATGCTGTCTTCTAATGTGGCAACGCGCTCGGTAAGCTGCCCGATTTCTGTAGTCTGGGCTGTTATAATGCGCCCGGCACTCAGGGGTAGGCAATTTGCTGGGTTGAGCGGACAGCCTTCGCAGGCCACACCAAGAGTAGGTGGCTGGTTAGTAGGGTCAATACAATGTAGGGGTAAAGGACCGGTGGCTTCCATAGTTCGCAGATTATACCATAAAAATAGTAATGTTACTATACCCACCTATATAGCACTAGACATAGTTGCTATACTAATAGAGCGTAAGCACTAACACAAACTAAAATAAGGAGGGCATATGGGCCTCTTCGGTCACGACGACAAGCAAGATGATGCGGCAGCCGCAGGCGCCGATCAAGGTATGGGTGGCCAACAGCCAGCCGATAGTAGCGCACCTAGCCAACCAATGGGTGGTGATATGGGTGCTGCACCGCAGCCTCCTATGGGCGGCTCTGACGCCGGCATGGGTAGCGCCGACAGTGGCGCAGCGGCAGGTGGTATGAGCGGCGACGCTCCTGCTCCTGGTGCAGACGCCGGCATGGGCGGCGAGCCCAGCGCGACCACCGCAGGTGGCATGGGTGATGGTGGTATGGACGCAGGAGCTCCTGAAGCTCCCTCAATGCCAGCACCAACTCCCGAAGATCCTGCAGCAGGCGACAGCGCCGACGCTCCAAAAATGTAAGGCAGTCTGCCAACAACAAAAAGCCCGCTCTTCGCGGGCTTTTTGTTTTTCGTGGCTCGGCAAAACGTATCTGTTATAATGCTCAATAATTATGAATGCACAACAAATCCGCCAAGCTTATTTAGACTTTTGTAAAAAAAACGGGCACACCATTGTCCCGCGCGCGCTTTTAGTGCCGCAAAATGACCCCACTACGTTGTTTACAGGCAGCGGCATGCAGCCGATGATCCCTTATTTGTTAGGGGCAACACACCCACAGGGAGTGCGCATAGCCGACAGCCAAACCTGCCTTCGTGCGCAAGACATCGAAGAAGTCGGCGACAACCGTCATGACACACTTTTTGAGATGCTTGGCAACTGGAGCCTTGGCGATTATTTTAAGGCAGAACAACTGCCATGGTTCTTTGAGTTTTTAACCGATATTGTTGGTCTTGACCCCAAAAGGCTGTACGTTACCTGTTTTATCGGTGACGAAGAGCATAACATTCCTAGAGACACCGAAAGTGCCGACATTCTAGAGAAGCTGTTTGCCGATAAAGGCATAAAAGCTGGCCGTGCCGATATTGGTTCGGAAGCGGACGGCTACAAACGCGGCACCAAACCGGGCGAGCGTATTTTCTTCTATAACGACGAGAATAACTGGTGGTGGCGTGGCAAAAAGATCAAGAATATGAAGGTCGGCGAGCCGGGCGGCGGCACCAGCGAAGTCTTTTATGAGTTTGATTTTGTGCCACACAACACCGAATACGGCCCGTACTGTCATCCAAACTGCGACTGTGGCCGCTTTGTAGAGGTTGGCAACAGCGTTTTCATGGAGTATGTCAAAACAGAGGATGGTCTCGAAAAACTGCCAAAAAAGAATGTAGATTTTGGCGGGGGTCTGGAACGTATAGCACAGGCTGCTATCGACAGCCCCGACATATTCAAAATTACCATCATGTGGCCAATTATCGAAAAGCTCGAAGCGCTCAGTGGCAAGAAATACGACAGCTACACCAATGCTATGCGCGTTATTGCCGATCACCTTCGGAGTGCGGCATTCTTGGCAGTAGATGGTGTCGTGCCCAGCAACAAGGAACAAGGTTACGTCATGCGTCGGCTGATGCGACGGGCTATTTTGCAGGCCTTTAATCTTGGCATCGAACAAAACTTTTTAGAAGAAATTACCCCGATTATCGCCGGAATGTACCAAGAAGACTACCCCGAAGTTGCTAAAAATAAGCAAACCGTTATTGATGTGCTTGCGCGGGAAGAAAAAGTGTTCCGTCAAACACTTCGCAAGGGCGTAGCCACGCTGCCAAAGCTTGTCGAAGACAACACGTTAACCGGCGAAGTTATCTTTAAAATGTACGACACCTACGGTTTCCCTGTGGAACTTACACTCGAAGAGGCTGCTAAAAATGACTGGGGCGAAGCCGATGCTGCCATGAAAGCATTCGAGGGTCTGATGGCCGAGCAGCGTGCCCGTTCCCAAACTGCTAGCAAGGGCACCTTTAAGGGCGGCCTTGGTGGACACACTCTGCAGCACAAGAAGTACCACACGGCCACTCACCTGATGTACCAAGCCCTGCGCCAAGTTCTCGGCGACCACGTGGTACAAAATGGAAGCAACATTACCGAAGAACGCTTGCGCTTTGACTTCTCACACCCCGAAAAAGTTACGGCCGAGCAGCTCAAGCAGGTAGAGGACATCGTTAACGAGCAAATTGGCAAAGACCTTAAGGTGTCATGGGCCGAATACCCCACAGCCGAAGCGCGTGGCCCGCTGGGTGCCCTAGGCCAGTTTGGCGACCGTTACGGCGATACGGTAAAAGTGTACAAAATGATTGCCGACGGTGCCGACAAGCCTTTTAGCTTTGAAATTTGCGGCGGCCCGCATGTCGACCATACGCTGCAATTATTCGAAGACAACAAACGATTCAAGATTCTTAAAGAAGAAGCCAGTAGCGCTGGCATTCGTCGCATTAAAGCCGTATTGCAGTAGCAATCGTTGTTTTAATGGCTTTTGACAGCAAAGACGTTGCCGTGGCATGATGGTACCCTATGCGCTATGACATCCCACCTCAACGAGTTTTGCCACCGAGTGTTCCAGAAGGAATGCTTGATGATTTTCTGCTACCTACCAGCCCAGCTGTACAGGCCGGGCAGGCCAACCCGTACTCCTCGGCCTCCGTCGACAATGTAATTACCGAGGGTTTTACAAAGGCTAAAGGCGATGACCGACTGCGCGGCGCTTACCTGACGGCCGCTCAGCATGTGAACCAAACCGGTTTGCCTGGTTTTGATACATATACACTCTGGCGTACGACCGCTGAAAAAGCGGTAACGATTGGCGAAATAACTATGCTGGGCACCCATATCCGTTCGCCGTACATAATGGCTCGACAAGCGGCAGATCAGCCGGGTGTAAACCGTACTATACGGTCGGCACTCGCACGCCAATCCATTGATTGGAACGCGCCTAGTGTGCAAGCCTGGGCCAATCAGGTTGCCCAAGATACCGTTGGGCAGAATGCCGAGTTGGTTATTACCGGTCTTAAGACAATGCTCTTACAGACACATGCGCCTGAATTGGGTATCGACAGTCGACGTTTAATGCTTGGCGAAGAAGATTTGCCGATTATTAATCAGCATTTTAAGTGGCTGGAGCGCAAAGGACCTATAACTGTAGCCGGGCTTATGAAACGACTGCGAAGGGATGGTGTAGCCTTGCACTACCGGCATGCCGACCTCGACGCGCGCGCCGACAATATGCAAGCTGCCCTGCAAGTGTCCCTGGCACACACGTTTTTATTGACGTTGGGTCGCATGGTTACGATTGGCGGCGCAAGCAAAGACAAGGCGCGGCAGTTGGACAGTAAATTTGGCGGGCACGTGTTGGGCGATGACTACCATGGCAAGTTAGCCATGCTAGGTGAACTCGGCGATTGGTTGATCGGGTTTGCCGAGCGTGGACGCGGGAAGGAGACGGAACGTCAGCTGGTCGGGCTATTAGCTACCGGCGTCGCGCTTCGACGAGCCTACGAAGATGAGACTCAAGACTTACTGTGGCATGTCTACGACGGCATGGGGTATCGGCACCCTGAGTGGCTTTCGGCTGTTCACCATGAGTTAGTAGCCGTTGACGTGGCCCCGCCCAGCCCAGCAAAAGTAGCTAAACAGACGCCAAAATCGGCGGAGGTAGCATCGCCAGCACCTGATCCAATAATTCTTGAGGGTTTGCGCGACCGCGCAGCGGAGTTGGGCGTGCGCGCCGACACATATAACTATCCCTGGAAAATACCCAGAAAGTCCGAAGAAGGCCTGAGCGGTGCAATACGCAGTCTTACTGCTCCCGAGGGCTGCGTAGACCGCGAAGGCACTGTGCTTCTGTCAAATATGTTACGCGGCGACGCCAAGGAACTGGTGGGTGTGCTGCGCTACCTTGCCATCTTGGGTGGCCGCGAATCGTCTAAAGCGCAGCAAGATCTGCAAACAGTACTCATTGATTATGCTACCCTACGGGACGACATCGAAATTTTGCGCAGTGATGCGCTAGATCAGTCTTGTGGTGGCCATATTGTTGCGCCCCAAGTGGTACCAATTGCACGGCATATCGACACGCTTCGTACCAATTGGCCCAAGTACCGCAGCGTTATGATGATTATTTGGCCACCAGAGCAAGTGGGTACTGTGATTAGAAATATCGAACAGCTGTTTAACCCAACTAACCCCCAAGCTTAGCGTGCTATAATAAATGTCGATTATGCTTGATAAATTTAAGAGCTCTCTACAGGGTGTAGCTGGTAAAGTTGCCGCTAAAGCTAGCGAGGTAAACTCCAAAGTTGCCCAAAATGCCAAAAAGCAAGAAGAAGACCGCTATATTGTCGGTCTGGATATTGGTACCGAGTTTGTTAAGGTCCTGATTGGCAAAGTAACCGACGCCGGTATCGATGTTATTGGCGTGGGCCGCGCCCACCAAGATCTCAGCGACATGCAAGCTGGCGCCATTGCCGATATCGCAAGCGTGGTCGAAAACTGCGACAAAGCCCTTAACGAGGCCGAGCAGCAAGCTGGTATTAGCGCTCGCACAGCAGTAATTGGCATTGCCGGCGAGCTAGTAAAAGGCATGACCACCACCGTACGCGTAACACGCAAAGAAGCCAATAAGCCATTGGATTTGTCCGAAATGGAACGCATCATCAAACTAGTACAGGCCCGTGCCGAAGCCAAGGCTCGCAAACAGCTAGCCTGGGAGTTGGGCGGCAAAGAAGTGGATGTTAAATTGGTTAACAGCGCATTGGTCGGCATCGAGATAGATGGCTACAAGGTTACTAGTCCCATTGGTTTCCAGGGCAAAGAGGTAGTAGTGCAGCTATACACAGCTTTTGCTCCCCTTATTCATATTGGTGCGCTTGAGCGTACTGCTCAGCAGCTTGATCTCGACCTTTTGGGTGTGGCAGCCGAGCCATTTGCAGTAGCTCGTTCGGTAATTGGCGACGATACCAGTGCCAGCATGAACGCCATACTCATGGACGTTGGCGGTGGCACTACCGACATCGCGGTTATCACCGATGGCGGCGTGCAAGGCACCAAGATGTTTGGCATTGGCGGCCGGGCCTACACCCGCGCAGTAGAGCGCGATCTTAACGTCGAATTTGCCCAAGCCGAAGCTTTTAAAGTGGGTTTAAGTACCGACAAAGTGCCACCGGCCAAGATTGCCGCAGTGGAAGGCGCACTTAACAAAACACTCGATGTCTGGATGAGCGGTGTAGAGCTGGCTTTAGCCGAATTCGACAAGGTAGATCACTTGCCGCACAAACTCTTGCTGTGTGGCGGCGGCTCTAGCCTGGATCTTCTGATGGAAAAGCTAGAGGACAGCAATTGGTACGCCGAGCTGCCCTTTACTAAAAAACCTACCGTACATCATATTCTACCCGAGCAAGTGGTGGGCATTGTTGACAAAACCGGCGATGTCATCGACCATACATTCATAACCGCAATGGGCTTGCTGCGCGTCGGCATGGATACATTGCAGTTTTCGGTAACACCTACCGGATCAGTTAAAGAAAAAATTGATAGGATTTTGAAAGTCTAACATGAGCAGCACCGCAGGGACCAACAACGGCAAAGACGTTATATATATCGATGTCGACGACGAAATTACCGGCATTATCGATAAGGTTCAGGGTAGCAAGCAAAAAATTATTGCTTTGGTACTGCCTAAACGTGCAACAGTGCTCCAAAGTATAGTCAACATGAAGTTGCTTAAGCGCAGTGCCGATGCGGCCAAGAAAAACTTGGTGCTTATTACCGGCGAAATCGGGTTATTGCCACTTGCCGGTACGGTAGGGTTGCACGTTGCTAAAAGCTTGCAAAGCCGCCCCGAGATTCCTGGCGACCCAGGCGATACCACCAACCCGGCAGACGAGATTGACGATGACCAGCCAGTTGAGGCCGACGGCCCCGAATCCACTATGGACAAAACTAAAACCGTGGGCGAACTTGCCGGTGCCGCAGCGGTCGAAAGTATGGCCGAAGGCGATGATGATAGCATTGACCTAGGCGACGAAGATGACACGAGCATGAGCGCAGCTGGCTCGGCCGCAGCGGCGGTAGGCGGCTCGACAAAGGGCAAGAACAAAAAGTTTAAAATACCTAACTTTAATAAGTTTCGCTTGCTGCTTGTTCTGGGTGCTATTTTTGTCATCGTCCTTATTGTGCTGGCGTACATTTGTTTGGCAGTATTGCCCAAAGCTAAGATTAATATCAAAACCGACAGCACTAACATCACTAGTACCACTACACTAACACTCAAGAGCGATCCTGCCGCCACTCTAGATGTTTCAGCCCGCGTTATCCCATCTACCCTGCAACAAACGCAAAAGACTCAAACTCAGCAAGTAGCGGCCACTGGCCAACAAAATAATGGCCAAAAAGCTGGCGGTACAGTCTCGATGTCGGCTGGTGCATGCAGTGGTACAGTACCTGCCGATGTGCCAGCGGGTACGGGCTTGAGCACTAATGGGCTCACCTTTATCTCGCAGTCGGCAGCATCGTTTAACCCTGTAGTTTCAGGCGGTAAGTGCACGTTCAAGACAACTACGGCCATCCCTGTAGTTGCTCAACAAGGAGGTGCGCAATACAACGTAGGCGCCGGTAGCTTTACGGTAGCTGGCCGGGCCGATGTATCGGCCTCGTCTAGTGCAGCCATGAGTGGTGGTACCGATGATATTACTAAGGTGGTCACTCAGTCCGACATCGACAGCGCTAAGCAAAAAATTAGCGCCCAAGACACAGACCCAATCAAACAAACACTCAAGAGTAGTCTGATTGCCAAAAGCCTTTATGCAGTAGAGGCTACATTTAACGCCGCCGTGCCCACTGTTACTACCAGCGCCAACGTGGGCGACAAGGCCGACAACGTTACTGTTACCGAAGTTACCACGTACACTATGCTGGGCGTGCACGAAAATGACTTACAAAAGGTTGTAGCCGATGACGTTAGCACCAAAATTGACCCCAAAAAGCAAAGCATACTAGATTATGGCCTGGATAACCCAAGCTTTACGCTCCAAAGTCAGGATCCCAATGGCGCTACTGCAGCCATGGAAGTCACCGTTGTCGCTGGCCCCGACCTAGACGCCAATACCATCAAGAAGCAAGTTGCCGGCAAGAAAGCCGGCGATGCCAGCTCTATTATCAAGTCCAGCCCGGGAGTTACCGACGTTACCGTTTCGTATAGTCCGTTCTGGGTCGGCGCTATCCCCACGAACACTAGTAAGATCACGGTGGTAATCGAGAAACCTCAAACGACTACCAATGCCCACGACAAGTAGAACTCATTCCAGCCTACTGGCGTTAGATGTTGGCGAGCGACGAATCGGCGTAGCTATTGCAAGCATCATAGCCCGCTTGCCGCGTCCGCTTACCACACTCGCTAACGACGGAAAGTTTGCAGACGAGTTAAGCCGGCTACTTGCCGACAACGATGCCGCCACACTTGTTGTTGGTTTGCCACGCGGGCTAGATGGGCAGCATACGGCGCAAACGCAGTACGTGGAGTCGTTTATCGAAGGGCTTAACCTCAAACCACAAGCTGCGGTATACTGGCAAGACGAGGCATTAACGTCTCGCAAGGCCGAGGCCGAGCTAGATAAGCGCGGCAAGCCTTACGCCAAAGGCGACATAGACTCCCTTAGTGCGACCTATATTTTGGAAGATTTTTTGCGGGATCATCCCGCCGGAGATTTGTAATGAGATACAGCACTCGACCCGAAAAGCGTCATTGGCCTAAGCGGTTACTTATTATTGCCGCGGTACTAATGATGGGCGTGGTAATGGCCACCATACTGACGCGGCATATATATTTTGACTATTTGCGCCCGGTAGGTGGTAGCGATCAAACACAGTTGGTAACGGTAGTACGCGGTTCGTCTGTAGATGCTATTGCCAAACAACTCAGTGACGCTGGGCTCATCCGTAGTTCGTGGGCATTTAAGCTGTATATTAGCAGCAAAGATGTACGAGATGCATTACAAGCCGGCACATACTCGTTAAGCCCTAGCCAGAGTGTAGCCCAAATTGTATCGTTGCTAACACACGGCAAAGTAGCCACCGATCTTGTAACGATTTTGCCCGCCCAACGTTTAGACCAAGTTCGCACCTCACTCGTTAACTATGGCTTTAGTAAAGCAGATGTCGATGCAGCATTAAGCCCGGCAGCCTACGTTAACAATCCGGCGTTAGTCGATAAGCCTGGTGGCGCTAGCCTGGAAGGGTACATATATCCCGATTCGTACCAAAAAACAGCTGCCACCAAACCACAAGAGATTATTAGCGAGGCGCTTACGCAAATGGACAAGCAGCTAACGCCCGACGTGCGCGCTGCTTTTGCGCAGCAGGGTCTCAGCACCTACGAGGGTATTACACTGGCATCGATTGTGGAGCAAGAGGTGTCTAACCAAGACGATCGCGCTACGGCCGCCCAGGTGTTCTTAAAGCGTTTGCGCAGTGGCATAAGCCTTGGATCCGATGTTACTGCCTACTATGGCTCACTTACGGCTGGCCAAAAAGCATCGCTCACCTACGATTCGCCCTATAACACTCTTATCCATACCGGTTTGCCACCTACGCCAATTGGCAATGTGAGCGCCAGCTCGCTCCAGGCGGTGGCTCACCCAGCTAGCACCGACTACCTGTTTTTTGTTACTGGCGACGACGGGGTAACGCACTTTTCCCACACTCTCGAAGAACACAACGCGGCTGCTGCACAGTATTGTCACAAGTTGTGCAGCCAGTAGGAGTTCTTCTTCTAGCCCTCAAGTTCCCCCCTCCCACACCATCTCACCCTCACTCCAATCTCCCGCCCCCGTACCCACCCTATCTCCCAATCGCCGTCATCCCGGACTAGATCCGGGATCCAGGACATATGTTCCTTCTGTTGTTTC
>CAZBQZ010000015.1:0-41423 GCA_964494495.1 uncultured Candidatus Saccharibacteria bacterium
TGCCTGGCCGTAAGTTGAGAGACTTATGTGTGAGGTGGAGTTTTGGGAGGTGTTCTTATCGAACAAAGGAACAAGGGTTTTTAATAAGTGGTGCCCTATGACCACCCGTTGACTGCCGAATAGCTGATCTCGCTGGTTTCTTGCCTACTATCGCTAAATTGTTAAAGAACCGTACCTGTCGCGTGGGACCTAAGCGCTGCCAGCCATAAGCCGCCAGTACTTCCCAACGCGCACTGCCACGACGTCCCTATCGATTCCTGCATACTCCAGCAAGTGCTGTTCCAGGGTTACTCGTCCCTGTTTACTGTCGCACTCACCCTCTGTTTTACCCATACGGAACTGAACATTTAAGTCTGCCGTCTGCTCGTCTAGGATATTTCCCTTGAGCAACGGCTCGACGTCGTCGTCCCATACCTTCTTGGGGTACAGATGGAGATACTTTTGGAAACCTCGGGTAATGACAACCCCACCTGCAAACTCGGCGCGCAATTCGGTCGGTATTGTTAACCGCCTTTTGTCATCGAGCTTACGTTGGAAGTAATCTACCGTAGCCATTGGTACCTTTTTTACGTTAACTTGCTAGTGGTTTTTGTTTTTTGACCCTGGGTAGTCTGTTTGCTGGATTACCCACGATTACCCACTAGGCTGATCATACTACCCACTACTACCCACATACAAGTACATTCTATACAAAATGGTCGTGTTTCCTACACCAGTTATCCACAGTTTTACTGATAAGCCTGGCTTATCCACAACATATAGCGTTTGTCGCCATTATACGGCGCTAGAACCCTACTTACCCGAAACAGTTGGTATGCGGGCTGCCACGTCAAACGTTACAGGCACACGGGTAGTTTCCTCGCGCATGTATTGCCCTACTATGCCAAAGCCCTGTGCATAAGCCTCGCGAAACATTCCCATTAATTTGCCATCGGTTTTTGCCAAGGCAATCACTAACAAACCAAGCATTGCCACCATCATGTATTGATGACGGAAGAAATACTCGAGTCTTAGATGAAATGGATGATTTTTTGTGTTTGTTTTCATGATAGAACATGCTTAATATAACAAAACATAAGCATTTTGTCAATTTTATGTCCAAGAATCAAAGCCCCGGCGACTAGGCTTCGCGAAGATATTCCATGATGGCTTCGGCCAGCGCGGCGTTGTCGTGACGAATAAACGATCGTCGGGCTGCCAAACGATCGCCTTTGGCAGTTTCTGGCACATCTGCCGAAATAAGTGATCTACCCCGCGAGGCATAATGCGCCCGTGCCAGTTGTTCGGCATCTGTTGTCACTAGTAATTCGCCTGCCTCGGTATATTTTTGCAGCAAAGCTGCCGGAGGTCGGCCACTGTTGTACAGCACCTCATCAACGATGGGGCTACCGGCAAATCGTTCAATCTCGGCAGCATGATCGGCTACCGTAAAGCCTGCGGTGTGCGCAGGTTTTACCACCAGGTTACACACGTATAATATCCGGGCGGCAGCAGTGGCCAACGCCTCGCCCACACCGTCCACTACCAACAAGGCGGCGAGCGAGGTGTAAATATCGCCGGGAGCGATAACAATTAGGTCGGCATTTGCAATTGCTTGGACGGCCAATGGGTTAATGCGCCCCGCGGGCTCAAGACAAATGTGCGGACGACTAAATTGCGTCCCAAAGGTCATTGCATCAATCTTGCCCTGGCCCCGCACTGTGTACTTACCGTCATTGGACACAACGCGCAAGCGCACATCATCTAGTGTTATAGGCACAACGCTTCCCTTTATGCGCAGCACTTCCCCAGATAATCGAACCGCCTGATTAAAATCGTTGGTCATCTTTTCGACGGTACTTAAAAACAAATTGCCAAACGAATGCCCACTGAGTGATCCCTCGCTGTAGCGATAATTAAACAGCTCACGCAATTGCTCCGAAGCATCACTGAGTGCCACCAGGCATTTGCGGACGTCGCCCGGTGGCAAAACGCCCATATCGTCACGCAATACACCCGTCGAACCACCGTCGTCGGCCATATTGACTATGGCAGTAAGCGAAATAGGCTGATCGCGCAGCCCACTCAATACCGCAAACGTGCCCGTTCCACCACCTATGACAACCACTTTAGGTTCTACTGTCTCTTTCATAATCACCACAAGCATACCGCATTGCCTGCCATTCGCCTATCACGCTCGCTTGGCAACCTTTGCTACACTAGAACATCATGACCAAGGCCAAACGGATATCACAGATTCCCGAAGCAGATCGCCCCCGCGAAAAACTGCAACGCAAAGGTGCGGCTGCGCTGTCAGACTTTGAGCTACTTGAAGTATTAGTGGGTACTGGCTCGCCTGGGGCTTCGGTGGGCGATATTGCCCAAAAAATCCAAAAGCTGACCCAAAAAGGCATGGATGCAATTACCCTTGAAGCACTTACCGAGCTAAAGGGCGTCAGCCAGGGGCATGCCACCAAAATTTTGGCGTCAATCGAATGGGCGCGGCGCTACCTGGTTAAAAGTATTCAACCATTGCGTAGCCAAGAAGACATTTTGGCCTACCTACATTTTATCCGGCTTAAGCGTCAAGAGCATTTTGTGTGTCTTACTTTCGACGGTGGCGACCGTTTAATCGGCAGACGCACAATCGCAATTGGTGTACTCGATTCGGTCGAGGCACACCCGCGCGAGGTCTTTACCGACGCTATTGCCGACCGTGCCGCGTACGTTATTGTTGCCCACAATCACCCTTCGGGCGACCCGCAACCAAGTCGCGAAGACGTCTTACTTACCCAGTCGTTGGTTGGCACCGGCCAAATTTTGGGCATACCCCTGCGTGATCACCTCATCCTTACACCAACTCAACATTTTAGTTGCAAAGAACACCATTTGTTGGAATGGTTGTAATTTTTACCCAAGCTACCCCTGTTACCTACACCTATTGCATTTGGGGTTTGTCATGGTAATATAAGCGCCGTAAAGGTGGAACTAGAGTGGGTATGGCAATAAATTACTACGAGTTACGGACAAATAGCGTACGCGGCACCGACAGCGTAGCAGCCGATGTAATGCGTCACTTGCACGCACGCGAATCTTTAGGCAAAACTGCAGTTATTACCGATCAGCCTGTGGCATTCTTGGCAGCAGCCCGCAAACAGTGGCTGCGCATCATCCGAGTTGTGCAAAAACAGCGAGCGTGTACGCTTAACGCCGATAAAATCCTCAAGTACACACATACCATTACTCGCATGCAGCAAATGCACTTCTCAATTAAGTCACCCCTCGACCAACCAGATGCCGACATCTACTTCATGGATCCAGACAGCCTAGAGATCATGCCACCGCGCTGCTGGACAACCTACACACTTGCCACCATACAACGCCAAAATGCCGAACACATGCTTGTACAACTGCCAATGGAAGCACTTATTGTCGATTACATGCATGCCCCGCTCTGGCACAGCCTGGGGTTACACCCTAAACAGGCATTAGAAGATCAAGTAATTGCCGAATGGCGCCAGGTGCAACAGTTTATGCAATCGTACAAAATTGATACCGAAATGTTAGTCGTCGACGGCATCCATAACATCGAGAATATGGACGAGGCGCTGGATACGCTGTTGGGTGTCAACCGCAAGTTCTTGCAAGTAACACACGACTTTCAGCGCTCGCTAGAGCTTGCGCGTCCGCTACGTCTACAAAAGGCAGTACGCGAACAGTACGATGTAGTAGCTCTGCTTGCCCACCGTGTGCAGGTGCTCAGCCCAGGTAGTTTTTCTTCTCACATTCTGCCCAATTACAACGAAGACGACAGTTTTTTCTTGTCATATTTACACCCTGGCGAAACACTTGCAACTGCCTTTCATCGCTTAATCGACATGGGCTATCCAAATATCGCCAAGGCTGTCTACAACGTGGCTAGTATGCCGAATGCCGGTGCACACAAGCGCCGCCCCCTGGCCCAACTACGCAGACGGCGCTAAGTTGTCTTGTGCATCCGGCTTGCGCACTGGGCGCAAAATAGCCACTACATACACAAGGTTAGCCAGCACTATATAGGCCGGAAACAACACCGATCTCCAACCGTAGGGGCCAGCCATCAGCACCAGTAACCCCGCCACGGTATCTATGCCATAAAACAACAGCGATTCGGTGTGCGGCAGACGCCACGTTTTGACTAGCGAGGGCAAGCTTGCCACCAAATCGGCTACTATCGACAGTACCAAACCAACCAAAGATTGTCCGCTAGCATACCACCCTGCTAAACCAGCAATGCAGAGTGCAAAACATATAAAATCCAGCCGATCTCGGCCGCCCATACCTTTTTTTAGCGAAAGGGCAAAAAGCAGTGCCGACTGTATAAACGACATTAGCGCCAACCACATACCCGACCGATCGTGCGAGCCAAGCAATGAGCTTAAGGTCAGCGCTGTTACGACCAAGAGCAAAAAACGCGTCATACGCTGAGGCTGTACCTTGCCCTGCAAAATCTCAATCGTATACGTTGTGCAAGAGACAATTGGCAACAATGAGCCAACAATCAACAATATACCTTGTATGGTAATACTCATAAAATGAGCATACTAGGCCAGCCCCCTCACCGCCAGGTTGTGTCCAAATGTACGGACAAGTGTGGTACAATACGCTTATGGATTCTGGGGCAATAATTGGCAAGTACCTAGCTACGCTAGGAATCGAGGCAGACGCTACGGCGTTATACCTAGAGCTTGCAAAGCAAGGCCACTCCTCTGCCCTGCAACTCTCTAAGGCCACCGATATTAGCCGTACACAGGTGTATCGCCACCTTGAAAGCCTCCAACAGGCCGGCCTGGTAAGTGCCGAACAACTTAATTACGGCACCCTGTACCGTGCACTGCCACTAGAAAACATCGAGGGGTTGCTGGCCAACCGCGAAGCCGAGACTGCCGCTCTGCGCCGCAACCTTGGCGCAATGGCTCAAGCTTTACAAGCTATGGCTGGCGGCAGTGGCCCTAAGGCAACCGTCCAGCACTACTATGGTGCCGCAGGGCTCAAACAAGTAAACTGGAACGAAACCAAGGCCGAGGGCGAATTTCGTACCTTCGGGGTCGCTCGTCTGTCGCAACACCTAGATGTAGCCTTTGCCCGTCGTTGCCGCGAGCAATGTATTGCTAAGGGGCTCAAAACGTACGACCTTACCAACGCCACAGCTATTTTGCCGCGCGAGGTAGAGCCCTTTGACCCAAAATTATCCGAATACCGCCACATAGATCCAGATGTTCTAACCATAAATTTCGAGGTCTACATTTACAACGACGTCGTTGCCCTCCTCGATTACAAAAAAGGCGCCGAAATGGCCATAGAAATCCACCACCCTGCCCTCAAGAGCATGATGCAACAACTCTTTGATGCCATGTGGCTTATCGCTACCCCGCTCAAGGTAAAATAACCGTTACTTTTGGGTGGCCAGGTAGCTCTGGACAACGTTTAAAATATCCGTGCCGTACGTTTCCACCTTTTTAGGACCAAACCCGGGCACCTCTAACAAATCTGCCTCGGTAAGTGGCTTGATTGTTGCTACCTGCTCCAGCGTTTTGTTATGCGCGACAATATAGGCAGGCAGGCCATCTTTGCCAGCACGGCGGGCGCGCCACTTGGTTAGCTCTTCCAGTAATTGCGGGTCGGCCGGGCCACTGGCAGCTTTTTCGGCGGCCTCGGTCATTTGTTTTTCGTGCGCACCGCTAGCTTCGTCGGCCTGCCACTTGGCAATACGTTTGGCATTTTCTTGTAGTGCTTGCTCGCTGCGCATACGCAGTTCGGCATCAATTTGCTTTGCGAGCGGGCTCACACGGAGGGCCATGCCGTTTAGACCATCTAAAATCAAATACTTAAGCGATCGTACACGGCTGAGCGCCACATACCCCATACCCTCAACAAAAGCGCGGCTTAAATCAATACGTGCCGCGTCCAAGGTCATACCCTGACTTTTGTGTACGGTAATAGCCCAGGCCAAACGCAGTGGCAATTGCGTAAGCTGGGCACGGCGCTTGTCGCCATCCATAAGTTCCCAGGTGGCGGGCAACATAGTTAATTGGCGGCCATTGGTCAGCTCTACGAGTGGATAGTCGGTGCTTTTGTCAAAGCCTATTACAATGCCCAAACTACCATTGGCATATTTGCGATCGGGCGAATTTTTAATGCACATTACCTGCGCGCCCTTCTTTAGGCGCAAAACTTCGGGTGCCAGGCACGAGCGCATCAGCTGCTCTACATACGATTTACCACCGTGCGTTTCCATGTGGTATTCGTGCTCTTCGCCGTCTAGCTCATCGAGTTGCTCGTGGTTAACGCTATCTACGTCGACATTTACCGTTAGTAATCGGGTCTGAGCCAAAAAAGGATCGGCGGTGACACCGCTTCGAGCGCGCAGTGCATCCAGCTGACTACGTGTGAGTACGCCCGCCCGGATACCGTTCAAAATTGTGGTATATAGCTCATCGTCAGTCTGTCGATATTGTTTTTCTAGGTAGCACACAGTGAACACATTTTGTTGCCACACCGCCGACGAAACTACAAAACTACCCTGCCTACTATCGGATCTATTTACCGGCGGCAACTGGAAAAAATCGCCACATAGCACTACTTGCATACCACCAAAAGGCTGCTCGTTACCGCGCACATGACGCAAAATTTCGTCTACCATGTCTAGTCTAAAGTCGTGCAACATGCTAATTTCGTCTATCACCAAAATGTCGGCGCGCTTAATCAATTCTTGGCGCGTTTTGGCAATTTTGGCGCGCATATGTTTGTCAAAGGTATCGTGCACACCGATGCCAGACCAAGCATGGATGGTGGTACCGCTAAGGTGCGTTGCTGCTAGCCCGGTAGTAGCCGTAACTGCCACGTGTTTGCCCTGCTTTTTGGCGCGTTTAATAAACTTATTAAGCACGTACGTCTTGCCCGTACCGGCAGCACCAGTAAGTAATACCGACGAACCGGATTCTAAAATCGCGAGCGCTTCGTCTTGTGTCATGCCCCGTACACTCCCTCACTCATTGCCGAGACATTGTAGCAAGTCTTGGTCGAAAACAAAGCACCCTTTTGGTGCTACGGCTTAAATAAACCAATAATCATGCCCATTACAATGAGCGTTACAAAGCGATTGCCAATAGCCAGAGCCGTTAACTTCCAGGGCTTTTTCTCAAAGCTGTTGTGTATGGCTAAAGTGGTAGCCGATACACCCAGCCACACCCAAAACGCCGTGTTAACAGCATCCATAAAGAACGAATTGTTAAAGAAGTGGTGTGACAAAAAGGCCAAGTGGGCCAAAATGTAGGCCGTTAGCAGCGAACCAATCACGGCAGTCACCATGGCGCCTACCATGCCCTTCTTCATGCTGTCCTTGTCTAGCCCAGCCAGCTTCATCCACACCGTACCAAATACACCGCGGGCGTACCAAACCGCACCCACCACCATAGCCGACGCCGCCGCAAGCAAAACGGCAAGCCAATTGATTTCTACACCCATTGCAAAACCCCCTATTTATAGGCTTAGTATGCACCCGTAAATAAAGCTATTCAAGCGGCGACTCTGGCTTACCAAGCACGGTAGGCTGCGGCTTAAAATGCAACTGTAGTATTGCCTTATCGGTTGAGACCAGTTCGCGAAACAAATAGTTAACCGAATACTGACGACCTTTTCCGGTATCGGCAGGCACTCCAACGCTAGCAATACCCAAACCTTGGCAGGTAGTTATTGCTCGTGGCAAATGATAGCCATGACTCACCAGCGTCGCCTTGGTAACGCCAAAAATGTGCCGTGCCCGATAACAGCTGTCGTAGGTATTAAACCCAGCATAGTCGAGCGTGATGGCCCTGGCGGGCACGCCAAGACCCTCCACATACTTCCGCATGGCCACCGGCTCGTTATGGTGCGAAGTGCTGTTGTCGCCAGTAAGAAGCAACTTTTTGACGCTGCCAGTTTTGTATAGTGCTGCGGCTGTTTGCAGGCGCACTTTTAGGTACGGCGTTGGCGTTCCATCTGGCAGCACCCCAGCACCAAATACAATTGCCACCTGGTTTTTAGGCACATTTTGGGCCGTAAAGCGTTTGCTGGCAGTAGCGGCGTTTGTATATATGGATGGAGCAATTACCAGAGCCGCAAACGCCCCACATACTGCAATCACCCACCACTTTTTCCGCAGCAGCCACCGTCCTGCGCCACGAGCCTGCTCCACTACGGTCTAGGCTCCCGCCATCAGCATCATGTCGTCGTCATTACTACTGGGCTTAAGCGGGCGCTTACGAATAATTTCGTAGCGGATACCCGTCAGGTTAGACTCCATGTAGTCGTCGTTCAACAAATTTACAAACTTGGACAAATCTTTTTGGTTCATGATAATAATGGCGCCGTTGTCGTCTACCATAAGGTCTACGCCAATTTCTTCAGCGTGGTCAATCAGCTGCTCTTGTTTAAGCGCGCCTACCTCAATCTTCTGTAATTTATTGATGAGCGCCTTGTTGCCTTCTACAGCAGATTGCAGCGTAATACCGTCGGCAAAACTTAATTTGTAGTTGGCTTCTATCTCTTGCACCTTTTTGTTGGCAATGGCGTTCTTTTTGGCATCGTAGCCAAACAGGCGGTCTAACTTGGACTCGTTAAACACATACAGGTCTTGGTCGAGCACCAACATGTGTGCCTCAATAGGTATTTTAAGTGCAGCAGCCTCAAACGGTTTAAACACCTTGCCGTGCACCATCCAGGTGCCCTCGCCCTTTAGCATTTGCCCACCACTAAGTGCCTTAACAATATAAAATGGTTGCGGCAGCTTGGCGTGAGTTACGCGCACAATGGCTCCCTTAATACGCTTAAGATCGTGTTCTTCGTCGCTAAACAGTTCAATCTCGTGCTCTTGGGTACGAATCCAGTGCATTACCTCGCGCAGCTTTTCAATCTTTTTCCAGCGGGCGCGCTGAATCACGCCGTTTTCGCCCTCGCCGTCGGCAATGTCGCGCACTACAATGCCCTGCTCGGCTCCATCCAGCACTTGCTCAAGCGTGTTGTCCAAAAATAATTCTTGTAGATGTTTGCCCAATGTTGGGTCTAGCTTGGTACGGTATACAACATTGTTTTTGTTTATCCAAAATACTTCCAGCGCCAGCTCTTCCTTGTACTCAAACAAGTTGTTGGCCCAAGCAAAGACATCACTTTCTACGTAATCGTCATCCGGCTCGTTTAGTACATCTTTGGGCGCGTCTTGTTTGGTTACCAACGTTTCGCTGGGAATTCCTGTTTCGATTTCTTCTGGCATATCACCCATTCTACCCGACTAATCGTCAAAAAACTGCTGTAAAATTTGGGGCGACCTATTGCGATAGTCGCTGTTGGCGGGCTTTGTTTGCCCATTCGTCGGCCAGCTCGTTGCCGGGGTCCATGTTGTGGCCGCGCACCCAAATAAGCTTGGCTTGCGAGGAGCGGTACAGTGGGCACACTTCTTGTACTAGGTCGACGTTTTTTATCTCGCCGCCCTTTTTCTTCCAGCCATTCTTTTCCCAGGCCAGCGACCAAATGGTAATAACGTTGATCCAAAATTCGCTGTCGGTATAAATTTCGCACGGTTGGCCATTGGCGTCTTTAAGCGCAGCAATCAGCGCGCTCCCCTCCATGCGAATATTCGTAGTATGCGGTTCGTGACCCAAACGCGCGGGCTGCATGTCTTTAATAACAGCGTAGCCGCCCGGGCCAGGATTTGGGCTGGCACTCCCATCGGTGTAGTACGTGATCATTACAATACAGTATACCTTACGACCTAGCCTTGAGAGCCATGTAGCGACGCTTTTGCTCGGGACTCAAGTGCTCAATGGCATAGCGCAGCGTGGTGCGCGGCATGTTGTGGGCGTGATTGTCCAAAAATGCTAATAGCAGCTCCCGCCCGCCGCGCTTGCCTACCTCGCGCAACTGCCAACCAACAGCTTTTTGGATAAGGTCTTGCGTGTCGTGCAACAACAGCTCGGCCAGCTGGAGTGTAGTTGTGGGGTCGCCCTGTTTTACATAACAAAAGGCGCTTAGTATGCCTACGCGGCGCTGCCAGATGTTGTCGCTCCTTGCTAGCTTAAACAGTAGCGTACGATCGGTATGTTGCTCGTGTGGGCCAATAATAAACTCTGCGCTGCTATCCACGATATCCCAGTTATTTACTCGTCCGGCATACACGTTTTTGAGGTATAGCTCAAAGACGGCATCTTTTGTGCTCGCGTCTGGCTTCTCGTACCTATTGGCAAGCAAAATTACTGCCGCCAAACGGCATTCATGGATCGGGCTCGCGAATAATTTTTGTATTTCGCTCAGCGGCAGATCGCCAAAACGCTTACATACCTGACGCGTATTTGGCACACGTACGCCAATAAACACATCGCCCGCGCCATATTGCCCCTCGCCCGTTTTAAAAAACCGCCCGAGAGACTGAGCGTCCGTAGTATCGCCCTCTTTCTTGAGTGCCGCAATCAACTCAGCTGCTGTGCTCATATAGTCATTATGCCACAATGTATTTTTCACAATCCCCTTGCACGTTTGGGGACGCATTGTTACCATCCCGCCATCAGCACTTAACCCGGAGTTACCGTATGTACCGCTCTTCTGTCCCGCCCCTTGTCTTGCGCATTACCACAATCGCCGTATTGACTGTACTGCTCACCAGCATCGCTTCACCATTCATTGGTCTAGCTGCTGCTAGTCGTAAGCCGCATGCCCATACTAACCACTCTAAAGACGTCACTAGCGCCGAAATAGCCGACACGCTACGTAACACAGTTGGAGTACTAGACAGCTCGGCAAACACTCCGGACGACGAAGACACAGACTCTAACGCAGCCGAACTAGACAACGTTGATATCCCCACCGATGCCAGTGACGGCGTCAGCCTCACGACCCAAGACGGACAAACCATTGCCATCAGCCTGCCTAACGCAGATGATGATGGCGATGGACAGCAAGTAGCCCCAGGTGTTACTGCCTATGCTGGTAGCGATGGCTCAGCCAACGCCGTACAAACCAATGACGATGGGTCAGTACGGATGCTAACTGTTATTGACAACTCATCGGCACCGACGACATATGACTACGGAGTTGCCGTGCCGGAGGGAGGGCGGATTGCTATAGGGTCGGATGGCACTGCTCAAATATTTGATAGTAGCGAAGATCTTATATCCTTCGTCGGAACGCCTTGGGCTAGGGATGCTAATGGCAGGAACGTAAAAACTTGGTTTACTACTGATGGAACGACCTTAACTCAGCATATTAAGCATCACGTGACGGGGGTGGCATACCCCATTACTGCCGATCCTTGGTGGAATCCACTTTCGTGGTTTAGCTCAGTAACGCGTGTTACGGCCAACGTTTGGAATGATCGGGAGATGCGCCGAAACTTCCTTATTTCAGCGGGGTGCGCATTAGGGGCAGCGACGGCGGTTGCCGCGCTTGCAACTGGCGCAGGAGCTCCTGTCGCAACGGCTGTATTTATAGGTTTAACAAGCTACGGTGGTTGCCAAATACTGACAAGGATTTAATGATGAAACAAATGAAGAAAATACCCATACCGTTACTCTCATATCTTATAGTCATGACCGTTTTAGGTTGTTCATTTCTTGTGCGTGAACTGATAAATGGAAAATGGAGTGTGTTATTGATTGCTTGCGGGCTGTACACTCTTACATTGCTTGCGATTCTGCATGGGAAGCAACCAAAATAAGTGACCAAATTTTACTCAGGTTACACAATGTACTACGTCTTTGCGATCTTGATGATAAGTACTTGGTTTGTCCATCTTATCTGGTCGCCATTTACAGCAACCTACCAAATTTGCTTTTGCGCATTCGCCTTTTATTCGACCATCTTGATCATTATTAAATGGAAGCTAATTGGCACGTCTACAGAGAATCTTAGGCGTCGAGCTGAAGCGGCGCGACGAAGATAACAGAATAAGAATGTTGTATGTCTAAGGCTCTAATGGACGGATATCACAAGAGGGCGACTTTATACCTTGCATTATTTTTTGCATTTCTAGCCCTTGTGTGGACTTTTATGTCACCACAAAACGGAATACTATCAGGGATCATAAGTCTAGTGGTAGTCATCCAGTACTTTAACAATTCGCGGATTATGGCATATGCGATTCAGCTTATCCCCATAGGGATACTGATAGTGCTCTATCCCACAGTCCCTCTAGTATTTAGGATCTGTGTTACGATCGTCTTAGGCGTCATCACTACAGCGTGGACAGTCAGAAACGAGCGCGAAAGGCAGCAACAGGCAACTATGACTGGATTCCCGCCTGCGCGGGAATGACGTGAAAGGCCGGAATGGTGTGAGGGGGTTTAGCGGTATTCGGGGTTTTGGTAATCAAAGCGGGAGCCGGCGTCCCATTTGGAGCGCTGGTTGCCGTAGGCGGGGATGCCGCCGGAGTCTTTGAGCATTTTGGCTAAATGCATTAAGTTCCAAGTCATAAATGTGGTGTTGCGGTTGGTAAAATCGTTGCCAAGGCCGACTTTACCACCATGCCCATCGTCGTCACCATAGCTTGGCCCCGGGCCTGCCTCGCCGATCCAACCGGCGTCGGCTTGGGGTGGGATGACGCAGCCCAAGTGCTGCAAGCTGTACAGGACGTTCATGGCGCAGTGCTTAATACCGTCTTCGTTGCCGGTAATCAGACAGCCGCCAACCTTGCCGTAGTAGGCATACTGCCCTGCCTCGTTTAGTTCGGCCGAGCAAGCATACAAACGCTCGATAATCTTTTTGGTTTGCGAGCTGTTGTCGCCCAACCAAATGGGGCTGGCCAACACCAAAATATCGGCGGCTTGTACTTTTTTATAAAGCTCGGGCCATTCGTCTGCATCCCAGCCGTGCTCGCGCATATCGGGATATACACCAGTGGCAATGTCGGGATGATCGATGGTTCGAATTACCTCCGTTTGCACACCGTGTTTTTGCATAATATCAGTGCTAATTTTGATGAGTAAATCAGTATGGCTGTCGGCCGGCGATTTGGTGAGTGTGCCATTAAAAAAGATGGCTTTTAGGCCGCTAAAATCCCACGCTTTGTCGTCTGCTTGTTGTGTCATGTATCCCCCTGCTATGTATTCATCATAGCAGATGAAACGATTACTCTAGGCCCGCCGCCTCGCGAAGCGCCGGCAGTACAAATTCGTGACCCTCGTTGAGCAAAACTGGCATAAGAACAGCTGCATCTGCAGGGCTAGACAACTCATCGGCGTGCTCAGAAGGAGTAAGATAACCTATTACCCGCCGCAGATCGGTAAGCATACCAACTTCGGCTAGACGCTGCTGTTCGGGGTCATTAGCAAGAACCATGTCTCCTCCCCAATTGTCTGGCGCGACAAGAAGGCCAGAGGTATTGAGGACATATCTGGCGCACGTTATGCCGCGGCACGGTAAGGCGTCGTCCCCTACTTCGGGTAGTTCGCGCGGATCTTGGAAGTGGCCCAAATGCAGCTCGGCCGAAAAAGTCCTTGTAGCTGGCCTTAGCTCCAGGCCAAGCACACCGGCCCCGCCCGTAGCCGGCCGATAGCCCAATACGAAGTCCACTACTGCTGTCCTGCCCAATTTTTTGCCATACTGCACACTGAGCGAAGAAAGCATAGTTGTAACGCGTTCTACGGCAGGTTGGCTTATACGACTTGGCACAATAGACTCCTACAGTGACGCTACCAGTTGGTCGATAGCAACGCGCCGCTGCTGGGCGGTGTCACGGTCGCGAACAGTTACGGTGTTGTCTTCTAGGGTTTGAAAGTCGATAGTTACACAAGCTGGCGTACCAATTTCGTCTTGGCGTCGGTAGCGTTTGCCAATGTTGCCGTTGTCGTCCCACATAACGGCGCCTAGTTCTTTTTTAAGCGTCGCATATACTTCGCGCGCCTTGCTTACCAGCTCTGGCTTGTTTTTGAGCAACGGGCTAACGCAAACTTTGATGGGCGCCAAGTCTTTAGGTAGCTTGAGGAATACTCGCTTTTCGCCGTTAACTTCGTCTTCCGAATAAGCGTTAGCTAGCACGGCTAGCACATGACGATCTACTCCAAATGTCGGTTCGATGACGTGTGGCACAAATGGTGCCGAGCCATCCTTAGGGCGATAATCCATATTCTTACCGCTGTCACGCTGGTGGTTGGTGAGGTCAAAATCGGTGCGATACGCCAAGCCAGCAATCTCTTTTACCCCAAATGGGTAGGCAAACTCAAAGTCCACTGTTCGCTTGCTATAGTGGGCGCGATCTTCGGCGGGGACCTCTAGCTCATGAATTTTTTCGGCCGGAAGACCAAGGCTTGCAAACCATTGGTTCATTAGCTGATGCCACTTTTCAAATTCGGCTTCCCAATTAGTCGGATTGATAAAGTATTCAAACTCGGCAATCTCAAACTCGCGTACCCGAAAAATAAAGTCCCGTGGGCTGATTTCGTTACGAAAAGCCTTACCAATCTGAGCAATTCCAAACGGAATGTCAGGATAAAACGTATCAACAATATTTTTAAAGTTAACAAACATCCCTTGTGCGGTTTCGCCGCGTAAATAAATGGTGTTTTTTTCGCCCTCTACGGCACCCATGCTAGTTTCGAACAATAAGTTAAAGCTGGCTGGGTTGGCTAGCTCGTTGCCATCTGGGCTCTTGATACCCTTTTCTTGTAAAGCGGTTACCATCTGATCTAGCCCCATCCCCTTGATATCAACGTCAGCCTCTTCGAGTAAATGGTCCAAACGGTAGCGCTTTTTGGTCTTAACATCTTCGATGAGCGGGTCGGTAAACCCAGCTACATGGCCACTTGCCACCCACACTTTGGGGTTCATAAGGATAGCTGATTCTATACCATACATATCTTCGCGACTATCAACAAAAAACTTCCACCACGCGTTGGTAATATTGCGCTTAAGAGCCGTGCCTAACGGACCATAGTCCCAGGTGCCGGCTAATCCGCCGTAAATTTCGCTACCTTGGTAGATAAAACCCCGACGCTTAGCCAAAGATGCAATGTCTTCTAAAGAAATGTCGCTCATATTTAAAGCGTATTATAACTGATTAACGCCGTAAGAGCTATGTCTAGCCGGTAACGTGGTGGCGTAGTGCGTTTTCGATCATGGGTAGTAGTGCATCGGCTAATGTCTCGCCACCGCGTATCTGAGCGATTGTTTTGGGTGCATGGCCATCAAAAACCAAACGGAGTAGTTTGATGTGATCAGCCGTAAAGTGCCCAGCACCGGCAGGCCGCACAATAAAAGCCATGTCGTCGTAGCTAAAGTCGTACTGGCCGACGACGGTTAATGGCTGCTCGCTGGCGTCGGTATGCAAATTGGGTGTGTGGCCGCCCAGGCGCAACAACTGCGCTACAAACCACAAACGGACGACCGATAGTGGTATGGTTGCGTCGTTAAGAGCCTCAAACGTACGATGCAGCAGATCGAAATACTCCGGCTCGGCTTGATCTTCGGTAATTTTGTGCAGCTGCTTGATACACTCGTAACCTAGCATGGTGCGATCCAGGTGCTGCACAATAGCGCCATAGTGTTTGACTAACCGTGTAGAAACCAACGTGGCAAGCGATCCACGCCCCTGCCCGTATGTAATGGTGCTGATACTAAACAGCTCTATGCCACCCGCTAACTTTGACTTAATGCGGCGCACACCCTTGGCCAGGACATGCAGCTTGCCCTGCTCTGGCGTAAGAAGCGTGAGGATACGATCGGCTTCGCCATAGTCGGTGCGCGTAAGCACAATGGCGTCGGTAACAAATTGCTTCATAGGGCGTGCGCATGCTGACGCACCAGGCTTATTATATCTTGGAGCGAGGTGCGGGGTTTATAGCAAATGGCAGCCACGTTTAGTTCACGGCTCAAAGTATCGCCAAACGCATTTTGTGTATGCGGCGGGACAACAGTATTGATAATGACAGGTACGGCCTGCCAGTCGCTGTACGAGCGAAACTCGTGCAAAAATTCTATGCCGTTGTGGGCCGGTAATTGCAGTTCCATGATAAGCACATCTGGTGTACGTTTGTCGGCGGCTTCTACTGCTGCTTGTCCACCGGTTACATGCAATACCTCATGCCCGGCATGTGCCAAAGCCTGGGCATATGTAGCTGCTAGCACGGCGTTAGGCTCAATTAATAATACGTATGACATGAATACAAAATTTATACAAACCTTAGCTGCTGGCTGGGTTGAAAAGTGGCCGCCAGGCCCCTTTGGTGCTGGTACTGACCCACCCTTAGTTGGCTATTCATAGACCTTAGTAGCGCATCGGCCACAAACAAACCCGCCGTGCTACCTGTGCCAATGACTGTTAGTGGCTGCCGAGCCTGGCCCGCCAATTGCCTGGCGGTGCGCCAACCTTCGGCGGTCAGACCATCATACTTGCCATACATACCAGTAACAATTCCCTGGGGCGTGCGGTGCAAACCAAGAACCACACGACGATGACGTCGCGCTGGGCCGCCGGCCTCGGCCTCGATCAAATTAAAGCCCAAGGATAAGAGTGCCGCCTTAAGCCCGCGTGAGTTACTCATAACCGGGCCGTACCTGCCGGCGGTTTGCATTTCTAGCTCTACGCCATAATGGCGCGCAAAGCGGTACAGGTCGTGTGCGGTATCGACCAGCATAGACGACACCGACACGGGCTCCAGCTCTAGCTGCATCTGACCGCGTAACACTTCCAACCCCAGCATGTAGCTGTCTACCAGCGTAAGAGCGGCGGCGGCTTGTGTACGGATAGAAGCGTGATCCACAGATTCTGACTGCCCTGTCAGCTGCCCTAGCTCGGCCTGTCGGGCAATAGTGGTAAGTGGAACCTTAAGCTGCTCGGCCACAGCCAAAAGTAGGTCGCCCTCGTGCACGCCCTGGTCATGACCTCCTTGCCCCATTGTTCCTCCTAGCTACAGCTAGTATACACCGAAAAGTTATTTACGGAGAAAATGTCAGGTTTGCCAAAATAGTGTTATTGAAGTCTGTAGCATACGATGCAGACTCGGTCCAAACTTCTAGCGTTACGTTACGCAGTGGTACTACAACAAGCGTTCCTTGCTGCGATTGAGATAACTGGCCGTCAAAGCGTGTACCCACCACACTCGGCACCTTAGGAAAACTGTAAGGCTGAGCCGCCAACTTCTTGCCTTGCACGGGCGTAGTATATGCAGCTATAACCTGGCTATATGGGCGCTGGACAATTTGCATGCGGAGCGCCATGGCGTTACTGTCGTCGCTTATGTCTGGCACGTAATCTGGATGGTAATAGGCGTCAAGGGGCGCGGCAGCACCTTCGACAACATACGAGCTCCAGGTCTTTGGGTATTGCACGGTGACACTGCCATAGGCTTCGGGGCCTACAAAAGTTCTGAGTGGATTTTTGTCTTCTTCGGCATGGCGTACATCGTCTTTGGCTTTTGTGTCGGCAGCAGCCACGGCCGCTGCAGCGGCGGCCTTAGTATCGCTATGATTTTTATAATCCTGGCGACTACTATAGGCCCATGCGCCAAAACTAGCCACGCCTACAAGTAGCAAAACGGCTACAATCAGCGGAACAAGCAGGATGTTTATATACCCGCGCTGACTATGTGTGCTCATACCGCTCATGGTAGCACGAACAGCGGCGGCAATGGAAGTATGATGGCTACTTATACTCATACAGAAATACCCCATGCAACTCGGCAGCCGGTTTTTTGTTTGGTATTCTAAATGCCACACTGGCCAGCTTTACTGGCTTGGTGTGCCAAGCAATTATTTTTTGGTCGAGCTTAGCCATTTGACGATCAATCATAAACGTAAAAATAGCCTCGGCCTGTGGCCAGGACATCCGAAAGTAGTTACCCCAAATAATCTTTACACGCTTGCGGTAGCGTCGTGTGCGCAGCCACGAGATTAGCGCCAAAAGCGGGCTCAGTTCGATGCCTACAACAATAACGCCCTGCTTGGCAGCCGCAATCAACACGCGGCCGTCACCACAACCAAGCTCTAGCATAGTTTGCCCTGGCCTTAGCGCCAAAAGATCAAGGGCCGCCTGTTTATTCGTCTCTAACGTAGGCAGGTACGGCGGGCCAAAGAACACTGTAAGTGCCACCGACAATAACAAAGCGCCAGCTACCAAAAAAAGCCAAGACATTGTGTCCGCTAGTCCTTGCCAGAGGCTTGCAAGCTCAGCTTAGTAATCTTGTTTTGGGCATCGGTTAGGTATTTTTCTAATCGCGACACTAGTTGCAGGCCTTGCTCATACAACTTTACCGCCTCGTCTACCTGCACGTCGGGTCGTTGCAAAGCCGCTAAAACGCCTTCTAGTTGGCTACTTAAAGTTACATAATCTTGTTTTGTTTTGTCGGGCATAGATTTACTCCTGTCTCATTTTAACATCTGTTACTTGGGCATCGGCGGTGCCGTCAGCAAACGTTATGGTCACACCATTACCCGCCTGCAGGTCTTTAGCGCCAACCACCCGACCGGCCTTTTTTACCAAGCTGTAGCCACGAGTTAATGCCGCCTGCGGATCAAACGCCTCCAGCAATTGGTGCCGATTGCGCAGCCAAATTTCGGCTGTATGCACTGCTCGATCGCCTGCTTCGCGCAGCTGACGCCTGGCCAGCACGACATCTTCGGCAAGCTCGCGCACCTTTATATCGACACTCTGCTTCAACTGGCCACGGTAACTTTTAAGCCCGGCAAGCACGGTCTTGCGGTCGGGCACTAAAAGCTCGGCGGCATTGCTGGGTGTGCTGGCGCGCACGTCGGCTGCCAGCTCGCTAAGGCTACTGTCTACCTCGTGGCCAATGGCCACGAGCGTCGGCACGCGGCTAGAGGCGACGGCACGTGTAACCTGCTCGGTACTAAAAGCCTGCAGATCTTCGGCGCTACCACCGCCACGAGTAAGCACCAGTACGTCTGGTGGCTGCGCCATCCGGTTAAATTGCTCAATAGCCCTCACCAGTTGAGCCGGTGCCACATCACCCTGCACCTGCACATCAATAAGTGATATCTCTACCCCACCCCAACGCACGCCCAGCACCTTCACAAAGTCGCGGTAAGCTGCCGACTCGGCCGAAGTAATCAACCCTACATTTTTTGGCGGATACGGCAATAGACGCTTACGGGTTGGGTCAAACAAACCTTCGGCAGCAAGCTTGGCTTCTAGCAACGCAGCTGCCTTTTTGATAGACCCCTCACCCACTGTCCGAATGCTTATAGTATTAAGGCTAAATCCATACTGCGCATGCAATCGCGGCACTGCTTTAACCACAATTAGCATGCCGTCTTCAAGCGGCCCCGGCAACTGATATACCGTGCCAAAACAACGTACCGTTGCGTCGTCGTCTTTAAGATCAAAGTACACCCAACGATTTTTACTCACCTTAAAGTTAGCCAACTCACCGGTTATTGTTACGCTGGGGTAAGCGTACTCCAAGGTTTGATTTAAAAGCGCGACAAACTCGGTAACGCTCAGCTCTAAATCGTAGCTTGAGTCCACCTTATATCCCCTTTGTCTGTGTCATGACGATTGCATTTTACGCAACGTACGGTGGTACAAAATATAACCTGGCGGAATTTGGATAATCGTACTCAGCACCCGATACATAACGGTTACGGGCAAGCTAAGGGCTGCAGGTATACCGGCAGTAGCCAGCACACCGGTCATCAGCGCTTCGTAAATACCCACACCACCTGGGAGCACCGACACAAACCCGGCAAAATTGGCAACCGCGTAGCCTAAAATAATGGCCCCCACATTTACCCAATCACCAAAAGCCACATACACTACGTAAATTGTCGCCACTTCGGTAATATTGGCCACTAACGACCAAAAAAACGGCCATTTGAGTTCGGGCAAATGCGACTCGATAAGTTTGTAATTAGCATGAAACTCTTCTACAACATGCTCTGCCCGGGCAGTATTAATTGTTTCTGGATGATTGCGGCGCACTACATGAATAGCCCTATTAATAAACAGCGTTAACGCCGAAAACGTAGCATGAATACGCCTTTCTGATCCAATAATAAATACAAACGCAAACGTACCCACCACCATAAGCGTAGACAACGACCCGGCCACCAACACTACCAAATCGTTAGCGCGGCCGCCAATAGCCATAAACAACAGTCCAGCTATCAGCAAAATCTCAAACGACACAAATAGCAGCACAAGCTTCATGGCCTGCACCACCGTTGCCTTACTACCAGTAATATCGCCACTCCGCATACGCATACCAAAATACGAGATACCGCTCACCCCGCCGCTAGGAAACACGTGGTTAACAAAATTAAGTTCTAGCGCCGCACGGACCACAAAGCCATACCCCAATTTGTTACCCACCAATCGAAACAAATCCTGATACAAACGAGTTTGGGCATGATAATTAAGCAACTGAATAGGCACCATAAGCAATAACACAAAAACGTTAACGCGCGCCAAATTGTTAAAGGTATCGACAATCTGATGACGAATAGCAAACACCAGCACAGCCAGGGCCGCGAACGTCAAAATGTTAACAATCACCTTCCAGTTTAGTTTTAAGAAGTTTGTCTTTTTACCCATATGCCAGCAATTATACTTCAAAAGCAGTATACTTATGGCAACGATTATGATGTACAAAAGCTTATTTATCCTTGGGCGGCAGCCCGCGCTTGGCCGCGCAGAGCTAGAAAGCGTACTGGGCGCAGCACATCTTGCCCGCATTAGCGACGGCGTTATGGTGTCGGATATCACACCCACGGATGTGCCGTTTCAACGCCTAGGCGGCAGTATTCGCCTGGCCCACGTGTTGGGCGAATTACCATCTGCCCAATGGCCAGCCATAGCACCGTTACTAGGCGAATATGTACAGCGCGAAATCGACACCCTGCCACTAGAAGGCAAAATCAAGCTGGGCCTTAGCACCTTCGACCTGCCCATTAACGAGCGCCAACTTTTCCGCACCGGCCTAGAAATGAAAAAGGTCGGCAAAAAAGCCGGACGCTCTGTGCGTCTAGTGCCCAATACCGAGGCCGCGCTTAGCAGCGCCCAGGTGCTGCACAATCAGCTGACGAGCGAACTGGGCATCGAGCTGCTAGTAATAAAAAACGGCACGAAGGCTATGCTGGCGCGCACCGTTGCCGTCCAAGACATCACCGCCTATGCCAATCGCGATCAAAATCGCCCCAAACGCGACGCACGTGTCGGCATGTTGCCACCCAAGCTAGCGCAAATTATTGTCAACCTAGCCACCGGACCGTTGCACCCCTCCCCTAACACCGTCGTCCTCGACCCCTTTTGCGGTACCGGCGTAGTGCTGCAAGAAGCCGCCCTTATGGGCTACGATATGTATGGCACCGATTTAGAACCGCGCATGATTGATTACTCTCGTCAAAACCTAGAATGGCTCGCCGAACGGGCCAGCTTTGCCTCCCCTGCCCTAGAAGTTGGCGACGCCACCGCCTATACCTGGGAGCACTCGTTTACTGCTGTTGCTAGCGAGACCTACCTTGGGCGCCCCCTGTCATCGTGGCCAAACCCTGAAACTTTGCACGATATTATGGGCACCTGTAACGTCATTATCGAAACATTTTTAAAGAATATTGCCGGCCAAGCACCATCTGGGACGCGTTTTTGCCTTGCATTGCCTGCGTGGCGCTCGCCCGGCGGCACTACTAAACACCTACAACTCCTTGACCATCTCGAGAAAATGGGGTACAATCGAGTAAGTTTTGAGTATGCGAGGGACGACGAACTGGTGTATTACAGGCCAGAACAACTCGTTGCCCGCCAGCTACTCGTAATAACAAGGAAATAAGATGTCACACGTAAAAGCAGGCGGTACCGCCAAAAACGTCAAAGATAGCCCCGGCCAACGGCTTGGTGTTAAGGTATTTGGTGGCCAGAAAATCAGCACTGGCCAAGTTATTGTTCGCCAAGTTGGCATGACCAAGCGCGGCGGAAAAGGCACTAGCGTTAGCCGCAACTTTACCGTACACGCCGACCGCGATGGCATCGTAACCTTCAAGACTCGCAAAGTTCGCCGCTTTACCGGCAAAACCGTTCGCCGCGTCGAAATCACCGTCGAATAACATCCGCTGTTTAGCAAAAAGTCCGGCTACCCGGACTTTTTTATTGTGCTTGTTCGACTATAGGTGGCCGCGTATCGTCGAGGCTGATGAGATTTGCCTCAAGTTGATGTAACTCGAGACGAGTGGTTTGTATAAACTCATCCCCACGAACAATGGCTGCCGCCGTACGGTGCGCACCATCAGCGCTAGCATACAAAACTACTCCGTTAGGCTGCACGTAACCCACTACCCTATCCAAAGGCGGAGCTGGTGTTTCACGCGATGCAAAATCGGCGATAACTTTGGCACTAGACCGATTAGTTGCACCGACTACGTCTTCTTGCTTTGTACCGCTACGGCCTTTCCATGAAGTAAATCCTTCGGCATATACAAAATTAGCGGTTGGGATCTTAATGAGGGGTTCGTCCGATCGCGCTTCTACGGATACTCCGTGCTCACCGGCCAACTCATGAAGCCGGCGTTTATCGATAAAGGTTTGGGCAGATAATTGTGACGTTTCTGCAAGACCACCAACTAATTTTTTACCTCCCCACTCAGTCCGCGACAAGCTTACCATTGTCTGGTTGTATTGGCGACCGTCAATAGCACGTGCAACAGTATCGACAAACCCTGTTTGATCTTGCTCGCGTTGAAGGACGGTCGCTGGCGAATCTTCTGGCAAGTCGTAATCAGGGTGCCAGGTGTGTTGATCCCCGATAACACTGCCAACCACGGCAGATCCTAGAGGATGCACTGTGGGATATTGGTCTGTCTGACGATGTTGGAGTTCGTTTGACATAATAACAATTTAGCATAAGCTTGTTATTATGTCAAAAATAGGCTACTAAAAGCACCCTAACACTAGCAAGACCATTATAGACTTCTAGAGACCAAGATGCTTTTTGATGCGGTCGATGACGTCGGTAATGACAACCTGGGATTTAACCAGATAATCGTCTACACCCAAAGATTCGGCGCGCTTGCGGTCGCTGTCTTGGCTGAGGGCGGTTAGCATGACAATTTTAAGATTGGCGGTTTCTGAGGTGTTTCGCAAAATGTCCAGTACGTCAAAACCGCTGACTTTGGGCATCATAACGTCGAGCAGTACTAGGTCTGGCTTGTAGCTGATGGCTGCGGCTAAGGCATCTTCGCCGTTAGCTACACGTTTAACGTCAAAGCCTTCGGCTTGGAGTCGTACCAGATATACACCCGCTAGGGCGTCGTCGTCTTCTACAAACAAAATGCGCTTGGGGTGAGTCGGTGGCTGAGAGGTGGTCGGAGCGGTGTTTTCCATATCTTAAAGCTACAGGATGTGCCTTATTTTTGCAACAAACTAGCCACAAAGGCTTTAAACATTGGGTGGGCACGATTGGGACGGGATTTGAACTCGGGGTGAAATTGGCTAGCCATAAAGAATGGGTGGTCGATACCCTCTATCATCTCTACTAAATGGCCATCAGGGCTCAGGCCTATGGCTTTAATACCCCACTTCTCGTACTGGTCGCGGTAATCGTTATTGCACTCACCGCGGTGACGGTGACGCTCTACAATATTTGTAGTGCCATACGCCTTTGCCGCCTTACTGCCCTTTGTAATAACGCACGGGTAATCGCCCAAACGCATAGTACCGCCGGTGTGTAGCTTATCTTTTTGGTCGGTCATGGTGTTAATAACAATATTTTTAGAATCAGGGTTGAGTTCGAACGACGATGCGTCAACAACGCCAGCATTGCGAGCCGCAGCAATGACACCCATCTGCAACCCCAAACACAGCCCCAGGTATGGTATTTTGTGTTTAAGGGCGTACTGAGCAGCCTTGATCTTGCCTTCCAGCCCTCGTTTGCCAAAACCACCAGGCACTACAATGCCGTCTACTCCCTTGAGTGCAGAAGCAATATTGGCTTTAGGCGCATCAAACTTCTCGGCATCTATCCAATTAAGCGTTACATTGACATTGTTCCACCAACCCGCCGAGCGCAATGCCTCGAATACACAAATGTAGGCATCAAAATTATCCATATACTTGGCGACCACGCCAATAATGACAGTGTGCTCAAATTTTTTGGTTGAGCGCACGACCATCTCGCGCCACGGTTTAAGATTAGCCTTGGGTGTTTTAAGTGCCAATTGTTTGCAAATTTCGTCGGCGATTCCTGTATCTTCTAGTGTAAGTGGCACTTGGTAAATGCTGGGGGCGTTAGGTAATAGTGCTATGCAATTTTCGGATACGCCGCTGAATAGGCTCAACTTAGCAGAAGCACCGGGGTTAGCCGGTGCTTCGCTGCGTGCAACTAAAATGGTGGGCGTAATGCCGAGCCCTCGAAGCTCGCGCACCGAATTTTGGGCTGGCTTGGTCTTTGTCTCTTGGCTAGCACCCAGGTACGGCAAATAAACCACGTGTACATATGCACAATTTGCTGGCCCAAGCTTCATGCCCAGCTCGCGAATGGCTTCCAAAAAACTGAGCGACTCAATGTCACCCACCGTGCCACCAATTTCGACAATATGTACATCAAAGCCCTCGCCTGCATCCAAAATAAATTTCTGGATTGCAGCAGTAAGGTGCGGCACAATTTGTACATCCTCGCCCTGGTACTTACCCGCACGCTCGTCCTGAATAACGCGCAAATAAACTCGGCCACTCATAACCGAACTGGCACTGGTAAGCTCTTCGTCGATAAAACGCTCATAATGGCCAAGGTCTAGATCAGTCTCGGCACCATCTTTGGTAACAAAGCACTCGCCGTGCTCGCGGGGGTTGAGTGTGCCGGCATCGACATTAAGATATGGGTCACATTTTTGGAGGTTTACGTGCAGGCCACGAGCCTTTAACAGATTGGCGATAGAAGCGGCGGTGATCCCCTTTCCAAGTCCGGAAAGCACACCACCTGTTACAAAAATATACTTCGTTGCCTTTGGCACGTTTTTCCCTCCAAATGCTTTACGTGTTACCCTTTTCGGTTAGATACTACCTTAATCCGCCCCTTACATACAAGGGAAAACGTATAAACTACATCATTAACTTTTGATGAAATCGACTGCGGCATCTTTTTGCGGGTCGGCACCATTTTTTGCATCATCTTCGGTCAGAGTTACGACGTGGTCGGGGGTGATACCTTTTTTGTCGATATTTTGGCCATTGGGACGGTACCAACGCGCAACTGTTACCTTAAGCTCGCTATTGCCAGCCAATTGTAAAATTTGTTGCACGCTACCCTTGCCATAACTTTTTACACCGTACAGCGTGGCTGCTTTGTCGTCATGCAGGGCGCCGGCAGTAATTTCGCTCGCAGAGGCACTGCCCGCATCTATAAGGACAGCCGTTTTAATTCCCAGTAGTGGGTTGTCGCCCGTAGCGGTCTCGCTTGTTATGACAACACTATCGCGGCGCTCCTGCATAATGGGTGCTCCCTGAGGTAGCCACAAACTAGAGACAGCCACAGCAGCAGTTACTAAACCGCCGGGATTGCCACGCAGGTCTAACACAACCCCAGTTACATTGTGGTCTTTAAAGTCTTTGGCGGCTTGCCGAGCCAAGGTGCCGGTATCGTCACTAAACTGATTAATACGTATATAGCCAACGTTACCATCCAAGATCTCCCACTTCACACTGGGCACCTTTATGTCATCTCGCGTGATAGTAAGGGTTTGCGGCGTTTTGTCGCGGACGACTACCAAGGTAACCTTTGTGCCCTTAGGGCCACGAATTTTACTAACCGCACCGTCAATGGTCATGCCGGTAGTGGCCTGACCATTGATGCTGGCAATAATGTCCTGCGCGCGCAAGCCAGCTTTACTGGCGGGTGTGCCATCTATGGGAGCAACAACAATAAGATCGCCCTGTGCATTCTGCCCTAGCTCGGCACCGATACCGCTAAAGGTGCCTTCTAACTGATCGTTAAAGCTCTTGGCGGCTTTAGCGCTAAAGTATACGGTGTATGGATCGCCAGTGGCTTGCGTAAGCCCCGATTTAGCACCGTCGAGTAATGTGCCGGCGTTTAACTTGCCGTCGTAGTTTGTCTTAAGTGCATCGTAGAGTTGTTCTACGCTAGTGTAGTCCAGGTTGGCCGGCAACGCTTTGTTTTCGCTGCCCATAAGGCCAAAACCAATACGTCCCTGCCCGGCCATAAAGCCAGTCTCGAATATACCGAGCACAATGATAACAGCGCCGCAAATCAGCGCGCCACGCATTATCCACGTCTTTTTACCACGAATTTTAGTCTGCGCTTCCTGCACGGTGAACCCTCACTTCTTTTCGGTTATGCTCATAAGTATAACCGAGAGGCGCTGTACTTGCCTATAGCCTTGCTGCAGGTTTGCTTAATTATCCGGGAATCGGATAAAGGTAAGGCCCGAAGTAGACTTACTTGCCACAAAACTATAGGTGCCATTAAGGCTAGCGTTGTACTGACTAATGGCTAGTGTGCCATTGTCGTTAACGCCCTCTATATACATCACGTGGCCCACGTCTTGTTCGCTACCAAAGTATAAGTTGGGGTTGGTGGGGCGAACGGCAACATCGCCAGCTCGTGGGGTGTCGACTATCCAACTCCGGGGCACGTGCGAGGGCCAATCGCCAGCATTGCCCAGACCGTATGGCACATATTTGCCATCAACGTACTCTTTCCAGGCTACATACGATACGCATTCGCGGTTGTAGAGACCCCATGGGTCAACAACGGAGTCTTGCGCTGCGTCGCACAGGCGGTAAGTGCGCCCATTTAGCGTGACGCTTGTAGGATAGGTGTTAGAGAACCCTGGTGGCCCACCACCGCAGGCGCCACCGTAAAGGATGCCACTGGCACCGGACAGGTTAGCCAAAATTTGCTTTTGACGCAAATCGGTTATCTGTGAGCTGTTATTCTTGATGGTCTGGTTGTACGCAGCCTGCTCGCCTTGGTTCATGGACAACAAATGCGCCTGCTGGGCCCTAGAATCGTCCAATTGAGCCTGCTGAGTCTGTTGGTCGGCCAGCAGATGGTCTACCTGTATCTTCTGATCTTTGAGTTGTTTTTGCAGCTCGCCGATTTTTTTGAGACTGTCCTGAATCTTGTCTTGTACATCGGTGCGGTACTGCTCTTTGTCGACAAAATCACTAAGGTTGCCACTGCTGGCGAGCATTTCGAGCGTTGTGGGCTGACCATCAACGTACATCTGTTTGATGTCGGCCGCCAAAGTGGCACGCTGCTCGTCGAGCTGTTTTTGGTTGGCATCAATTTGTTGCTGCAGCGAGGCTTGCTGGGCTAAATTGGCATTAATTTGACCCTGCACCTGGTCGATCTGCGTCTGTAGCTGATTAATGGCATCCTGGTAGCTTGCCGCAGTAACGCGCAAGGCGTCGAGCGACCCGCGTGCGGCAGCAGTTTGCTGCTGCAATTGACGAATCTGATCGTCGTATTGATCGGCGCGAACACTGGGTACAACCGTAGTGCCAACGGTTAACACCGTAGCCAATACCAATACCGGTACGCCGGTTAGGCGACGCCACGTATTTTTCTTAATTATTGCTTTTTGTTTCATATGCTTTCGTAGCATTAGTACTTTTAGCATACTACCATCCCCCGGGCAGTTCAAGCTACCCTCTGCCCTTGTGGGCTTTTAATAACCCGAAAATTCGAAATAACTACTTTTGGCAAAAACTGTTTATTTACTCTTAAATTTGAGGTACCGTCGGGTTGCAACAATAGAAGATACGGCACCAATCAGTATACCAAGCACCAACTGCATGGTCAAAAGCTGCCGAAAATGGGCCGAAAAATACTGACCAGCATAATTAATATCTAAGAGCCCCAGACTACTAGCCTGCAGCGCCGAGCTGCTGGCCACAAACAACAAATGAATTAATAGCACCGAAATAAGTGCCGATATAACTCCATACATAATGCTCTCTACTACAAAAGGGCCGCGAATGTACCACGTGGTGGCGCCCAACAAACGCATAATTGTCAGCTCTTCGCGACGATTAAAGATAGCCATTTGGATGGTGTTAAAAATAATAAGCACCGAGATAACAGCAAAAATGACCACGGCAGCAATGCCCGCCCGCCGCAGCAAATTAGTGGCATGCGCAATTTTGTCAATGGCCGCCTTGCGATCACCCTGATACGAAATTTGGTCGATGCTGACGTCGTATTTTTTGTTAGTCAGTGCTGCCTGGATGTCGCTAATTTTGTTTAGGTCGCGCGGACTAACCAAAACAGTACCGGGTATGGGGTTATCGGTAGCGTTTATGGCACTCAATAACTGCGGGTTGTTGGAATTTTGCTGTTTGTAGCGGTCGAGTGCCTGAGCTTTGGTAAGATACGTAACTCCGCGTACGTTAGGCAACCTACGTAAGTCACCAAGTAGCCCACTCACCTGGTCTGCCGTAGCCGAATCCTTAAGGTACACCGACACATCAATCTTGTTGGTTATCTGAGCAATAGTATTGCTAAAGGTAGCGTTGGTAATAACCGAAAACAGCACGATGAGCAGCGTAATGATCATAACTGCCATGGCTGCAATACCCAGCCAGGCGTTGCGCACAAAATTGAGACATCCGGTGCGTATTACCCGGGATAATGTTACGAATTTGCGTTTCATATCTTGTATTCGGCCTCGGCCTTATCGCTTATGATTTGCCCATGTGCTACCGTTACAACCCTGCGCCTCAGTTTGTTTACTACTTCTTGGTTGTGGGTCGTAAGCAATACGGTTGTACCATAGTGGTTAATCTTCTCGAGGACCTTAATGACATCCCAGGCATGTTTGGGGTCTAGGTTGCCAGTAGGCTCGTCGGCGATCAAAATCTTGGGTTGGCGCACAATAGCCCTGGCAATTGCCACCCGCTGGCGCTCACCACCGGATAACTCCATCGGCATACGCTTTTCTTTGCCGCGCAGGTTTACAATGTCTAGCACTTTGGGTACTGTAGAGTTAATCTCGCGGCTGGTAGCGCCCACAATCTCTAGTGCAAAAGCAACATTCTCGAACACCGTACGGTTGCTAAGCAACTTAAAATCCTGAAACACAACGCCGATCTTACGACGTAAAAGTGGTATATCGCGGTCGCGCAGCTTGTCGTAGTCTATACCGCCCACAATTATTTTGCCACTTGTTGGCTTCTCCTCGCGGGTCAACAAACGAAGGAGTGTTGTCTTACCCGCACCGCTCTGCCCTACAACAATTACAAACTCTTTTGGCTCAACATGTAAGCTTACCCGATCCAAAGCCGGGGTAGCCACCTTGCCGTATGTTTTGGTTACCCTATCCAACAAAATCATTAGAACTATTATACCAAGAGCCACACATAGGTACCAGCCGCGCATTGTAGTAAGCGTCTTGCAAACGTGGTTAGCTCTGGCTCAAGTCAGCGAATCGATCGCCGGGTGTAAAAACAAATATTGACTATCTTTTTCCTAATGAGTGATCCAGGTAGGCGTCAATTAGCTGTGTTAGGTTGCCAGCAAGTACGCCATCTACGTCGGACGTTTCAAAACCACTACGTAAATCTTTAACTTGCTTGTATGGGTGCAACACATAGTTACGAATTTGACTGCCAAATTCGTTGGCGCTACTAGGCCCTTTTAGCTCACTAATCTTGTCTTTGTGCTGCTCTATCTGGAGTTGAATAAGTTTGGAGCGCAAAATAGTCATGGCCGTATCTTTATTTTGTAGCTGGGAGCGCTCGTTTTGGATAGCTACGGCAATGCCGGTTGGGATGTGCGTAATACGTACCGCGCTGTCGGTAGTATTAACACTTTGGCCGCCGTGACCGCCACTGCGATATACATCAATGCGCAAATCTTTGTCATCTATCTCTAGCTCGTTGGGGTGGCTTATTTTGGGTAATACGTCTACTTTGGCAAAGCTGGTTTGGCGCAAATTATCGGAGTTAAATGGGCTCAAACGTACCAAACGATGCACGCCGTGCTCGCCCTTCAGCTTGCCGTACAAAAAATTACCACTTATTTCGATGGTCACGCTTTTAAGCCCGGCCTCGTCGCCGGGCGATTCGTCTACTGTCGTTATCTTAAAACCATTTTGCTCGGCCCAACGCACATACATGCGTAGCAGCATCTGCACCCAATCCTGGGCATCGGTGCCACCTGCGCCAGCATAAATACTGACAATAGCGTCGTGATTATCGTAATGGCCAGCAAACTTTAGCTCGTGCTTAAGCGCGCCAAATTTTTCGTACAACTCATTTAGGTTACTGCTGATATCCGGGCGCATGGTTTCGTCGCTAATGTTAGCTAGTTCTATCAGGTCGCCTATATCTTTTTGCATATTTAGCCAAGGACGAATGCGTGTTTCTAAGCGGGCCTGCTCTTTTACCACTGCCTGAGCCTTCTGAGCTTCGTTCCAAAAGTCTGGCGCTGCTGCCTGTTCGTCCAGCGCCAGCTTTTTTTGCACCAAGCTGTCGACGTCTATGCGTTCGGCAGCGGCCTCAATTTCCGCCTGCAGGTCGAGCGCTTGCTGATGCAGGTCTTCCAACATAAGAGCGCCCTACTGCTCGCCTTTCGGCGGCGTCCAAAGCGGCGCGATCTGCTTGTACAAATCACTCGCAAACGATTTCTCGCAATTGCTCAAGATACCAAGACCCCAAATGTTGTCCTCAAATAATGCCTGTGCCGTATCCACAATCTGAGTTTTAGTAATAGCCTTGATACGACGAGGCACTTGGTAATAGTCGTCGATAACACTGTCAAAAAAATATCGCCCACTGTAGCCGCCGGCAACGCCGGCAACCGTTTGAGCGCTGCGCTGAAAGCGGCCGAGGGCGTATGCCTTGGCAGCTTCGATATCTTCGGCGGCGATCTCGCCTCTAAATACGTTAGTGAGCTCGTCGACGACGATATCAAACAGGGCAGCCGAATTACGTTGTGATACCTGTGCCCCAAACCACCAGTTGCTACTGAGTTTGGTCTGACCATAGCCACTACTCATGCCATACACTAACCCGCGCTCGCGGGCGGTACCCAAAATTTTGGAATACAGTGTTTCGGTAAGCATAGTATTAACTAGATTGAGCGCATCGGCCTCTGGTTCTAGCAAACGGCGCGGCATAAAGCTATCTATGTAAAAATAAAGGTTTTTGACTGTCTTGTTGTGTATGTACACTGGGCTCTTTTGTCCTTTAGGGCGCTCGTCGGGCAGCTCTATACGCACTGTACCTTGCGGCAGTTCTACACGCTCTAGCACTGCACGAACCGTTTCTTGACGCTTTGGTGTCAAGTTACCGGCAATAATAAAGCGCATGTTGCGAGTGGTATGCGTACGCTCATAATGCTCGCGCACGTCTGTAACAGTTACGTTATCCATAAGTGACAGACGCTCTTCGTCGGTCTTAGCCATAAAGCCATACTTTTCGCGCAGCGCCAAGCTCAAATGTCGGAAGTGGTTGTTGGCACGGGTTGTTAACTCTTCGCGTACGTTACCGACCTCTGCCTCAAATTCATCGGCCAAAAACAATGGCTCGGTAATAGCCAGCAGCATCAGTTCTAAGATGCGCTCCCATTCAAAATCGGCGCATTCGGCTTCGTAGCTAATTTCGTACACACTTGTGCTGGCATTATTGTAGGCACCGTTTTTTTCTAGCTCAGCCTGGAACAAACGACTCTTTGGGTAACGCTCGTTGGCGCCCAACAGTAAGTGCTCCATTAGGTGAGGCGTTTCCCACTTGGACGACTCTACTAGGTACTCACCCGCCCTAAAGTTAACTTCTAGGCTCATAACGCTGGCATCTGGTACGTGGATTAGCAGCCCGCGGGCGCCATTTCGTAAGGTTAGTTCAGTTACAACGTGCTTCATAGTACTTAGCCGCTACTTGCGCTTGCGCCCTTGAGACTTGCGCTTCCGCTCGGCTTTGCGCGCCTTTTTGCGGGTATCGGCCTGTTTTTTAACCGGTGTTGTCGTTTTGGTTGCACCCTTGGTATTAAAGTCGGCTTCTTCAAACTCGCTATCGGCATCGATAATTCGATCAGCATTACTGATAGACTGACGAGCAGCGCGCGTTAACGCCGTTTCGGCCGCTACCTCAAGCTGGCTGGGGTCGATAGGTTGAGCATGGAAAATCATTCGCAAGACTTCGCGCCGCAGGTTAGCCTGCATATCTTCAAACAAGCGCTGACCTTGACGACGATACTCTACGAGCGGGTCGCGCTGGCCAATACTAATCCAATGGATACCCTCACGTAAGTGCTCCATATTTTCTAGATGTTGCATCCATAGGTCGTCCAAAATCTGCAGATAGATATCGCGCTCTACTTTACGCATAATTTCTTTGGTAAAGGCGCTTTCGCGGGCATCATATAGCTCGTGCCCCTCTTTGGCTAGCACTTCACCAAACTTGTCGGCAGGAGCGTCAAACAAACGATCTAGAGAGTGTTCGTCAAATGGAAATACCTCACGCACCACGCTCTCAAATTGCTCACTGAGCAAATCTGGCGAAGCAGCTGTCAGACGTGATTCTTCGTCGATAAAAATCTTAAGACGCTTACTTATGTCATCACTCCGCAAAACTTCCTTGCGCATAGCGTACGTTGCTTTGCGGTGGCGATTCATTACGTCGTCGTACTGCACCACATTTTTGCGCTGGTCGAAATGAAAGCCTTCGACCTTCTTTTGGGCACCCTCGAGCGACTTAGAAATCAAACGATTCTCGATGGGTGTTTCGTCGTCTACTTTTAGACGCTCCATGAGCGAAGCAATACGATCGCCGCCAAAAATACGCATGAGGTCGTCCTCGGTGCTAACAAAAAACTGTGTAATACCTGGGTCGCCTTGACGGCCAGAGCGACCGCGTAGCTGGTTGTCGATGCGGCGCGACTCGTGACGCTCGCTGCCTAGTACAAACAAACCGCCCAGTTCTTTGACTCCCTCGCCTAAGATAATGTCGGTACCACGTCCGGCGATGTTTGTAGCCAGCGTAACCGCGCCTTTTTGGCCAGCTCGCGACACAATGTTGGCTTCTTTTTCGTTGTTCTTGGCATTTAGTACCTCGTGGGGGATACCGGCTTTGTGCAACATGTTGCCAAGCAGCTCGTTTTTCTCTATAGATACAGTGCCCAACAATACAGGTTGGCCCTTAGTGTGCAGCATTTTAACTTCGTTGATAATGGCCTTAAGCTTGCCTTTTTCGTTCTTGTATATGCGATCTGGACGATCCTGGCGGGCTAGTTTACGGTTGGCAGGTACTTCTACGACATCTAATTTGTAAATTTGGTGGAACTCTTCGCTTTCGGTAAGCGCCGTACCTGTCATGCCAGACAATTTTTCGTACAAACGGAAGTAGTTCTGAAACGAAATGGTAGCCAGCGTCATGGATTCCTGTTGTACTTCTACACCCTCTTTGGCCTCGATAGCCTGGTGCAGACCTTCGTTGTAGCGACGACCTTTCAACAATCGACCAGTAAATTCGTCGACGATGACAATCTCGCCATCGTTAGTAGCCACGTAGTCTTTATCGCGCTTAAAGAGCGTTTGCGCACGCAGGGCCTGTTCCAGGTGATAGATGGTACGAATGTTTTCGGTGGCATACAAGTTGCTAACGCCCAAAATTTTCTCTACTTTGTCGACACCCTTGTCGGTAAGGATAACTGTTTTGCGCTTTTCGTCCACCTCGTAGTGCTTTTCGTCTTCTAGTTGACGGGCAACTTTTGCAAATTGTGCATAAGCCGTACCGCTAGTGACACTAGGAGCCGAAATAATAAGTGGCGTGCGGGCTTCGTCGATTAAAATAGAGTCGGCTTCGTCGACGATGGCGTAGTGCAAATCGCGCTGGCGCAACTGTTCCACCTCACGCACCATGTTGTCGCGCAAGTAGTCAAAGCCGTACTCGTTGTTAGTGCCATAGGTAATATCGGCGTTGTACGCTTCTTGTCGGGTGGCCGGCTTTAGGTGGCGAAAGCGCTCATCTTCGTGTTCGGTGTTAATATAGCTAGCATCGTACACAAACGAATGATCAGCCACAATCACCCCTACGCTCAAACCCAAAAATGTGTACACTTGGCCCATCCAGCCAGCATCGCGCTGTGCCAAGTACTCGTTAACAGTCACCAGGTGAGCGCCCTTGCCAGTTAGTGCGTTCAAATAAATAGGCAACGTCGCTACAAGGGTCTTGCCCTCACCAGTTTTCATTTCGGCAACATTGCCCTCGTGTAGCACCATGCCACCGATTAACTGCACATCAAAATGACGCATGCCAATCGTACGGTCGGCTGCTTCGCGCATAACAGCAAACGCTTCGGGCAAAATCTTGTCGAGCGACTCTTTTTGTAAGCGCTTTTTAAGAACGGCCGTTTGCTGCTTGAGCTTGTCGTCGGACATCTTTTTATAGGTGTCGGCTAAGGCATTAACATCGCGAACACGCTTTCGCAGACGCCTAACGGTGCGGGCCTGCGGATCACCAAGCAATTTCTTTAACAGACCAGTCATGATCATCTAAAACTCCCTCTTTCCAAATTTCCGGCTATGCGAACTATTGTAACCCGAACCACCAGAGAAAACGAGACCTATTGTCATAAAATTGACAGGAGTTCTAGCTTTTGGACGCTTTCAGGCTTCCTGGCGGCGCAGCCGAGCCATCATGCGCTGGCGCAACTTAGGGTCGGCGTGCAACTCCTTGTATTTGTGCAATTGCTGTTTCAGTTTTTCCTCTACGATATCGACTGCAGCATAGATATTAATAGTGGTTTCGCTGACAGTGGTAGTGCCTTGTGGCAAATGCACCACGGCTTCGCAGGTGCGTTCGTTTTTGCCCTTAGCCTTGCCCTCTTTAAGCTTTATCTCAACATGGACGCTATCACGCGCGTGGCGTGGAATATATTTGTCTAAACGACCGATTTTTTTGATGACATACTTACGCAAGTCGTCACTCACTGTCATATGTATCCCGTCGATTTCGAGTTTTGCTATCATGAACCCTCCTTAATTTTGAGTGTTATATAGTAGCGAGCCCGCCCATAAAGGGTCGCAGCACTTCGGGAACAACTATGGCGCCATCTGCCATCTGGTTATTCTCAATGATGGCCTTTAATATACGGCTCATGGCAAAGGCAGTAGCATCGGCAGTATGCACCAGCTCTACATGGCCACCCTTGCGACGAATGCGAATTTTAAGATCGCGCGATTGGTAATCGGTCATATAATCGGCAGTATGCGTTTCGCGGTACTTACCCTGCCCTGGGAACCAACAGTTAATGTCTACGCCCGCAGCATTGGGCTTACCAATGTCGGCGGTGCACTTCTGTAATAACTGGTACGGCAAGCTCAGTTGTTGCATGAGGTGCTCTTGAATGGCGACATGGAGCTTGTGCTCATCCAACCCCGATTCGGCCGTGATAAACGACTCCATTTCCAGCTTGTCAAACTGGTGCAGGCGAAAAATACCCTCTTCGTCCTTGCCGTATGTACCAGCTTCGCGGCGAAACGAAGTAGCGTACCCCAGGTAACGTATAGGAAACATGTCTTCGGGCAGTACTTCGTTCCAGTACATCGTGCACAATGTGTGCTCGGCGCTAGCCTGCAGCCACAGATCGTCTTGTTCAATCTTGTAGGTTACTTCTTCGGCATTCAGGCGCGCGGAAGCTACATATGGATCGGTTCGCAACATCGCTGGTGGCAATATTGGCGTAAATGGTTTTGTGCTTATCTGTAAATTGTTCTCGTGTACCAGCTTGGCAATGATTGTTTCGTCGCCCAATGTCTGCATGACATATTGGATAAGCCCAAACTGTAAACGAACCAAGCCGCCCTTAAGATAGGCGAAACGCGAGCCAGCAATTTTGGCGGCACGCTCTTTATCGATGAGGTCGTGGTCGGCGCCTAGCTGGTAGTCGTGCTTGGGCACAAAATCAAAATGAGTGGGCTCGCCTACGGTTTTGATGACTACGTTTTCGTCTTCGGTCTTACCTACCGGCACATAGTCCAGGGGCATGTTGGGGACGCTTCGAAGGCGCTCCTCAAAATCTTTATCTATGGTCGCAAACTTTATTTCTACTTCGGCCAACTCGGCCTTAATAGCCTTACCTTGCTCGATCAGCTCGGGCTCGGGCTTACCGCCCTTCATTTTATCGGCGTTTTCGTTGCGTTTCTGGCGCAGGGCCTCTACCTGTAAAAGCAGAGCGTGGCGTTCGCCGTCAACGCGCAGTAGTTTGGCTACATCTACGGGGTAATTTTTTTGGACTGCCTTTTCGGCAACACGCTCGGGGTTATCGCGAATATATTGGATGTCGATCATAGTTTCGTCCTAGGTTACGGGTTATATATACAAAAGGTAACTTACGCCTGACTAATGGCGCGACTGGAACGAAAACTTCGACTGCGGTACGTTCTAAACTTCACATACTTATTATAGCAGCATTGATCTATGCTGCGAGCTGATTCGGCACAGATTGTGCAGCAGCGACTGGCAAAAAACGAATGTTGTCTGGCGTAGGAAGTGTTGCAGACGACCAGTTTGATTCGAGTACCGCTAGTCGCGCTAGCAATGCAGCGCTATTACCAAGCCTTGGCAGCGAACCAACGGGGTACGCTTCGTGCGCCATGAGTTGGTCATAGCCGGCCACCTTTGCGGCTGACAATAGAGTAACCATTTGGTCACCGGTAGCATGCTGGCTTAGCATGCCAAGCTCACCAATTGCCGCTGGCCCACTATGTATGTAGAGCGTCCGGCGTACCGGCGCCAAACTGCCCGGCATAGAAAAAGTGCGGTGCCACAACTGCCAGCCTAATACTGGACCATCGGTCAGGCCAGCTATACATTCTGGCGCCTGCTCTGCAAAAAACGCATACATGGTTGCAACTACGCCACCAAGAAATTCGCGCCGGTCACATGCAAATGGCAATCCCCCCAGCATATCTCGGGTTGCGCGTCCTATGTGCTTTTCGACATGCGCAGGCATCATGTGTTTAAATTCTACAGATTAGGTGTCGAAATATATGTGATAAACGTCACGCTCTTCACGGGTAGCTAAAGTCGAGTTTACTAGACGCGTTGCTACTGTCTTCCGTATAGTCGCCGATAGACAACAAGGAGAACTAGAATTATGAGCTTAGATATTAAAATCCACGCCGCCCAAACCAGTATATTGCGCGAGTTATTGTTTCATCCTGAAGCCAACTACGCCGTGATGCAAAAGCCAACAGGCCTCACCAGCGATCATTTTAACTTCCATATAGCCCGGCTTGTGGAATTGGGGTTGGTAGAAAAAGTATCGCGTGGCGCTTATCGTCTTACGGTTCGCGGCAAGGAATATGCTAACCGACTAGACACCGATAACAACACCATCGAAAGACAGCCCAAAGCCGCAGTCATATTGGCAATCACCCGCCCTGGCAAAAATGGCGAGCCCGAGTATTTGTTTCAGGAACGTCTTAAAAACCCCTACTTTGGTTATTGGGGCCTGCCGAGCGGCAAAATTCGTTGGGGAGAAACCATCCCCGCTACAGCCGAGCGCGAAGCGCTGGAAGAAACGGGTCTTACTGCCGATTTTACCATCGCTGGTGTGTATCATGAGCTCGTCATGCATAAGGTTAGTGGCGAAATGCTCGAAGACAAAATCTTTTTTGTAGTACGCGGCGACAAACCTAAAGGTACTCTGCAAGTAGACTTTGAGGGCGGCCACAACGAGTGGATGACATTTGCCGAAGCATTCAAAAAAGAAAAACGATTTGAGAGTTTTACGCAGGAAATAGACATTCTGAGCGCCAAAGACTGGCTGTTTGAACGCACGGTGGTACTTACCGACCAACAATTTTAAATACGTTTGCGCTGTTGCAGATGGCCCAGCGTAAGCTTAGTGCGCTCGCGGGCATAGGCACAAAACTCACATTCGCCACCCATGATACTCTCGCCTACTGCAGGCATATCCCCGTCCATACAGGCCTTCATGGCTATAATTGTAGGTTCTATCCAGGCATCATTACCAACATATGGAATCACTTTGGTTCGAAACTCGACCCGGTCGTTAAAACCATCCAAATCGCTGCGGCCGTTGGCATACACAAAATAAGCAGTGTCGCTTACCTTGAGCCCATTTTGGCGAAACAACCATTGGTAGACTTCGACCTGACGCTTGTAACTAATCTGCCAGCCAGAATCGATGTTTACCTCTTTGTCCTTAGAAGTAGCTTTGTAGTCCACCACAATGACGCTGCCATCAGGTGCTACCCAAAGGTCGTCTACACCACCAAATACCAATAGACCCGTTGGCTCGTGCAAATGTTGGACACCAACAAAAGTTTCGCGCCACTCGTCAAGCTTTTCGTGTACGAACGGCACAGCATCTACCTTATATTCGAGCATAATGGGATGCGGCTGGGCCTTGGACCTATATACATCAAACTCTTTTTTAAATAGCTCGTCGATTGTCTTGTTGATGTTAAACGGCGGGCCATCGGGCCGTTTAATTTTAAGCCGTACATCAAGCCAAAAACAGCGCGGGCACTGCTTAAAAAGTTCAATTTTTGAGCGACTCACCTTAAACGGCGTTGTTTGCCCCGGCCGATACGGCACGGAGCGTTCCCTCCAGTAGTTCATCATCCTATTGTATCAGAGATGGCCGGGACGTACTTCCCAAGATGCAATGCGCTAACTCTTCTTTCGTAGGATGGCGAGTGTTTCAATATGTGGGGTGTGCGGAAAAAAATTAAAGCCCTCGAAATAGGTTATGTCGTAGGCCTCTTGAAGCTTGGCCAAATCGCGCGCCTGCGTGGCTGGGTTACAACTGAGATATATAACCTGCGGCGGTTTTTGCTCAAGCGTACACGCCACAACATTGTCGTGTAATCCAGCACGCGGTGGATCAAAAATAATCGGTTTGTCAGAAACGATATAGTCGAGCGCTCTTTCGCTCGGCGCCTCGATAACCTCGGCCTCTATGCCGCTGGCCTTCGCATTAATCCTTGCCATGGCGGCAGTTGCGGCGTCCAGCTCTATCAACTCTACTTTTTGGCTTGCCACGCTCAAACCGATACTGCCCACGCCGGCGTACATGTCCACTACATCGGCAGCCGTGCAATGCGCCTTTATTTGGGTAAGCGCTGCCTCAAAAACGGGGATATTTACCTGAAAAAATGAGTCGACATCGTAGGTGAATGTCTTGTCCAACAGGCTATCTGTAAGTGTACAATCACCTAACTCATAGAGCAGTTTGGTCGGTACCGATGCCGGGCTCTTGGGGTTGGAGTAATACACACGCAGACCTTTAAGCTCAGGCGGCAACGCTACTTCCTGAAACGACTGCAACTTTACAAACAACGCTGCTACCGCCTCGCCTTTACGGTTAGCACGAACAACCACTGTTTTGAGGTCGCCGGCGCGCGGATTGCCCTTTTGTAGCTCGACCACCAAAGCGGTGGCGGCTTTGTCGAGTGCAGGCATAGCCAACACGCTACCGGTTACGATAGTCTTGTTATGCGAACCCCGGTTATGCAGCGCCAGATGTAAACCATCTTCGTCTCCCCAAAAGCTGTACTCCATTTTGCCACGGTAATTCCACTCGTCGCCAGCCTTGGTAAACGAAAAATCAGGCAATGGCACATGGGCCTGCGTAAATAACTCCTTAATAATGCTCTTCTTGTAATCATTTTCGGCGTCAAACCCCACAATTTGCCACGGACTAGTGGCCAAGTAGTTGTCTTCGCGCGGTACAATGCGTACGTTGGAAGGCTCTAATATATTGACAGCAATAGCTTCAGCGTACGAGCTTCGGCCTTTTAGAATACGCGCCTCGACCCGCTCGCCTGGCAATGCACCCCAGACAAATACTTTACGACCATCGCTAAGCGTGCCCATGCCCTGCCCACCATGAACCAATTTCTCAATAACTACTTCTTCCATTACTTCTTCTTTTTACCTACTAAATCTAATAATTCTTTTGGGTGCTCGATGATAATTTCGGCGTGCGCCCTTTCGAGGGCCGGTCGACTGTTGTACCCCCACGCTACCGATATACATTGGACGCCCGCCTTGCGGGCTGCGTCTACGTCGCGCACTTCGTCACCTATGTACCACGTGTGCGATAAGTCGGCTTTGTGCTCACGCATAACTTTTTCGATAGTTCGTGCTTTGGCAAATAAGCCAATGCCACCATATACACCATCAAAACACGACTCCAGCTTACTGCGCTTCAAAAAGGCGTCAATATTGCGCTGGCTATTTGTACTCACCACCATAAGCTTATAGCCGCGCCTGTGCAGCTCTTGCAGCACATCTTCTATGCCAGAGATTACCTTAACCTCGGGCATCTGACGCTGCACCGCCTTGCGACCTTCGTACACAATGTACGGTATTTGCCACCAATGGACACCTACTCGCTTAAGCACTTGTAGTGCCGGCAGGCCACGCAAAATCTCTACTTCTTCATCATCGGTCGGATGTTTACTACGTGCACGGCGAGCAAGTTTACGAAACACGCCGACAGCGATAAAAAATGTGTCTGCCAATGTGCCGTCAAAATCAAAGATAAGCAGACCCATGTCTACTGCACCACGCTCTATCGAGCTCCTGCAAAGAGTAGCCAAGCAAGCACACTCGGCATAGCAAACGCCAGAATCATCCCTGCCTTTTCAGCGTAAAACAGGTTAGCGAAACGACCTTTAGAATGCCATCTCATATATGTAGTAGCTATCACCGCAACGGTCAATACCGCCAAAGACGCATAGATAGCCCACAAGTAGCCCGTGATGTGACCATCAAATAACAAAGCACCTACTATTGCTTTTACGATAGCCGCCCATACCAGCAAGCCACTAAGCAAAGCGCCTACAACTAAGCTACGGTGCAATTTAGGACGATTCGCCCCAAGAGATTCTACGGCCACTACTAAACTGGCGGCTACAAAGGTCAACCAGCCCATAAGTACAATGGTAACGAGATCGTTCAACCCGCTTACCAAGGCCACCACACCTACCCCAACAGCACCAGCAGTACTACCCGCCGCCCAGCGACCCGCTTGAACGCCGCGGTCAAGTTCGGCCTCGTATCGGGCACGCCCGTATGTGGCTAGCAATAAGTAAACTAGTGCAAATAGTAACAGCACAATGGCAGCCGCACAGGTAACGCGCACATTTGCAAGCGTATGTGATGCGGTGGCAAGTACTTGGTGTTTATTAGCATCTGTTGCCAGCGTGTCGATTGCCAAGTAGCGCACAACAAGTGGAACAGACCACGTACCACCCATTACAGTTATGACAATTGCCTGCAGAGCAAACACCACGGCCAAGCCGATATTCCACTTACGTAATGTTTGTTTATTTTGGGGCGTCAGCCCCGTTTTGGGTTTGAGAGTTGCTTTTTTTGTAGCCATGTACCAACTATATCATCTACGGACTTGAACGCCTACTTGAGGCCTAACGAACGGGTGAATACGGTATGTGGCACATGCCAATACCCGTCTTTTCGGTAAACTTTTGGTGGTAAG
>CAZBQZ010000016.1:0-37866 GCA_964494495.1 uncultured Candidatus Saccharibacteria bacterium
AAGACGGCATACGCGATAATGAGCTGTGCCGGGAGTGCAGACGTGTCCTCTTACGATATAAACATACCTTACCACCCTTAACAATCGGGGCGATGAGGTCGATAACCTTGATACCAGTTTCCAAAATCTCGACCGACCCAGACTGGTCTTCGAGCGAGGGAGCAGCACGGTGAATTGGGGCACGTTGGGTAAAGCCCTTGCCGTCGTCTTTGCCGTCAATGGTTTCGCCAATAACGTTAAACATACGGCCCAGGGTAGCATCGCCGACTGGCACACTAATAGGGGCGCCGGTGTCTTCGACAACGTCGCCACGCTTAAGGCCATCGGTGCTAGCTAAGCTAATAGTACGCACGACGCTTTCACTTAAGTGCTGCGCTACTTCGAGCAATAACTCACGGCTGCCAATCTTGGTTTTAAGCGCGTTGTTAATTGGTGGTACGTTGCCGTTAGTAAACTCAACGTCTACCACCACGCCCACAACCTGCACCACCTTGCCGGTTTGGACTTTTACTTTAGTATCTGTTGCCATTATTCTTCACTCCTTGTTCGAAATAGTCCTGCTAAAAATTCATTTACTTCCTGCCGCAATGCGGTGTCCATAACCTGACGCGTCTCTCCTAAAACCAGTTGACCGGCAACTATCAAGTCGCGCTGCCGTTCACCAACTTCTAGAGCGGGATACCGATCTTCTATAGCTCCTTGCGATGTACGAAAGTCTGAATAAGCGATTAGTTTTGGACTGATTAGATCACTCATTTCATTGCCTCCGCGCCGCCAGTAATTTCGGCCAGCTCTTGGGTAATTGCCGCCTGGCGGGCGTTGTTGTATACCAGCGTCAGATCGTCAATAAGGTCGCTAGCGTTGTCGGTGGCGTTCTTCATAGCCAGCATGCGCATAGATTGTTCGCTGGCAATGGCCTCTAAAAAGGCCTGATAAATCTGAGCTTCTAGCAGGCGCAGAGCAGCAGCGCGCAACAAGCTGCCAGCGTCGGGCTCAACATCGGCATGCGACAATTCGTCATTAAGCTCTACTTCGTCAAAGCCGGCAGGCAACAAGCGTTGTACTTGTACTTGTTGGCTAATGCTCGAGATAAATTTGGTGTAGATAATATCTACTTGGTCTACTGTACCGTCGGCAAACAAGCCAACAACACTGCTAAGAATGGGGCGCAGCTGGTCGGCCGTAGGCTTGTCGGGCATTTTGGTGTATATAGCCTCGACGTCCAGGCCCACAATGTGTGTTGCTGCTTGCGATGCCTTGCGACCAATAGCCACCACACTGGTTTTAACACCCTTGGTGTGGTCGGCTTGAGCTTCGGTAATGAGCTGGCGAATGACGTTGGCGTCGTACGCACCTGCCAGGCCAAGATCGCTGGTCATGGCGATAATCAGGCGGCGTTTAACCGGGCGGGTAGTAAACAGCTTAAACTCGCTTTCGTCACCAGCAATTTGACGCAAGCGCGTCAAAATCTCGCGGGCCAGCTGAGCGTACTCGCGCGGGCGCAGTACGGCTTCTTGAGCATGACGCAGTTTGCTGGCAGCTACCAGCTGCATGGCCTTGGTAATCTGCTTGGTGTTTTTTACCGAGCCAATACGGCGTTTGATTTGTTGTCGGCTAGCCATTACTCGTTTCCTCCAAGTATGGCTCTTTCAGCGTCGAGTACCGCTCTACGCCTAGCACTATCTATTTCGCGACCGGCAAAATCTGCATCTCGGCGAGCAATCGTATCATCTCCTGCAATTCTAATAAGCTGCTCTCGAAGGCCAGGCACAGCTCCGATAAGAAAACCTACGACGGCAACTTCTGTTGAGCCGCCGCTACTGGGTGCTACACCCTGCCTCAGGGCAAATGCTACCGTAGCGGCTGCCAGTACGTCGTGACTAACGGCACCTCCGCCGTACCCTCTCGCCAACTCAGCAGCGGGATCGGTAGGTAAGTCAGCAGGAGTAACAAATAATTCCTGGTCTGAGATTGCCGGAGCGGCTTCATCGCCTAGCATTAGACTATTCCTTTGCTTCCTTCTTAGGTTTGGCGGCTACAACGTAGCTCTTGGCTACTTTTTCGGCGGCTTCTACAACAGCCTTCTCGGTAGCTTCGTCGGGTTTGTCGCCCTTGTTGAGGGTTTTGACGATGGCGCCGTGCTTGTCTTCCATGTAACTAATCAGTTCGGCTTGAGCGTCCTTGATTTTGGCTACCGGTACGGTGTCGAAGGCGCCCTTAATGGCAGCCATCAGGCTGACAACTTGCTCGGCAGTGCTAAGCGGGTGGTATTGCTTTTGTTTGAGCAGCTCGGTTAGGCGTTGGCCGCGCTCAATAGATTGTTTAGTCTCGGGATCAAGATCGCTACTAAACTGAGCAAACGAGGCTAACTCGCGGAACTGGGCTAGCGACAGCTTAAGACCGCCAGATACACTTCTAATGGCTTTAGTCTGGGCCGCTCCACCCACGCGCGACACACTCAAACCAACCGAGATGGCAGGGCGGACACCCTGATAAAACAGGCTGGTTTCCAAGAAAATCTGGCCGTCGGTAATCGAAATAACGTTAGTAGGAATGTACGCCGAAATGTCGCCGGCCTGGGTTTCGATGATAGGCAGGGCAGTAAGCGAACCGCCACCCAAATCGTCGTTAAGCTTGGCGGCACGCTCCAGAAGTCGCGAGTGCAGGTAAAAGACGTCACCAGGGTAGGCTTCGCGGCCCGGTGGGCGGCGTAATAGCAAGCTCATTTGGCGGTAGGCTACAGCATGCTTGGTAAGGTCGTCGTGGATGATCAGGGCATGCTGACCATTGTCGCGGAAGTATTCGCCCATGGCAGTAGCGGCGTAGGGGGCCAGATACAACAACGGTGCTGGGTCGGCGGGGCTGGTAGCTACCACAATAGTTTGATCCATAACGCCTTCGCGCTTAAGACGCTCGATCAAGGCAGATACCTTGGACAATTTTTGGCCAATAGCAACATAGACGTTAATAACGCCTGTCTTTTGCTTGGCCTGGTTGATCATGGTGTCGATAGCAATAGCGGTTTTACCAGTTTGGCGGTCGCCAATAATCAACTCGCGCTGGCCACGACCAATAGGGGTAAGGGCATCAATGGCAATGAGGCCAGTCATCAAAGGCTCATGCACACTCTTGCGAGCCATGACACCAGGGGCAGTACGCTCCAAGGGGCCGCGTAGCTTAGCTTTAATGGGGCCTTTGCCGTCTAGTGGCTCGCCCAGTGGGTTAACCACACGACCAACCATTTCGGGGCCAACAGGTACGTCCAGTACGTGGCCAGTCATGGTTACTTTAGCACCGGCAACTACCTGGGCGTCGTCGCCCAAAATAACAGCACCAATTTCGTCTTCCAGTAGGTTAAGAGCAAATGCAGTTACGGTACCGCCCTTTCGGGTTTCGATCTCGATAACTTCGTTGTAGCCAGCGCTGCGCAGGCCGTATACCCATGCCACACCGTCACCCACGCGGGTAACAATGCCGGATTCTTCTAAGCCGCGGCTAGAGCGCAATGATTGGATTGCACCTTTAAGCTCGGCTGATAGTTCTTGGATTGCTAATTCGCTCATATAATCTGTTACTTCTCCTCTTTGCTGTCATGTGCGTGATGCATTGGAATGTGTTTCCTGTCATTCCGGACTTGATCCCAAAATCCAGAAAAAGCTCTGGATCCTGAATCAAGTTCAGGATGACACCACGCAGTCCGACAAATAATTGTCATGTAAGACTCGCTAATTGTTGTAAAGTGGCGCGAACGCTCACATCGATGGTGGCATCAGGAGTGCGAGCCACCAAGCCGCCCAGCAAGCTGGAGTCCAGGTGCTCGACAAGCTCGACATGTTTGGCATCGGTATTGCTTAGCAGCATAGCCTTTAGCTCGCGGCGTACTTGATCGGTCAGCTTGCGAGCACTGGTAACGTCTACCAAAAGGTGGCCGCTTTGCTCGTACAGCTCATGCGCGATATCATTTACAAACAAATCGATATCGTCCACCATGTGCTGCTCGATCAAGTAGGCGGCGGTTACTTTGAGCCAGTGAACACGCTGTGAGGGCTCGTGGAGCAACTTGGAGGCTACCGTACGAGCAACAACGCGGCGCGATACTTTGCTATTCATGCTTAGGCTTTCTCCTCGGCCAAGGCTTTTTGCACCAGGTTGGCGTCTTTGCGGTCATCTAGCTTTTCGCCAATGATACGCTCGGTGGCCATGGCTACCAATTCTATAGTGTCTTTCTTGAGTTGTTCGCGGGCTTTGGTGACCTCGACGCTAAGACTAGCATGAGCGTCGGCTACAATTTGCTCGGCGCGAGTCTTGGCTTTGCTTTCGGCGTCGGCCACTACGCTAGCGGCTTCTTGCTGGGTGCGAGCCAAAATATCGTCGGCATCTTTGCGGGCGGCTTCAAGCATTTCGGCCACTTTGGCTTCAGCCTGCTCTAACGCAGCCTGGCTTTCTTTGGCTTCTTGTAAACCAGCCTCGATTGCGGCACGGCGGTCGTCGATTGCTTTTGTAAGGGCAGGGTATACCAACTTACCTAGGACAAATACCAAGATAGCGAAGGCGATAGCCTGCTCAACAAACAGCTTCCAATCGATACCAAGCGCCTGGAACAATCCAGGTGAGGCGGCGGTTTCGGTTGCTAATACGTGTAACATGCGTTGTTACTTCCTTGTTATTTAAGGAATTTGACAATAAGGGCTACTACCAAACCAATAATGGCCAAGGCGTCCACGAAGGACATTGCCAAGATCATAAGGGTACGGATTTTGCCTAAGGCTTCGGGGTTGCGACCGGCAGCCTGAACAGCGCCTAAGCCCACCAAACCAAGACCAATACCACAACCAGCAGCTGCTAGTGCGTAGGTCAAACCAAATGCTAATGAATCCATGTACTTAACTCCTTTATTTACTACTTACTTTGTCGGTTGCATCTGCATGCGCATCCTCTGCGTTCTCGCCAGGCAAGCCTAGAGATATGAACGCAACCGTCAACATGAAAAATACATACGCCTGAACAGCGCCAACAAATAACTCCAAAACATAAAATAGGGGCAAAGAAATAACTGCAGCATAGCTGCTTAGGTAGGCAATAACGCCCAGCAATACCTCGCCGCCAAACACATTACCAAAAATACGAAGCGACAGGGCTAGCGTGCGTGAAAACTCTGCAACAATTTCGAGGATACCCTCAAAACTGTGCAACGGGTCTTTGAACGGACTTACCAAATAGCGACGCATATTGCCCAAAACGCCATGCTTTTTAATAGCCCAAGCCTGAGCGGTGCCCATCGAGATAATAGCCAGGGCAAAAGTAAGGTTCATATCGGCAGCGGCACCACGGAACAACGGCGTACCATTGTAACTAATAGAGCCTACAAACGGGAATATGCCCAGCCAGTTATTAATCAAAAAGAAGAACAATAGTGTTACAGCCAGCGGTAGCACTTTGCGTGCCACGGCTTTATCGCCAATAACTTCTACCGTAGTGTCGTACAGGCTTTCAAAGGCCCACAGTACGGTGTGCATCAGTTTGCTACGAGAGCCACGCTTTAGGGCGCGCACCGTGCCAAACATAACAATAAGCAAAATAGTTACACCCAACGTACCCAACATTTGTGAGTTGGTTACTGGTAGCGGGCCAATATGAAACAACGTTTCAGGGGCAACGCTAACAGTGGGGGCGGCTGAGGCAAATAGTGTGTTCATTGTTCTTTATTGTTCTCCGCTTTTTGGACTTCGGCTAGCTGCTTTTTAACCAATAAAATCGCAAGGGCAAAACCTATAACGACGCTTAGAAGCGTTATCCATGGCTTGCTACCCAAACGCCTGTCGGCAAATATGCCCAACAGGGTAAATAGTACAACTGGGGTAGCAATCCGCCAGGTTGTATCTAGAAATGTGAGGGCTATAGATCCGACACCGAGTGCGGTATCATTACCAGATTTAGTCGTCGGTTGGGCGGCGGCTTGCTTCATTTCTTACATACTATAGCAAACAGGGGTCACGCGCGCAAGCTGCGCATGAGTTAAAGTTGAAAGTCATAAAGCAGGTGGAGAGCTACGACGCCAGCGGCGTAGGTGGCAGTGATGCTGGCATTTCGGTGCTAACAGTTGCTGGTGGTGGCGACACATGCTCGTCATGACTCGGCCACACACAGGCGACTCCCGCGAGCGCAAAACTGGCCACGCTCACCAGGACAGCTCTTTTTACGATTCTTGCAGCTCGTTCGGCACGGGTATACCCCTCTAACACATCAGGCTGATTAATATAAGCTACTAGTCCGGGGTCGTAGGGCAGCCCATGCACGTCATGTACCACCACGCCATCTTTCTCCTGGCGACGGACTTCGTGACGCGTCGTGCCATCTGCGTAACGCACTGCGCGGACACCCAAATGCTGACGGGAAGCAAAATAAGCACCCCGGAATGCCAGCTCAGCGCCCGCCACAGCTAAGGGATGGGGATAGGGGTGGAGCAAATTTAGATCAAGGCGACGGCGTAATCTCATAAAGAGCATAATTTAACATGTTTAACTCCGATTACCAATTCACAAAATGATATACTGGTCGTATGGACACAAAAATTATTATTTATGGAGCAGAGTGGTGCGCCTTTTGTCACACCGCCATGCGCTACTTGGACGACCTAAAAGTTAAGTACGTCTACAAAAATGTCGACCTGGACCCAGCCGATGCCCGGGCCGCAATCGAAAAATCACAGCAGACCGGCATTCCGGTAATTGACATGGACGGCACCATCATTGTTGGCTTTGACCGGCCAAAAATTGACGCCGCTCTTGCCGCCAAAAAACTTGTCTAAAACGTGACGAAGTTCGCATGCAATAGGTACTCGTCTGTTGTACACTTCCGCTGAAGGGTAACAACAGGGGGGGCATATGGGCGTAGATCCAAACCAACGACCGCAGTTTGAGGCCGATGAAGGTTCGGGCAATGCTGAAGTACTATTTCAGCAACTTGTCGATATGGCCCTGGAGGCAGCTCGCGTCGAACCGCCAGTGGTGCTAGATTTTTTAAGCGACAGCCCAAAGGCCGAAGACGTGCAGGCTGGTGCCTACCGCCTAGACGCAAGGGATGAATCGCTCCAGGCTCGAGCGCACCGATTGTTTGCGCTCATCCTGGCAGAACACTGCGACGAAGATGTAGGATTGCCCCGCAACATCGAAATCGCCGCCCTTACAAATAATGAAAACTGGAAGGCTCACTCTTTGGCTATACCCGAGGAGGCCCGTCGGGGCGCCCGCAGCCAAACCCGCGTCTTCCGCGTTGCCCAGTTCTTTTTTCAAACCATGGCCTGGGCAACCGCACAATCCAACCCAGAGCAGGACGCAGCCAATACCACAACAGCCGATAGCCTCCCAGATGCCGCCTAAGGCGCGTATAATCGCTACCGATGGCATTTGAGGATTACAAAAGCAAAGACTCGGTTGTAGTGGTCTACACCGGCGACGGCAAAGGAAAAACCAGCGCTGGCCTGGGGCTAATGACCCGTGCGCTGGGCAACCGCTGGAAGGTAGCCTTTATACAATTTATTAAGTATTGGGGCGTGGGCGAGCATGTGTTTATTCGCGATATTTTGCCACTATATGCCGATCAATTGCATTTTTATAAGGGCGGCAAAGGCTTTTATAACGCTGGCGAGCTCAGTGCCGAGTTTGTATCCCCCGAGCAACACAAGGCCGCGGCGCAAGAGACCTATGTCGAGGCCCTACGCTGCGCCACCTCTGGCGATTTTGACGTAGTAATTTGCGACGAGATAAACAACGCCGTGCACGACGGATTACTTACGCAAACCCAGCTCAAAAAACTTATAACCAACCGCGCCACAAAGACCAGCCTGTGCCTTACCGGCCGCAACTTCCCGCACAAGCTCCTGCCACTTACCGATATTGCCACCGACATGACCAAGCTGCGCCATCACTTTGACGACAAATTTTTAGCTAACAAAGGTATCGACTTTTAGCATGGCCAAACGTGCTGTTGCCGTTATTAACCCCGTGTGCAGCCGACGCGAACGTGCACATGCTGACTTAGAGTGGCTCAAAAACAACAGTGACGTTCCGGTGGCATTTATAACAACGACTCCCGACGGTGTGGCCGCCAACCAGACGTTGCTCCGCAGAGAGCTAGACAGGGGCGACGGGAAAGATACAATATATGGGCTTTGTGGCGACGGCACCTTTAGCAAAATAATTGTTGGTGTTTTGCTAGCCAGCGCCGATTTTCGTCACACTCCGGCCAGCCCTGGTCACTACGGTGGAGCAGCCGATACTGCATGGGCAGCGCATGGCACACGCTACCATGCCTTGCAGCGGATAATCGCGCACGGGCGCTCGAAGCAAGCCTGGCCGCTACTATACCGTCTAGGGGACGTCCAGGGGCATGCAGTAAGCTACGCCGGGGTAGGAGTCAACGGCGAAACCGCCCACCAGCTCAACCTTAAACGTCACAAGACTATGCTGGGCCGGATAGGGACCACTGTTGCCACATACGCCAGCGCCAAACCTTTTACCTACGAAACAGACGGAACACGCAAAGAAGCCCGCGACCTAATGGCCTTTAAGGGTGGCCGTATGGCAACAGCACTCTACTCGGCTGCCGAGCACAACCAGCCCGAGGCACGCCTTGTTATTTCGCACGCCCGAACGTTACTAACCGAACTGCCCATTTTGGCAGATATGGCCTGCGGTTTTGTCCCAGGCGTACCTTTATTGCCAGATCGGCAGTCCACGCTCACTATCACCAGCGATACATGGTTCCAGTCGGACGGCGAAGAACAACCAGTGCCTGCTGGCACCGAGCTACAGTTCTGGACCGAGCAAGAAACCTGGTACAACATGGTCACCACCCGCCCAGCTCTGTAGATCCTACCATAAGCATATTGACAGTACCCGACACCATTACTACAGTGGGATTACAACCTATTAACGACAGGAGGGTGATATGGCAATTATTAGATGGAACGATCCGTACGCCGGGCTCGCCGGCAGTCCACTAGACGACATGCTTAGCGGTTTTTGGGGCACTGGCCCCAGCGCCCATACCCATGGTGTACCAGCCATGGACGTCTATACCGAAGACGACAAGTCATTGATAGCCGAAGTGCAAGTTCCTGGCTTTGCCAAGGACGATATAGAGGTACACGTGCATGACGGCGTGCTAGAAATCAAAGGCGAAAAACACGAAAAAACCGAAGACGAAAATGATAAAAAGCGTAACTACATGGTGCGCGAAAGCCACGAAAGCTTTTATCGCAGCATACAGCTCCCCAAAGTCGCCGATGGCGATCACATTGCCGCTCACTTCGACAACGGCGTGCTCCAGGTGATTGTACCGTTTAAAGAACTACCCAAACCCAAGAAGGTCGCAATTGCCGATGGTAAAAAGAAGTAGCGCGCTATGCCAAGGTGGGGTACGCTAGCTACATGCAGCAACCACTTACGTTGTATCTTACTGTTGGCTATCCCGGATCGGGCAAGACTACGGTGTCTAAAATTATTCACGAACTGACGGGGGCGGTACACCTATGGGCCGATCACGAACGCAACAAGCGTTTTACCCAGCCAACGCATAGTCACAAAGAGAACATCGAGCTATACAATGTGCTTAACCAAAAAACGCAAGAATTGCTACACGAAGGTACCAGTGTCATTTTTGATACCAACTTCAATTTTTACAAAGACCGCAAAAAACTGCGTCGTATAGCAAGCAGCGAGGGCGCTCGCACCATTACTATTTGGATAACAACCCCTAAAGAACTAGCTCGGCAACGCGCCGTCGAGCAGTCTGACGGACAAGCCACACGTATATGGGGCAACATGCCGCCCGAACACTTTGACCGCATTGCCAACAACCTAGAGCTCCCCGAGAACGAAGACAACCTTGTTCGCCTCGACGGCACACACATAACCCAAAAGGACGTTGCTACGGCGCTCGGTTTAGCATAAGCGTATAATCGGGTGGTATGAACCGCCAATTGCAACGCCGCCTTATTCCTGCTCTTGTTATTGCCATTACGTTGCTTGCCACCTACGGCCAACAACAAGGATGGTTTAAAACCGCGGGGCAAGCCACCACGCAATCGCAACCGGGCTTGTATAGTGTTAACCATTTTATAGACGGCGACACCATTGCTATTAACATGGACGGCAAAAGCGAAAGTGTACGCATGATAGGCGTCGACACGCCCGAAACCCACAAACCCAACGCACCTGTGCAGTGCTACGGCCCGGCCGCAGCCGCGTATACCAAAACACTGATCAACGATCAGCAAGTGCGCCTGCAAGCCGACCCCGACAGCACTAACCGCGACCGTTACAACCGCCTATTGCGCTACGTGTACCTGCCCGACGGGCGAATGGTAGAAACCGAGCTTATCAAAAACGGTTACGGTTTTGCCTATACCAACTTTCCGTTTACTAAAAAGAGTGAGTTTGTAGCCGACCAAGCCCGCGCCAAGGCGACAGGCAAGGGGTTGTGGGGCAATTGCACACCGTTTCAAGAAACCAGCGGGCGTTGGCAAACCGAAAACGCCAGCTAAAGCTCTGTTCTAAACTGTTTCAGAAACAGGGCTAATGCGGGCACGCACATTAGAGCGCCACATGTATGCAAGCGAAAAACGCTGGGTGGTCGGGTTGTACCCCTTGTACAAAAAATGAATTGGCATATACAGTGCCATCACCAAACAAGCAACGGGGTACATGTGCTTTTGCAGAGTTAGCCCATGCTCTACATACGTGCGTGGGCAAGACATAACGTATTTGTAAAAAACTTGTGGGCTAGAGGCAGCTTGGCGCGGCAGAATAGTTGCTTGCAAGGTAGGCTCGAAGGCTACGCTTTGGTTAAGATGCGACATATGTGCGGCCAAATCCATATCTTCGGCAAAGCGCCGCTCGTGACACACGCTACCACGCACCGCATGCCACGCTGTACGACGGATTGCCATGGTAACACCATATAAGAACAGCTCACCAGCCTTGATGCCGCGGCGAGCCAGATATATCCGAAACCTGGTATCAATTACCTCAAATGCACGATGCAGCCCAATAGCGCGGTAGGTAACGGCACCGCTAACAGCGTCTAGCGCGTCGTCCGCAAAAAGCTGTTGCACACGCGCTACCCAGTCGGGCGCCAACAAACTGTCGGCGTCGGTACGGCCAATAATGTCACCGTGTGCAGCATTAAAGCCGCAGTCGCGGGCATAGGCAGGCCCTTGGCGCTCTTCGTGCAACAGTGTCACGAAAGGATAGCGGCGGGCAACGGCGGCTGTAGCGTCGGTAGAATTGTTGTCTACTACGATTACCTCAAACGGCTTAACGGTTTGAGCAGCAACGGCGTCCAAGCACTCTGCCAAATGGCTTTCTTCGTTGTAGGCTGGTATAACTAAACTAACGCGTAATCTTGGTTTTTTATTCATGAAGCAACTCAAATTATACACCGCCAAACTGGCCGCAAGCGTAAGAAAATTACTGCACGGCCTAGCCAACTGGTGGCGCAAAAACTGGCGACATAAAGTAGTAGCAGTGCTGTTGGCACTGATTATGTTGGCCTTTGGCACAATGTATGGCATTGGCCAATGGTACATACACGCCCAAGCAAACAAATCGCTCCAGATGGGCACGTCGTTTATCCCGGCCTACGCCGAAAGTCTGGGGCTAAACGCGCAAGGCACCATGGACGCCCTGATTGGCCAACTGGGAATTCGGCATTTTAGGCTCGTAAGCTATTGGGATCAGCTAGAGCCGTCGCCCGATAAATACGACTTTAGCTTGCTCGATTGGCAATTTCAAAAGATACAAGCCGTACATGGCACCGTAAGCCTAAGCGTGGGCTTGCGCCAACCACGCTGGCCAGAATGCCACATGCCCTCATGGGCAGCCAACGAACCAACCGGCGTATGGGAGCCGCAGCTCAATAGCTTTATAACCGCTGTGGTTAGCCGCTACGAGCACAGCGCCAGCCTACAAAGTTACCAGCTAGAAAACGAATTTTTTAACACCTTTGGAAGGTGTACTAACTTTGACCGTCAACGCCTAGCTAACGAGCTAAGCTTAGTAAAAAGCCTAGACACAACCCACCCGGTAATTATCTCGCGCAGCAACAACTACGCTGGGTTGCCGCTGCGTGCGCCACTACCCGACACATTTGGTATATCAGTATATCGCCGCACCTGGACACCCTGGTTGCAGCGCTACTTTGAATACCCATTCCCGGCCTGGTATTACGCCTTTTTGGCTGGCGCTCAAAAAATCACCACCGGCAAAGACTCTATGCTGCACGAATTGCAAGGCGAAGCCTGGCCACCGCACGGGCAGAGCATTACCGACACGTCGCTTGCCGAGCAAAACAAATCCATGGATGCCAAACGACTACAAGAGACATTCGACTTTGGTAAGACAACAGGCATGCGCGAAATATATCTGTGGGGCGCCGAGTACTGGTACTACCGCATGGTTGTATTGCACGACCCAGGTCTGTGGAATGTGGCAAAAGCAAACTTCGAATGACACATTATTGTATATAAAAATTATCTATGTTTTTATATATAAATGTCGCGTCCTGTAATTGCCGCTATACCACATTTTAACAACGCAGACCAATTGCCAGCGCTCTTACAAAGTTTGGGCGAAGAAAAATATTATGACATCGTCGTCTTAGACGACGCCTCGGACCCCGACCAGCAAGCACAAGCCCGTACCATTACCACGCAGTACGCTGGCATATTTATTGCGGGCAGCCAAAACCGTGGGCCCCGAGGTAACCGAAACCGTGTTATTGAAGACACAGGCTTTAAAGACGTCGATTTTCACTTTATGGACAGTAATGTAACACTCGACAGCACCGAAGCGCCAGAACGCATATCTCACATTCTAAAATCATCAGACACTGGTTTTTGTGGTGGCCTAATTACACATAACAACGGCACACCAATGGCCTGGAATTACGGCCCTTCTTTTACTCTCAAATCCGCCATTGGCTCGCTTGTTCAGCTTAAGATTGTCAAAATAGCCGAACAGGATGCCCGAGCCGCCAGACAATGGCGAAACCGGCTACATTTTTTAGTTGGGGACTGGCCAGATACTACAAACGTGCGCAAAGCGCGGCCATTCTTTGTAGCAGAGGCAAATATGTTTATGCGCGATAGCACGCTACGCGATGTTGGCGGATTCCCAAAAAATCGCACGCCTGATAGCCAGGGGCTGGCCATTGCCGCTGCCCGCTTAGGCCTCCATAGTGTCTTTACGCCAAATATCCGAGTTCGGCACCATTTGGACAATACACGTTCTAATCAATTGAAACATTGTGTGGGCGCTACCGGCTATCTTATACGCACCTACGGCCTAGGGCGCTTTCTCTTTGGCGGTAACACCGCACACCAATAATTTAAGGCGCATTAACGCAGGTCGCGGCGAAACTTCTTGAGCCTGGATTCGTTAAATGGTTGAGGCCTATCAAGCAATCGCCATTCACGCATTTGTCGCACTCCATCTATAATACCCAGCTCGTGCGAATGGTATATGGACAATGCTGGCTCAAAAAACACATGGTAGCCAGCGGCCAGCATACTGCGTCCAAGCGCCGAATCTTCGCCGCCTGCCGCATAGGCTTCATCGTAGCCACCCAATTTTTGCCACACAGCTCTGCGCACGAGCGAGGCATTGCCAGCAAGCAAACCCGGACGAGCGCGATCAAGGTGGGCCGGTCTACGCAGCAGGCGCAGCATAATAATCGCCATAAGCATTCGCTCGATGCCACGAGCGTTGGTATCGGGCAAGCCAAAATTATACGCGCCGCCAAATTCAAGGTCGGTAGCATAGTAGGCAGCCGTCTTTAAAGTTAGCGTATTAGTAAGGCTGCTATGGCCAACAAGACAAAGTACAAAATCGTGTTTTGCTACAGCAAAGCCCAAATTCAGGCTTTTAGGATACGTAAAATCAGCTTGCCGCATACGTACTATTGTGGCTCCATGGCGCCGCGCTATATCAAGGGTGTTGTCAGACGATTCGGTGTCAACTACCACAACCTGCAACGGTCCGGAAAAATCCTGCGCAGCGATATCGGCAAATAATTGTTCTAGGCGGGGCGCATCGTTATGGGTGCGAATTAGTATGGTTATGGCCGGATCGGGCAGCTTATGTACTTTATCTGCCAATTCTCGCACGCGCCGCTGCATATACCAGGTAAGTTTACTGCCTAAAAATGGTATACGCGCCAATCGGTCGGCGTGCAGTAAAAATGTCATACCGCATCACTATAGCATAGCTACTACGACAGTGACGGACATATAAAAATGCCGTAAAGATCAACCCGCAAAAAGTAATAACTACTGTTGGATTCCTTGACGCGTAAGTACAGCTAGGCCCAACAGAGCATACGCCGCAACATTGCCCACTAGTTCATGCCCATAACGATATATCTGGTAGGCTCGTACCTCTGGATAAGATTCGGCCGTTGCATAAGCGGAACGCATGGCACTTTGCGGAAATACGCTGCTATCGCGTGCACCCACAACGGCAATTCGCGTATCTGGGTTATCACATACGGCGTCGTCTACATCGTGCCAAAATTGACGGTGCGCCAGGCCACGTACCAAAGCTCGGTTTTGTGACAGCAGCACACCGCCAGCGTACTTGGCGTCGTTAGCAAGTCGATACAGCGTGTCGGCACCGCCACGCATATGATAAATTTCGTCAAAAGCTGGCAGAGCCGATTGCTGCAAAGCAGCGTCAAAACCTTTGGTTGCCAAAAAATCTCGTAATAATGTCATTGGCGTGCGCTCTACAGCATTAGGAGCTTCGAACAAACCAGCAGTACCCAACTTACGCGCGCCGCGCTTGTTTTCTAGCGCCCACACAGCCGCGCCAACGGCAGCACCCTGCGAGTAGCCCACCAAATCTACTTGCTTTATCTCTAAATGACTTAGTGTGGTGCTAATACGCTTCGCAAGCGGTGATAAATCGCCGATACTAGCTACTTTGTGTTGCTCCTGTTTGTCAAACGCATAGGAGCTTACCTCGCCAATGGCATTATTGGGTATTACAATCACACGACGAGGCTCGGGCAAAACCGCCTGCAGTAATTGTGTACGTAAAGCAATTGCCGGGCTCCAGCCACAGCCAAAGTCTAGCGGGACTACGACGGCGCTGGTTGGATCATGATCTTCGGTCGGCGAAAGATCGACATACGCCGTAGCCTTATTGCTCTGTGGTGGCGTTACGGTAGCCATATCACGACGTACGTCAGCCAGCGAAAGTCTCGCGAATGCCTGATGCGTATCTGGTATATTGCCAGCCCATAAATGATCAAGCTCTTGGGGTATGGTTGGAGCTGGATAAGTCTCGGTGTTAATCATTTACTAATAAAACAACAAAGCAATATATAAATCAACTACATTTGGACAGGACCCAAGACGCGCCACGAGCCACTCACAAGCTTGAACTCGTTAGCTGGCTGCACGGTAATGGTAACAATGCCTATCTGGGAGGTAACACTGCCGGCATCCGTAACCACCAAGTGAAAGATCAGGGTGTCGCCAGCCGCTAAATAGGGGGCGGTAAAGGTGGGCTGCGCCGCTGTATTGCTCGAAAGTGTTACGGTAGTGCCGCCAAATTGCGCCCATGAGTAGGTAATGGCGCCCTCTAGATCGGTAGAACCAGTACCGTCAAGCGTAACGGTACTGCCAGGCAATACGTTTTGATCGCTGCCGGCATTGACTACCGGGGGCTGGTTGGCGCCTGTAGCTGGGCCGGGCCACACGCTGGCTTGGTCGACTACTTCGTCTACCCAAATGTTGCCTACGTATGCCGCGGTGCTGCCGCCATCTTCAACGCGGTCGAAAGCGCCGCTCGTGTAGGGGCCACTTAACGGTACCTCACTCTGAATACTCGGGCTATTGAGCAAGTTTCCGGTATAAATGCGTAGTGTTTGCGTATTGGTGGTCGTACCGTCAACATGCCATTCTAGCCGGTGCCACGTATTGAGCGCATAGGTGTTAACCGAGCTGGCAACTGCCGAACCGCCATTACGAATCTGGAATTGACCGCCGCTCGTAAAGGTGACCTGCCCGGTTGTTGTACCGCCCAGTCGTAGGCGTGTTACGACCACGTTAGCTCCCGCACCAGGAAACGCACTAATACGAACATATCGCCGCATGTAGCGCTCGGTAACACTTACAGCTCCGGGGAATATTTGGCGCATAAAAGCGGCAGTCGTGCCGTTGTTGACGCCTTTAGCACTCAGACTGCCCACTACAGTGGTGCTGTTATCGAAGCTCGTTGCACTGTTAATAAACGAATACGCTGTGTTGCTTGTAGTAACCGCCGCGCCGTTAGTGCCACCCTCAAAGTTTTCGCTAAACAGGGGAGCAGGCGGCGCATTAATGGTAATTGTTACGCTGTCTAGCGCCGAACCTGCGCCTTTGTCGTCGATAGCCACCAGCGAAAACACCAAGGTTGTGCCAGCGGTGGGCGCGGTAAATGTTGGTTGCGACGCTACGGCAGATGAAAGCGTAACTGTAGTGCCGCTAGTTTGCTTCCACAAGTAACTGCCAATCGTGCCGTCGGTGTCCGAAGACGCCGTGCCATCCAATGTAACTGTAGCTGGTGGCGTAATGGTCTGGTCGACTCCAGCGTTGGCAGTGGGTGCTACGTTAGCGCCAATGGCTGGGCCAGGGTAAGCACCAGTGTCGTCCGCTACCGCGTCCAACCAGAGCGAGCCAGTAAATACGCCCGTGCCTACACCATCCGCAATGCGGTCAAATGTGCCATTTGTATAAGCCCCACTAATGGTCTCATTAGCAGTATTACCAGTGTAATTTCCCAGTGTAAAAATCTTGAGTGTCTGTGTGTTAGTAGTCGTACCATCTACAAACCATTCCAGCCGAAACCATGTATTGAGCGTTATCGTCGTAGTGCTGGTGCCCACAGTAGTGTTGGCATCACGGATAATTAACTGCCCCGACCCATTCATGACTATTTGCGCAGTAGTCAAGCCACTGGTGCTATTGCGCATGCGCACAATTGTCATGCTGCCCGAGGGCAAGGCACTAATACGGAAATAGCGACGGCAATAGCGAGCCGTAGCCGTCGATGGCAGGTTTTGCGTTAGCGCACTGGTATTGCTGCCTGTGCCTACAAACTTAGCGCTCAACCCGCCCGTTACTGCCGCCGACAAATCAAATGTGGGCGAGCCGCCAATGGTCGAATATGTGGTATTGCTGGTTGTTATAGCTCCACCACCAGTGCCGCCCTCAAAGTCTTCCGAAAACGCCGCAGGCGCTTGGGGATTGTCGGTGATGGTCACTGTATCTTGCGACGACTGCACGCTCAGATTGTCGGTAACCACCAGCCCAAACACTAGCGTGGTAGGAGAGCCAACTACCGTAGGAGCCGTAAACGTAGGCTGAATAGCTGTTGCATCCGAGAGTGTTACGGCCGTACCGCTTACTTGCGTCCAGGCGTATGTAGTAATGGTACCGTCTATGTCGCTACTAACGCTGCCATCCAATGTTACTAGCTGGCCAGACGTCACACTTTGATCGGGGCCGGCATTGGCCGTTGGTGGCTGATTGGCGCCGGCGGCCGGGCCAGGCCAGGTAGTGTCGTCATCGACAACTTCGTCGACCCACATGCTACCGGCATAATTAGGAGCACCTACGCCATCTTCTACTTTGTCAAAGGTGCCACCAGAGTACGATCCGCTAAGCGTTTCGGTTGGTGTTGTACCGCCAAAATTAGGGCCCATAAACAAGCGACAATTTTGCGTTGCACCGACAGAATCGACCTCCCACTCTATTCGAAACCAGGTGTTAATAGTAACTGTACTGGTACTGGTTGCGACAACTGTGGTGCCGCCGTCACGCAAAGTAAGTATGCCGCCCGATAAAATGGTAATTTGTGCCAATGACGTACTCCCGCTGCGTACGCGAATAGGCGTCAAAATATCTGCCCCAGCCGGTAAGGCATTAACCCGAAAGTATCGCCGAAAAAAACGGTGAGCCACCAGTGCTACAAAATTCTCTTTTAAAATAACTGCGGCGCCCCCACCAGGTGACAGCTTTGCGCTTTGCGCGCCGGCAACATAGGTTGTGTTATCAAAAATAGCGGCACCAGTAATGCTCGAATATGTTGTATTGCTAGGAGTAAGTGTTGCACCATTACTGCCGCCTTCAAAGGTTTCGTTAAAGACCGTAGACATCTAGACAGTCCTCCCGCGTGAGGCAATCTGCTGCCATGTGCCCGCCATATCGGCGTTGCCGTCCATAATCCAGTTTTTGCCACCTGCACCCACGGCGTCCCAATACATAAAGCCCACGTAGCCGTTAGCTTTGAGCCATATTTCGTCCTGCAAAAGCACTGCCGCCGATGCGGCACCATCGGGGTGTACGCCTCGCTCGGCTATAAACAAAGGCTTATTTTTTGTTTTAGCCCAGTTGTGCCAGCGCATATGTTGAGCATCGTTGGACAAAGGCTGTGGCGTTGAGCCCTGCGAGCCATCCCAGTAACTGTCGCAAGCCATAAAATCACAGTAACTGTCACCCACATACCAGTCATCGGGGGTAAGGGTAGTAACACTGCCTGGTCGCCATTGATAAGTCATGTGTATGGGGCCAACTGATATGTTGCTATTGGCGGCCTTTATCACAGTATAAAAACGTTGAAAGGCTGCCACGTAGGTACTGCCGGGCATATCATCCTCTGGCTCGTGCCAAAAGCTAAGCCAGCACTGCGTGGTTGTAGGCCAAGTGAGTGCAAACTGAGCAAAAACACCGTCGTAATCGCCGTTAATAACACCGGTGGTATCGCCCTTAACCGACAAAAAAGGGTGAATACCGATGGTCACATCCGCCCCCGCATCAGTGCTCATAATACTAGTAGGAAACTGCGCTGCACTTTTTAATGGCGAAAACGTGCGACGCGCCTGCAGGGGCCCAATAATACTGTTGGCACGCTGAAAGTTAGCAATGGCATTGCTTGCGCTTTGGTCGGTAACTGTTGCGCCTATCCACAACTGTGGGCCACTACCACCGCCTGTGGACGAGTAACGCTGCCACACGCCACTGCGAAGATGATACGTATGTACCGGGGGCACTTACGTAGTCCTCCACCACACATCCACACCATCTACAGCACCGGTGCCGCCAACGGAAGGCGCAACAGGCCCAATCCAGATGACAACGCGCGTGCTGCTTGCGGTGACGGTACTGCGTGATGGATAACTGCTGCTGCCGGTATTGTACGAAATAAAGGCGGGCGATGTGGCAACCTGAGTGTCGGCGTAGGTTTGGGCGTTGGTTTGGGCAGTAGTAGCTGCGCCAGCGGCATCGGCACCTACATCGGTGTTAGTAAGCGTTACTGTACCTGTTTGGCCGTTAACACTAGCAACATTGCCCACCGGTGCCACCCAAGCACCATCACCGCGCAAGAATGTCGTTGTGTTGGCGGTGCCCGACCCCAGCTGTGCTGTTGGTACTCGTACACTAGAGTTTAGGCTGGCATACCCATTGGCAACACCCTTGTTGGTAGTACTTTCTTTGCCAGACAATGCCGGAACAGTGGGTACCCCAGCAGTACCACCTAAGTCGCCAGCTAGCTGAATAATACCTTTTGAGCCACTAGTGGCATCGCCAATAACTCCAGAAGATGCCGTTCCGGCGATCCATTTTCCGCTGCTTTGCGAATAGGTTAGCACCTGCGTATCTGTAACGCCAGCGGTATTGACATCGGTGAGTGTAGCAAGGGTAGTAGGAGCGCCCACATCTGCTGCCGTTAAAACAACCGCCCCTGTTTTGGTATTAACACTTGTTACAGGCGAAGCACTGGCAACACTAGACGGTTTTAGCGTGCCGTCGGTATTATGCGAAGCATCTAAAAAATCATTGAGGATCTGTCCCCAAGTCCCGTCATCGCCTCCTGGTTGCGGCAGCCGTACCATCAGATTGCCCTTTGCATACTTATAGCTAATCTTACCATGAGCGTCATGGCACAGCAATAATCAGTCGCTGTTGGCAACAGGGGTTACATGCCGCATACTATAAGGAATGAAAAAACAACGGTCGGCACAGACCAAGCACATCGTTAACCGACGCGCTCGCCACGACTACGAGCTGGGCGATAGCTTGGTCGTTGGCTTGGCACTCACTGGCGCCGAAACCAAGCTACTACGCATGGGTCACGGCCAGCTACGCGGCGCCTACGTTACTGTCAAAGAAGGCGAGCTGTTGCTCATCAATGCCGCCATTAATGGCACCAATGGCATCCCACTGGCCGAAGCCGATCAAACCCGCGCCCGCAAACTACTGGCCAAACGCCGCGAAATCGACGCACTTATCGAGGCCAAACAACAAGGCCGCACCATTGTGCCACTCGAGGTTCTGGCAGGCGGCCGCTACATTAAACTACGCGTCGCCATTGGCAAAGGCAAAAAACTCTACGACAAGCGTCAAACGCTAAAAAAGCGCGACGAAACCCGCACAATCAACCGCGCACTCAAAACCCGGCGCTAAACAGGGCATTGGGCGTTGCGTAAAGCGGCTTCATCGGATATAATCAGCCTATTCGCGCGCCTCTTATGGGGTAGTAAAGCGACGCACATTTTATCTATGGTGAGGCCGCAAGGTTCTCATCTATAATCCGGGGTAGCTCAGCGGTAGAGCGGGTGGCTGTAGATTGCAGCCTAGGTCAGGAAACTGCTTAGTGAAAACAAGGTGAATTGCGGAGAGGTCTAACCCTTTTTGCCATTCCGGACTCAAATCCGGAATCCAAAAAGATATGAGAATCCGCAGCCAAGCCCAGACGTGCGTCTGGGAAGGTTCAGAGACTATTCCTTACGGAAGTACTGCTTGCAACTGGTTGCGAGTGGGAAGCGCCTTGTACCTACAGCAAGTATTCCTCATGCCATCCTAAACTCGATTTAGGATTCATAATACTTGCCATGGTAATGAGATAGTCCACACCTCTATGAAATTAGAGGGTAAGTGTAACCACTAGGTCGCTGGTTCGAATCCAGTCCCCGGAGCCAGAAGAAGTGCCCACTCGCAAGAGTGGGTTTTTCTTTTGGCTTTGGCGACTGGGGCCTAGAACCAGATTGCGTAGCAATACTGGTGCGGTGGAGCGAGACCACGCGCAGGAGCTCGCTCCGAGCATGGTCTCGCGCAAAAGCGGAGGCAAAGCCGGAGCGCATCCAGTCCCTATATACAAGAACATCTTATTTACTTTCTTGGGGTGAGACCCTGCGACCCAGTCCCGGAGGCAAGACACTTATGCTTGAAAGACTTCTTCGGTAGTCTTTTTGTTTTGGTATACTACATGCATGACAACAGAATTTAGAGATTATGCCAATAGTATTGCTGATGAAATTATTGCACTCAGTCTGCAGCTCGACAACGAGCTCGAAACATGGAGCGATGTCATTGCACGCGTTCCTGATAGTACAAGTAAAGGGGTAAGCGTTGGATTCGTCAGCAAGCCAAACCCCAGTTCCTCAATTGAAATAGTTATTGATATTCAAGCTCCACCGGTCGAACATACTGCTCGATTACGCATTTGGGTAATAGAAACGGCAAAAGACAGTAGTGGTAATGAGCGTTTCAACAATATTCAACTAACGTACAGCCTAGATTATGATACGGCACACAAACTCGTCGAGCAGACCGATATCCTAACTCGTGACGACTTCTCTATACTTGTCCACGAGCCCGCCAATCATATAGAAAATATCGTCATCAGCGATTTAACCGGTAAAGACACTACTTCCGGAAAACAGCTAGGCAAACGATATGACCTTGCGTCAGATGATCTGAGTAACATGAATGAAGCTCTCAGTAGTGAGCTTGCTTCTGTCATTAATATAGTACTAGAGCGCCTTAAAAAGTCAGCTGGCAACAAATAGATCACCCTTGATTGCAGTTATAATCTCGCGCATCAATCTCGTACTCAGAGCTCACTTCATTCCACATCAGCTCGTATACGCCTATCAGGGTCCTTTCGTGAATACAAGGACCAAGATAAGCTAGAGTATCGTAAGAGTAAGCCTTAAAAATCTACCAGGCATGGAACATATTGAGCATTCCTTGAATATATGCATCAAGTTGTTCGGCCAAACTGCCGTAAGTCCAACCCGGTAATGAAGCCTCGACCAAGCCATACAGCTGCCCCTGCTTCATATTAAGCCGCTCCGCATCTAGCCGCGTGTCTATGCCGTAATGAGTGAGCGTGTTCCTCAGCATATTTGCACCGGTGCTCTCCAGCAAATGGGCAAAGTCACTATCAAGTACCCCCTTAATATCGCGTAGTGCGTCAGTACGAATGTCACTGGCATGAGGGCTGTCATAAAGCATTCTTAAGCTCGATACGACATGATATGTGGCGAGAAATTTCCATTTAAACAGGGTGGTATGACGTATACCGGGAGGCAAACACAAAGCAGTGAAATTCAGGTTCATATCAATGATTGATAAGCCCGCGTTCACAGTCTTGGAAGATGAACCATATTTTTGCCCCGTATACAATTTTTCTGAGCGTATATCTCGGGCGATAACGTTTAAGCGTGGAAGTCGAACTAGCGCAATGCCCTTAGCGATTGCACTCAAGAAACGCCCTAGTTCATGCCCAAACTCCGATGCCGTCTTTGGGTCAAACATCCTAACAACGTCAACCCCCATATTAAAACTTGCAAGATGGGTGCTGCCGATTGCAATAGGGCTGCCCTCAACAAAATAGAGGCTTACATCTTCCCACATCCATTTAGGCAACTTAATACGGTGAGTTTTTGACAGCTCCTTTTGGTGTGCTGGCGTAATGGTGTCAAGTAGCGTTTTGCCTATGCCTTCGATACCGAGTTTCTTGTCATCATATAATTTCACACGCTGCCGAGACTGTTTTATATCATCCTCGTAGGAATGCTTAAGTTTTGCTGCAAGGTCAGGGCTATGTTTTACATAATAACTGTACGTCTCATAAACAATGAGTGAGTAAAAATCTATGCATGAGAATAGATAGGGGATAGACGAATTACGCGTTAGCCGCTGCGTTGCCAAGAATAAACCGATCATAAAGCTAGCATCGTCTGCAATCATACCCTCCTCAATAGCACGTAAACCGTCATGGTCCATGCCTACAGTTTAACGGCTGCCACCTAATCTTGTTAATTAGGTGCGTAGGGCGGGTCTGGTTCTACGACCGTTATCTCCATCTGGTCATTGATACTCAGAACCCCACCATCTCGGCGACCTTTGCCACGAAACTTACTAATAAATGCGTATGGCTCTTTAAAATATACCGGAACATTTGTTGGAGCTGGTCGTGTATAAGCATACGGATAAACCTGAGTCAGGGTTAAGGTATCGCCGAGCTCGTTGATTTTGGCTAATATCCATACCTCCAAGACGTCGGGTGGTTGTGCCTTGAGTTCTTCGTAAAGTGTCTTGAAGTCTAGCACCTCGTTTTCCTTTGTCGCATAACCTATTACCGACATCTTGTTGTCGTGCAGCCGACCCACTTTGCGCTTTACCGCCTCAATAAACTCGTATTCTGACCGTTTACCCCATTCAAATACTTCCCATCGGGCATTGATGCCTTCCATATATTCTTCGCCGGGGATGAGCTTGGTGTTGAAAGCGAAAAAATCTGGTGCAACGTCCTCAGGGTTTGGGCGCAGCCACCAAACCTTGCCCGTTCCCATGCTTGCGCTTGTCCCAAGGCTTAAAGTGACTGAAAATATTGATGCTACCCATGCTTCGCGCAGAACTTTGTACTTTCGTGAAGTAAAAATTTCGTTGCCAATTTCTTTGCGGGTGTCTTCAAAAATCTCCATAAATACTACAGGACTAACATATACGTCATCCCTATTAATTCGCACTTTATGAGCCATACGGCCAAGTATATGCCACCTAAGCAGAATGCTGTAAGGTAGTCGGAATATTTGGTGTCTTTTGTTTGACATATATCCGCGACGGATATAGTATTGACTTATGTCCTCTACTAAAACCTACACTCCACTCACGCCAGCAGTCCTTCATATACTATTGGCGCTGTCTGATAGCGAGAAGCACGGCTACGCCATTATGAAACAAGTCGAGGCAGATTCCGAAAGTAAAGTTTCTATGGGACCCGGCACGCTATATGGCTCACTCAAACGCATGCTCGACTCTGGATTGGTAGCCGAGAGTGATAAAAAAATCGACCCAAACATGGATGACCAAAGACGTATCTACTACAAGATTACCGGAGCAGGCAAGCAGGCTCTGGAAGCTGAATTGGAGCGCTACCGACGGGTTATATCCCTCACGAAACGCTATGCGTCTGGCAATAGCCTGGCAATATATGGCGCGTAATGATGCTAGACGGTACGAAGCCACATACGCAAGACTGCTACGGCTGTACCCTAAATCCTATCAACAGCGGTTTGCAGAGCCCATGCAACAAATGTTTGCTGACATGTGTAATGAACACAACCGGCACGGCCACCACACGCGTAGCCTCGTATACAAGCTATACGCAGAAACATTCGTAAACGCACTAACAGAACGTATACAGGAGGTAGTCATGAACATCAAGACAACTAAATCAAAGGTTATCATCGCAGCCGGTTTAGTGGGCATTATTACAGTAGTTACAGTAGTCGCACTAGTGGGCAATCGTCCTGCCGCGCAATCAATCCAGCCAGGATCATGGCTCAAACAAGTTCGGGAATCATCCCAAGGCAATAAGAACGCGTGCCTGGCGGATGTTGACAGTGCTGCCGCCGCGGTCAAACGTGACGATAGATCCATGGAGTTTCATGGGAGTAAGTTCTCCAATTTTGAGATGGCAGCCGGTGGTGCTATAGCAGACGTGCCCGCTGGCGCAAACTACGATCTAACCATTAACACATACGCTAATAACACTGCCAAAGGCACTCTGGCATACGAAAAAAACTATGGGACATACAATTACACTATCCAAAAATTGCCCAAAGCCGGCGAATGGAAACTTGTGTCTATAATTGCATGCAAGAAATCATAAACCTTGCTTGGCTACAGTTCTGGCTTCCTGTGTCGTGCCGACCCAAACAAAGATCGTCCCGCAAGGGGCGGGGGGTTAAAGCGCTTTGTCATTTCTTGCATTTAGTATCAGCCCGAACCATAATGCCCTAAAGCCCACCGTTCGATAAAGTCTGTGGAGGCCGCAATGAAGATCGCCAAAATTATTATCCGCGACTTTCGATCTATAGAAGCTGCAAAGATTGCGCCAAACGAACACTCTCGATGCGATCGACTGGCTTAATAATGACTCGGGAGCTTACGAACAAATTCAAAAGGGCAGTGTTGGGCAAATGCGTATTAAAATATGAGTGAAGAAGAATGACCATGAACGAAGTTATATGTCCACACTGTAAAAAAGCCTTCAAGGTTGACGAGGCTGGCTTTGCCGACATTGTTAAGCAAGTTCGCGATCATGCATTTGAGCAGGCTCTGCACGAGCAGGTGGCCAATGCCGTTAAGGTTACAAGACTAGAAACGGAGAGCTCTCTAAAAGATGCAGCCGCCCAAAAGGACATTGAAATATCAAAGCTACAAGGCCAGCTCAGAGAAAAGGATGACGAGGCCAAGCTTATAGAAGTACGAACCAAAAACTCTCTCCAGGAAAACCTCTCCAAAAAAGAGGCTGAGCTTGCTGAGCTAAGAGCAAAACTTGACGCCAAGGAGACCGAAAGACAGCTAGCCGTCACTGAGGCTGTCAGTAAAGTTGAGAGGGAACGCGATGAGCTGGCAGGCAAGTTACAAGCTAAAGACTCCGAGAAACAATTGCTCGAAGTTTCGCTAAAAGATAAATACGAGACCGAGCTGAAGTCCAAGGACGAAATGATCGCCTACTACAAAGACATGAAGGCCAAGCTATCCACCAAAATGGTGGGCGAAACGCTGGAGCAGCACTGCGAAATTGAGTTCGAGAAGCTGCGTGCCACCGGATTTAAGCATGCCGAGTTCGGCAAGGACAACGATGCCAGCTCTGGCAGCAAGGGTGACTACATTTACCGCGAACTCGATGACGAGGGCAACGAAATCATCTCAATAATGTTCGAAATGAAGAACGAGGGCGACGAAACTGCTACCAAAAAGAAAAACGAAGACTTCTTTAAGGAGCTAGACAAAGACCGCGCCGAAAAGAAATGCGAGTACGCAGTGCTAGTAACACTGCTTGAAGCAGACAACGAGCTATATAATTCCGGCATCGTTGACGTATCGCACCGGCACGACAAGATGTATGTGGTGCGGCCACAGTTCTTTATGCCCATCATCACCGTGTTGCGTAATGCTGCCCTGAATTCAATGCGGTACAAGTCCGAACTTGCCCTGGTGCGCTCGCAGAACATCGACATCACAAACTTCGAAAGCGAACTTGAGGCTTTCAAAGACGGCTTCGCCCGAAACTACGATCTGGCGGGGCGTAAGTTTGCGTCAGCTATTGATGATATTGATAAGACAATCAAACTCCTGCAGAGAACCAAGGAAGAATTACTGTCATCCGACAACAACCTGCGCCTGGCAAACAACAAAATCAACGATGTCACCGTTAAGCGCCTGACAAAAAACAACCCAACGATGGCCGCAAAATTTGCAGAGCTAAGGAAACCCGAAGAAGAGTAATGCCGCATATATAATCTAACCCATGTTAATAGCGGGGTTGGCGGCATTGATCGTATGGGCAGCGTTTCTTAGCTACTCTTCTGTTATGATGAATTTATGCGTCACCAAGAAAAGAAATACCGGGTCGATAGCTTCGAGCCAATTATTTCACAACTGAAATCGCTAGGGGTTGATCCACTCGAATCGTCAACGTCCGTACACTACTACGCGCAACAAGCGAGCAGTGGCGTAACCAAAATCGTCGAGCACTCAGACAAAACCGCCATCCACATTCTGGACGAAGCTGCAGGGAAGTTTACCTTGCGCGAAAATATCGCCGTCCAAAATCTTGCAGCAGGCGAAGCCTGGCTCAAAGACCACGGGTTCAATACAATCAGCGTGGTAAAAATGAGTCACGCCGACTACGAACACAAAGCGGGGCTTGTTGGGTTATACCTTATAAACGACTGGCTCTATTCTGTCATCCTGGACTACCCCGAAGGACAGCACGAAAACATCGAGCGTGATTTTGGACTAGAGGATACCGAGGTAATCTCGCTGCCTTACAACAAATATCTAGAGAACCTTGGCAAGCTTGAGACTATCAAGCTCGCCTAACTCAAAGTTGCGAAGAGCGTCCACTAGCGGGAACCAAGATTTGTAAACAATACCATTTATGGTATTGTTTTTTTATGTCAGCCCTTTTTTTCTCAGCTAAGCATGAAAATCTAAAGCACGACTACGGCGATGGCTCTGGATTGTATGCAGATTCGTGTACACTCATTGCACTTGATCTTGCCGAACTTCTAAGAAACGAGGGGCAATCTCCCCGAATACTATCAATACGCGGCGCGGCCACGGATAAGGCCGGCAATAGATCAAGTTTGATTCCATTACCGTACGAGGGGAGGATACGTTGAGGAACTCATGTTGCTTGTGAAGCAGCGGGCGTAGTGCATGATCCTATGCTTGCCGAGCCTTTACCAATTGCTGATTATCTGACAACAGCCTTTGCTCAGCCTATAGATATTGAAGACCGTACCGGCCTCTTGGATCATCAAACCTGAAGTTGCGGAGTGCATCTGCCAGATTTGCCAGCAAGCTTTGAGGTTAATAAGCAAAAATCTAGTTTCACAGCGGTTATAACTTCCCGTACCGTGGTGAGCCAAACAAAGGCCGTCCCGTAAGGGGCGGTTTTTGTTTGGCTTTGGAGGCTGCTCCAGTTGGAGCATTTGTGTATAATTAGAAGGTATTGTATAATATAGTTATACAATACGGCAAACTACGTCCTGGCAATAAGCAAGTCTTTCGCACATATCCCCAACATCGCCGTAAAACGCCACCAGCTTGCAGCCAAATTATTAGGCTAAAATTCTATGACAACGCCCGACCAATCTAATCTCAACAAGACCGCACGTGATCTCTTTGCTGGTTTACTACCTGCAGAGTATAGCCCACCGATTACAAAAATCGGTTCGGTACGGCCTAGCCTGGCCGATGTAAATGTCGTTGAAGGACCCCGGCATTACCGAGGCGGCAACTTCTTTGCCGACCTATTACTTCTGCCATTGGGCAAGGAACGCTACCTAAAAGAGCGGCGGGGCGCAGCAATCGGCAAAACGGCAATTCGCACGTGGGCGGCTAACGTAGAAACAGACCGCCTAACTATTGAGGAAGCACGTTATGAGCCGATTAGGCCAGTAGGTGGTAGCAGAATACCATGTGCGCATCTGCGTGCAGCGTATGTGCTCGCTGGCTCTATGGATGATCTTGGCGACGTGCACGAAGCTGGCATTACGTTCAATTTTCTGCAAATTGGCGACGATCAGACACACGCTGGCGTAAGCCCGTACTTGCCGTCGCCACACGCTACAGGACCTAGCTTAGGCTACGAATTCCTAAAAAAGTATGGTTTTACGACAAACACCCGCCAACTAGGGCCACAAATTGTCGACCTGGCTAAAGTATGTATTCAGCTTGCACAAGAACCCAAAAGCTAGTCGCTAATTCACCGACAGGATTGCGCGGGGTGAGGCCCTTGCTTCTTGTGCAATAGTGACCTTTGGCACACAATCCATCTTAAACCAGCGACCAGCACGGCAAAGCCGGAGCGCATCCAGTCCCCGGATCCACAGCATATTAGATAAAGTCAGAACCATTAATTCAGTTCTAATTTTTTTATGTAACTTAGCAGATTTGAATCAATGACATTATCGATAATGTACTAGACCACCGCTATATGGGTGCCGGACAGCATACGATTCAACTTCTTGCGCGGCATCGCGTGATTCCTGTAAAGCTCTAACAGCTAACATGTCATTGGCAGCCGTAGCCTTCTTTGGACGTCTTTTTGTTTTGCTATAATACACCCACTAGTTTACAAGCTACGCGTGTACGTTCGGACGAGCCGAACCGCTAACGCCTCTTGACCAAATAATGAATAGGAGGATCTATGCGGGAAGCACGACGCGTCTGCGTTCGCGGGCTTATATATAAAGACGGTAAGCTCTTCGGACAAAAACTACACAATTCAAACGGTGATTGGTGGTGTACGCCCGGTGGGGGTGTCGACCCTATGGAGTCATTGCACGACGCTTTAATACGAGAGATGGTAGAAGAAACAGGCGTCAAGCCGGTAATTGGCCGCCTAGTACTCGTCCAACAGTTTGCAGCAAAGGGTAACACGAGCCATGGAGAGGACGAGCTGTTAGAGTTTTTCTTCCTCATCGAAAATGCGGATGACTACGAGGTTATTGACCTAGAGAATACTAGCCACGGCACACTCGAAATTGCCGAGTTTGGGTTTGTCGATCCTACTGAGAAAAATATGCTCCCTGCTATACTTCAAACCCCAGAGACAACAAGTGCATTAGCCAGCGAAAAGCCGGTTATCTTCTACACCGCGCTAGACTAGCACAAACCGATGATGAGTCCTCGTGCCGTATGATTGACCATATGAAACGCATTGTCATTATTGGCTCACCCGGAACAGGTAAATCTACGTTTGCCAAACAACTTGCAGAGCAAACCAATGTACCGCTTATCCATCTAGATTATTATTACCACTCCACGGAGCATGACTACTATACGAATAAAAAAAGCTGGCGGGCTAAAGCCGACAGCTTTACAGAAGCCGACAAATGGATAATAGACGGCAATTTTGGCGCAACTATGGCAAAACGTTTAGAGCGAGCAGATACCATTCTCTACTTCGATATGCCGACGTACATTGCTCTTGTGGGCGTCGTAAAGCGTTGGCTAATAGCTAATCATTCCGTTCGGCCAGAAATGCCTGATGATTGGCAAGAAAGACCAAGTTTTTCATTCTTTTGGAAGGTGCTCTGGTTTCGACACCATTTCGCATCTGGCACGCAACAATTACTCGCCCAAAATACAGACAAAACAATTATTATCTTCAAGAGTCATAAACAAGTTGCAAGATATGTAAGAACAATCTTGGCTGCAAAGTATGTACACTAGGGGGGTATACTAAGATTATGCAAAAAATAGCAACAAGAGTATTTATTTATGCGTCAATTGCCTTCGGGATTGTGGGGCTACTGGTTGTTTTGACGGCATCTGGCCCGGACAAGAAAGATTCTGCCCTTAGCGAAATGCTAATAAGACTTTTATTCGTAACAGTCTTCATCATACTGCCATCGTTTGCCTTAAGTGTTGCTGGCAAGTACTTAAACGACAAATCTTAGCCCTGACACCCACCGTGGCCAGTACGCTAGTCCTCTGGCACGTACCCAAACGGGTTGGTCCAATCAAAGACATCTTGGTTGCTTACCCCATATAGCACCTGAAAATTATCCGGCACCGTTTGCGCACCCAGGCAACACGTGATAAACCTGCCTATATCTGCATGGCTCCAATAGCGCGTTGGGTCGTCTGGCGTGCTAGGCATTGGTTTGTCTTCCGCAGTTACCGTGCCAATACGAACACAGATAACTTCTAGTTTGTGGGTCGCGGCGTAGTACCTACCCAGGGCTTCTAGAAAAATCTTTTCGGCGCCGTACGGGCTGTCTGGCGTGGCAGGCTGAATCGAGGCGCGTATCTTTCCGTCGGTATCACGCATGTCGTAGCGCTGGGCGTGGTTGGAGCTGGCCATAATAATGCGCGGAATTTTGTTGGCCATTGTTGCCTTGTAGGCATTTACGATCATCTGGACGTTAGCAAGGTCAATACTTTCGATGCGAAAATTGTCTGTAGGCGTTACCCAAGCCAGATGAATAATGGCGTCGCAGCCGGCAGTGGCCGCGATAAAAGCATCCAGATCGCGCAGGTCATACTTTGGCAGGTCGATGGGCACAACCTCGAATGCATGCGTATCAAGGCTGCCAATAAGCGCCTTGCCAACCACACCATTCGACCCCGTTACCGCTATCTTCATAGGTATACAGTAGCACAGTCAATTTAACTTTTATGGTTTATCGGAAAAGATAGATAGTATAGGTGCTCGACAACCTAAAGCACCTTGTGTATGCTTCTACAGCCTGAGGACTGTCATGCGCAAATGCTGATAACCAGCTACAATATACATAATGTTTTTACTTGTTGCCGCCTTTTTGGCGGGTATGCTTACCTCGCTGGCGCCGTGTATTTTGCCGCTATTGCCGGTTATTGTGGGCAGTTCGGTGGTTACGGACAAAAACAAAAAGGCCGATCGGCGCAAGCCATATATTATTGCCGCCAGCCTGGCTGTTTCGGTAGTTATTTTTACCTTGCTGCTTAAGACGTCGAGCCTACTAGTGCATGTCGACCCGCGTGTATGGACTGCTCTTGCCGGTGGCATTGTGGTGCTTTTGGGGCTGGCTATGCTTTTACCGCAGGCCTGGGCACACCTCAGTGTGGCTATTGGGTTAGAGCATGGTTCTAACCAACTACTCAGTAGTGCCCACAAACATGCTGGTGCAATGGGTGCCGTGCTTACCGGCGCAGCGCTTGGCCCAGTCTTTTCCAGTTGCAGCCCGGTGTACGCGCTAGTACTGGCAACCGTATTGCCCGTTAATGTGAGCTTGGGGCTAGTATATATGACGGCCTACGCACTCGGGCTTGGGCTGGCACTGCTGGCCATTGCCTTGGCTGGGCGCCGCCTAACTGCCAAGCTTGGGTGGGCAGTTAATCCAAATGGGGTGTTTCGCAAGGTGCTGGCCGTTATACTCATTGTTGTAGGGGTGCTCGTTATTACTGGTTTAAACAGCCACTTTCAAACGTGGGCAGCAGACCACCTACCATTCGTAGCTACCAGACTAGAAGAAAAACTATTGCCGACTAACACACACCAAACCAAAGGAGACAACAAAGCAATGTTTAACGTAGACCCATATAAGGCTCCCGAAATTAACGGTATTGCTGAATGGATTAATAGCAACCCGCTTACTATTGCCAGCTTAAAGGGCAAGGTAGTGCTGATAGACTTTTGGACATATAGCTGCATAAACTGTATTCGCACTCAGCCCTATCTAAACGCTTGGTACGATACATATAAAGACGACGGCTTTGTTATTATTGGCGTCCATGCGCCCGAGTTTGCCTTTGAAAAAATACCGGCCAACGTCCGCCGCGCCGTCCAAGACGAAAAGATTCGCTACCCAATTGCCCTTGACAACGATTTTGCTACCTGGCGAGCCTACCAAAACCAGTACTGGCCAGCTAAATACTTGATAGATAAAGACGGCCTCGTCCGCTACACCCATTTTGGCGAAGGCGAGTACGACGAAACCGAGCAGAACATTCAAACTTTACTCAAAGAAGGAGGCCACAACGTTACCAATAAAATTCAGACACCGGGGGCAGTACCCGTAGAAAGCGGTCAGACACCCGAAACCTACCTAGGCTATGAACGCGGGAGCAACTTTGCCAATGCCACTCAATTTGCCGCCGACAAAGCAGCAGACTACACGGTTGCAAACAACCTAAACGCAAACGAATGGTCGCTTGGCGGCAGCTGGCAAATTGGCGCCTTGGACACTGTGTCTATGTCCGACAACAGCGTGATTCGATTTAAATTCTCGGCCAAAGAGGTGTATCTAGTTATGGACGGGCCAGCGGACGCAACAATAAGTCTAACCGTTAACGGCAAATCGGTTACCCCAACGCATAGTGGTGGGCAGGACGTAGCCGAGGGTGGACGTGTACACCTAGACGGCGCTCGACTGTACAAGCTCGTTAAGTTACCCGTCTTTACCAAAGACGCCACACTCGACATAACATTCCCCAGGGGCGTAACCGTCAACGCATTTACTTTTGGCGGCTAATCGCCACCGACAGACGTGCCTGGAGCAACTACCGTGCGAACATGCTCTAGGAGCCTTTAGCATACATAGACACTCTGTTGCATAAGTGTCATAAATATGTTATTATGTATGCAACATTATGAGCAAGCACAATCGAATAAAGCTTCGACTTCTAATATTGGCGGGCCTTGCCCTGACAATTGTATTTGGCCAATGGTGGTTTAGGCCCGAGCACGTTGCTTCAAACTTCCATGGCGCGTTCCACATCTTCGACTACGCTCTTTTTGCAGTTCTTTCTTACATAATCTGGCACCAGATCAGCATGGAAGTGCTGACGTGGTCTATCGTGCGAAAGATGCACAAAACAGTGCACCCCAAACCAGCGTCAAACCTTAAAGTTGCGTTTATCACCACGTATGTTCCGGGCGCCGAAACACCCGAGTTACTGCACAATATTCTTCCCGCTTTAGTACAGGCAGACTACCCTCACGACGTCTGGCTGCTCGACGAAGGTGACGACGCCAAGGCAAAGGCAATCTGCAAACAGTACGGTGTTAACTACTTTACCCGAAAAGGGCTAGAGCACTACAACACCCAGGAAGGCACATTTGCGGCCAAAACCAAGGGCGGCAACCATAACGCCTGGTACGACCACATTGGCAAGACGTACGATTTTGTTGCCCAAATTGACACCGATTTTATACCCACCAAAAACTTCCTAACGCATACGCTTGGTTACTTCCGAGATCCAACCGTAGCGTTTGTAGGCACGCCGCAAGTATACGGTAACCTCGATTCTTGGATTGCTCGCGGTGCAGCACAACAGCAATACTCATTTTACGGGCCCATACTTCGTGGACTGTTCGGGCACCAAATGCCCATGATGCTCGGAGCAAATCATGTAGTACGGGTCTCGGCCCTGCGCCGTATAGGGTACTACGCTGGGCACCTTACCGAAGACTTGCTAACAGGCATGACCTTGCATTCCAAACGCTACCGCAGCGTATACGTACCCGAACAGTTGGCGGTAGGCGAAGGCCCAACCACATGGCACGCCTATTTTAACCAACAAACACGCTGGGCACACGGGTGTATAGACATTCTCTTTCACGACTCTTTTAAACTATTTCGGGGCATGGAGCTCAAAAAGAGCCTGCACTACTACTTCTTGCAGCAACACTATTTTACAGGCTTAGCATCGATGCTGGGCGTGGGGCTATTAACGCTCTACTTTATACTTGGGATAACACCATCGTCTATTATGCTGCTACCGCTGCTGTTGGTGTACGCACCGCTGTTGTTATGGCAATACCTCATTCATGTGCGCCTGCAAGATTACTACATAAATCCAGATACAGAAAAGGGCTTTCAAAAACACGGCATGATCGTTGGCATTGCCGCTTGGCCAATCTACTTCCTTGCCTTTATTGGGGTTATCCGCAACAAGCGCTTATCTTTTAAGGTAACGCCAAAAGGCGAAACCTCGGTAGCGTCTACAGACCTTAAAGTTTTTCTACCGCACATTGTAGTCGGTAGTGTTACAGCACTAGATTTACTCGCCATGCCCTTTACACACCACAGCGGGGGGATAATGATATTTTGGGCAATGCTCACCACACTATCTATGTACGGCATCGCCTTCCACGAACACATCTTTGCAGCGTACAAAATCTTGAAAAAAGTGCTACAAACCGAAGTACGTCTACCTCTGTCTTCCGAAGACGTCGTACTAGATTAGAGAATTGGTGGTGGGTGAGTTGGGCCTTAGTTAGGCGCCCAGTGCCTTATCGATAAGCTTGCTAAAGTCGCCCAGACTTCGCGGTTCAATCTTCTTGTTATTGAGCAAAAAGGTGGGGGTTGCTTGGGGGAGACCTCGCCTATTAAACTCGGCAATACTGGCGCTGATGGCGCTGTTGACCTCGCGGCTGGCGTAGTCGGCCCTAAATTGCACAAGATTAAGCCCTAGCTGTTTGGCGTAACCCTCGAAGACAGCTGCTGCGCTGCCAGAACCTTCCCACGCCGACTGATTAACAAACAGCAAGCGGTACATCTCCCAAAACTTGTCTTGCTTGCCGGCGGCTTCGGAGGCACGAGCGGCAGCAAAAGCGTTAGCGTGGAGCGAGGTAAGGGGATAGTGCCGGTATTCGAAACTAATGCGGTCTTTATACTTCTGGACAACTTGCTCGACTACAGGGTAATACGCCTCGCACGCCGGGCACTGAAAATCACTATATTCCACCAACGTCACCGTGGCATCTTGCTTGCCAATACTATGCGTTATGCGCTTACCATTGCCAGCCCCGGCTTCCGTTGTCTTGTTATTGCTATTAACCCACGCAACTCCAATAAACACCACCGCAATAATTGCCACAATTGTCCACAAACGCCTGCTCATACTAAATGCCGCCCTTGTTAACTAAATTAAGCACCATGGCAAATGCCTATTATAAGCAGTAAGTCTTGGCAAAACTGTGACGGCCATCACATGGTTTGTGTATGGCAACTTTTAGCGTGGCACCATAAGCAAAGGTGGCGTTATGTTAATTGGCTACGCGTTTTTGCAGGGCAATAGTTAGGGCGTTGCCGTCGATTTTCACTTCGGAGGTGTGCGCAGAACCAGATGGAGTGTCTAGCGTTGCTAATGTTTCGGCAGCAATCATGGGGCCGTATTCGGAAACGGCGGTTTGCAGAGTAGCGTCGTCGGTAGTAAGCGACAGCATAATGCGGTCGTCAACTTGCAGGCCAGCTTCTTTGCGAGCGCTTTGTACGTGGCGCACCAGCTCGCGGGCTAGGCCCTCGCGCTCTAATTCGGGCGTCAGTGTTACGTCTAGGGACAGTTCGGCACCCACTTGGGCCTGCTTGACGTTAAGCTCGTCGAGCAAGATGGGGGTAAAATCAAACTCGGTTCCTAAATCCGGTACAGTAACACTTGCCAAAGGCTGGCGTACTTTAATTCCGGCTTTTGCGCGCAGGCTAAGACCTTGGTTGACGTACTCGCGAACTTGCTCCATGGCGCTCATTACTTTTTGGTTTACGTGGCCAGCAGACAACCAATCTTTCAGGTGGATCGATTCGCTGTCGCCAGTTAGGTTGGCGTGCAGCTCTTCGGCCATAAACGGAGCAAAAGGGGCCAAAACGTAGGCCAAACGGGTAAGCACGTAGTGCAGGGTAACGTAGGCATCGTTTTTGTCACCATCGTCTTCGCTCTTCCAAAAACGGCGGCGGCTGCGGCGTACAAACCAGTTAGAAGCATCGTCGATAAAGGGCAGCAGCGGGCGCAGGGCGCCTTGCAGGTCGTACGCCTCGGTGCGTTCTTCTACTTCGGCAACCAGTTGGTGCAGGCGCGAAACGACCCAGATATCCAATGGGTTAGTAAGCTTTGTAGATGGATCGTCCAGCTTGCCGCTAAATTCCCAACCGTCTACTTCGGCGTACATAGTAAAGAAGTCGTACATGTTCCACACCATACCCAACTTGCGGGCTACATCGCCCACATCTTTGTCGGCGAGCGCAAAGTTTTCGCCGTTAGTAAGCGGGCTGGCAAGCATCAGCAGACGAAAGCTGTCGGCCGAGAATTTGTCCATAAGGTCGATGGGTGGCGTGTAATTTTGGAGCTTTTTGCTCATTTTTTTGCCATCGGCCGCATTAATAAAGCCGGTGCAAATAAGATTTTTAAACGGCGACACACCAAACAGGCCAACGTTGACGGCGGTTAAGCTATAAAACCAGCCGCGGGTTTGGTCGATGGCCTCGATAATAAAGTCGGCCGGAAACATGCGCTCAAACTTTTCTTTGTTCTCGAACGGGTAATGAAACTGCGCAAACGGCATCGAGCCCGACTCAAACCAACAGTCCAGCACCTTGCCAATGTGGTGCATCTCGGTGCCGTCCAATGTAAAGGTGATATTCATAACCTCGGGCAGGTGGTAATCGCTGAGATGTTTGCCGGTAAGTTCGGCAAATTCGTCGTAGCTGCCAAACACTTTTACTACCTCGGTACCGTCGTTGCGCACGCCGCGCCATACGGGGATAGGGGTTGCCCAATAGCGGTCGCGCGATAGGTTCCAATCGGGGGCTTGCTCGATGACGTTGTTAAAACGCCCGGTACGCAGCACGTCTGGCACCCAGTTAGTGTGAGCATTGGCCTCCAGCATTTCATGCTTTTGGTCTTGGATGTCCATAAACCAGCTGGGGTGGGCGCGGTACATAAGCTTAGAGCCGCAGCGGTGGCAGTGAGGGTACTCGTGCGTGACATACTCTACCTTAAGGGCTTTGCCTTCCTCTACCAATGTTTTAGCAATCAGTTTATTAACATCCCAAATGTTTTCGCCCTGCCAACGGCCTTCGGTGTAGTTGCCGTCGGCGTCTACCAGCGATACTAGTGGTACGTTTTCGGCTTTGCATAGTTCGTAATCTTCTTCGCCGTAAGCAGGGGCTTCGTGCACAATGCCGGTACCGTCGTCGGTGTTAACAAAGTCGGCATGCAGCACACGGTGGGCGTTAGGCCCACGGTTTTCGAACAGGGGTTCGTAGCGTTTGCCAACCAATTCTTTACCACGCACTTGCTTAAGCACGGTGTACTCCAGTGGCTGATGCTTGGCGTCTTGCATTACGCGGCTTACTGCATCGCTGGCTACGTAAAACTTTTTACCGTTATGTTCTAGCAACGAATATTCGACGTCTTGGCGCACGGCCACAGCCACGTTGGCAGGCAGTGTCCACGGCGTGGTGGTCCAGGCCAGCAAATACTCGTCGGCGTCTTCGAGTTTAAAGTACGCATACACGCTAGGGTCGGTATCTAGCTGGTAGCTGTTTTCCATGGCTACTTCGGACTTAGAAATAGGGGTGGCATCTTTGGTGCAATAAATAAGTATCTTTTCGCCTTCGTAAATTTTGCCTTTTTCGTACAGCGTCTTAAAGGCCCACCACACCGACTCCATGTACTCTTTGTCCATGGTTTTGTAGGCACCGTCAAACTCTACCCAGCGGCCCAAGCGCTCGATGGTGTCTTCC
>CAZBQZ010000017.1:0-37087 GCA_964494495.1 uncultured Candidatus Saccharibacteria bacterium
TTTGTCGGTACAAAAAGTAAGGGTACTCGCTTCCAGCGAGTACAGGGGCTTTGCGAATAGCAAAGAAGGAGCTAAGCAGCTCAAAGAAAAGAAACAAACAACAGAAGGCACACAGTACTGGATTTCCGCCTGTGCGGGAATGACGGGATAGTAGAAAGAACATATGTCATGGATCTCGGGTCGAGCCTGGGATGACACAGCATGGAAAAAATGTGACGGGCTGGAGCCCGGGATGACGGGAGGTAGGAGTTTGGGGTCAAAGAACAAAGCAGTACGCGTTTTGCTTAACGGCGTTAAAAAGTTGTTGTGCTTATGCATCTTTTTAGCCTATAATGAGGTCGAAATCACCATAAAGAGAACCAGAGGGATATGCGGATCTTGATGCTTGGGTGGGAACTGCCTCCAAACAACAGCGGTGGGCTTGGCGTGGCTTGTTACCAACTCTGTAAGGCGCTCGCAAAAAAAGGTGCAGACATTGAGTTTGTATTGCCGTATAAAGCCGATCACGGCATCGACTTTATGAACATTATCGCTGCTCATCCGCAAAATGTTACCGAAATTCTTAAAAGCGGCATCGCCTACGACAGCTATAAATACCTCTTTACTGACGGCCGTGTCGAAACGCACGACATTTACTCTCAGGTGCACATGTACGAAGAAGCTGTTGCCAAATTGGTATTCGATCGTAGCTACGATATCGTGCACGCCCACGACTGGTTAACTTTTCGTGCCGCCTTGCGCGCCAAACAAACACTTGGCTGCCCCATTGTACTGCATGTACATTCGGTAGAACGCGACCGTGCTGGCGGCAACGCTGGCAACCCATTGTGCCGCGAAATTGAAGGCATATCATTTATGCTGGCCGACCGCATTGTTGCCGTAAGCCAACACACCAAAAACATGATTGTCGAAGATTACGGTATCCCGGCCGACAAAATAGAAGTGGTGCACAACAGTATCGAGACCGACACGCTAGAGCCGCTAGACGACGATAACAGCTACCACTACCTAAGCGCCATGCGCGCCAATGGCTACCGTATTGTTGTAGCCGTGAGCCGTTTAACGGTACAAAAAGGTTTGCCAAACTTATTGCACGCCGCCAAAGAAGTCGTAGCCCGCGCACCAAAAACACTTTTTTTAATAGTTGGCAGTGGCGAGCAATACTTCGAACTCATCACCCTAGCAGCCGACCTTGGCATTGCCCAAAACGTGCTCTTTACCGGCTTTTTGCGAGGCAAGGCCTGGCGTGATTCGTATGCAGCTGCGGATTTATTTGTCATGCCATCTGTATCCGAACCCTTTGGCCTTACTGCGTTAGAGGCCATTGGGTATGGTACTCCGGCACTGATCACTCGCCAGTCGGGCGTAGCCGAAGTATTACACAACTGCCTTAAGGTAGACTTCTGGGATATTAACAGCATGGCCAACAAAATTACCGCCACCGTCCAAAACGACGCCTTGCGTGACACCCTGCACGAAGGCGCATACCACGAATACAGCCGCATGAACTGGAACGACGCCGCCGACAAACTACTCCATCTATACCAAAAACACATCAGCAAGGTAACGGCATGAGCAAAGCAATTGTACTGTACCTACACGTGCACCAACCATACCGCGTGCGCAACTACACCATATTTGACGCCGGCGTTAACCATGGGTATTTTGACGCACCTTACGACGACCGCACCAGCAACGAACGCACCCTGCGCAAAGTAGCTGAAAAATCGTATATTCCTACCAACCGCCGATTGTTGCAGCTGTTGCAAACTCACCCAGAGTTCAAACTCAGCCTCAGCATCACCGGCACCGTAATAGAGCAAATGGAGCAGTGGTCGCCCGAATCGATTGAGTCGTTTAAAGCCCTGTGCGAAACCGGCCGCGTAGAAATTGTGGCCGAAACGTACTACCACAGCTTGGCCTTCTTTTACTCACGCAGCGAATTTGAACGCCAAGTGCAGATGCACCGCGATAAGGTACAACAATTGTTTGGCCAAACTCCCAAAGTTTTTCGTAACACCGAGCTTGCCTACAACAACGACGTAGCCTATTGGGCCGACAAAGCCGGCTACAAGGGCATACTGGCCGAGGGTTGGGACAAGGTATTGGGTTGGCGGAGCCCCAACTTTGTGTACCAGCCAACATACACCGACAACATCCGCTTGCTCATGAAGAACTATAGGTTAAGCGACGACATTGCCTTCCGCTTTGGCGACCGCTCGTGGGCCGGTTGGCCACTTACCGCCGACAAGTTTGCTCGCTGGCTCAACCAAATCGGTGATGCCACTAACTTTAACCTATTTATGGATTACGAAACCTTTGGCGAACACCAATGGGGCGAATCGGGCATCTTTGACTTTTTGGAGCACTTGCCCCGTGAGTGGCTACGTAGTGGTGACAACACGTTTATGACAGTATCAGAAGTTATTGATGCCTTCCCGCCAGTAGACCGTGTGGACATGCCCAGTACCGTTACGTGGGCAGACACCGAGCGCGACCTATCTGCCTGGCTAGGCAACAGCATGCAAACATCGGCGATTTTGTCGCTGTATAATTTGGAGCAAAAAATCTTAGACACCAACGACCTCAAACTCATTGACGACTGGCGTCGTCTGCAAGCCTCTGACCACTTTTACTACATGTGCACCAAATGGTTTAACGATGGCGACATCCATGCCTACTTTAGCCCCTACGAAAACCCGTACGACGCCTTTATCGCCTTTATGAACGCTTGGCACGACCTGCGCTTCCGCTTAGCCGAAAAAGGCATAGAGGTCTAGCAGTGGGTAGGCCCGTAGTACTAAGCAATGGCCAATTGTTTGTCGGTTTAGATGAGCATGGTTTAGTGCATGACTTTTATTACCCATATGTTGGGCTGGACAATCTAACCAACGCCCGCAACTCGCAGCACAAGATCGGCATATGGGTAGATGGCCGATTTTCTTGGGTAGACGATGGCAGCTGGCAAATAGACGTCACTTTTGAAGAAGGTGCGCTCATAAGCGATATTACTATGCACTCCAGCGACCTTGCCATAACCCTGCACTGCAAAGATTTTATTGACCCTGGCTACAATGCCTTTATCCGCCAAATTAAAATCACCAACGAGGCCGACAAACTGCGCGATGTGCGCCTCTTTATGCACCAAGTATTCCAAATATCGCGGGCTGGCCGAGCCGACACCGCTATGTTTGTACCAGACGACAATTACATTTTGGACTATAAAGGTCGCTGTTGTTTGCTGGCCGCTGGCCGTTTTGCCGGAGCAGGCGACTTTGATCAATACGCGGTGGGCAACTATGCCATTGAAGGAAAGGCCGGCACTTTTAAAGACGCCGAGGACGGGGAGCTAAGCGGCAACCCGGTTGAACATGGCGGAGTAGACAGCGTTATTCGTTTTCGCAAAGAAGTCGAGGCGCATGTATCGTTTGATGTCGACTACTGGATTGTGGCCGCCGACAGCCAGTCCGACGCTCAAGTAGTACATACTCACCTAAAGTACTACTCGATTGACGAGCGCCTAGAGGCAACTCGTAGTTTCTGGCGCACCTGGCTAGCACCGGCACACGACAAGCTGCAAAAAATCCCCGAAAGTTTTAGAACCGAAGTAGAAAAGAGCTTGTTGGTAATTAAAGCGCACTGCGACGACCGCGGCTCTATTCTGGCCAGCGGCGACAGCAGTATCTTTAACTTTGGCCGAGATTACTATTGCTATTGTTGGCCGCGCGATGCCGCTTATGCCATTTGGCCGCTTATTCGCCTTGGTATTTACGGCGAAGCTCGTAATTTTTTTGAGTTTGCGCGTAGCACCATGCACCGCGACGGCTATCTAATGCACAAATACCAGCCCGACCGCGCTATTGGCAGCACCTGGCACCCACTTATTCATGGTCGCTTTAAAGATTTGGCTATTCAGGAAGACGAAACAGCAATGGTAATCTTTATGCTGGGCGAATATTACAATGCCAGCAAAGACACCGTGTTTATCGAAAGTTTTTACGACACCTTTGTGGTGCCTTGCGCCACCTTTATGGCCAATTTTATCGACGAAGACACCGGGCTGCCTCATGCCAGCTACGATCTGTGGGAGCAAAAGTTCCTAACATCCACCTACACGGTTAGCGTGGTTATCGCCGCTCTAGAAACAGCCACAAAACTCGCCACCGCACTTAACAGGCCAGAGGAAGACAGTGCTGATTGGAAGCGCGCAGCCAACCGCATGCGCGAGAATCTACAAATCTTGTACAACCCCGACGGTTTCTTCCGCAAAGGTCTGCTGCTCGAACCCGACGGCACACTAACCTACGATGACCACCTAGACATCTCCAGCCTATACGGCCCATATATGTATGCCCGCCTGCCACTAAACGATCCGCGTATGCAAAGCATGTTTGAGCGCGTCTCTCAGACTTTGTACAACTCATCGCCTATTGGCGGAGTAGTACGCGACGACGCCGATGCCTACTTTTTGGCCAAGCAGCAATATCGAGGCAACCCCTGGATTGTGTGTACGCTATGGCTAGGGCAGTATTTCGAAGCCCTAGACAAACGAGACGAAGCCACCGGGCTGTTGCAATGGGCTCTAGACCGTAGATTGCCAAGCGGCGTCCTTAGCGAGCAGTTTGACCCAGAGACAGGATACGCCATTAGCGTAGCCCCACTTGTATGGAGCCACGCCGAGTTTACCAACACCGCATTAGACATTTTTGTCGAAAGCAAACAATAGATTGGGGGGTACTACGGGTGGCGAATAGTTTACAAATACCGATGCATTATGTTATAATATAGCAATGCGACCTCGGCCTGAATTTTTTGCGCTGGGCTTATCTACTACGGTTTTTCTAGGTGCAGCAGCCCTCGCGCTAGATGGGCTGATCACCCATGATTACGATCGCGTTCAAAACACAATCCCGCTCTTTGCCGCAGCATCGGGGGTTTTGGGTACGCAGCCGTTATTGGCGCTAAACGACCAAAATAAAAATGCGGCCATATGACCGCATTTTTGCTATGTTTTCGTTTTTACTTCTTGCGAGGTTTGACTTCGTTGCGACCCAAGTTTTTCTTGGTTTCGGTAAAGACCACGTGCTTGCGCAGCTTGGGGCTGTACTTTTTAAGCGACAGCTTGTCCGGGGTGTTCATGGTGTTTTTGCTGGTGTAGTAAATACGCTCGCCAGATTCTTCGCTAACGAGACCAATTAATTTGCGCTTGTCGCCTTTTTTAGCCATATGATTTCTTAGTGCCTTCTATTTCAACAGTCCTGTCAATTTTAACAGATCAGACGGGGTTTGTAAACTATCTTGCATTACGCACCGCAGCAAACATATCGCGAGCAAACCTGCCTACAGGCAAGTTAGGCTGCTCGATGGCATTTCCAAAAGCATCCAGCATGCCGCGGACAACTCGGCGCATACCCGTCTTGTTAGGAACAAGGTGAGCAAAATGGAAGGCGAGCGCTCCATAGACATGTGGCGAGACGTGCTCGTATGACACTCCCACAGGACCGGTATGCCACACCAATTCTTTGTCATCAGGACGTGGTATGACTACACCTGAAGTCGTCTCGTAGTCAGGAAGTCGAGAGCCTACTGTTCGACAGATCAGGCGTCCGCCTACAGCGCCCAGCGCATGACGGATAAGTATGGCACGGTTACCTGCACCATACTTTCGATCGGGCCAATCTTTTAACTCTAGTTCAGAGCCAAAAGGTATCATGTGTATAATCCCCATGCCCTCGCCAAACCTAACTTGGCCACGCAACAACACGCCTGACAGCGGGACAAGCTCTTGCCGCGCTAGGGCCATATGCACGTCTACGCTATGCATATTCATGGCGTCCGCAAACGTTCGTTCTTGATCTATGTATGGATTAGCCCATGGCGTGTTGGATAATGTTGTCATACGCCTACCATAATTCCATAATTCGCACCTGTCAATTATAAAAATCACCGGCCTTGCAGCCGATGACTTAAGACGAACTGGAGCCGCGACCGGGAATCGAACCCGGGAACCTCCTGCTTACCATGCAGGCGCTCTACCAACTGAGCTATCGCGGCATTTATGCACTAATATGTCTCGAAGTTTTTTGTTATTGTAATACACTGTCACAACACCATGTCTATTTTTGACTCGATATGTGCCAAGCGACCCCGATATTGTAACAGTTATCTTGTAAAATTGCGAGTGCTTTACCCCCAACTCCTGCACCCAAAAATCAAGCGCTTGCTGCGGCTCTGTATCGGAGAATAGCTGCAAGCCAAACTTTAGATCAGCGATGTTAACTCCGCATAATTGTGTAAGAAAAAGAATAAAAGTCTTGATGATATTGAGGTCGGTATTGCCTAAACGAACAGAATACTTGTTGGCTTTGTTGCCTTCGCCCATATACAGTCCAATGCCCAGCCCAAAAAGCAGAATATCTTGTGTTGCAACAAGCTCTTTCAATCTAAAAGGATCACCATTTGGATTTATAGATAGCAGTACTTATGGAGCGACGTTCTAACCCATGTTTTTTTCATGGCGTATACAACCATATGAACAGAGCAGCCGAATGCAGAGGCAATTTGCTGCATCGATTTACCCTCATCAACGTACTGTCGGACAAGCAGTTCGCGTTCAATCATATAAGTACTTTACCACAATGCTCACTGGGCAGTGGTTAGACAAAATCGTGCAATAAACTACCCAAAAATTTAGCGAAAGCCTATCTGCGCACCAAGCGTATTACGAGTAATACTAGCCCAGCTACGGTAAAAATAATGGCAGGGTACAAGTATATAAATGCGCCAAAGCCTTCTGTAGACCATCCAAAGTAGAGCCCACCAATGCAAAAGAAGGCCGCAAGCCAAGCGCCAATTAACGCTATGTCGAGCGTCTTTAACTGAATCTTGCCCCGAGCTTGGGCTTGCTTCTTACGAGTAATGACCACTAATCCACCAATTAACCCGGCAGGTATTAGCCAAAATCCTGGGCTACTCAGACCTGCGCCTGGGTCAAAAACCAGTACGAAAAGTATGCCAAGTACTATCAAGCATGGCCAGATTTAGCTTAAACATTTAGCTAAATGTAGCACAAGAAAAAGGAAAGTCCTAGCGCCCACGGTGCCAACCATAATCTCTGCCGTAGGGTGAGGGGTGCGCCTTCGGCTTTTCCACTGCGGCGTGCTCGGAACAAGTTCCTGCGCGCGTCCTCATCCCACCGCACCCCAATGCCTGCGGCATTGAGCTCTAGGCCCCTCACCCTGCACCAAACTAAAAGAGTCTCTCGCTTGCGCATTGAGACTCTTTTAGTTTGGTGCAGGGTGAGGGATTCGAACCCCCGAACTCGTAGAGAGCTGATTTACAGTCAGCCGTGTTTGACCGCTTCACTAACCCTGCGTATCTGTTATTGTACCAGACTTCCGTTTGTACGAAAGTTGGTATATGGAGCCGCTTGTCGGATTCGAACCGACGACCTTCACTTTACAAAAGTGTTGCTCTACCAGCTGAGCTAAAGCGGCATAAAACAGATGTAATTGTAGCAAGTTTACGGTGTTTGGGCAATATATGGCCCAACTTGCTTATTGTCTCTAAAAGTCGTCCGTCATCCCGCCCCCCCAGTCGAGCCGAGGACAAGCTACGGTGGGGACCCAGTAGTAGCAATATAGAAAACTTATTTTACGACTGGATTCCGGATCAAGTCCGGAATGACGGAATGGGAAGCACATGCAAGAGGCGGCTAAACTACAACGCGCTTGGCTGGACGCACCATGCGCTTGGGCTTGCCGGCGGGTACAATCAGCTTGTTGATTTTTTGCTCCAGCATGTCGGCCTCGGCCTGCATGCCGCGGTCTATGTACGCCTTGTGTAGCAGTGTCATGGTTTCTTTGTTGGGCTCTAGCTCTACGGCGTGATCCAGCGATTGGAACATCAGCTTTTCGTTACCCAGCTTTTCTTGTACCTTGGCGTAGGCTACATGGCGTGCCGCCAGGCTGTCTTCTAGCTTAAGGGCTTGCTCAAATGCAATGGCGGCTTTTTCATAATTTTCGGTTTCGTAATAAATAAGCCCTAAGTTGTGCAAACTTGAGGGCGTGGCTTCGATGGAACTAGCGATTTCGAAACAATCGATGGCGTCGCGGTATTCTTTTTGCTTGGCGTACAAAATACCAAGACGGTTATACGCGGCGGCGTTGCGTTCGTCTATCTTAAGGATAGTAAGCAACGCTTTTTCGGCACGGAGCAAACGATTTTCGCGCATGCCTTGGTGGGCAATATCCCACAATTTGCCCATGCGATCGCCAATTTTGCGAGAGGCACCTAAAAACTCGTCGTCGTGTACACGGGTGTTGTGAAAGGCCAACAGGCCAAAAGCTCCAACAATTGCTAGTTCAAACATAGGTTACGAGTCATTATAGGACGTTTACCTGTGCATAACAACTAGCAGTTTGAACATGGCTGTTCATAACTTTTTCATCTTTTATCCACAGTGTCGCCCAAGAGACGCATAAGCGCCAGCTCGAAAGCTGCCTGTTTGTAGGTGCAGCGTTCGGCTGCCGCCCGTGCCAGCATGGCCTGAGCGGCGGGCACTAAAATGGCAGCTAGCTGTTGGTTTACCTTGGCCTCGCTCCAGTGCTCGTTCGCCAAGTTTTGCTGCCACTCCAGGTACGATACAATCACGCCACCCGCGTTGGCCACTACATCGGGCAATATAGCCGTATCGACAGGCAGGAGTGGCTCGGCCGATGCAGCAATAGGCCCATTGGCTAGTTCGACAATAATGCGTGCTTGTACGGTACTAGCGTTGTCACCGGTTAAAGCGTTTTCCAGGGCTGCCAACACCAAAATGTCGGCCCGCACGCCAACAATGGCATCGCTAGGGAGCTGCTGGGCACTGGTAAGATCGCCCATATTAGCGAGGAGCGCAGGATCGATACCCGACTCTTGTAGCCATGTGTGTTTGCTATTAGCAACAGCAATAATCCGCACATTAGGGCAAAACTCTGCCAGCAGTTTGGCAAAAAAGAAACCTACATTACCCACCCCTTGTAAAGCAAGCGTTAATGGCTTATCTGCCCGCCCAGTCGCCTTTAAATACTCGGCGAGCACAATAGCGCCGCCACGGCCGGTAGCCGCCTCGCGCCCCTCAGACCCGCCGTTACCTAACGATTTGCCAGTAAAGCTGCCGGGGTGCGTGCCGCCAACGACTTTTTCGTATTCGTTGACCATCCAGTCCATAATCTGGGCGTTCGTATTAACATCCGGGGCAGGGACGTCTACTCGCGGGCCAATGTGCGGTGCCAATTCTCGAGCGTAGCTGCGGGACAGCTCCTCTAACTCTGCTTCGGACAATGCGCGAGGGTCAACGGCAATACCGCCTTTGCCACCACCTAAGCTTAGGCCTACTGCGGCCGTCTTAAGGCTCATAAGCGTGGCTAAAGCCCGTACTTCATCGTGCGAAACATTTGGATGAAACCGAATACCGCCCTTGTATGGGCCATGCAAACTATTGTGCTGCACGCGGTAGGCAGGGTAGTGCTTGCCGCCGGCCGACACCGTAAACACATGCTCGTGCTCTGGTCGCAGAAAGTCTTCTATAACTACGTCGCCGTATCCCAACCGTTTAGCCGCCTGGCGGATACCGGCCTGCGCCGTTGCAAGCATCGTGTTCATATATACCCCTCACTTATACGTGTTGGTAGTATAAGCCGGTAGTGCGGTTATAGGAAGCGGCGAGCACGCTCTAGTCGACATGCTCTTCATGTACTACATTACCGTCGGGGTCAAGGCTGTATCCATACGTTTTTCTTTTAGAAGCATTTGCAGGTACGCCATACATATTCTCAAGAAGCTGCGAAATATTTATCGAAAACTGTGTGTCCACATCGGCATTTACCAAACAGGCGTCTAGGATAAGTCTGTACGTGGTACCGATGTGCTGCGCGTATGTATTAAATGAGGCAAATGCCTTATTGCCCTCAGTGTCGTTAAATTCGTTTATACCCCGCAGAGCTGCAGCAAAACGCATGACTTCCAGGTACTCTTTCTTTCCGAATGCAATTAAATCAACATTGCCATGACCGCTCAGGATTACGTCTTTAACCAAATTGTCAGCTTCTGGGTTGCGCCCAGCCTGTCGCTCACGCTCTCCAACTTGCACAAATGCGCGGCCCACACGTCTTACAGACGATGCTTCAAAATAGAATGATCCTTTCTTGGAAAAAGTTGCAAAGAAATTCTTAGCCGCACTGACGAAGGCGGTATTGGGGTCATCGGTGCACGCTACGTTTATGTGTTCTGTCGGCTCGAGCACTCCTTCGGCGCCGGGTATCGTGCCCTCCCAGCGCTGCATCTGACCGTGGAAGTCTTGGGGTGTGCCTCGCACAAAATTTACTATGCCGAACGTCTCAAACAGACGTGCAAGCTCGTTTTTATCCTGGCCCTCCGCCGTGTGTCTACCGTACGATTCGTAGTAAGTGTGCAAGGCAGTAGCCTGCTGGTACAGAGCGCTAATCTTCCATATCGCACCGCGGTGAAACTCTTCGTCGGTGAGTTCTGTCACTTTGGCTTCTTCAGGTTTACCCGCAAGCTGGAGTGCCCGGGCGGTAGCCCCAGCGGACAGCCAGGCTTTACAGATTTCCTCTCTCATGTCGGGTGTAAGCATCTGGGCTGCTTCTCTTACGTCTGGGGGGATACCCAAATCGTCAAAAAGAGTATCAAGGCCATACTTTTCTGCTGTAGCTTTATAATCTTTTTTAGGTGCTGGCTCTACGTGTTGGTCGGGAGGTGCATCTGGCAATGCTTCCTGCGGTTGGGCTGCTTTATCCCGCATTTGCGAGAACCACGAAAATGCATCATCGTATGTTTTACGCATGGCGCGCAGTGTGTGGCCATAGTAGCTTAAGTGTCGCTCGGCATCTTCTGGACTCATGTTAAATGCATCACGAACCAAATCCTGAAGTGCATCGCCATCAAACTTAAGATAATCATACCCATAGTTGGCGGGGCTATATGTCGGGTCAATTACCGTAAGCTCGCTAATATCTTGCAGCCCATCTAAGCACACCATGAGCGCATCCGGCGCAATTTTGTCGTGAAGCTTTATGAAATTTTTAATCAGCGTGCCGCCAGAGCTAAGGCCAGAAAAGCCATTATCCAGTTGTGCATGCAGCCGACGGACAATCGCGGCCTTGGAAGGTTGCAAGTCGTAGGGTGTTGCCGCATCTAGCTCAAAATCATGTCTCATGTAATTCAAAGCCTGGTACGGGGTACTGCCTGGACTTACATGTAGGGCTAATGCAAGCGCAGCCTCTGGATCTTTGTAATATTTAAGAAGGGGTAGCACTTCGGGCGATTGTGCCTGTCGCATCGCTTCGGCGAGCGAGGCTGTATATACATCGCGCTCCTCTGGGTCGGATAGCGATGCTACGGCTGTAATAATCTCGGGCGCATGCTGAAGCAGCCCACAGTGACTTATGGTTCGCATGGCAGCGACCATTGGCTCGGGCCCATTCTTGCTCGCCATGATTTCTTTCTGGACGCCAAAAGGGAAAGCGACAAATTCTTTCCAAAAGGAAGCGGGTGCTAAAAGAATATTTTCTGGATCGTGCGAGTCCGTTATGGCCGCAACAAATACGTCCATACGCAAATCTTCGTCCATCTCAGCTAAGTGTTCATTTACCGCTGCTTTTACTTCTATAAACTTATCGCTATGCAGCTTATCGAAATCCTGGTACAACTCGCTCCCCCTCAGCGTCGTCTTATCGTCTGTTTGCAGGTAACGCCCGGTGGCAGTCAAAAAACGACTGCCTTCTTGGTCTAGTGGCGTGATGAGTTTTTTTACCACATCCAAATGGCCATGCTCCATTAGCAGCACAATGGCGTCGTCAATCGCATCGCTTTCCGGGGTGGGTTGATCAGGCACTGCTCGCCGCTGGCGCAGTGCCGCAAATACATGCGCTTGATCCTCTGGGCTAAGTTGGGCGGCTTCCAGGGCTTGTTGTTCGATGTGCTCGGGACGGAGTGCCTCTGGGAGGGCCTGCGTATCAATAACTTGTGCGTCTAAAACTTCGGTCATATTTTTTAGTATACAAGAGCACGAACATTTTATTGAACAACACGATAGGTTGCCTATAAATTGCATTTCACAGTATACAATGGTATATTATCGTCAAATGGAACACGGCAAACAGCCAAAGCTACGGGGGTGGCAGCGCGCTGTTGTTATCTTGGGCTTTGGCGGGCTTGCTATATATGGCCTCGATCGTATAGTAGCGGCTGGCGACGATATTGTGGCAGCTAAGTCTAAAGCGCATAGCGCCGAACGGCACCACGACGCCAAGGCGGTTGCGCAGTTTACACAAGAAACCAATCAGGCGGCCGAACGAATGTGGTTGGAGTTTGGTGTATTTGCCATTGGCGTTGCGTCGTCAATCGGCGTATTGGTTACCACGCCCAAACGAATAAAAATAGAGACAGCAACCGGCATACCCGCAATAGTAGCAACGCCAGCTCAGCTAGCCCTACCACCAACCGCGGCGAGACTAGCTATTGCCACGGCACCTTACCAGCCCAACCCAGCAGCCTAGGCCGGTTTGCGCTCCAGGCGCATAATGCGCCGCTCGTGATTAACTAGCTGCTTTTGATTGGCTTCGTTGCTCACGTCCAGTGCATCGGCAACAGCAATTGATAAGTCGTCTATTTTTCGGTCCACCGTATTTATACGCACTTCTAAGTTATCCACCTTTTGCTCCAGACATCTACTTTCTGCTCAATTCGCCCAAAATCTTGCCGCAAATCGGAAGTCTGCTGCGAAACCGCCGCTGCAATAAACTGTTTAAGATCAGTAATTGTGTCGTCGTCCATATATGTATCCTACCACCTTATGCTTACAAATACCGGATAAGTCTGTCACACGTTGCCCGGCACTACAATAGTCAAATTACGGCGTTTTGTCTTTGTCGGATGGTGTCGGAATATAACGCTTTTTGAGCTCGTATCCAACAATCGCGCACGCATAAAACACTACATCGGCTGCCACTTTGCCCAACAGTATGCCCACTCCAAAATTGCCCAGCAGCCGCGGACCCATATACATACAAAATGGCCGCACCAAAAGCGAGTCCAGTAGCTCGGCCGCACCAAATTCTACCAACAAATCGCGTAACGTTTTGCCGGCAACAAGTACCGCCCGACGCAGGGGCGGATGGTGAGCATGGCCCCGGTAGTGCGCCAGCACACCCGTTACAACAAAATAACCGTAATAGCCAATGCTCTCGCCAATAGTGCCCGTTAGCGCGGCAACAATAAGTGAGCCCGAAACATGGTGACCCACAAAAGCCCCAGCCAACGCTGTAACTGTAGCAAGTATTTCGGCAGGCAGGTACCGCAGCACCCACTCGCGCGCTTTTGGAAAAAGCTTTTGCCGCACCGCGTAAGTATACTAAACAGCCTCGCGATACCAAAAACATAAGCGTGTTACTATATATCTATGACCTCGTACGCAACACAACGCGCACGCAGCCCCGTCTTGCAGCGCATTGGCACCTGGGCAACATGGTGGTGGGCAATTACCGGCTTATATGCCGTGCTCCTCATGTGGCGCGCCACCCACTTCTACAGTCAATCGGGCTTTTCGTTTAGTGCGTGGGGGACAGCCATTGGCACAGCGTTTACCAACGCATGGTATATGCCCATGCTTTTGGCACTTGTGGCTACTGGCTGGGTAGCTGGCGGCTATGTTTGGCTGCAAGAGCTTAAAAGGCAAAAAATTAAGTACCGTGTAGCGTTTAAAGATCTCTTTCTAACTATCCGCAAGTAGGCCCCGTATCTTGGCTTTTTTTGGACAAAAATGGTACCATAGCCCTCTGTGAACATCAGAACTCTCGAAAATACCTTCGACGACCAGTGGGCAGCAAACATGCTGCCTTTTACCGCTTTAGAACCTGCATTTGAACACGACCCAGTAACTGCCTTTGCCGTGCCAAACCCAGCAGAGCGCCCCTTGGCGCACCTTGATATGTTTGCAGCATTCATTGGCTGGTCATTGCTAGACGGCAGCGTGGACGTCACACCGGGCCTCGACGGCTGCGCACTCTGGCTTCCAAGCGAAGCAGAACCAACAGAAGAGTTTGCGCTAGCAATGAAACAGCTAGAGGAACGCCACCCTCTATTCGTAGATGTATTTAACGCTTTCGACGTTGCCCTCCCCAAAGATCCCCATGATCACCTCGTATTTATCGGCGTCCACCCTCGTCGCATTGGTAAAGGCGTGGGTAGCGCACTCTTAAAACATCGCCTTGCAACAGCAACGCGCCCAAAATATCTAGAAGCCACCACACCCGCATCAACCGAGCTCTATAAACGCCACGACTTCGAAGTCATTAGCCAGATTATTTTGTCAAATGGCCACGTCGTCAACCAAATGTGGCGCGAACCAAATCCAACTGTCTAAAAATAAATTGCGCTAGGCCTTCGTGAGTAATCCTAAATACTCGATTATTTTTATAACTTTATAAAGGTGATAAACTTTATAAATATGAGTATTCGGGGCGACGTCTCAAAAATACTAAGGATGACTGGCTGGAGCCAAGAAGATTTGGCACGGCGCCTACATGTATCTTTTGCGACCCTTAATTCGTGGGCGAACGGCCGCAGTGAGCCCAGAGCAAAGGCACAAGCGGCCATTGCGGCTTTATATGTCGAGATTTCCAACCAGCCAACCCAGCATGCGCTTGTCGACACACCAGCCAGCATTCGCGTTTTCTTTACGACACCATTCGCCGGCAAACAACGCTACCAGTTAGCCATTGACGCCATTTTGCAGACTATTCGGCAAGGTAATTCAGTGACTACTCCGGAAGACACCGCCAGATACCTAGAGTCGCTCAAAAAGCTACAAGGGCAGGGGCTCAACCGCGACCAGGCACACTACGCCTTTATTAGGCAGGGCATTGCATCGGCAGACGTTGTGATTATCGAGGCCAGCGAGCAAGACATTCAGGTGGGGCACGAGCTAACGTTGGCGCTACTCTTCCACAAGCCCACCTTGGTACTTTCCCAAAATAAAGACTTTTCGGAGTACATTACGCACGACCTGCTGACGGGGGCGGTATACACTACACCCCAACAAGCATGCCAGACTGTGCAAGACTTTTTGCACAGCGCCACACTAGGACGCGCCGAAGCGTCCATGCAAACACTAAACCTTTCGGCCGATGTCCTGCACTCTGTGGCCCTTACTAAACTGCGCCGTCTTGCCAAGCAAGAGCCAGGACAATTTGGCGAGTGGTCCAGACAAGCCGAGACGCAGCCGACAAAAGTCGCACAGGAAATACAAACATTGCTAGGCGGCCTTCCTCAGCAGCCGGCATGGGCAGTCTTTGCGCCCGTCTATAACGAGGATAGCCCCGACTACATCCAGGGTGGTGTGGCAACATTTTTGGACGATCTGCTGCAACGCAACAATGTACCTAAAAGTAGCTTGGTCGTCGAGGCCGCTTGCGGCACAGGCGCATTATCGCGCCAACTAGCCCAGCGTGGATACAGCAACATTGCCATGTTCGACAGCTCACGCCCAATGCTTGCCGAGGCGTTTCGGCTCAGCGCCGCCACGCCCCACATCAGACCTTTTGAGGCCGATATCCGCAGCCTGCAACTCGAAAAACCGACACAAGCCATTGTCTGGACAGATTACAGTTCTAACTTCGCCCTCGACCAGTCCCAACTGACCGTTATGCTTTCGCAGCTAGTGCACAATATTGTCCCCGGCGGGTTGCTCGTTTTTGATGTGCGTACCTATACTGGCTGGCAAATTGATTTTTATTCGCGGCCTATTACTACCTTTGCAACCGAACGCTTCCAGCGCATTTGGCTCAACCACCAAAAACCGGAGCAGGGGATCATCGACTTTGACGTATTTATTCGCACCCGCGACGCCGACGGCGCCTGGGGAGTATGGCAGCGCGAATCAATGCGCGAGCGTATGTGGCGCTTGCCCGAAGTGCTCAAAATTGCAGCCAGCATACCGGGCGCCAGCCTAAAAGCCGTATACGGCGACGACTTTGGTGTCCTGCAAGACAACTACATCGAGCCCAACTTGGCATATATTGTCCTCCAAAAAAACGAACAATAGCTAACGTTTAAGTAGTGACTCGCGGAGCCCCGGGGTTAACGGCAATTCTATGGCGTCTGCGATATTTTTCCAGCCCACAATCTCTTGTTCTTCATTTTTGGGTACAGAAAACACCCCATCTTCGCTCGTACACGTAAAGCCATGACACTCCAGCTTATGCTTGTGATCGATAAAGATTGGCATGGGCGCAAGCGTGCCAGCAATAATGCCGGTTTCTTCGCGCAATTCTCTACGCGCCGCGACTTGGTACGTCTCGCCTTTTTCCTTATGGCCTCCCGGTATGCTATACATACCCACAAACGGCTCAGATTGACGGCGGACAAGCAAAACTTTACCATGCCAAAACACAGCAACGGTAACCAGTTGAACGTACTCGGGCCGTACACATGCCTCGATATCGCCCTCTACAAACTCACCCAAATCGTTCATCATACGTCTGGCAAGCATTACGTACGTTCCAGCACTTCCTTAAAAGCATACCCACACCAACATGCAAAAAAGACGTACACCAATGCCACTGCAGGCAGGCCATTAAAGATCGAATTGCCGGTGTCGTTTAAAAAGAGCATAACAATCTCTACAAGCCCTGCTACATAGTTAATCGTTAATATAGCCGTTGCCAATAACACCGCTACTTTTTTGATGCCAAATAGCAAGACAGGGACACACAGTACGGGTAAACACATGGTTACAAAGCCTATAATCTGCGAGCTACGAGGCAATGCCGATTGGGCAAATTCGCTGGCGTTGGCAAGTAGCGCTACGCAGCCAATAGTACTAAGCGCTAAAATCACATACGGCAACAGCCGCAACGAAAGCACACGGTCGTCAATGGGCTTTTGTGCAACTGCAATGTCTTCTGGAGTGCGCGTTGTCACAGGAGTTGGCGCAGGGGTTACTACTGGCGGGTTTGCCACCGCATGGCCGATCTTTGGTGCCAAAGCATGAGGATCACCCGCTTCTTTTAAATCATGCTCAAAGGCAGTCGTAGGCTGTATGGTTTTACGCACAGATTGGCCCAGCCGGTGGCTAATTTGCTGCTGGGGCGTGTCATCATTACTCATGGCGTTCATTATGACGGAGCCATAAACGAATGCAACGTTCGACTGGTGAACGACCCGAGCAAGAATGCCAAGTTAGTGTGCCGTGTGATCAGAACTAACCAAATTATTCTCAGCGTTTTGGTGATTGTACTTGGCTAATATTTCTTTTTGTACCATATTAAAGGCGTCTTCGATATCCACATTCAGCTGGTTGGCCAGCCTGCACAACGCAAAAAACAAATCACCTATACCATCCTTAAACACCTCTGCCTTGTCGGCAACAATCGCTATACGCTCTTCCTCGTTTTTGTAGCGAAGGTGCTGTGACATTTCTATAAGTTCTTCGTGCAGGTGATCGAATTTGTCTATGTTGGGCGTGTCTTTCCAGTTGTTTCTGACAGCAAAATCTTTAACCAACTCTTGCGCTTGCTTGATGGTCTTTATCGATGAGCTTTTCATCTCGCGGCCCATGCCACCAGAGTCGCCTAAAATTAGAGCTTTTTTCATATGTATCATCTTAGCATGGGGCGTCAGATGTTAGGCAGAGTCTGGTAGCTCTAGGGTGACGACTTCGGGGCAGCGGAGTTGCGAATTAAGCAAATCCCTAACGCCGCCAAACGCCAACGCGCTCCGACCCCACGCTTGGCATTCGATATAGCGGCCCGGTGCTACGCCGTCCAGTCCTTCCGGAAAACCCTCGGCGCGTATCAATGCGCCCAAATCTGTGACAGTAAGTATACCTTGCTGCAATCCTAAATTAGCGTCGACAGGCCGGCCCTGGACTTGCGAGTAGTGATAAAAACTATCTTCTACTGTAAATGAAGTTGACTGCGGCGTGATTGCCGCTGCCGGGATATTTATGATCAGCTTTCCGTCCTGGGGCTCGGTTACAGGATGGCTAGACAAGCGAAAATAGAGAGGAGCATCTTGAGTAACTTGCACGCCGCTACGGAGCAACATCTGGCTCCGTAACCACCGTTCTACAAGGATACGCTCTTTAACGTAGTCAGTGTTGCACCATTTACCGGTTGCTTCCGCTAGACGATGCGCTTTCTTGATATCGCCATCATCCACGATAGACCGTAGGGGATCTATGCCATTGCGCTGAGGGCATACTCTAACCAGCCATAACCCCGCGAGCGGGTGATTGGCAATAAAAGGAGTGCGTTCGCCCATAAACAGTGTTATTTTATTCGTTTTGGCCAAAATGCGCACACAGCCGCCACTAAGGCAAAACCGAAGGCAACACACGAACCGATTAGTGCCTGACCAATCCCGCAAAAATCATCGCCGCAGGTAGTAACGTAGTGATTCGTAATAAAGAGTGTTAGAGCGCTGAAGACAGCAAACACCAACACAAGCTTCCACAATCGCCCTCTTTTTATAAGCGCTACGACGCCTGCAACAACACTAAGCAAAAGCACAAAACCTATCACGTGCAGTTACCAGCCCCAAACCGAAAGAGCAAAGCCGGTTATCCAAAGCATAACAACCGCTACAAGCAGGCGCTGAAACAGCCCCATATATGTTCGCCGTGTTATGGTAATGGGCAAGAAGCAGATAGTCCAAATTCCGCAAAGGAGCGAAAAGACGCCAAGCGCCGACCCACGGGCACTAATGCCAGTAACAAACTGCCCGCTTATAACGCCAAGCATGGCAACAAAAAAGAGGGTATTATGTATCTTGCCTTCCACGGTAGACCCGTTGGCGCTAATTGGGTCCGTCCGAAAAACTGCCGATAACAGCAAAGCTACACCCATAATTACAATTGCTACTGCGCCGTATGTATGCGAGTGCTTAGATATACTAAGCAAACCAAGCAGGGTAATGAGCGATCCGCACAGCACGTAATTAACTGCATGCGCCAAGCTGTGTTTACTAAGTGCTAGCTCGCTAATAGTGTTATGCAGCGCCCGGTAGCGTGGCGTAATAGCACCCAAAATAAGCGCCGTTACAAAAAACAGTGTGGGCCCAAATATGGCAATGCAAAAAAGGTTATGATCCATAAAAAAATAATAACATGCGGGCCAGGCAAGGCTGGCTAGTTTTACACTAGCTCCAGCAGCTCACGCACAAATCGCTCGCTGCGCTGAAGAATCTCGTCGGAGCTAACTACAAAATGACCATTTCGCTCGGCATAGTCTGCCTTGCATGTTCCAATAAGCCGGTCGCTTACTCGACCCTCCATAGTACGGGCCACAAGCGCCAGGTGCTGTGCAGGCTGCATCGACACACGAATGCCAGCGGCATGGCTCACAACACCAATGGCTTTGCCCTTAAAGGCTTCGTCGACTAAATGGTCGAGCGCACTTTTGAGCAACCCCGAAAACGAGCCGTGATAACAAGGACTTCCCAGCACCACCACTTGCGCTTCGCTAATATGCTGTTCAAACTCGCGCACCTTTTGATCGGGGTGATCCTCGGGGTTGCTATGGTAGTTTGGGTCGTTAACAGGTAGCCCTAAATCTCGCACATGTAACAACTGGGCATCGTAGCCTTGCTTTTGCAAGAGCTGCGTCAGATGCACGAGCAAGGCACCGGTGTGTGAGTTGGTAGCGGGACTACCATTGAGTAAAACTGCTTTCATTAGCACATTCTATATTAAAGGGCCACGTAACACGATAGCGAGAAGGCGAAAGCGCCGCTACCACACACCTTTTTGCAAACGGCGTCTCAGCAAGGCCACTCCAACTACGATTAACACGATCGTGACAACCAAAGTAAAAATCGTAACCAATAGTGCGAAGGCTCCATACATCCCGGTCGTTATGAGCACCTGGGTGTTCGTGCGGTCGGCGGTGCGCACGCGCGAAGGTAGCGTGGGGTCGTAGACAATCGGTATCGATTCGGTTATCTGCGTTCGGTAGTAATATTTTTTGGTTACTTCTAGTTTTACAACTTGCCGCGACTGCGACCCAACCGGCCGATATGCGGCGGTGAGCAAGTAGCTATCTGGTGTTCTGCTGGAGTAAGCTATATCTTTGTCGACTACTACTGCGGTAGCAGATTGGTGATGTCGATCGAGCACAAAGCTGTCGTACCGCGCCTTGATAGTTGCGTAGGTAAACCAAATAAAAACCGCTGTTATTAATATGCCGGCAGCAATGGAAAACACCAGCTTTGTCGCAGGGTCTTGATTGCTAGCAGACTTACTCTTCTTTACAGCTTGAAATGACGCCATAGGTTAATGTTATAGTAGCATAATCGTTCGTCTCAACAGCCCTTTCTTAGACTGTTGGATAGCAGGTTGCTCTTTATTGCTAACTCAGCAAAAAGATGTTAAATTAGTAAAATGCAAAAACCGGGCTCGCCCACTTACCACTGTGAAGTCGATCAGTATAGCGTCCCCCTTACTGCAATCGACGAATTACCTGGCCAAGAATTACTCAAGGCCAGCGACCCCCTTACTCGAAGAATCATGATTGCAGGTCTTTCGGCGGTAGCATTCGCGGGCCAACAAGATCTCTCCCTAAATACTGATTTAATTTTGGGCGATGGAGACGAATCTATTCACGACAACCACAGAGAGTGGTTTAAAAACGGCCGGGGGCTGGGGCAAGGTTATTTGGCCGCAGCAGGTGCATGTATTGTAGCCCTCGCCCAAGCCACCAGCGACATACTTCGCAGCCCATATCCTACACAAATAGATAGTGCCCCCGAGGGCGATAAGTCGGGCAGCTTATACTCAGTTCGTCATATTATACTTCCTGTCGAAGACCCGCACATGCAAGAGTTGGTAGATATCCAACTTAGCGCGTTTCATCCTGTTGAGTCTTTGCAAATCGGCATGTCTACCACCACCAAGGGTAGCGAGGTAATACAGTTTGCCACTGTAAGCGCCGGCGAGCCCAGCGTATTTGGACCGCGAAGTAACTACCTAACCGTCTTTACCGAGCGCGACGAGCCAAATAATAGAGTAGAGGTGCGTTTAGAGGCCGGTACGAATATGGGCGCATTTGGCACTCATACGGGCGTCAGTTTCCCCCGCATTGCCTCGTACGCTCGATTTATGAAGCAGTATGCCGCAGGCGGCGAAGCCGGAGTGCGCGAGGCCGCAGATCGCCTTCGTCGCAGCTCGCCGCTACGCACCCTTTTCGCTAGAGCACTTAGTGGCGACCCGAGTAGCATACAAGCAATTAAGCCATAAAAATCTGGCCTAAAAAATATGCGATAGGCGGAACCTGCTTTATCATGATGTGATGAGGTTATACCTAGCCCGACATTGCCACACCAACTACAACGATCTTGGGCTCTGCAACTACGACCCAGCTGTGGATGTACACCTTACGGCGCTTGGTATTAGGCAGGCAAAAGCCCTGGCCGACAAACTCAAGGCAGTACCCATCGACCACGTTTATGTTTCCCAGCTTAAACGTACCGTCCAAACCGCCGAAATAATTAACACATTTCACCACCTGCAACTAGATGTAGACTCGCGGCTTAACGACATCTACAGCGGCTACGAGGGTAAACCTTTTAAAGAATACCGCGCAGCGCTAGATGCCGCTTCCGACCAATGGACAGTACGTTTTAACGGCGGCGAGTCCATAGAAGACTTAAAGCAGCGCGTAGCCAGCTTTATCGAAGACCTACGCACCAAGGGTTACAACTCGGTGCTCGTCGTAACCTCGCAATGGGATTTGTACGCGGTAATCATACTACTGCAAAATATTAGCAACGAAGAAGCCTGGAACCTCGACGTAGAGCAGGGAAGCTACATAGAGCTTGAGCTTTAGAGCTGCAAGTAGGCCTTAAACATCCTATATCAACTCTCAGCGTCGTTTTATCGATATTTATACACTTTGTGGCATAATATATCGATGCTCTCGAGTGAATTTAATGCACACAAGCTAGTAGACAATTGGCTGCATGTAGAACCCAATGGTGATCGAACAATCATCGACCCGACAAACAAGCAGCCTCTGAATGGTGCCATCCCTGCAATTGTCCGCGACAACCCTTACCTGAGCTATGGGCTAGAGGTATTTCGCGAAGAGCCCATCGATGTTGAGCTGGCGCTGGGTGCCCATGTGTTGGCGTCACACTTAGACGACCCGCGCGATCCAGGCTGGTTCGAACGTACCCTTCGCGACCCCGCTCTTGACTCCTATGCGTACGAAGGCTTGAGACCGTCGCCGTTTAGCGACATCAGGCTCCGCCTTGACGGTTTTCTTCTTAACACCGTCCTTCGAGGAATGAACGGTGACTTTCATGATCGAAGCAGCCGTGCACTTATGTGGACTCGCGCTGTTTCTGGGTCGCTAGATCCCGGCAGGTACAATCCTGTCGAACGAGTGGCGTTGACACTAGACCGATGTCTTCAGGCTGGCATGAAAAGTAGACAAAACATTAGGGAGCACCCCGAAGTTTTCTACGGTGCTATGGATGCATTTCTTGTGAGCCAGTTTCTGCGAGAGTCTATTATGGGTGCCAAAATGGGGCGCCTTATGTGGCGTGCCGTAGGCCGACGCCAGCTACACGACGAAGGCGACGCGTACAAACAATTGGTAACTTTAGGAATAGGGCATGAGCATCAGGCTGCGCGGCTCGGAGGCTTAGGTGCCCGCGTTACCATTCGCAGGCTCCCAATTACCGGAGCCGAAGACGACCTGCTACCCACATTGCTGCCACCAGTTATGCGCACCGGACAGATCCCGGCCCAAATGTTGCAACATGCCCATGCGCACTATGCCAATCTCGAAGACAATAGAGCATAAGATCACAAGCGTATGAGGGCCGACCCTAACGATTGCGATGCGTAAACATTACGCTATCTGGTTGCAGATCGGCCGCCAGGTTGGCCCACAGGCCCTCACGTGTTTTTGGGTCGGTTATTACTTGCCGAGCAGAATCACCTTGGGTAAAGTTTACGGCTAAGGCGGCCAATTGGCGCTGAGGTGTGTAAAACGAATCTGATGCAACAGCAAACTCATTGTTATACGCCGCAACCGTATACACATGCGTGCCAGGCAAGCGTCTGTCGTCCGACTCTTCGGCGGCCATCGTCACAAATGCCAAACGCCGACCTTCTACCGTACGATCGGCAGAATCAGGGGTAATAATAAGCTCGTCACCGACTTCCCATGGGTTAAGGCCATGTCCACGCTGCGCGCAGCTTGTGACAATATCGTAAAAACTTTTTGCCTCTTCGCCCACCACAACCGACCATGGCAGGTGCGGCGCATTAGGAGCCGTATTAGGCGTACCGTCTTGCATCGTACGCAGCGCGGCGTCAACTGCGTAACCCTCTTCGTACGGCGTCATGTCAAAAACGCGAGACCAACCTTCTATGTGCTTCCAGCCTCTGCGTACCGATCCATGCAAGCCGATGCCACCGCGTATGAGCTCAAACGTATGGATTACAGGAGGAGTATCGGCAGGCTTGTGGTGGGTAATATTGTATATAAAACCAGTTGTGTCATCGTCCGCACGCACTGGAGTGTCTTCGGGGATACCCTGATAAGGCACATACAGCTCGCGCACTATCGAAATAATTTCCTCGCCCGTTTGCACTTGTATCTGGCGAGCGTGCTGTCCCATACCGCGATACAAACCTTCCATCTCGGTGCACAACTCGGTTGGTTTCTCAAATCTTTTGTCCATAGTTACCTTTCAAAAAAGTAACTATACTGTGCAGTGGACAGTACTACAAATACATTTAACAGATGCTGTGAAACACTTATTCACTGCAGCATTGAGGGTGGGCAAGAAATTACAGCCCGCAGGCATATTATGCACTTTGACAGTTTTAGCGTCTTGAACCGGAGGTCAAGTAAGCAGCGTAGGCTTCCCAACCGGCTTCAATAGCTGGCTGATCAGGGGTATGAAGCCTGCCTACTTCGTCACGTCTAAAACTTCCGCTTTCAAGAATTTCTTCTCCAGTCGGAGCCTGAAGTGGCCGACTAGTCGTAGCCCAATAATATGCAATGTAGCTTGTAGGAAACGGATAATTCTTGCCGGACCGAGCTGGTTCTGGAATTTTTGCTGTAATTTTACGAACCGCGAACAACTTGTGTTGGTCGATAATAAAACCACCTTCTTCAACAGCCTCTCGACGCAAAGCATCGTCTAGTGATTCGCCTTCTTCGATATGTCCACCGAGCATACCCCAACCGCGTTCACTACAGGCAAGTACAATCTTTTCGTCAGCAATGGCTACGCACATTACAGCTGTGCATAGTTCTGCCGATGGGGGAGTAGACGTTTGGCAAAGCTTCCATGAAATATTCTTACCCCACTCGCCAGTTGCAATAATCGTGCCATCTACTTCAATCATAGCGATATCATATCAGAAGCAAAATTGCGTCCTAAAGCGCGTCGCCGCCGTCGGCCTCGGCTAAAATGTGCCGAATACGCTGCTTTTCGTCCTGCGATAAGACACCTTTGCTGTTATTGACTGCATTGAGCAGTTCGCCCTTAGATGTAATGCTACCTGGCCGTTTAGTGATCAAAAACCGGCTGTTATCTAGCAAATTAAGCGCCGGTTGCAAACCTTGGGCGATTTTGATCAAAGCAGGCAAATGGTTAATGGCCAACCGCTTGGCGCGCCGCTTGACAGCCGCAGTAGCTGCCAGCAGGTGGGCAACCACGAGCCAAATAAAAGCAAATGCGATAATCTGAAATAAACCGTAATTGGCAGTCGCCAGCAGATACAACAGCAAAAGGTTGACGATTAGCAAGTTACTTTGGAGCACTTGCTGCAGCTTAAGAAGTGCTTCCAGTTGGTTGTCTTGTTTTGTTTCGGATGACTGCTCGGGCAAGTGCTCGGCAATATCTTCGGGGGCTAAGCGCAAGCTGCTGACGCCGGCAATGACCAGCACAATAAGAAAGGCGCCTATCTGGGCAATGATGTTATGCATTACCATATAGTACCACTACATAGATAAGCCGCCGAGCAGCAGTTTGTCTTACGCTGCCCAGCGTTGCAATGGCACATACGTAAGCGTAATAATATACGCATATGGCTTCTTACACATCGCAACGCGCACGTATCCCTGCGCTACGACAAATTGGCACATGGGCAACATGGTGGTGGGTTGTCTCTGGATTGTATTTGGTAGCCTTGGTGTGGCGCGCCAGAGATTATTACACTGCTAGCTGCTTTTCGTGGGGTAGGTGGGCAACTGCCATCCATAGCGCTTTTGCAGCTTCCGCCTGGTTTGGTGTACTCCTTGCCGCAATAATAGTTGGCTGGGCAATTGGCACTTGGGTATGGCTACGCGAGTTAGGGCGCAACAAAATTAGCTACAAAATCGCGCTTAAAGATTTGTTTTTTACTATACGCAAGTAGCTGCTGCAACAGCCGTTTTACCTTGGCAAACAGCGGCCGATTGGCCGCAACTAGTCTAGCTCCATTGATTTAGGAATTGCTTTTCGGATTGGCGTACAAATTTTGAGGTACCAAGGAGGCTATGCTGCGAGAGGTCGGGCGAGTACTTGCTAGCCGGGGTAGTGCGGCCCAAGGCTTCCGCCATAGCCCTCACATGGTGCGGCCCTGCGCCGCAGCAAATGCCGATGTAGCTTACGCCAATCTTTTGGGCCTGGGCGGCAAAATCGGCCATGGTAGCACGGGTGCACAAAAACCCATCAAGACCCAAGGTATAGGCGCTCTGGCCATCCTTCCCTTTAAGAAATTGAAACGCCGGAGCATCCAAGGTTGTATGGTACGGTACCGGAACAGCGGCTATCGGGCCATCGACTGCCTCGCGCAGTCTGGCAACCAGCGGCATTATTGTCGCCGGCCCGCGCGCGCAGTTAAAGCCCACTACATCTGCACCGTGATCTTTAAGAGCTTTGCACGCCTCAATCCAATCAACTCCGTCTTTGGTTTGGTCGTATATGGGGCCAAAATTGATAACCGCAGGCAGGTTAAACGATTTGATTACTTCTAGCGCAATCAGCGCCTCGCCCAAATACTCAATGGTTTCGGCCAATACAAAATCCACGCCCGCCTCGCTAGCCCACCGTACTTGTTCGGCGTACTGAGCCCTAACAACCTTGGTGCTCTTGGCCTTGTTTTCAAGATCATACGCCCATGTATTGCAAATGTTTCCTGCTACTAATGCATTACCTTCGGCGGCAACTTCGTTAGCAATTTTTAAAGCCTGGCGATTAATCGCCTCTAGTTCGTCCTCGCGCCCAATCGCTCGCAACTTTTCGCGGTGAGCATAGTAGGTAAGGGCAACTACCACGTCGCTACCTGCACGCAAAAATTCTCGGTGAAGCTGACGCAGTGCCTCCGGGTGATCAACAACCACTTCTGGTACGTAAGCCCCGGCCTTAACGTATCCGCGCCGCTCCAGCTCAAACACATATCCCTCGGCACACAGTATGCCGCCATTGGTTAATCTGTCTGTAAAAGTTTGCTTACCCACAAAAAATCCTTTCTGTCGCCTAAGCTAGAAAGGATTACATCGTGTGATGATATCTCCCCGCTCGGCGACGGGCTAGATGGAGCACCTTACCCATATGGTAGGTTGCTGGCAGGTCTTCGAGCTAGGTCTCTCGCTGCACTCTGTATATCTTTATGCGTTGTTAAAGTAACCTCAGTATACCATGTAGGCGAGGCTAACTACTCACACGGTACTACGGCTATGCGCCAGTATTCTTCTTAAAGAGGTAGCCGGTGTAAAGCGAAATAATTTGCGGGATAGCGCCAGTGGACACAATAATGGCTAATACTGGAGCGCTCAAAACGCCAATAAAGAACAGCATGGTAATACCAATAATGCAGTTAACGGTAACAATGCTCAGGTACCAGGCCAAAACAGTCATAGACTTACTATAGGCTGGCGTAACATAGCCCCGAATTTTATGCGCCAGCAGGCTGGCAAAAACACCAAACACAATTGTTGGCGCTACGCACGCCATGGCAAAACGAAAAAAGGCTTCGTCGGGGATTGATCGAGGATGTGGTGCCAACAACACAACAAACACCAAGGCCAGCGCCATGCCGCCCACCCATTTAAAAGAAGTCAATCGGCTGTTCAGACTTAGCAAACCAGCATATTTGCGCAAACCCAAATATGCAAAAAACATCCAGGAGGATACAAGAATAGTTAAGCCGGCAAATTTAAATAGCGGGTAGTGCAGCAGGTTAAATCCCAAAATAAGGGCATAGTGAAGCTGTACCACGCTCATAGCTATCCAGCTCATGCTCAAAAGTACAAACGCCTGCCGCAACCCCTGCTTAAAGTTTTTAAGAGAAGAAAGGTAAAACCACGTAACCCCAATGGTAATTACCGTTAGGTACGGCGGAATAGCCAACACGGCGCGGCTCTGTAACGATAGGGTTGCTGGCAAAGCCATAAAGGCTATGACAAGCGTTATAAACGAAGCCAACAAAATAAACCAAAATGCGTGCTGGTTTCTAAGTGCGACCGTCACTTGGCCTACATTGGTTTGTAAACGTGTTTCAAGACTGTCGTGCGTAAAAGAGCGAAGTGGGTCGTTATTGATAAGAAAATCTTTAAGTTCGCTTTCCAGAGAGCGTAGCGCTACTGCGTCGCTCTCGGTTGGCACGTATTCGTTTTGATGCTTTGACGTTATGATGCGCAGCGTGTCGAGCATTGGGTCGATGCTGTTTTTGTCGGAGGCAAGAGAAGCAAGATAGACTATTCGATCAACCTGATGACCAAAGTCGTTAGCAGCACCCTCATTCATAAGCGGATTATAGCACACGCGCTGAGCTGGCTGGTCCGGAAAATCAGGCTCGAACCCGTGACGCCCGGTCTTAGATATTGGTACGACTCAGAACCAGCTCTTTGGCTTTATCCCAATCCTGTACGCCACTAGCAAACATACCTATACTCAAACCTTTTTTCCATTGTTCGACAGTAGCAATCACAGCTTCGGCAGATGCCATTGCCGGTTGCAAAAACGGCACGGCCGCAGAAAAAAGATCAGCCCCAAGTGCTCGTGCCTTCAAGCCGTCCAAAGGGCTTCTAATGCCGCCGCTGGCAATTACCAGCTGGCCTTTGCTGGTTTTTGCGCGCGATACTTCGGCAATGCATTGGTTGGTAGGTATGCCAAAATCTTGAAACCACTTAGTAAACGCATCGTTATGTGCCCGCTCGGCCTCTACCCATGCGTACGACGTGCCGCCCACGCCAGCCACGTCAATCGCCTGTACGCCCACGTCGAACAACATATACGCAACTTGCCCGGATATACCATGCCCAACCTCTTTAACAAATACCGGCACCGAAATTTGTTTTACCAGCTGACGAATCTTTTCCGCTAGGCCACGAAAGTCTGTATCTCCCCCCGGCTGCAAGGCCTCTTGTAAAGGATTAAGATGAAGATACAATGCATCGGCCTCAATCATGTCGACAATTTTACGGTAACTCTCTACGGTGTGGCCGTAATTGAGTTGTACGGCACCCATGTTTGCGATAATACAGGCGTTTGGCGCGTACTTGCGTACCAACCTAAACGTATCTTCGGCATCTTGTTTTTCTAGGCCAATGCGCTGGCTGCCCACCCCCATGGCAATGCCGCAGTGTTCGGCAGCCCTGGCAAGGTTAGTATTAATGATACGCCCATGTTCCGAACCGCCGGTCATCGAGGCAATAATAAAAGGCATCGACAGCGTCTTGCCGCAAAGCGTAGTAGACGTATCTACTTCTGCAAGCGATAGCTCTGGCAGTGCGGAGTAGGGAAGGCGATAGGCTGCAAAAGTCGCTCCCGGCACTGGCGGCTGCGAGCGAGGATCCAAACACAGGCGAATATGATCGCCCTTTCTGCTCTGGATGTCTTGAAGGTTGTCGCTCTGATTACTCATATGCAATTATTCGGCAACAGGATAGAACGTTCTGCCCTGAGCGCCGCTCGATACCGACCACACTTCGACAATCTTGCCGTCACTAACTTTTAGGATGTCTGTGCCACTACGGCTAACACGCTCGCCGTCTTCGCCGTCAAATACTACAAAATACGGGCGCGCTACCAAGCCAGAAAGGCCACCAGCCTCCTCGTTTAAATCAACCACACATTCACCCTCTGGCTTAAATGCAATATTCTTTCGCATGATGTGCCAAGCTTTGATGATTTCGGTCATTTGCTCGGGAGTATGTATAGCGTCAAAACGCTCTCCGCCCGCTTGGGCGTAATGCAACGTAAAGTTTGGAGCCATAATGGCATCTGCCTGGGTGTAATCCTCGTTCCAGTATGCTGTCCAGCGGTCGAATAATTCTTTACCATTTGTGTGGATTGCGTCCAACATGTTTACCCTCCGCGCAAGTGCTTATTGTCTTGATCGATTATAGCAAGTCCGGGCTAGTCGCCCTACATGCTAATTGCAACATACCTATAAATATTATATAATTACAATATGGACATCCGTGGCGATAGATTAGCCTTTAGCTATGACGAATTTAACCCCTTAACAACAATGTTTAGCCACTACGTGGAGTACTGTGGTGCGCAGTTAACGCCTGCAACCAAAGCGGTAGTTGATGCCGGGTGGCACACTGCCAGCAATGTCATGTACGCAGGCATGTTTGGAAACAACTCCGCAAGTATCGACGTAGTAAACTCATATTACGAAAGAACAACAGGTATCAACCCCGGCTATCAGCCTGTACCCGAAGAGCCAGTCGAAATCTCTAACGAGCATGGTGCAATATCTGCGGTCATACACTGGGCCGCCCAAAACCTAATAGCAGGGAGCCAAGCACACCAAAACACCGTAGGCCAAATACTTAATTCTAGCTACGAGGATATGGAGGTGCCGCAAGAGCTAGGCAGCTCCAACGATAGCCTCGCAGAAGCCATAGGCCGGTCTTTGCTAGAAGCCGGGCAAGTGGCAACCGTATGGTCTCAGTTGTTGTCGGGCAATAGCTAAACTCTCTCAACAAAAAAATAATCCATGCGTGTGTCTTGAGCCATTACTTACTTAGGCTAAAAGTCGAGTACACTTTTCGGCAAGTGCAGTAATTGCCAAGCTGACAAAGGGCAAGGGTGCTGGCAGTAAAATCAATTGGAAGGGCAAACGTATCTGCCCTGTCTGTCTCGCCAAACCCCACCGTGATATGCGGACGAAACAAGGTGGGGTTGTCGTGTTTGCTACTGTATCCTTTAACCCAGGTAAGCGTTATGTCTTCGACTTCGGGCGGGTTGTAAAACATTGGCGCTTGGGCTTCGTAAGACAAAAAACTCCGCAGTTTTTGCATAACGGTGTTATGAAGCTTTTGCAAATCGTCGGTATTGGCAATGGCGAGGCCAGAAATTTTGTTACCAGCCGAAAGTGTAGCCGCCTGAACGCTCTCGGCCGTAAGTTTAAGAGGAAAAGACTCGCGAGCTATGTCACTCAAAATGCTCGTAACTTCCGGAATATCTTCATCTTGCACTACTCCCATGCATAACGAGAGGTGGGGCAGACACTTGTGGGCGTCAAGAATAATTTTGTTATCAAACGTCTTTAAAAGCTCTGCATTAATTTTGATTGCCTTGGCCGTCATAGCCGGCGATGGCAAGAGTACGACGTCTATGGCTGTTTTATTCATGCGCTACATTATATAGGAGACGCGACTCTATAAAATGGGTTGGGAAGCCGTACACCTAATTGTGGTTGTTATCGGATAGGACCTTTAGGCGGACAATCCTCGTATCGTCAGGAAAATTATTGGCGGCTTTAAATATCCAATTAACGCCATTTTCGCCATCTACCCAAGTCTGATCCAGAATATGCCCCTGTGGCTTCGTTATATCGATCGCCCCATAGCGAACGCCGTATTCTGTGCCGTCGTATTGGGTAGAATTAGCATACCGAAATCGAGACGGAGCGCCTTGCTTATGGTGCACTTCGGTTATGATCAGCACGTGACCGCCATTAAGTGTGCGGATTATGTCACCCGGTTTTACTGAATGTAAGTCCCGTACTACATTCGCATTTATCTCATCGGTTAGCAAACGCGCCGACAAATTTTCTACCGGCCTCATGTGCCTAATTACTGCGGCTCGCAATGGATGGCCCTTGTACTTAATAGAGCGCCATAGCGAACGATTAGTATGCCGACGGACAAGCGCATGAGCCGTCCAAGCCACTAAGCCTGAGCAGTCAATGCCAAGCTTGTTACGTATCATAAAATCCCGAATTTCTTCAATCGAGGCCATGTCCAGGTTAAAGGCGTATTTTTTGGCACGTTTGATAGTTTCGCGCTCTAGTTCCTTGGCAGTGCCTTTCCTACAGACACTCTCCGACCTCTTCTGCCGGGGGTGTTCATAAAATACGGCGTAGGCACCTGCTTACCACCTAGATGTAAATTGAGATAGTTATCTATCACCGTTTGAGCAGCAGGGTGTAAATGCATTGTCTGTGTTGGCTTGGCTTGCATGTAACCATCATATAACAAACGGCTTTAGTGAAGCCATTAAGGTGCAGGCGATACAGGCAAAGGCGCAACGGCTACGAGCTATACTGCGCAAATACCTCTTTTGCTGCCAGCGTAGCATTCATGGCCCGTGGTATGCCGGCATAGATGGCGCCGTGCAAAAAAGTTTCGGTTATTTCCTCTTTAGTAAGTCCCACGTTGAGGGCGGCTTGAATATGAAACGCCAGCTGCTTTTCGCACCCACCAAGCGTCATAAGAATGCCCAGCGTTATAAGCTGGCGATCTCGTGGTGGCAATGCTGGGCGGGTATAGATATCGCCCAGCGCCCAAGCCACAATGTAATGGACAAGTGCGGGGTTGGTTTCTGACAGCGAATTAAACACGTTTTTCGCGGCCGGGCCTCCCAATACATCTGCCACGGCTAAACCGCGCTGGTAGCGTTCTTGTTCTGGCGCAGTGGCAATGTCTGGGGCAGGGGGGATTTTTGGCTCGTCCTTCATGCTAGTTCTCCGGCGAGGGCCTGCAGACCAGCCTCTGCCACCTTCATGTCATCCTTATAATGGCCGCCGCTTACTCCAATGGCGCCAACGGTCACACCGTCGCACTCCAAGGGATAACCACCGCCAAGAATAATAAGGCGTTTAACGCTACCTGGCACCCCCAAGGACAGTGCCGGGTCGTCTTTAGCCAGGTCGTACCACCGGTGCGACGGCAGGTTGTAGCCAATGGCCGTATAAGCTTTGTCTTGAGCTAGCTGCAGGCTAAGGAGCGGTGCGCCGTCCATGCGACAAAAAGCCTTTAGGTTACCCGATGTGTCCAGAATTGCAATCGAAAAGGCTTGCTTTAGCTCATGTGCTGCCTCCGATGCCGCCTTAATAACCGCCTGGGCTGCTTCGGTCGTAATTGTGGCAGTTTGGGTAAATGGTTTCATAATTGTAGTCCTCGTTTCTTTACTGTAAATTCAGTTTGCGATATACTCAAGACTAGTACCAGAGCGAGATTATCCTATGACAAATACTGCTACCCTTAGTTCGACCCGCCAAGAGCTAAGCAACTTCCTAACCATTCGCCGGCAGCAACTTGTGCCGGCAGATGTTGGTTTGCCGCCAGGCCTTCGGCGGCGCACACCAGGCCTTCGACGCGAAGAAGTCGCCTTGCTCGCCAATGTCAGCCCAACTTGGTATACACGGCTAGAACAAGGCAAACATATTGGGGTATCGGCGCAAGTAATCCGCGGCATCGCCCGCGCTTTGCGATTAAGCGAGGCCGAAGAGCGCCACCTGCTGGCACTGGCCGGACTGCCAACGCCCAAATCTACAGAGCTTTTGGCTAAGCCGGCTTTGGAACTACGTAGCGTTACACAACAACTCAACCCATTCCCGGCATTTGTTATTGACGACCGCTGGAACTTGGTATTGTGGAACCAAACCGCGGGCCGGCTGTATCAATTTGACCATTTGTCACCAGGCGACCGCAATGTGCTGCTCTTTTTGTTTACCAATCCATCCCAACGTCGGCGCTTAGCGTCTTGGTCAAAGGAAGCCCGCTCGGCTGTTGCTCGCTTTCGGGCGGCCACAGTCTATGCCGTAGGCGAACCTTGGTTTGTAGAGCTCACGGGCCGTTTGCTTGCCGAAAGCCCCGAGTTTGCTGCACTGTGGAAAAAATACGATATTCGCGACGAGCACACCAATACCAAAGTGCTAACCAACGCAAGCTACGGCCGCATCACGCTCCAACAAACAACACTCACGCCGCAGGGGTCGGCTGGCTTGCAACTAATCGTCCAAAGCCCGGCAGATGTCGCTAGCCTGCAAGCCCTTACAACAATCGGCCAAAAGTCGCCAACTCGTTAGCTGTGTCTTACATTATTTGCCTCAGTAATCGAGACAAAGGCTAGATTTTGGTTAAACGAACAGTCGCCAGACCGGTAAAGCACCGGTCATTATAAATCCGATAGACAGTACAATAAGTATGCGCGCCAAGATGTAGTAACGCCGTGCGGCACCTGTAGCAGGCGTTGCACTATTGCTGGCGCCGGGTGCCGAATCCTCTTTGCGCTTAAAGTGCAGCATCAGGCCAAACAGCACAATACCAATGCCAATCGGCACAAACGTCCACAACTGTCTAATGTATGATTTATCGCTACGCAAATACGAGTTGACCGACCGTATGCTTGCGTTGCTATAGCCCACCTTTAGCACGCTCTGGCCATTAAGCAAGATTGGAATTCCACTGGCGTCCACAGCCTGTAGCTCTAGGCGTTTAAAGCCTACCATATGTGTAACCCTCAAGCCGGTCGCGCCGTCGGGATACGTCACTGCGCTGTAATGGTCAATCTTGAGCGCGCCACTCGGAGCCCTCCATGCTTCGTCTTTAAAAACGGCGCTAACCTGCAGATCAATGCCGGGCGCAGGCACGCCGTCTTTATATACAGCAATGGTAAATTCACCGCTTAGATCGCTATCTAGGCCCATGAGAACAGGCGTAACATCCACACCGTAGCCCACTCGCGAAAAGCCACGCATATGCTCGTTTTCGGCACGTGGCATGACGGTCAATTGGAATAACGCGGCAATCGCCGTAATACACAGTACAACGGCAAGGCCTGACAAAATATCCGAGAAACGCGACATCTTACAGTGAGTATAGCATAAGCGCTACCGACCCGACCGACACAGATAGGGGGGGTGTTCTGGATTCAGGCTTTTCATGATGAGCTAGGTAACAGTAACACCCAGGATGTTTCGCGAATTGCTCAATAGCGATCAGCCAACTAGCTAATAAGATCTTTTGCTTTCAAATCATCGAATATAAGCCCATCAACTGGCGAACTCTTTTCTTTCCACGCGTAACCGACAAAGGCGAGCTTTTCGATTTCGGAGCTTGGGGCCAGCTCACCTTCGTATTCGGCTTCGTAGCAAGTCATCCGCACCACAGTGCCTTCTGGTTTTCCGTGAGCTTGAGCTTCAAATGTTCCATAGTGACGAATGGTCTCGGGAATTAGTTGTACGGTCAGCTCTTCTTTAACTTCGCGGATCAGGGCTTTGTGATCCGTTTCGTTACCTTCGCGTTTGCCGCCTGGAATATACCAAGTGTCCTTACCCATGCTTAAAGTACTGAGGACTTTACCGTCTTTGATGAGAATATATGCCAGTTTATCGATGTATGTCTTGTTCATACGATCACTATAGCAAAATTTATATTTGCTCGACGTACAGACCGGATAGCGAATCATAAAGTGTACGCCCACTCTTAAAGAATAGCCCTGCAATATATAGCCCCGCCAATCCGTATGCCAGCACAAGCGCTACATAGCCCTCGGCTCTAAACGGGCTATCCGAAAAGATAAATGCATTCCAAATAGAAAAATGGGCCAACTCCCACGGAACTAATTTTATGGCGTTGCGAAACATAACTTTCGTACCCGAGGCCCGCAGTTTTGTTCCCGCGACACAAACGCGTAGCTTTAGTAGGCGCTTACCCAGCGTCCCGCCCCAGACAGCCTCAGAAACGCTAAGGTAAACAAAAATTGGTAGCGTAAGTATGATAAATCCGGTGGCATCGGCCTCAAACGCCGATCTAAGAAACAAAGGCTTTATTATTGGTGACGCAAATACAAACAAAATTACGCCGTACATAACGATTACTGTCCAATCAATTGCCCAAGCAGCAAGCCGTCGAAATGCCATTGCCGTAATTTTTGGCTTCATGAAATCAGTATAATATTTTCGTTTACGATTGAGCAAAAGCGGCAGTCGGATTTTTGACGTGTAGTCGGAACGTTGGTATCGAAAAAATTCGTGAGATTTTAGACGAAGAAAATCTACAATATCAGGTATGTCTTCGCAAAAACTCGAATATCTTCCTAAAAAGAAGAACCCCCGCAAGGACGGAACCTTGTAGGGGAAATCTTCTATTGGTGATAGCTAAATTTTAGCAAAAATTACCGTTTTTGGCAATATATCTTGGAGTATAGCTAGCCATATGCGTAACCACAATGATTATAAAATACCGTTCGCTCGCTGAAACTTGGGCCAAAAATGAGGCTTTTAGGAAGTCTCAATTGACTATTCAACTAAGCGGCAAGGGTGTGAGTTCCTTAAGATAACTTTTGAGGATTTGAAGAGAGTCGACGTTCAAGAGATTTGTGAATTGTTGGCCGAGGAGTCGACTGTGGCCGACATGAGTCGCCAGGCTCTCCATATAGAGTCCTACGGCACAGCGGTTATACTTTGAAATACAGCCAGGGATGGTTTTGCATTACCAGCCGGGTTACAAGTAAGCCCAAAGTGATTGCCATAGGCAGGCACATCTTGGGTATCAAACCAGAACAGTGGGCCATCCCAGGGGTAGCTGCGCCACCTGTCAACGATCTTTGGCAGCTCGGCCGCTTGCAGTGCTTCGCTTGGGTTGCCTTGGGCGCCACAGATACCGGACGTTTCGATACCAACCTCAGTCGCCCAAATATGCCGGTTGTCACCGTATTGTTTCATTATGTTATGAACTGTCGACAATAGTTCATAGGTGTTGTCGTTTGGGTTGTAGAGATGAACGCTTAAAGCGTTCCAACAACTACCGGGATCGGCTTTATAAAACGCCTCTACAAATTGCAGCATGGGCATATCTCCCGGATCATTGCCAAGCGCCAAACCGCCAAGTATCACCGTCGCCTGTGGGTCGGCTTGCTTGATGCGCGGACAGACTTCTCGAACAAAACTTGCGTAAGCGGCAGCGTTGGGCTGCGGGCTCCATCTGACACCAACGTTCGGTTCGTTCCATAGTTCGTAAGTATGAACGCCCTGCGGAGCGTATCGTGTAACCGCCGCTACTGCGAAATCCCCAAACTTGGTTGCGTCTGCTGGTGCACATCGTGCCCTAGCTGTGTCGCAACCCGGCTCCGCGGCCCATGGCGGGGCGTAATCGAGGATTGCGTCCAAGGGTTTGCTGTGTTGGTTGGCCATGCTGACGATTGGGTCAAATTTGCTCCAGTCGTACGGCGCGCCCTCATTCCTCTGGACATAGCGCCAGGACAGGTCAGTCCTGACGCCCGCAGCACCAGTAGAATCAATCAAGTCGAAGCGTCTGGCTAGATCTTTCTGGCTCATACCAATGACGCTGGGGTCGGCAAGCCCAAGCGCGCGATCGGTAAAGTCACTATGCGTTTTGGGCGTACTGGACGAGGCACTGTGCTGAAGGGGTCTTGGAGCTGGGTGATCCACAGGGTGCGGCGATATGCGACCAACGAGCACAATGGTGAGGGTAGCCAACCCAACGAGCAACAGCCTACTTGCTAGGTGCGTTCGATTAGGCCGATTGCGCTCGCCAGCAGCATCTGCCCGCCCACTATCTGCGCCGGGCGATAACCCAACACCGTGCACTGCTTTGTCGGTCTTGACCTGATGCGGTGCCGCATTAGTCAAACCTTACCACCTACTATGATCACCATACTTTTGAGCTCACCCCCGCGCTAACTAATCTGTACTATCCAGTATAGCTCTTAACATGCGTGTAGGTAATCGGTATTGTATGGCAATAGAGCAGTGCGGCAGGATCGCTGCGCTCCGCCGCTGCGGCGTGCTACGTGCGAGGCACAGCCGGCCGAATAA
>CAZBQZ010000018.1:0-33781 GCA_964494495.1 uncultured Candidatus Saccharibacteria bacterium
CTCGACATTCTGCTTAAGAGGCAGACGCTCTAACCAGCTGAGCTACTGGCCCGTATGTGTAATTGTAAATACGTAGGGGGCCGCTGCTTGCTTAGAGCGCGGACGCCCCGCATTTTGCTGCGTGCCTAGGGCTCCTACAAACCAAGATTATACGCCTTTTACCTCTGTTTTTCAACTCCCTGTCATACCCGTCCTCAAAATCTTTTTGCAGGCAGACAACTCTAAAAACTAAAATAGAAATGCAACAGACGTTTGAGCGTATAATAAAAGCTGAAAATAAGCACAATAAGAAAGGTTTTTATGTCAGCAGCTCTTACGCACCTCTTTGGTCAAACGTACACCACATACTCAACTCCCACACCCCCCAGCAACAGTGCTGTGGCCGTAATCTGGATTATTGCCTTGGCCATCGGTGTTGTCGGCATCGTAGCCATGTGGAAGGTGTTTACGAAGGCTGGCAAACCAGGTTGGGCGTCAATTGTGCCCATTTACAACACTCTTGTTCTTCTGGAGGTAATCGGGCGTCCATGGTGGTGGATTTTGTTGATGTTTATTCCTATCGTAAACCTTGTCGTGATTGTTATTGTCTATAACGATCTTGCTAAGGCATTTGGCTACGGTATTGGTATGACACTGGCGCTGATATTCTTCCCCTATATTGCCATGTTAGTGTTGGCATTTGGTGATTCAAAGTATGGTGGCGTTCCGCAACACGCTTGAGTCTAGCGATGTCAGGACGTAAAGAGTGAAGTTTTTAACAGTTGGGTCGTGACAAAGCATATACTATAAAGATAAGGGTGGGCACTTTAAAGAAATGGATGTACCTATGAGCAGCGACGAGCAACCCAAGAAAAAAGGGTTTTTGCGCAAACTAGTTGGCATTGCAGTACTACATGGCCGTTAGGCGCCGGTTTCTACTGTCTTGACAACCCACATGTCGTTGGCCAGCCCTTTGTTGGTTAAGTATTCTAGTGGCAGGTAGCAATACCCGTCGTCGCCCCATGTAGCGCCCCATGAGTTACGGCAAATAAAATACTTTTTGCTAAGATCGTAACCGACAACCAAAATGGCATGGCCACCGAGCAATTGTTCGGTGGCTTTTGGCATTGGTATAACACCGGTGCGGGCGGCATCTGATGACTCAAAACTTTCGTACACCGAAATGCCGGTTACAAACGGATATCCCTCGTTAAGACACGCTAGCATGTCATGTGTTGGGTCGTTGTGGGGCGTCACAATGCGTTGGTAGGTAAGCGCTTGGCTTTTTTCGGCATCGGCGTAGGCCGTCGTGGATGGCTTGTCGCGAAACTTGGCTATAACGTAAGGCCAATCTGTTTCGGGCGGCGTGCCCAAGGTATACAGGCTTTTGATACCGTCGCGAATACGAGCGCCAGAATCGGTGTCTACCGAGCCTTCCATATAGCGTTCGTTCCAATAAATAAACAAGCGCGAAGGGGTCATAAACGGCAGGTTTTGCTTGCCGCGGTCAAAATCAAAGGCTCCGGCAAGGGCATTGGCAGTACAGCTGCCCAACTGGCCTTGATCGTAGATGGGCGGACAAGCCTCGCGCAAATCTACTTTTTGCACGCTGGCTGCACGGGTGAGTTTTAGGGTTGTGGGCTCGGGCCGAAAGATATGGTCGCGTTGGTCGGGCAGGTCGGGTACCCAACCCAAACCGTGCTTTTGCGGTGTCATTAAATACATTGTCATGGCTATGCCCCCTTTTTACCGCTTACACTGTAGCGGCACATCCCCAAAATGGCAACCGGGCTATGGCAAAAGTGGACGAATAAGGGCCATGTAATAAAACGAGCCGGTAACCAGCAGCAAATCTTCGGGGCGCGCCAGCAAGGTGTCGACCGCCTGTTTGGCATCGGCAATAACCTCTACGTCGGTAAGCCCCACAGCCACACAGGCCTCGCGAATAACTTCTGGGTCTAACGAGCTATGCCGGCTGTCTTGCGAGCCGTCGCCATAGGCGGTGACAATACCATGCGAGACCAAGGGCAGCAGCTCGGCAACCGCCGGTTCTAGCCTATCGGCACGGCTATTCACAAAACTAATAAGTGCGGCTGCTTTTTGGCCAGGGTACATTGTGCCAATACTATTCACCAATGTGCCCAGCTTTTGACTATTGTGTGCTCCGTCCATGATGAGCGTTTTGTTGCCAATACGGCGAGTCTCCATACGTGCAGGGATATATGTTCGGGTGGCTTCGGCAATTGCCTCGTTGGTTAGTTGTTCGCCGTCACGTTCCAGTGCAAACCGCACGGCTTGAGTGCTCAGACCCAAATTGCGGCGCTGAAATAAGGGTAAACCGCTCGCCTCTGATATATCGGGCACGGCGTCGATAATATGCAGGTCGGCATGCGTGGCGCTGCTTTGGGCGGTAATAATGCTCATGATCTCGGCCGACTGACGATAACAAAATACCGGGTTATGCTGCTGGATAATGCCGGCCTTTTTTTCAGCAATTTCGGGGATGGTGGTACCCAAAATTTGCATATGATCCATCCCAATGTCAGTAATAACACACACTTTGTCGGCCCGTTTTATAACATTGGTACCATCGTTAATGCCGCCCACACCCACCTCTACCACGGCATAGTCCACGCCACGCCGGGCAAATTCCCAGTACGAAAACGCCACCAATAGCTCAAAGTAAGTAGTGGGGATATCACTTTTGTCTACAAGGTCTAAAAACTTGCTCAGGTCGGCGCAAAATTCGGCCTCTGGCAGCGGCTCTAGTCCAATTTGCACTCGTTCGTTGACCTCGTACACATGGGGCGAAACAGTGTGGCCTACTTTTTTGCCTGCAGCTTTAAGCAACGCGGCAGCATAGTACACCGTAGATGTTTTGCCCGAGGTGCCGGCCACATGAATCGTTTTAAACTGCTCTTGTGGGTTGCCAAGGTACGTCATCAGTTGGCGCATATACGTCAGGTCGAACACAGGCCGGTATACTTGATCCGGCCAGTAGGCCTCGAGCGCCTTGCGAGCCTGCACAAAAGTGGCAATGTGTCTGGTCATTCGTATATTGTACTCGATTGTATCTGTTTTAGTTACAGATGAGGAGCATGGCTATATGCTAATGCCAAAGCAATTGGCCAATCGACAATAAATGAGTCTAGCATATGCACAATATCCTGCTATAGTTAAAAATATCAGTTACATTAAAAACTAAAACAATATGAAACAATCAAAAAAATCCATCTCCAAGCGTTATATATTAGCTATCGTTGCCGTCGGTATCGCTGCGGTTTTATACGCAGCATCGGCCATACAATGGGACCGCTCACGCCAGTCAACTGGCAAGGCCGCAAGTTGCGTGACAATCGACAAACTCGTTAACCCCTGTCGGCCATGGCTCGCCGCCTCTGTAGGCAAATATACCGACAATGGAATAGGCAGCGACCTAAAATCGCAGGTGTTGTATCACGAGCAGCGTATCGGCAAGCAACTTGACGCCATAAAGGATTATCGCGTAGCAGGACAGGCACTTAGCAACGACGACGTGTATTTTGCTACCCGTGCAAACACATTCCTGATGCTTAACTGGAAGCCTGTAGCCAATGATTGGGCAAGCGCAAACGCCAATAACGATGCGGTTAAGGCCGACATCGACAAAATGGCCAACAGTATTAAATCGTTAGGCGATCACACGGTATTCCTAACGCTATGGCACGAGCCCGAAGACAACGTCAGTACTATGGATCCCAGCCCAGCCTGCACAACATTGAAAGGGACATCGGGCTCACCGAGCGACTTTGTAAATATGTACCGCTACGTGCATGACCGTTTTGCGGAAGACAACGTGACTAATGTGGTGTGGGCTGTAGACTTCATGAACTACAACCCTTGGGACTGTCTTATCAACCTACTCTACCCTGGCGACAACTATGTCGATTGGATTGTATTTAACGCGTACGGTGGTGCCGATGGCAAAAGTTATGCCGACAATGTTAGCCACTTCTACAACCTGCTGTCATCTAACAGCACTCCAGACCACAACTACCTTTCTAAACAGTGGGGCATAGCCGAATGGAGCGCCCGAAACGCAACCGAAGACCAAGGTGTATCGTACTTTAAACAAGCACAAGACGTCGTTGATAGCAACCAATTCCCCAAGCTCAAGCTGTACATGACCTTCGACAACGTTGGCCCAGACGGCAATGAAAACCGTGTGTCATACACAAAAGGCGGCATATTTAGCCAAGCAAAAGCCGACGCGTACCAAAGCTTTGAGAAAGCTCCGGCATTTGCAGTATCGTCACTCCCCGACACGACTGTGCCACACGTATCTATGGTATCGCCCAGTAGCGGCACCGTAGTCACCGGTAATACCACACTCACTGCCAACGCCAGCGACGACACTGCGGTTACTAATGTCGCATTCTACGTCGACAACACCCTCATAAGCAACGACACCCAAGAATCTGACGGCTGGAATGCCACCTGGAACAGTGTCAGCTTGCCCGATGGTACCCACGTCTTTAAGGCAACCGCGACCGACGCCGCGGGCAACGCTGCCAGTGCGAACGTTTCGATAGTAACTAACAACACGCCAGCACCCGTTATTTCGTCGATAAGCGCAAGCCCCACCACGCTTACAATTGGCGATAACACTACACTTTCTTGGGCCGTATCAGATGCCGACAAATGCTCACTTAGCCCTAGCGGCCCCGTAAATACAACCAGCAAGTCATGGACAAGCAGCGCTCTGCTAGTAACAACCGAATTTACACTCACTTGCAGTGGAGCAGGCGGCACCGCTACGGCCAAAACCACCGTTACGGTTGTCCCACCGCCACAAATCACCTCGTTTACCGCAACCCCTTCAACCATAACAATTGGAGACAGTAGCGCTTTGTCGTGGCAAACAACCAACACCACCTCATGCACTGTATCTCCTAATGGAAGCACCAACACATCCGCTTCATCGTGGCAGACTCTGTCGCTCACCACTGCCGGCACTACTACCTACACATTGCAGTGTCAAAACGCAGCCGGAGACACCACGTCCAAGACAACCACCGTTACTGTCAATCAACCGCCCCAGACACCCACTAACGTTGTGCTAACCTCGAGTGCTCAATCGGTAGTATCTGGAGGACGCATAACCTTTGGCTGGACTTCAAAGAATGCCAGCAGCTGCGAACTCGACCCTGGCAATTACCAGGCAACAGGCACGGATGGTATAAAAACAATCGACAAGATTACCAAAGCCGCCACGTATTACGTAACCTGTAAAAATGTCGTTGGAAGCACCAAATCAAACAGCATTTCCATTACCATTTCTAGCGCGCCTATCACCCAAAAACCGGCTATCCTAAGCTTCTACGCCTTCCCGGCAACAATAACGCCTGGGGCTCAAACCAAACTGTTCTGGGCAACCAATAATGTTACCATGGGCAATTGTGCGCTCACCCCTAGCCCGCTTGCCAGCACTTACAGCACTGGCAAATGGACAACGCCAGCACTTACCGCGTCAACCACCTATACGCTCACATGTACCAATAAGACCGGCAAAGTCAGCGCAACCACTAGGGTAACCGTCTCTAGTACACTCGGCCTTGCCCGCCCTGGGGCCACAATGGGCGACAACATTGTACTAGCCAGCGCTCACCTATCAGGCGCTCCAATTGCAGCTGCCGCCACGCAACAATTGGTAAGTAGCCAGGTTTCGGGCGACGTGCCAGCGGGCAGCCTTGTGACGCTCGATCCTAACCTGGCAACCGCCAGCGGTGCCAGTAATGTTACGCGCGTCGAATATTACGACAGCCAAATGCTTGTTCAAACGCTTACCACCATGCCATTTGCGCTTAATACCAGGCTTCTTAAGACCGCAGGCGACCACACCATTACCGAGCGTGCTTATTACGGCGATGGAAGCATGAGCGAAGTTGCCCAGCTGATTGCAATTGGGCCACGCGCTAGCTCGCAAAAACTATCCGCTTGGGTTATCTGGACAACTGGCGCTGTCTTTGCCGCAGCCGCCGTGACCATCATTGGCTTACTTGTCCTTACTGTCCGACGCCAAAATCATGAGGGCCCACACGGGGACACAATGTCCAGCCCTGGTACCGGTGCGGCCGAATAATACCGCTATGGTGCCGTGCAATTGGTAAAAAAGCTATGCACCGCTTTCGTTTCGCAACAAAATTTCTTGAACCTTCGCTCCTTAGTGGCGCCACCTGCGCGACAATCACACTGCTATTTTTAGGTGTCGTAAACTGGGCATTTCTAGCGCACAACCCGGCGCTGTATGCGTATTTCTTTGGGCCGTACGGAGTCTTTACCGTACTGCAACACGCGCCACTTAGCGTACGCCTTATTTGGCACAACGTTTTTGGTGGTGGCGTGGGTCGCAATGTGCTGAGTTATCTCTTTATTCTACTTATTGCCTTAGGCGTGTTTACCGTATTAGAAGGGGGCAGTATGGCAGTAAGCGAAGCATCGGCCGAAGCCAAAGAAATGCACAACGCCCAGACACAACATTTTCCGCTCCTTAGGCACGACATCTGGATGCGCACAATCTCTCGTATGCTAACAGCTGCCGCCTGGTGTGTGTATAGCGTCGTTTTTGTGTGGATTATTGTGCCGTTTTGTGTGTCCGAAACGCGCTTTGGGATTGCCACTATGTACTCGCAACCATCGCATGTGGGGCATGTTATTGTTGGCGTATTAATTTTGCTAGTAGCGTCGCATCTGCATGTCGTCTTTATTAGGCTGCTTGCTTTGCGTTTGCGCGTCTTTGGTGGAACCGCCGTGCTGTTAGAGCTCGAAGCCAACCACTAATCATATCTGTTAGCTGTATCTGCCCCCACCATGTATAATGGCGGCATGAGCAAAGCAGCCCGCGCCATCATTATTCAGGACAACAAAATATTAGTAATGCACCGTAACAAATACGGTAGCGAATATTTTACCCTAGTAGGCGGCCGCGTGGCCGAGGGCGAAAACACCGAGCAAGCCCTGGTGCGCGAAATTCGTGAAGAAACCGGACTTACCGTTACTGCCGCCAGCTTGGTCTTTATCGAAGAGCACGCTGCCCCGTATAACGAGCAGTACGTATATTTGTGCGAAGTAGCTCCCAACAGTGGCGCCGCCATCCAAGAAGACTCCGAAGAAGCTCAACTCAATCGTTTTGAAGTAAATGTCCATGAGTTGCGCTGGATTGAAGTCAAGGCTTTTGCCAGTATCCCCTTCCGCACTCCGCAATTACACGAAGCCATTGTACGGGCGTTCAAAAAAGGTTTTCCGCACCAGGCTATCAAACTTTAACCACCTTCAAGCCCCACACTACAACTACTGTCAAATCTGTTATATAGTATCTTAGATGCAGATTACGCGTACCTGGGAGGTCGGCCAGCGTGTAGCCAGTGGCGTGCCCCTGGGTGCAGAGGTAAACGACTACTTAAACAATCAGCCGCCCCTGTACCAGCAATCACTACGCAATGGTATAGTGGATCTTTTTCAGCACGCCACGCCTGCCTTTCGTGAACAGTGCGAGGCACCGTTAGCTGTCACCATCCCTGTGGCAGCCGCCCAAGAGCGGCACAGTGTCGAACCAGCACTTTCGGCCTTTGGAGCTCAGAAACAAGCGCCGCCACATCGCATTTTACTGTATGCCAACTATCCGCCCGGTAAAGGCGACTCGCGTGGGGTAACGGCAACCCTCGATGCCATTGACATATTTATGCGCAAACGACCCGATGTGCCCGTTGCCTATGTTACAGGCCCGCTTAATGGCGAGTTTGCCATGGGAGGCCTGCGGCGTTTTATTGCCGACGTAGCACTGGCGCTATTAGTAGAATCGCCATCGTCGGCCGACGCCCTGCACATCAACCACGACATCGATCTGGTGCGTCTACACCCCCTCTACTTGGCTAGAATGTGGCAAAAGTTTACCCAAGCGGATCGCCTTACCACCACAGTCACTTCGGCCGTGCGCCATGCGCTCAGCTGGGGGCCAGACGGAACACTCACCAACCCTAATATGGACGGCGTGACTATCTGGCACGATGCGCTACAGTTATTTTTTAATGGCTACTACGACTTGGCAAATGGAGTAAGCTATCGGGCGTATATGGCCGTTAATGGCTACGACCCCCGGCAGATTGGCGGCGAGACGCTGGATCTTATAAGTCGTATACACCAAGGGCACAATCTGTATCATCCGGGGTTGCAGCGTGTGCCAAACGCACATGTTTTTACATCTCAGCGGCGGATATACGACCGGCTGCTCAGCAACCCTGCGGTGCTCACGAGCTTTTGGCCTAAAGTGGGGCCCAGAATGCAACAAGATTTACTGCAGGGCAATTACCGGGGATTTCCACTAACGTATATGCCAGATATTAGCGAACAACAGCGCGACAAGTTTATACACGGTTTGAGCTACCGTGCCGTTGCACACACGGCATTAGCTGCCATGCACCACCACCCCACAATGACACGCGAGCAAGCAATCGCCCGCGCACGTCGAACCCTGTCTGTTGCTCGACTTGTACTAAACACCCAAACGTAGCCTTGAAAATGCCCCCAACACAAAACATCCGGCCTGGAGTAAGACCGGATGTTTTGATGGATGTCTACAAACTATTTGTGGTACTAAGCTGTCTTTTTAGCGAGCTTTGCGCCCTTTGCAGGGCCCTTCTTGGCTGCGCTTTTAACCGGAGCCTTAGCTGGGCGACGTGTCGACTTGTACAAACCAATAGTTGCCAGGGCAATAACGCCCAACACAACGATTGTCCGACCAGTATTGCGCCAAAAGTGGCTTACCTTGGCAGTAGCTACGGCAGCGGTTTTATCGCTGCTTTTGCTATTGTCGCTGGTGGTGGTTGCAGGGGTGCTATCAGTAGCGGCTTGGCTGGTGGTGTCACCGGCTACGGCACTAGTGCCATTGTTGGCGCTCGTACCGTTAGAGCGGTTGCTTGTCGAACCGCTAGTGGTACCAGTAGAGCCGGTGTTGTCAGAGCTAGGAGTGGGTGTGCCACCGCCCTGACCAGGATTGCTAGGAGGCGTAACTACAGGAGCGGTCAATGTGTATGTACCGCCAGTAGTGTCGCCGTTCCAGGCATTGGTGCCATTGCTGGCAATTTGCGAACCGGCTGCAAAGTTTACGGTGGTAGTGCCAGTGCTTGTAGCAGTAAAGTTAACGGTGCCTACCACTTGGTCGCCACTAACCGTCGTACCTGGGTCGGTGTAGCGACTAATAGTAACGCTACCACCGCCACAAGTGGCGCTAATGGTGTTAGAAAAGGCGCCAGCGCCTACACCGCTACATGTCAGCTTAGAAGCGTCGTAGGTAAGTTTGGCAGTTACCACGTTAACGTTGTCGCCATTTTCGTGTACGGCAACGCTAAAGCTTGTGTTTTGGGTGTAGCTGCCACTGGCAGGTGTCAGGCTCAGGCTGGCCGAACCAGCAGCGTGTACAGTGCCAACCAAAGCGCCCGTTACAATTGTAGCGACGGCAGCGGTTTGCAAAAATTTAGACTTCATAATTATTTACTCCAGTTTGCTAATACGGTGGACAAGTCGAGTGCGTCGACAGTGCCATCATTGTTTACATCACCCTGTGCGCTGGTAGCGCCGGTCTTATTCCAGTTAGAAAGAACAGTGCTCAAGTCTAGAGCGTCTACGGTGTTGTCACCATTAACATCGCCAGGCTTGGTAGCGGGTGTGCCATTTAGCTGCGGCTGAATCTCTTTGATAGCCTGGGCAACCGTTTCAACAGCTGCGCCGCTAGCTTTAAGGTTGCTTAGTTCGGTATTAAGGTTGTCGATGGTTACTCCGTAATCTTCGGTGCCAGCAGTGTCGACGCCCACGCGGTGGTACACCAGCACCAACCAGGTGTGGTCGGAAATTGCTTGGTTTACCCAAGCTTGGACCTGGGCAGGTGTAGTAGCGTCCATAATGTTCTGAACTTTGATGTTGTATATGTCAAAGTTGTCTTTGCTGTTAAAGCCATCGTCGGTAGAACGGTGCGATTGGTAGTACTTTTTGATTTCCGTAATAATCGAGCTGTTGTACTCACCATAAGGTGTAGCAAAGTCGTCGGCTACGCCGTTAGTGCCAAACCAAGCGCGCAGTTGTGTCTGCGCATCGCTTAGCTCTTGGTCTACCTGAGCAGTCGTCAGGGTTGGCAGGTGTGGATGAGTAACGGTGTGCGAAGCCAGCTCGTTGCCTTCGGTACCCAATGTTTGCATCATATCGGTGGTCATGTACTCGGGGTCGGTAACAGTACTGGTTAGCAAGTAATAGGTAACAGGTAGCTGGTAACTATTAAGCAACGGACGGCCGTTGGTGTATTGGTCGCGCCAACCGTCGTCAAACGTTAGGGCAACAATGCCGCGCGTAAATTGGCTGGGGGTATAGGTGGCCAAGCCAGCGTCGTCAACTTGTAACGAGCCTACCTTGTTAATAAGATGAAAAAACGAAATGATCTTGGCGTCAGACGGCATTACCAACGTAACCTTAGCTTGCGTCCAGTCGGTGCTTGGGGCAATCGTGCCCAGGCTGCCATAGCTGACAACACCAGCCGTGTTGGTTAGCTGGTAATCAATCTCGGTGTCGACAGTACTCTTGTACCAGTCGCTATATTCGTATGTTTGGCCTGGGGTGACGGCCACATCGCTAAAGTACCAGTCGGCATCGCCGTCAGTGTAGCTACTGATAGTAGTCTTAATGCTACGGCCGGTGTGGCCGTCGGTTTCGTAACTGTAAGCTGCGGTGTTAGTACCCCAACCGGCCTGCAACCAGCCATCTGGCGCAATACCGCTGGCAGAAGTTTCCATCGAGCCATTGGCAATAAGATTGGTACCGGTGTCGGCAGCGACGTGGCTAGCCAGTGGTAATACGGTCATTGCGAGGGTAACCAAACCCATTGCGAGCTTCTTTAACATAGTGCTTTCGTCCCTTTTCACCTTACGAATAGTATTCAGGGGTGATAATACACCAAAGTTGTAAAATAGTCAATTAAGTTCTAGCACTATGAAGCGCTTATGCCCCACAAAATCCTCCCCCGCCATCCCGCACTCGACCCGGAATCCAGGACAATAAAAGAATATCCTCCTGAACCCAAAACGATGCCAGCACACCCCTGCAATCGCAAACTTTCTTTCCGGCCGGGTTCGGGGTCTTTGTCACCCTCAGATTAGTTGGAGCATATGTAGGTGGAATAAAGGCAAAAACCGGTCCTGATTCTTCTACTAAAGAATCAATCAGGACTGCCGTAGGCATTTTTTTGCCGCCACCTTGTTCTATGTAAGCTAGTCACGTTGTGACGTCTGGCCCAGGGGAGCTTTTTGCTTACTTTTTGCGGTCAAAAAGTAAGGGTACTCGCTTCCAGCGAGTACAGGGGCTTTGCGAATAGCAAAGAAGGAGCTAAAAAGAAAACAACAGAAGGCACATGATTGACTGGATCCCGGGTCGAGTGCGGGATGACGGGGCAAGAGTTTGGTATTTAGGATCTATAGATTTAGGTATTGTTTGAGTATTTGATAGTAAGGATTAGACATTTTCTGGGGGTTGCTACTCGTAACGAAGGGCTTCGACTGGATCCAGTTTGGCAGCACGACGGGCCGGATACAGGCCAGCCAGCATACCAATAAGCGTCGTGGCACCAATAACAGACACAATGAGCCAAAGTGGCAACGTAATAATATTAGAACTACTTATGTTGTTGCCGTGCAGTTGCTTATTAATAATTGGGTTAGCAATAAGCGTCAGCACAAAGCCTACTAACACACCAAACACACCGCCCAAAAATCCTAGCAGCGACGCCTCGAAGGTAAACAAACGACTAACGGTAGAACGGCGCGCACCCACTGCGCGCATTACGCCAATCTCGCGCGTGCGCTCTAAAATGGCCATAACCATAGTGTTAACGACGCCAATTGCGGCCACCGCCAGCGATATGGCACCAATAGCACCCAGCACTACGCCCAAAATATTAAAGATAGCTAACTGGCTCTTTATATATGTTTGCGCATCTACCGCCCCATAGCCCAGCTTTTTGACGCTATTAGCCACGCCAACTGCGTTGGATGTTTGGTCTACCTTGACGGTCAGGCTGTCGTAGCCCGATTTAGCCAGCTCGTCGGTGACAGTTAGCGATGGCTGAGCTTGGGCATTACACGGGCTATGTGCATTTTTGCATGTGGCCTGTGCGGCATCTTGGTCGGCTTTGGTCACCTGATAGCTTTGGTTAAGATCCATGCCCCGCACCCAATCCATAGGCACGCGTGCTGCGTAGCTACTGTTGCTAGTATCCATAATGCCAACCACCGTAGCAGTCAACATAACGGGCGCTGGATGAAAATCCCGGCCGTCAGCGCCAGGGTTTTGGCTAAAGAATGCTTGCTGCTCCTGAAAACTCTTGGCCGGATCAGAGCCAACACCAGAATAATAGTTTTGAGCTATTAAACTTACCTGCTTGCCAATGAGTTCGTCATATTTGTGTTTATAGCCAAATTTGTCGGCATAGTCGGAAGTAAGTACAATCACACCGTCTTTGTCGCCTGCTGCAATGTCGCGCCCCGCCAAAATTGTGTTAGTAACGATGCCGTTGGTGTCATAGCCCATCACCTGGTACAACCGCAACTTCTGGCCAGCGTACGACAAAGCCTGAAACGCGCCGACCGAAGCCTGGCGCGACACGCCAACGACATGTGGTAGCATTGCAATTTGCGTTACTACGTCGTCGGTTAGCTTTTTACAGTCTTGGCACCCACCGCTGCTGCCATCATTCCACGAGATGTCGGTTTGGGGTGACACACGCACTTGTTGCAGGGCGCCATTTGCCTCAAACTGCTTGGTCATAAAGCCTTTTACGCTAAACACCAGCGACAGCATGATTGTTACGCTAGTAGCACCAATCACGACGGCAAAAATAGTCAACGCGCTGCGTAGTTTTTGGCGTGTAATGTTACGAAACGCTAGTACTATGTAATCGATAAAACGCATGACGCCTACGCCCCTCCCCGGTGTTCGGTCACTTTGCCATCACAAATCTCGATAATGCGGTGGGCCTGGCGGGCCAAGTTGTGATCGTGGGTGATGATAATAAGTGTAAGTCCTTGTTTATTAAGGTCTTTTAGCAGCTTGACGATTTCTTCGCCGCGCTTACTGTCCAGGTTGCCTGTTGGCTCGTCGGCCAGCAAAATTTGGGGTTTTATGGCCAGTGCTCGGGCAATTGCCACACGCTGGCGTTGGCCGCCAGATAATTGACCGGGCTTGTGCTTGAGCCGGTCGCCCAAGCCTACCGCTTGCAAGCATTCGGCTGCGCGAGCCTTGCGCTCTTTGGACTTCATTTTGGCAAACACAAGCGGCAGCATCACGTTCTCTAGAGCCGTTTGCGTGCCTTGCAGATTAAACGACTGAAACACAAAGCCAAGGTGCTTGTTGCGATAAGCCGACAACTTGGAGTCACGGGCATGCGACAAATCTTCGCCGTCAATAAGCACCGTGCCAGTAGTAGGGCGATCGAGCCCGCCAATAATATTAGCCAGAGTAGATTTGCCCGAACCACTCGGGCCGGTAATGGCAACAAATTCGCCAGCCTGAATACTTAAGCTTACGCCGTCCAGCGCGTTTAACACTTCGTCGCCCAAGTGATACGTACGAGTTACGGATTTTAGTTCAACAAGTGTGCCCATGTTTTGTTGTGCTTTTTTGTACGTTAATTGCTTTAAGCTTAAGCTTTTTATGCTACAGGCGCAAGGACAATATAATTACGCTAAAACACGGTAATGGCGCTGGATAGTAGCTTCTCCCACCAACCGAGACTCCATCAGAGTTAGCCGCAGCGGCACATCGTATTTGCCAAAAAGTCGAATGCCATCCTTTAGCTCAATTGGCTCTACGTCTAAAATCATTTCATCGATAACACCCATTTTTGCAAGACGACCATTTAGGTCGCCGCCCCCGATTATGCCGAGTTTGTTAGCACGGGGCATGTCGGCTGGCGAGTGTATGACTCGTTTTTCTAGGCCATTGGTATCTAACTTTTTATCATGCGTTACGACAATATAGTGCGGGCCATCTAGCAAGTCCCCATCTTGCTTCATAATTTGATAGGTCCGCTTGCCTAACAACACTACGTCGCACGATGTCACAAAGGTATTAAAGGAATCCCACGAAGCATCACTCCAGGGTGTTTCATCGTTTTTACCAGCGATAAAACCATCGCGTGATATTGCCATATATAGTACATTTGCCATACATCCATAATATCAAGATGTTGGCGACTTTTGCGTTAAGGTGGCCCGGGCAAACTTTTTTATTCGCGGAAGGGGTTTTGGCGCGCTTGATCAAACAATGCCTGAACACTCACATTGGTATCTTTAAGCTGTTCGATCTTACTAACCAACGCTGGGTCGATGTGCGGCTCGTTTGAGGCATGCGCTTGCTCGGCAATCGCTGCCGCATCTGGCTGCGCAACAGTGAGCACCTGGATACGCCAAACAATAAACCCATACAACACAACTACCACTAAAACAAAGAGTGCCACACGCATTCGTGTTAGGGTTTGCCACAGCCGTAGTAGTTGGATTTGATTTTTGTTCATGGTTTTATAAACTCGTCTATTACCAGAGTAAAGCTCACCGCATCGGGCCGGGTGGCGTCAGGCTGCACATTAATGCTACTTACCAATGCCGTACGACGATTGCGCTCCAGCTTGGACAAAAAGGTAATAAAGCTAGAGTACGAAATAGGTTCGGTGGTGGCCTGCGTAACAGTAATCTGCAATCGATACACACCGGGCGTCCCCTTAACAGGGGTGGCTTGCGTTATTTTTGTAGATTTTACTCCACCTAACGTGGACGGCGGAAAGGACACAGAGCTCAGCCGTGGTATGCCACTAGCGTTGGCCAGGTTTACAATTTCGCTTACTGTTTTTGCTTGATCTTTATCTTGTGGCACAATGCTTTGGGCAATCTGGTTTAGCTCGCGGTATGTTTCTACATCTTTCTTGGCAGCAACAAGCTCGGTCTCCTGCTGAGCAGTGCCCAGAGCAGTTGCTTTAAGTGCGGTCAGCTCGCTCGATTTAGAGACAAGCATCTTGTTGGCGCCATACACACTGCCAAGCAGCCCCATACCCAAAAGCACGAGCAGGCCAATCAAAATCTGCGAAAGCCGTTTACTACCCATTACTTGCCCGCCTTGGTGTTAATAAACAGGTACGGATTGTTGGCCGCAAACAAGGCTTTAAGTGTAATAGTGCATGGGTAGATGCCAGTTACGGTGGTAGAGCAGCTTATATCAACAGTGTCAGCCTTAGAAAAAATCTTGTTGTTTGGATCGGCAAGATTAGCCTGCAACTGCGTCGCGGCATCATAGTTCTTAGCCCGGGCGGCTATGTCTACTGCGCCTTGGGTTTGCGAAACAGACAGACTAGACAGCGCAGTGTTGGGTGGTGTAACACTCCCTAACTGAACAAGCAGCTCCGAAAACAGTACCTCTTTCGACAAAACACTTACCATCAATTTGAGGTTGCTTGCTATAGCACTAATTTGTTTTTGAGTGTCGGCTATGTCTTGGCTGGCCAAATGTGCCTTGGTTTGGGTAACCTCTGTCTGGCGCGCATCAATAGACCGGCTCATAATAATTAACCCAGCAATAGTCAGCACTGCCACGCCTGCGATCGCCAACAAAAACCCAACCACCCACTGCAAAAGCCGGCGGTTGAGACGAGCATAGCGGTACTCTTGCTTAAGGCCGGGGGGCAGCAGGTTGATCATACAAAAATCCTTGCTGGGTCGGTAAGCGCCAAACCCGCAGCAGTAACATACGATGCGCGGTCGGCGTTATAAAAATGGCGTAAGCGTCCAAAATCGATGTACGGTGCTGGATCAAATGCGCGCGTTGGCAGTCGCAAACGATCAGTAAAATAATCGGCAATACCGGGCATATTGGCCCCACCACCCATGGTGACAATTTGGCCAATGGCTGGCTCTTTGGTGTATCGTTGCTCGTAGTATCGGATAATACGACGGATTTCTTTGCGGAGCTGATCAAGCGATGGCTCGACAGCCGCCGCAATATGCTTTTGAACCGGGCTGGGCGTTAGCCCATACCGGCTCTTTAAAATAAGCGCTTCTTCGGTGGATATGCCAAGCTTGCGGCTAATGGCTTGTGTAATATAATCGCCGCCAAACGCCACTGTTCCAAACACCACCAGGCCGCGGTTAAATACGGCAATATCGGTGCTGCCCGTGCCAAAATCGACAAGCAAGGAAGGAATAGTACACTGCGGGTCACGGCGAAATAGTTCGGCACTGGCACCAATAGACGTGTCAAACAACATTACCTCGAGCCCCAGCATACGCGTAAGTACCAAATATGAATCAACAATCTCTTTGGGCATGGCAACAATAAGCACCTCAATACCATCGTCATCTTCGCGCAAAATAGTGTAGTCCAAATACAGATTTTCGGTGTGGCCCGGGATGTACTGTTCGGCTTCTATTTGTACTGCCTCGGCAATGTCGTCTGCGCCAATCTTGGGCAAGCGCATAGCACGAGTAAAGGCGTGGTTAGCCGGCAAAGAAACAGCCGCGCGTTTAGTGCCAATATCACCCACCAGGCCCTTGGTAAAAAGATGCAGCGCAACCTTGGCGATTGCCTCTGGCTTTACGATCACGCCATTAACAATGGCGTCGGAGTCAAACGCAACAGAGCCATAGCCCTTAAGCCGTGGCACCTTATAATCTAGGTCGAGCTGCATAACACGAATCGTGTTACGACCGATATCGAGCCCAAACAGTGGCTTATCGTGAAGAAAGTATCTCTCCGAACTCTTTTTCATACCGCCCATTCAGCGTTGGTTTCTCAAAAAAGTATATCATTCCTCTAATGGTTTAATAAAGGGGTTGGTAGCTCGAAATAGTCCAGGTTTTAGATCCGGACGAAAGCGTGGTGCCAAACACCACGGTGCCGGCACCGCTTAGGTCTACTGTTTGGCCAGTGGCGGCGCCAATATTGCCGCTACCAGCCAGTGCTACTTTGCTCCAATAAGCGTTAAACACCATGCCGGGCAGGTTTACCGCTCCACTGACATTTATTGTCAGTAAATTCTGCGATGTCTTTAGGTCATTACCGCTTAAACTGGCGCAATCGGGGCTACAACTGGCCGAACTCTTGAAACTGATAAACTCAATGCCCGTACCAGAGCTGTTAGCAATCATACTTGCAGAGCCACCAACAGTAATTGTGCCGTCTACCATAACCACCGGCCGCGTCGTGCCCAAACTATCGGCCACCCTAATCTTGGCCGAACCACCCACATTAAGGTTGCCCGTGATGTACGCATTTCCGTTAATAGTCACGTTGCAACTACTGTCTACCGATACATTGCCAGTTAGTTTTAGGTTAGCCGGCCATGTACGGTTAAATGGCGCGTGGCTGCACACATATGTGTTGCTAGTACCCCCAGCCGTTGTGGCGACGGCGGCAATCTGCCCCGCCCGGTCGTATGTGGCAGTTGGATACACTGGCGCAACACAGCCGACCTGCAAACCCTGGCCGCCGTTGCCTGCCTGAATGTTATTGTTTGGTCCTGTACTGGTTTGGCCCGTCGCACATACCGTGCCGTAGATATTTGTGCTATGTGCCATGGTAATTGGTTGACTGCCACCGCTGCACACTTGAGGATAGGTAGGGCCAGGCGATGCACCAGTAGGGCAGGCATTGTTTGCCACAGTAACATTTACCGGGTTGTTAACTGTGCCAATTTTGGCTGCACCATTCATGGTAATGGTACCGCTGACATACACCTGCGAATTGGTAATGTTGGCACTACCTCCTAAAATAAGCCCGCCCGGACCGCTTAGCACCGAATAACCGCTGCTGGTGGTGCCCACAACAATCGCCTGAATCTTGCGAGTAAGATACGGCGTCGTGTCGCCGGTGTTGCGGTAAATTTTTCCTTCCGCAAGAATAGTCTTTGACTTGCCGTCGACGTTATCAGTAATGGTAGAGGTAAACACACCCCTGCCTTGTGTAGTGTTACTAAAAAACTGCTGCGTTGTTGTATAGCCGGGGAAGGCGTCGTCGGCATTAAGCTGTTCTACCGACTGCTCGATACCCGCCTCGGCCAGCAGTTGCACGTTGTCGACATATATAGCGCGTTTAACGTGTTGGTACTGCAACGCGGTAAGCGCGGCAATTGACAACCCAATGGCCGTCAAAAAGAGAGTCATAATAATAACCGACACCAAAAAATAACCGTCTTCGCGCTTATTCATTTCTAAAAACCATCCTTGTTGTATAGTTGGCAGTCACCGTTTTTCCGCCCTGCGTATAAGAAAGCGTAATAGCCAACTGTATTGCGCGCGCATCGGTGGGCCCCACAGATTGGTCGTCGGCATCGTAGTACGTTATAGCAAAGGCCGTTACATCGCGCGCCACTAGTTTGTCGGCCGGGCATGAAGGTGTGGCCGAGGCAGACGGACAGGTACTAACAGCTGCCGTACTGGGATCGTCCGAGGCTATAATGCGGCGGTACAGCGCTTTGTTAGAAACATAGTACACTACGTTGTCTTTTTCGGTGATGTACTGCGCAGGGTCGCTAAAAATGACGACACGCTGAGATGTGGTCGCAATACGGGCCAAGACTAGTGTCGAGCCGTTAGATTGCCAACCAAAATCGTTACCAGGCGCATTGGGGTCGGCCCAACGATTGTTTTGATCGGCGCTGCCAGACAGCCGAATATCGTCGGTCATGCTATCCAAGGCGTTTTCGGCATTAGTTAACAGGCTGGTGCGCGCTTGCGCCAAACTAGAGGTTTGCAACCAGTCGGCAATAAAGTTGGCAACCATAAGCGACAAAAGGCTTACCAGTATCATGGTTATCAGCATCTCGACAAGCGTAAAACCCTGCTGGTTGTGACGGTCGCTCATTGCCCTTGCCCAATGCCAATAACACCAATGTTGGAGCTTAATGTAACCGTCTGGGGCTTGCCGTAATCGGTATAGGTAATAGTTACGTCAACTCGGCGCAACTCGGGCAGTGGCTGGCCCACAACAGCCGTACCGCTGCGGTCGTGTGGCAAGGCGGATGGCAAAGCGCTAGTAAATGTAATGGTACTGCCCGGCGTTAGCGCATTGTAACCATTATTACGCAGGCTTTCGATCTCGGTGCGGGCGGCCCGCAGTGCCAAGTCCAGGTGCTGGCTGCGCACTTCGGCTATCTGCATTACATAATACAAGCCACCAATGCCAGTTATTACCAATCCCAGCACTACAATTGTTACCATTAGCTCAACCAGGGTAAAGCCCCTAGCATCGTGCGTCGTACTCTCTAAACGAACTCTAAACATTTGTCCTCATTATAAAACCGCTTGAGCTTATTGCCCAAGCGGTTTATAAAACAGCGTGCTAGTGCGTGCCCTAGTTGGTGACTGTTATGTCGGCGCTACCACTAAATATCGACTTGTCTGCGACAGCCGAGTAGCCATCACAAACGCCCCCTGTGCCGTTGTCACAGCCGGACGGCGTAGCCGTGTAAGTGTAGCCATTACCCGTAGTAAACGTGGCACTCAAGCTGGTGTTGTTGCCGCCTGCAGAGCTACCCAGCCAGGTAATAAAGGTAGGCTGGTCGACGGGATAGTTACCGTTGTCGGAATTGTACTCGGCAAGCTTGCTCCTTACCTGCGAAAGGGTCGACTGGGCGGCAGCCTTGTGAGCTTTGTTCTGCGAACCAGTGTAGGCAACAAAGGCAATAGCTGCCAAGATACCGATGATGATAATCACAATCAGCAGCTCAATCAGCGTAAATCCAGCCGATTTACTTTGTTTTTTACTCGCTTGCATAGTGAGGAACCTTTCTCTTAAAGACTTAAAAATACGTATGATCATATTATTGCTTACGCTTATCGCACTGTCAACGTATTTGTCCACTAAGTACGAACATTCGACTTGATTATAGATGGTTCGATAATTGGATGCTCATGTCGGCTGTCGCGCTTGTGTAAGGGACGTCTGAAAGTTGGGTTAGGAACACTAGCACCATGCGCAATATCACCCGCATCGCTCAGCGTAAAATCTCCTAGACGAATCGCAGTCCAGTCATCATGGTCGTTAGGCTTTCCGTTTAAACCACGAGAATAGTCAACTTGCGTAAACTGTTTAGTATAGCTCATGACACTGTTGTAACTGGAGCTTGCATCTGCATCCACACCCGCATAGCGGCATGACGCAGGCTGGTTGGCATAAGCTGCGGCAACGCTAGAAAGGCAAAGGTCGTGCCCCAACTCGTGCATAACCGTGCCGCTTATAGGCGTGCCAAAAGGAAGGCCTCCAAAGCCGTCCTTTACTAATCCGTACGAGACAAAGACATCGTCGTCGCCAGCATAAGAAACTCCGGAGCTATTCGGGTGCTCGGCATAATTCTGGCCAGTTATAAGGTAATGGTATATGTCCTTGCGTAAGTTTGACATCTGAGGTGATATGCCATCACCACCCAACTTATAGTCATAGAAGTCTACCTGGCCAACTTGCGGCACAAAGTGTAGATCTACGTTGTACGGAACTTCGTTGCCACCGCCCAACTGGCCAGTGTCTATGTGCAAGCTTATACCCTTGCTCGCGAAAGAGTCCCGCAGGAGCGACACCTGATCATTACTTAATTGCATAGAATAACCATCGACGCCGGGCTTGACCATCCAGTCGTTCTCTACATAAATGTCTTTAATCGCCGGGTTGGGGTATTCGCATGTTGTAACGGTCGTATTGCAGAATATTGTGTCGCGCGCCGGATACGCTGCCGACTCCACAGAATCCGACAACCCGTCTTCGTCGCTATCCGAATAATCAGTGCCCACCTTTATAACTTGCGCCTGCGTGCCAATCTTGCCTGTAAGCCATATATTACCGTCCCTACTGGCTGTTATTCCTAAGAGACTATAGCCACTAGTGCCGGTTGGAAAAACAGTATAAGTATCTACCGTACCGATTGTCGAAATGCGCGCCACTGTTCCATTCTTACGTGTTGCCCACAAATAGCCATCTGTGCCTGAAGTGAGGTAGAGGAAGCCATCGGGGGAGGAATAGCTAAAATCGTAAAATGTAAAAATGCCCGCAGGCGTCATTTTTCCGACTTTGCCTAGGCCGTTAACGAACCAAATATTGCCATCGGGGCCCAGAGTCAAGCCCATTATGTTGCCAAAACCCTGCGGGAGGGCAAACTCAGTTTGTACTCCATTCATGTCAGATCTGCCGATTTTACTCTGACCAGAGTAGCCGCCACCAGGGTTTAGAACTCGTAGAGAGTACCACACGGAGCTATTTATCTGATCACTCACAAGAAAGAAGGGCGAGCCACCTACGGAATACGCAGGCAAAAACGTACCAGTTGTGGTTATACGCCCGATCTTGCTTCTGGCAAGCGTTCCATCGCTCGCCGCAAACCATACATTACCATCAGGCCCATCAACAAGACCTTGGTTAGAAGCCCATAAGGATTGAGGAACTCTGTAGTTCGCGGCCACCCCTTGACTGCTTATGGTCGAGATATCAAACCCATCTGCAAACCACATGCCACCATCTGGCCCAGAAGTAATATTTTGATAAGCGTTGCCTATCGGAATGCTATTGTAGAGTGTTGCCGTCCCCGACCTTGTCATTTTAACGACGCCGTTCGCTCCATTTGAGTTAGTTGTCCAAATATTACCATCTGCGCCCTCAACTACAGACGAACCAGCACCTGGTGCCGAGAAAAGCGTCGCGCTGCCTAGTGGATCGGAGTGTGCGATGCCACTCGACGACAATGGCAATACTACTACAACAAACACTGCTAGCAGCCATTTAAGTTTTTGTGCGTATTTTATCTGCCCTCCCTTTAGTGTTCGACTTCGGATTAACTTACTCTGCGCCGCTCGAAAGCTGCGTAATGGGCCCAAATACGGACACCGCAATCAGGCCCACCATGCCGCCTAGTACCAAAATCATAACTGGCTCGATAACCGAAGACAGTGCGCCAACGGCGGTGTCTACTTCTTCTTCGTAAAATTCGGCGATGTTGAGTACCACGGTATCGGTCTCGCCAGTTTCTTCGCCCACGGCCAACATTTGGGCGACAATGGGCGGAAAGTGTTTGCTTTTTTGCAGTTCTGCCGACAATTGGCTTCCAGCCTGTACAGCCTTAGAGCAATTCATAAGTTCTTTTTCTATAACAGCGTTGCCGATAGCGCCAGCTGTGGTTTCGATGGCGCTTACTATCGAAACACCAGCGCCCATCAGTGAGGCAAAAATTCTGGCAAAGCGCGCAATGGCCGTTTTAATGATAATTACCTTAACAATCGGCAATTTAAGCAGCACCGAGTGCCACCAATACCGGCCCTTGGGCGTTTTGATGTAGCGGCGGAACAAAATAATAACCAGCGGGACGCCCACAATGAGCCCAATAATAACGGCTGGCTGCTTGAGCGAGTTGCTTAGCGACAGTAGTGCGCGGGTGTATATTGGCAGCTTTGCCGAGCCGCTTAGTGAAGTTAGGATGTTGCCAATCTTGGGTACAATAAAGGTCATGAGTACAAAAAAGGCAATTACCATTACCCCCGCAATTACCGTTGGATACACCATAGCCGAACGTACCTTAGCCTTCAGCGATGCGTCTTTTTCTTGCTGAAACGCCAAGCGGTTAAAGACTTTGTCCAAAATACCTCCGGCCTCGCCCGCCCGCACCATGTTGACGTATATTTGCGTAAAGACTTTAGGGTGCTTTGAAAGCGCTTCGCTTAGGCTCATGCCGCCCTGCACGTCGGATGCTACTTCTTCCAAAATCTTTTTGAGCATTACCGAATCGCTCTGATCTTTTAGAATGCTCAACGCCCGAATAATAGGCACTCCAGCGCTCACCATAACCGAAAACTGACGTGTAAAAATAACTAGGTCGCGCGTGCGCACCCCTGTCGAGCCTGGCAGCTTGATGTTCATGTTAAGGCCGGCGCCTTTGGTCTCCTGAACAACCATAGGTTGCATGCGCCGCCCGCGCAGCGTGGCAATGGCCGCGCTTTTGCTTTGCGCCGCTATAGTGCCTCTGCGAACCGAGCCGTCAGCCTGCCTGGCTGTGTACTTATATTCTGCCATTGCCTATCCTTCGGTGCTTGTTACGCGCATGATTTCTTCTATGGTGGTTTGGCCGCGCAGCGCTTTAATTAGCCCATCTACCTGCATGGTTACCATGCCATCGCGTATGGCCTGGGCCTCTAGGTCTTCGCTGGTAGCGCTCGACATAATGAGTTTTTGGACGGCCAGGTTGTTGCCAAGCACCTCGTATACGCCCATGCGGCCGCGGTAGCCGGTGTGGTTGCAGGCGTTGCAACCTTCTTCGTGCGCCTTCCAAAGTTTGAGGATTGTCTTGCCGTCGGTGTTGAGTTCGGTAGACGAACTTTTGCCACCTTCTTTGGTGCCAATACCGGCTTCCAGCGCCTGTTTTTCTAGCTCGTGCACCTGCGTAAAGGCGGCTGCATCTTTTAAGTTAAAGGCGTCCTTGGCATGAGCCACAACTGCATCGTCGGGCGCAAAATGCTCTCGGCACTCTGGGCACAAACGGCGCACCAAGCGCTGCCCTATCACCACCCGTACAGTGCTGGCAATAAGAAACGGCTCGACGCCCATGTCTAACAAACGCGGCAAACAGGTTGATGCGTTGTTGGTGTGTAGCGTACTAAACACCAAGTGGCCGGTAAGCGCTGCTTGTACGCCTAGGTCGGCAGTTTCGCCATCGCGAATCTCGCCCACCATAATAATGTTGGGGTCTTGGCGCAATAATGCCCGTAGCCCGTTGGCAAACGTCATGCCTGCAACCGGGTTAACCTGCGTTTGGTTGACGCCTACAATGCGGTACTCTACTGGGTCTTCGACAGTACTAATGTTGACTGCCGCGTCATTGAGTTCGCTTAGGACACTAAAAAGACTCGTAGATTTTCCCGACCCCGTTGGCCCGGTAACCAAAATCATGCCGTGCGGCTGTGTAATGGCTTGCTTAACGCGGGCCAGCGACTCACCCCAGTAGCCCAGCTCTTCTAGCGTGGCGGCCTTGCTGGATTCGTCCAAAATACGCATTACCACTTTTTCGCCGTCAACAATTGGCAGTGTAGATACGCGCAACGCATACATATGATTGTTGATTGATATTTTAAAGCGCCCGTCTTGTGGTGCGCGGTGCTCGTCAATCTTCAGGTTGGCCAAAATTTTGATGCGCGACACCAGCGCACCCAACACTTTGCGGGGTAGTTTGTTGGCTTCGCGCAGCACACCGTCGACGCGGTAGCGGACAATGACAACATTTTCGCGGGGCTCGATGTGCACGTCGCTGGCACGGTTTTTGATGCCATAGTCAATAATCAGATTAACTGTTTGGGCAATAGGCGAATCTTCGGTAACGTCTTGGTCTTCTTCCTCTTCGGGCTCTTTTTCTTCGATGGGTATTACCTTGGCCAGTGCCGCACCAGCGCTGTTGCCGCCGTATTGGTCTAACGCCGCCTGAATCATACTGGTTGGCGCTATGTGCACGCGTATGGGTTTACCCAGCTGCTTTTGCAAAAAGTTAATGGTCTGGATATCGTCCGGGTCTTCTAGGGCTACAAAAATAACACCGTCGTCGCCAACATCAAATGCTACCGCGCCGTATTGTCGGGCAACGCGCTCGGGGATAAGCTTTAAAATATCAGGCTGTACGCTGCCGGCAACAAATTCGGCAAACGGAACGTCGATTTCTTTGGCGTACAGCTTGGTAAGATCTACCTCAGAAATTTTGTTGGTTTGGATAACCAGCTCTTGCAATGTCTTTTTTTCGGCGGCAGCTTGCTCACCCAACTTTTTAAGTTGGTCGGCATTTATCACACCACCCTTTTTGAGTAATGACTCAACCAAAACATCCGACGCGCGCATAATACTACCAGTATACACGAGCATAAGCGTTATATTTTACATACACCTTATGTACCGGTACTATAAAGACAAGCAGATAATACTAATGGCTAGCAAACACTATGACTCCATCAGAAAAAACTAAAAAACAACCCGGTAGCCCCATGGCGGACATCGCCAAACCCAAAAAACGGACAGCTCCAGCAAGCAGTATCCCTGCCCCGCAGCTCGTTATCCCCAAGCGGGCCATTATGGTTCCGGTATTAGCCGCCGAGGCAGATACACCCGATCCAGCTCCAGAACCTATAGCCGCCGTTCCTTCGTCCAAACCCCTTCAACCCGCTCCTGCCGCGCCAGCAAAAGTCGAGGCCATGCAACCGTCCACGCCATCAGACCCTGACATTGCCTCAGAGACACAACCCGAAGAGGTAGTACCTGCCGACGACGAACAGTCCCCTCCCGTTGCCCAAAGCATGGCCGACCCCAAACCACCTACGAGCGTAAACCAACAAGATGTCCGAAAAGCGCTCGATGAGGCCAAACGCCAGCAAGAAATCCAAAAGTACATAACCAACCGCGAGTTTTTTGTACCCGTTAACGCCGTGGCACGAAAACGTTCACTTAAAGTAAGCGGTGCACTAGTTATTTTGGAACTAGCTTTGGGCATATTCTTGCTCAACCTAATGCTCGATGCTGGTGTAATAGATTTGCTAGATAAAATCCCGCACACGCACTTCTTTGATATTCGCTAATTAGGCTGTTTGTCAATCACCGAAAAGCAGGCTGTTTAGTAATAATTGCCCACACTATAAGTGCACCCGAAATGAGCAAAGCCGGTAGCACCACAAACAAAAATGTTCTTCCAAAGGCCTTTAGTGACGCTGCGAAGTAGTAGCCAACGTTCCTTTTTGGCCCTTTAGGTGCACCCCTATATACAAATGTCGTAAAGTTCTTTTCTACACGTGGGACAAATATATAGGGCCGTATAATATCGGCCATATCGCCAAAATCGTTGTAGTTAAATTCGTCTATGTAAATACGCAGCGTATTCCCGTCTTCGTCAACCAATTTAAGCATGCGATTAGAATACTTGCCTAATGGGAACCGATACTTCTCGGCATATATTAACTTGCTTAATTGCAGCTGTCGTTGCGGGTACAACTTCCTAAGCGCCAACGTACCACCAGTTGTATACGTGAGCCGCGTAGTATAATTTTTTATCGCAATAAACAAAAAACAAAGGCCCAACAAACCTACCCAAGAACCAATCCTCGCATCGCCTTCTGCCGACATCCATTTAGGAGCGAGAAGAAGCGTTGGGATCAAAAGCACCAGGGCTAATACCAGAAAAAAATTACCGCGGGACTTTGCGCCACGAATAGTGAAGGACGACGCCCCCAAAAGTTCATTCATATGGTCATTCTAGCAAAAATTAGACGAAATAGGGTTGGCAAAACATACTACGCAATTACAAGGCAAGTACCCGCCCAGTGCTAGCGCGACCAGAGACGGGCTTTGTGATATATTCATTCTGCTAGGATATACACATGCCAAACACCAATCCAGAAATCAAACATTACTTAGTAACTGGCGCCACAGGCACCTTGGGCCGCGAAATTGTTGGAGCCTTGGCCGCCCGCTCGGATACAATAGTGTACGCCGGGTATCGGAATGCGCACAAGTTCGACGACATCTATCCCGAACATCTTCGCCACGGGCGTATCCGCCCACTAGAAATTGACGTGGCCTCGCCCGTTTCGATACGCACTGCCGCTAGCAAGCTACGCGAGGGCCTTGGCGGAGCTTCGCTAACCGCCTTAGTAAACAACGCTGGCGGCATTATTCGCGCAGCAGAAAACAAGCCAGAAGGGCCTGCATCCTGGCTCGACAGCACCATTTTTAAAGTCAACTGTCTTGGCCCGCTTGCATTGGCGCTTGCGCTGCACCGCGAAGAGGTTGTAGTGAAGCGTGTTGTCAATGTTTCGAGCAGCGGGGCACGCCTTTTTAGGCCAAAATTTACCCAAGACGAAAAGCCGCCTGGCCCCGACAAGCAGTACAACATGGCAAAACTCGGGTTAGAGGCGGGCGGACGTGCACTTGCCGATAAAATCCCCGGTGTTACTATCGTAAATGCCGTTCCTGGCACCATACACGGCGGCTTCTTTGAGGGCCAACCGTGGTGGTTGCGCGGTATAGATCATATAGTCGGCCGCAAACCGCACGTTGCTGCCAAAGTTGTGATGCACGCTATTACCGAATCCGTACCTACAAATGCCACCGTCGAGCCACACCACATGGCCATGTTCGGCGAGCCAATTGTTAATTTGGGGACTATGCCGTACTTACAAAAGCACACAGAAGCTCCAGGGCTAATCATGGATATGGCAGAAGGGTTTCTCGCGCTTCCGGCGTAACGTACGAGGTTAGAATCAGTATGGTGTTTTCAACGACAACCATGCGGATTCTCGTCCTGGTAGTCGTACCCTGAAAAATGGATATTGTCAGATTCTAGGACTGTAGTATGTTCTGGAGCTGCGTGGCTGCATTTATAACAAAGCCAGCAGACAATACAAAAGTTCTATCATGCGGATCCACACTAAGGGTTGCTTCTGAGCCTACGTGCTGCCACATGTTGATTCGGCTGGAGAAGACCTCGGCAACACCTGCAGCTTGAATATGTACTGCCTCAGGCCCATTAAAATAAGACAACTCGCTTTCTAAGAGAGTGGCCGCTACCAGCAATGTGCCTATGCGACGTGTCTCCTGAGGTGTGGGAGGATAACTGGCACCATGGATGTTGGCCTCCAGGATTTTTCCTAAGCGGAGCGTTGGTAGTACAACAGAGCCCTCTGGCAATCCTGCTGGGGCGTGTTCGGGTGCTCCGGCTAAGGGCATTGACTGAATCATCTCTGCACGTATAAGGGGATCTTGTAAACCTTGCCCAAGCTTGTGAAGAAATATTTCGTCAGACGACACCCAAGATCTTCTAAACATATGATTATAATACCATATTTATCAATAAATATCAATAACCGTTCAGATATCGTTTTGGCCCCACAGGTGCGGCACCCGACGCAAACTAGAGCCAAATTAGCTACAATAACTTGAGTACTACAAAGAAGAATCTCTTAGCATCGGTTTCGGTATGGGCGTTTTCTTCCAAATTAATAATCGCAAACTTGTCCGAAAAAAGCTTGCGAATATCCGCTTCGTCAAAAAAGTATGTGTAGCCGCTGCCTTCAAGCCGAACCCACTGAGAAGAATTGGCGGAGCTATTTTCTTCAAAGTACACACAATTCTTGCTAAATGCTTTTATCCGCAAGATACCACCCTTCTTCAAAACTCTCGAAACGCTAGCTAAATAAGTGGGCCACTGTGCTGGGTCGATATGGTGCAAGCATCCGTCGTCGTTAACTACATCAAAATAGCCATCGGCATATGGTAAATCGAGTGCGTCGCCAACCGTAAAATTAGTCAGCTTTTCTACACCTGCCTCTGCGGCATTTGCCTTAGCCTGCTTTATAGCTGCCTCGGCAAAATCAACGCCATATGCCTCAAAACCATTCTGAGCCAACAAAATGGAGTGCCGTCCACCGCCGCAGCCAAGGTCAAGTACCCGGCCTGTTATGTGGTTATCTTTAAGATACGAAACAAAGCTTACAAAGTCGGGCGCAGGAACAAGCGTTCTCCAGCCGCTTTTACCGGCCTTGCTACTAAGCTTGATTCTTGCCCACTCTTTCTCGTAATAATCCTGTTGGTAGTCATCACTGTTCATCGCTTTATCATACCAAGCGCAACATGGTTTTAGGTACGCTCGGTAAAAAACGCGAGGCGTGCCAGATAAAAATCCGCCGGCTAGATGAGCTAAACACGTTTAGAAGTTACTACTACGTAAGCTTTGTCAGGGGTTATGTAGGATTCAAGCACATTCAACCCAGCCTTGCGTAATTCTGCCTGCAGGGCGTCCGATTGCCAAAACTTAAAATAGCGTTTGTCGCTTAAGCCTTTTTCTCGCCAACCTTCAAAATCGCCCAGCTTCATACCAATACAAAACAATCCGTCGGCTAAAAGACTATCGTAAACAGTGGCAAGGGCTTTGCGAAATTGTGCGAGGGTAAAATGTAAAAACACTGCATTGGCAAATATAGCCGCCTGTTTGCTGCTGGTCGCCCCCCAAGAACGTCATAGCTCATTGCCTCGTAACCCTCTGCCCGCAAATGCTGCACAAATGCTTCGGTAGCGTCGCTACGCTGCACGACGTAACCTTGGTCTTCAATCATGCGGGCATCCCGGCCGCTACCACTGCCTATCTCAAATATTTTTTCGCCTTTAGACAACTTGCTAAGAAAAAACTCTACTCCTGGCCAATACGCCACGGTTCTTGCAGTATCGCTACCCACTTTCGCGAAGTATTCTTTTGCATTTGTGTTATAGCTCTGTATTGTAACTCTCTTTGCGTCTTCGTCGGATATGCTCATCAGTTAATCATACCAGGGGGAGTAAAGTTGGTCAGTTTTCTTTTTTCGCGTAACACGATCCACAATTTGTGCTGGCGTTCCCGTCTTTATCCTTAACATATTTGACTGTTACTGTATCGCCCGCATGCACGGAGTCAATAGGTGTTATATACCAGAAAAAATCTGATGTGGATCTGCGGTACAGCGTTCTTGTACAGGATAAAACCATACTGGTTGTTGTCAACTGAGCTACAGATCGGACGGTAGGTCGTGTCCGCCTTTGTCACGCTTGGTACGTAAGTAGGCGATATTAGATTCAGTAACGCCAACAATAAGCGATACAGGAGTCACCGCTATGCCGGCTAATTCCAGTGCCGCGCGTTTTCGTGGGTTGTTACTCATTAACCGTACCCAGTTAAGGCCTACTGTATCCAGCAGGAATCGTGCACAATGCCTATATTGTCTGACATCGAACTCAATTTTCAATCGCTTACATGCCTCTGCAGTATCGAGGCCCTCCTCGCGGTGAAGCCGGTAAATCTCGCGTTTAATGTCAAGCCCCACCCTCTTCCTTCTTGTTCGGCAAGATCCAGATAGACACCTCCTTCTAGCGCTACCCGTCTCTGGGCGGCCTCGCGCTGTGCACGGCAATCGCATTCATCGCTGGGGGTACGAGTAAAAGCAAGCCCTTCTGACTGATCCTGGACGCCACGTCTCAGCCACGCATCAAGCGACGGACTGTCACCTACTTCAGAAAATATACATGCTGAATGCATGCGTACTAACGGACCGGCAGGATCTTTGGCGAAGTCTTCGTGGCTGCCTGCAACTGCTGCAAAAGCCATACCTTCTTGCGGGCCTGGTTCGCCGTCGATTATATACAGGTTAAATGGTAGACCCGAAACAAAGCGCAGCTCTGAGACTGGTACATGAGTGTTCGGCGGAGGGAAGTCACCATAATCGAGCCACATACTAAGCGCATTGGCATGTAGCGTACCTCTATACCCCTCGTTATTTGACATGATTGAATTAAATACCATTTATATACACTCAAGCAATATCAAAAAGGACCCCAAAGAGTCTCCATTATGCTTGGTACACCAGGGTAGGATAGCGCACTTCGTGCTTTTCCTTTCATTGGTACCGTACGGCTAACGAAACTAGAACTTTATTAGCCAAACAGAGCTAAGATTTTCTGGTTTTCTTTACGTCAGCTAACACTAAGAGCACTAAAAGTCCCAATAGCCAAAATAAAGAAAGGAAGATTGCGAGTAAATCTGATCTTCCTTTTGCACGAGCGTACTTTATAAAACCATATATCCATATAATAAGACCGGCTGTGCTTACTAATAAACCAATGCCTCCGGGAGTATGGTTCATCTTCCACTCGTTAGTGTTTTTTATAAAACTCCAGGAAATGACGTGCAGAAGTATTGCCAGCCCAATAATTAACAATGCTTCCTTTTTTTCTTTTGTTAAATTCATAGCCATATATTATGTTAAATCCGATTGGTTGTATACGATACGCTCGGTGGATAAAGGTGGAAACAGCTTTACCCTGGTCTCATAGGCCTTTATCAGAATTTACAGCGTCTTGGGCTGAATCCTTACAAATGATCGATACCATTAAACTGCAAAAAGCTTTTCAATAGCCCGGTCAATAGTGTCTGGCTTATCTGGCTCAATGACGGCCACTCCGCCCTCAAGGGTGAAATTAAGGCTGGCGTGGCTAATACCCCACCTTCGTAAGGCCTCGGGCACTTTATTCTTCGGCGCAGCATCAACCTTGAGCATCCAAGCAAACTGGGGTTCGTAATAAGGGCGGGGCGCATAGGTATCAGGTCGAAAAAGATTGAGTACACCTCGACTCACCGTCTCCAAACCGTGGTCCTCGTAGCGTCGGCCAATCACTCCATGGATATACTGAGGTGGGTAAGCTGGATGACAGAGCATAGTCTTCAGATCACCAAATGATGGCATAGCCGAATTTGATGTCCCTATATTATGGTAGTGTGGATGGCTATGTAAGCGTCCGACCGAGCCTTCCGTGTCTGGAAAGTAGACATAGTTAGCCGGATGGTAGCCACCGTTGTCCGCCGAATGGCATGGCACACGCAGCTGCCCCAGTACAACGCTCTCATTTTCTTGCCTTAACGTAAACCCGCCCTCTAACTTCTTGCCCTCTGAATGCATGAAGCAAGCCCCTACGGCTGTCGCGAACTCGGCCGTAGGGATCACTCGCATTAGTTGCTCGGCACGTATAGCTTCTGTCATCAAATCGTTCTCTAATAATTTTGATATATTTAAACATATTTAACGTAAACATGCAATATAAGTAGCCATTCCTTTCGTGGCAATAACAGAACATGCCAGCGGCCGCCGGGGTCTCACGACCCCAACTACCGTAGGTACAGCATCATTAACGAGGTTAGAACCGTCCTGGTAACGGCCACTTGAACCTTACCTCTAAACATTGCAGCTTACCGTTAGATTTTGGATAAACCATAAAGTGTAGATGCGGAGCATAAAGCCAGCCAGAAAGACCTGTGCTAGCAATTTGCTGGCCAACAGTTACGTTATCGCCAGGTTTCACTAGCGCCGAGCCTTTGGCAAGATGCAAATACTCAGATAATTCCTTATCGCCATGCTCAATAGTTATGTAATTGACTAGCGGACCAAATGATCGCTCTTGGCCATACTGATCACTATCGTCCCGCACACGAGTAACTAAGCCGTCGGCTGCTGCTACGACAGGAGTATCGACAGGTACTGCAAAATCAATCGATCCTTGATATGCACCTTGGTGCGATGCGCTATCTCTCACGATTAGCGTTATAGCGCTTTCGGGCACAGCAAGATAATAGGTATTTTTCGTCTCGGCCATAGCTTAATGGTAACAAAAGGGGCTAATCCCGACCTCTACTAATCAATCTCACCTGGTACGTTCAGTGGATAAAAGGTGGAACCAGTTGTGGCCGGACATCATTTCACTTTATCGAAAGTTGGACGAAACGGGATTAATAGACAATTGACTTATGAGATCAAGGTTAAAACTATTTCTTCAAATATTGATTGTACGGCTGCTCAATAACTTCAGCGCTACTTAACTTAAATAATTCTGATATTTCTTGGTGTCGACTCAGCGGGTAGTCAAGAATCACTGACAATAGCTCATCGTTGATTACATACAACCCAACAATGCCGTTGTCATACTCATAATCATCATGGGCCATTTTAATATGCATTATTTCTTTGAAACCGTTCTTTTCTAGCCATTTGATGCCTTCATGTTTATCTTTAACTTTAATTGTTTTTGTTAATGTGAAGGTTCCGTCTTGTTCTTTTAAGATATGGATCTCGCATTTATTTTCTGACAGAACAAGCTTGGTGACGTCTCTCGATTGCTGCATTCCGTAATAATGATGCGACTCGGATCTGGAGGCATGTTTTGCGTTTAATTCTTTAAGGATGCGTCGTATGTCGGTAAAAGAAGCTACTTTGAATTTCTTTTCAGTATGTTTTGGCATGTCACTATCATCTCACAATAGTGAAACATTAGGCTCCGCCATTATGCTCGGTAGCCTGAAAGGATACGAACCCGTGAAACAGATGAGAAAGTTTAGATCAAACAAAAAGACCCTTTATGATCGTTTTCGTATCTGTAAATTTTCAATGGTACAGCGCTTTGGCACAGGTTAGAACTATTTTACTGTCTCAACAGATGAGTTATTGAACTTGACGTAGATTAACTACACGACTTGGGTAAAGCTGTCTATAGAAATCGACAACTGCATTATTATCAGCAAAACCAAGTTCACCACCAGATGACATGACCTGTAGACTTGTATCGCCCAACCCATAGCCAATACTGTGCGCAACACCATAGCCTTCTACGCCAATAATGCCTAAAGAGCCCTCGGGTAATGCTCCGACTATAGGCAAACCATCAAATTCAAGCACCGGTTCGGTAGTTGAAGATGGCATGCCTGTAATATCACGAGCAAACCTATGGCAATTTACCTCTTGACCTTCAAGGATTGCAGAGAAACTAGACATAAGTCTTGAACCGACTTGAGGGGACAAAGAAAGAACTCTTTCATCTCGAGCCGAAGTATTTCTCTCACCAATATGCTGACCAAAAAAGCCATCGTTATGCCATAAGGCAACCACTCTTTGGTACGGAAATCTTTTTGTTTTATCACCGAGCGCACTAAACTCGTCAGCTTTAGTGAAAGCTACAATGTTCACACGCTCCGTAGGTGTTCTCATGGAGAATATTATAGCATAAACACAATAAAATGTCTATGATAAAATAGTTCGACTCCAGATTGGTCAAAACCAGCTAAAATTCAGTGTAATAACAGATAAGAAATAATTTATATGTATAACGAATGTTGGTACACCCGATAGGATTCGAACCTACGACCTTTGGTACCGGAAACCAACGC
>CAZBQZ010000019.1:0-32795 GCA_964494495.1 uncultured Candidatus Saccharibacteria bacterium
CAAGTTTCTGAAACTTGTTTTTAGAAACTTGGGCCGCAGATTGGAGTCGATTAGGACGTGGTGGCCCGGGAGGGAATCGAACCCCCAACACCCACCTTAGGACGGTGGTGTTCTATCCGTTGAACTACCGGACCACGAGGGAGCCTTGTGCGGCTCCTCCTGCAATAAAAGGTACTAGCGCTTTAGCTGTGTGTGCTTTTCGTGCACAGCTTCGTAGTCGTAAAGCTCGTCTTTAGAGAACCAGTGAGCGATTTCTTGCTTGGCTTCTTCGGGGTCGCCTGACGCGTGGATAAGGTTAGCAATGCCAAGACCCTTGGTGTCGGCAAAGGCAAACCCAACATGGGCGTAATCGCCGCGGATAGTGCCTGGAGCGGCACTTTTGGGATCGGTTGCGCCCACCATTTTGCGGACTTGGGACACTGCCTCGGCGCCTTCGAGCACCAAAGCCAAAACGGGGCCCTGCTGCATCATTTCGAGTGTAACGTCAAAGGCCATTTGACCACGGCGAGAAATCATCTTACCAATGTTCTCGTAGTGATGATAGTAATGATCTTGATCGGGCTTGAGCATTTTAGCGCCCACAATCTTTAGGCCGACTTTTTCGAAACGGGTGATAATTTCGCCCGCGAAGCCGCGTTGCATAGTATCGGGTTTGAGAATAATCAACGTTTGTTCCATAGTGTGAGGATTTCCTTATTTAGTTAAGGCATATTATAACAGATACAAACTTTGGCAGCTATGGTAGTGCTACAATATGGTTATGTTACTTGCAAAAGCCAAAACTGATTTTTTGGAATACTTAGAAATTGAGCAAAACCGTTCGCAAAAAACGATTCAGAACTACGACCATTACCTGACCCGCTTGGTTGATTTTGCGGGTGATGACCTGAGCGTAGATGACGTCGACACAGAACTGATCCGTAAGTGGCGGCTGTGGCTCAATCGATTGGGGACTAACGTATCTGACGAATTACAAAAGACTACTCAAAACTATCACCTGATTGCCCTGCGCAGCTTTTTGAAGTTTTGTGCCAAGCGCGACATTCCTGCCCTGCCTGCCGACAAGGTGGAGCTGGCACACACAGTGCGCAAGCAAGTAACCTTCTTGAATGAAGACGAGTTGGAGCGATTGTTTGATCAGCCAGACCTTTCTAAGCTTTCGGGCCTACGAGATCGAGCAATATTGGAACTGTTGTTTAGTAGCGGCTTACGTGTTTCGGAGCTAGTGAGTCTGGACCGAGACCAGATAAACCTGAAGCGCCGCGAGTTTATGGTTCGTGGCAAAGGACAAAAAGACCGGCCGATTTTTATTAGCCCTGCCTCTGCCGAGTGGTTGGAGCGCTACATTAAAGAGCGTGAAGACAATACCAAACCTCTATTTGTGCGCTATAGTGGACGCAAAACAGTTGACTTATCTGGAAATTTTCACCGGCTAACAGCGCGAAGTGTCCAACGAGCAGTAAGCCGTTATGCACTACTGGCCGGAATTACCAAACACGTTAGCCCACACACACTGCGACACTCGTTTGCCACCGACCTGCTTATGAATGGCGCCGACCTGCGCAGCGTACAGGCCATGCTGGGGCATAGCAACATTGCCACTACGCAGATATACACACATGTTACCGACCCGCACTTAAAGAGTGTGCACGAACGGTTTCATGGCCAAAAATAATCGATTGTAACTATTCTATTTGGTTTGGTGCAAAATCTAGACTAATTACACAGTGGGTTGCCATCGGCAGCGATAGTAGGAGCAACCGAAGCGACAAACGACGTAAAGTAATTGCTCATAACCGCGAAGCGCTTGCACACTGAGTCGGTACTCTCGATGGCATAGTCCGGAAGCTGGTTGCCACTAGTGGCGAGCGGCACATGAACTTGCACGCGGCGCAGCACGTCTTGTGCTTTGCCAGTAGAATCGATAAGAGCCTGGGCGCCAGTAAAGTCTAACGGGTTGTTGGCAGCATCAGCGATATTGATTTGCAGCGAAGCATCTTTGTAGGTTGAGCTAACCCTTAAATAATACTGCGTAGAACTGAGGCCAGTAATAGTCAGGCTGCAGCCAGTGTTAGTGCATAGGCCCTTAAGTACATCGTTACTACCACTAGTGTTAGCGATATAACCATATGTGGCTGAGCCGCCAGAGCTGAGCGGGACGACAATGGACGACATAGTGGTATTTTGCAGCGCCGCGATATTTAGTGACCCACTGGTGGGCACTAGATCGAAACGAAGCACACCGTAGCCGCACGTCCACGATCCGGTTGGCGAAAAGGTTTTAGTGACCGACGCTGGGCAGCCCGTGAGCGGTGTAGGGGTGCCGTCTTTGGATTGCCAGCTAAGTTTAAGACGACCGATAGTGCCACTAGCAGCAGCAACAGGCACTACCGTACCCGTTGTACCGACGTCGTTGTACGCTAACGTGTCAGGTGTTGGGTCTACCATAACACAGGTGTATGAGACGCTTTGGCTGGCGTTAACTGCATTGTTAAGGCCACCCGCAGCGCCGTAATAAGCCAGTTCGGCCCCGCTACCATTCGTGCAGTCGGGCTTGGGAACGGGCGTTCCCTTGGTTGCGATAAGATTACGGACATCATTAATGCCGGTTTCGGCGGCATAAAACGCTTGGGTGCTCAGTTGGCGATCAAGCGATTGACGTTGATTACGATTAGCCACTTGGGCAAAGCCAAGCACAATAAGGCTTAGTACAATCATAAGGATAAGCGTGACCATAATAGACACCATCCCTGCTTCTTTTGTCTGTTGTTTAGTTATGCTCATGGTTTGCCTCTATTTTACTCGCTTTTGAACCGTTGTGGTTAAATCGGACACAGCACAAAATTGAGTGCCAGACTTTTGGTTTTTGCAACTGGCAGTAGCAGCGGTAGGGTTGTTGAGCAAATCGTCGTCGCCGTACACCACGCGAACGTGCACTTTGTAGAGCGTATTGGACCCTGAAAGCTGCTGGACATTTAGGTCGGACAAACGCATATGTGGGCTGAGCAATTCGCGTCCAGTAAAGGCTGGCATTGGCGCGGCACAGCCAGCTATGGTGCGCTGCACCAGAGCCTTATTAGTTTGATTACCCGTTGGCATCGTGTCTACTAATTGTTTGCCTAAGTAGTAAACAAATTGCTGCGTGTTGATGCAGAAATAGACGGGCGAACTGCCTGTGGGCGCAGTAATTGTACCGCCATTAAACTGGATAGCCTGCGAAATAGTGTCGGTGATGCTACGTGCCGTATTTTGTGTGTTGGCCTCGGTAACACCTTTATAATACACACGGCTAACTTGCACGATGCCGATGGTGACGATCAATAAAATAACCGAAAAAATAAGTGTGGCAATAAGCAACTCGATGATAGTAAATCCGCTGGATTTGGAATGGCGAGTAGAGCGCATGGTGTTCATTACTGATATACCCTGTACGCCAACTTTAGATTGTCTGTAGTTGTGCCACCAACATCGTACCAGCTTTCGTCGACAAGAAAATCGTTGCCGGTGCGGGTGGTAACGAGCGTAAATGACGGTTGGATCGTTGTTGGGTTACCTTGCACATCGACAATGCAATGCGTGTTGAGTGGTGCGATGCTAGCGTCATACACTGTGCCGGTGCCATCGACACAGAACTTGGTAGAAACGCCGGCGCCAAAAATATCATCTGGCGAAGTGGCAACGATATTTTTTATTTGCTCCACTTGTGATTCGGCTAGCTTGAGTGCATTGCCTCGCTCCTGGGCGGCCCTAGTGGCGCTGAGGCTGCGGCTGGTGGTGGTATATGCGCCACCAAGCACTAAGCTAATGACCGTCATAGATATAAGCACTTCTACCAGCGTGTCGCCGCGCTGGTGTTGGCTTCTAGGGCGAAACAAGTGTATCAACATATCTTACTGCCGTTAATTATACTAAGCGTAACCGATAATGGGTGATTATTGCCACCAATTGTGATCAAACCGGATTGATTAGTACCCCCGCTGACAAAACAAATCGAGACGCCCTTGGTTGGGTTTGGTGGACTTTTACTAGGCCCTACGTTGATAGAGTCGGCAATGTGGCCATTGATGGCCGCCACACCGGTAGCTTCGGTGCTGTTGGTCGTACTACTGTCGATAGGGATAACATCCATTTGTTGCGATCCCGAGCTGAGCCCGCTGCCACTAGCGCCTGCCTGCGGAAAACTAGTAACAAAGGCTATAGCACCAATAGGCACCTTGGCCACGCCATTGTCGTACCACATGCCATTGACCGCACCGCCATTGGCAAGAGTAGTAAGGCCATTTTGCAAAATGACATCCTTAACCGAAAACTGGCCGGCAGCAGGCTGGACTATTTTTGGCTTAGCCTGAGAAATATTCTGCACCTCTTGCCCGCTCGAGGAATCTTTTTGCAATCCGGCCAACGGGTATACGGCTATAATTTCGGGGTCGGAGCCTTGCACTCTAAACTGCATAGCCTTGCCCACAAAGACGCATCCGCTGTTGGTCCCCTGCTGATTAGTAACAACCGTAGTGAACGTTGGACCAGCAGCCGTAGCCGTGCACTGAAAATCGCTGTTGTTAGGGTAGTAACCAATGGCTACTTCGTTCATTATTTGCTGAATTTGCGACTGAATCTGTTGAATAGACTGATTAAACGCTGTTTGGTTTTGTTTTCCGGCAATAAGAAATGCTGCCGAAGCGAACAACAGCGCCGAAACGGCCAATACAATTAAAACCTCGACGATAGTAAAGCCCTGCTCTGGGCGACCACTAAAACAACGACGCGTCAGGTGCCGTAGCTGCGGAATTATCTGGCCAGTGGTGATTAGGCCCCCCATATGTCTTTCAGTATAGCATAAGCACTATGCTCTAGAACGGATATTTTACGGAGTTAGGAGCCGCGTATAGCCATTCAAGATGCTTGCGCCAAACAATTGCACCACCACCATGCCGGCAAGCAGCAGCGGCCCAAAAGGCAAATGACTTTTGCGACTAGCCTTGCCCATAACTAATAATGGCAGTGCAACGAGCATGCCGATGAACGACGCGATAAATAATACCAAACAGGCCTGCAGTAACCCTCCGGCCAATAATCCCAAGACCACGCCCAGTTTAACGTCACCAAACCCTATCCACTTGCCCTGAGACATGTAGTACAGCAGCCAAAAGGTACCACTGATTGCAATTGCACCAATCACGCTTCCTACCGCAGCGTGCCACGAGCCACCAAATAATAGCCAGCTACCAAGCACCTGTACTGCAGCCAAGCCCATTAGTGGAAACACGACGGCGTCTGGTAACAAAAACCAGCGCAAATCGAACAGTGTGAGTGCCACGAAGCCAATGACAAAAATAAGCCAACACACAAAGACAAACAGGCCATTGCCCTGCAGTGTGAGTGGCCACCATATGTACGAAACCACAAATAATGTTGGTACGAGCAGTTCGGAAAGTGGCGTGTCGTCGATCTTTTTTTTGCAATAACGACATTTGCCGCGCAGCAGTAGCCAACTTATAACCGGCACTAAATCTTTAGGCGCAAGCGAATGATGACAGTGTGTGCACTCCGATCGCTCGTTGACCCAATTGCGCCCTTCGTGTAGCCGCCACACGAAGGCATTTACAAAACTGCCAAAACACAGACCAATCAAAATAAGCACCAACACAATCATGCAGTTATGGTACCATGTGCCGAGTTGGTAACCTATATAAATAACGAGCCTTGATAGGCTCGTTATTTATTTTTGGTTATCCGATAGTTGTGACTATTGGACGGTCTTGCACTGCTCTTGCATGCCACTACCAGTCTCTACGTCGTAGAGAATGATTACGCTACGCGGTGTAGCGTTGGTCGACTGAGCAGCTGTGCCATTAGCGTTACAAGTAGAGTAACTGGCCATGACCAAGTTGCTTACGTTGGCTGGGTCACTTGGAGCTGCAGCCGCAGTGTTGTTGGTGAACGTAAAGTTAGTAGCGGTGTTGGCCTGGTAAAAGCCAATCTTGGCGTTACTTAAGAATGTACAAGGCGTGGCACCCGTACAGCTAGCTGGAATAGTACCGCCATTATTGTTGACGTACTCGTTAAAGGCGCCGACGAGGCTAGAAACGTCGCTACCGCGCTGTGTGTTGCGAGCGTTGCGCTGCAATGCAGGAACGGCCAAGAACACAACCAGCAGAATAAGGCCGGCGATGGCAAGAACGATCAGGACTTCGATAATGGTGAAGCCTTGACTGAGTTTAGTTTTTTTGAGATGTGACAGCATGTGCAAATGCCCCCTTCGCTGTATTATTAAAATCCTTATGCTTAGATCATACGTTAAGCGAGCGTTGAAATGCAAGCATTTTGCGTATCCCCACCCCTTGTGTTGATCTAGTTTTGTACGAACGATTGGCCGGCCAGGCCATAGATGGGCAACAGCACGGCGGCAACGATAATAAATGCCACAATACCCAATACAACCATGAGTACTGGCTCGATAATGGTAGAAATAGACTTAACCTGATCGTCGACTTCTTTTTCGTAATAGTCGGCGGTTTTAGCGAGCATTTGCTCGAGCGAGCCAGACTGCTCGCCGATGCTGAGCATATTGGGTACCAACTCTAGGAAATTGGAATCGTTTTTGATAGCCTCTGATAACTGTTTGCCGCCCCGGACTTTTTCGGAGGCCTTGTTAAGCGACTCTTTGATGTGGATATTGTCGACTGCCTCGCCGGTAATGTCGAGCATTTGAATAAGCGGCACCCCGCTCGCCACTAATGTAGTGCCAGTGCGTGCAAAACGGGCCATATACATCTTCATAAACAGCGGCGCAACAGGCCAAGCATGCATCTTGAGACTATCTACTACTCGACGGCCACCAAAGGTGCGCGCCCAACGCGATCCAAAGAATACCATCAGCCCAATTATAATAAGCACAACCCACCAAAAATGGATGATAAAGTCGGATATAGCAAGCAACACGCGCGTAAGGAGCGGCAACGAGGCACCTGGCAAGCCGTCGTACAAAATCTTTACCTGTGGCAGCACCTTAACAATCATAAAGCCAACAACAGCCAGCATAACAACCAACACGATAATGGGATAAATCATGGCACCGCGCACTTTGCTAATAAGGTCGGCGTCTTTTTCTTGTTGAAGAGCCAAGCGCTCGAGCGCTTTATCGAGGGTACCAGAGGCCTCGCCTGCCGCGACCAAGCTGATATACACGCGATTAAAGGCCTGGGAGTATTTGGCCATAGAAGACGCCAACGTAGAACCGGCCTCGACATCGGCAATAACCCGACTAATGATAATTTTGAGTGGCTTGCTAGAAGTTTGTTCATTAACCGTACGCAGTGATTGCACTAACGGCAAACCGGCGTTTATAAGGGTGCTAAGCTGACGAGAAAACAGTACTTTGTCTTTGGTGCGAACATGGTTAAAGTGGCTGCGCAAACCAGAAGCATTTTTTTCGGCAAGCTTGATGTCGATAGGTACAAAGCCCTCTTGGCGTATAAGCTTGCTGGCCGACTGTTCGTCGGCGGCTTGTACCTCGGCTTTGATGTACTGGCCAGTGCTGGGGTCGCGAGCAGTATAACGATAGCTTAACACGGTGTGGCCCCTGCCCGTCCGAATATACTTGTGTGCTGATTGCTCATATTATCCTCTCATCAGGCGATCAAGTTCGTCTGGGTCGATAGCTACCATGTGTGCATCTTCGTAACTAATGGTGCCATTGTGAATAAGATTAACCAGCGTCTTGTCCATAGACTGCATACCAAACTCGGCACCGGTTTGAATAACCGCTTCTAGCTGGTGTGTTTTACCTTCGCGAATGATGTTGCGAACAGCTGGGGTGACCACCAAAATTTCGGCCGCAGCAATACGACCTCCGCCAATTTGAGGTATAAGACGCTGTGAGCAAATTGACATTAGGATGTTGCTGAGCTGTGAACGGATTTGGGGCTGCTGATGCGGCGGGAAAACGTCGATCATACGATCGATACTTTGAGCGGCGCTGTTGGTGTGCAGCGTAGCGAATACTAAGTGTCCTGTTTCGGCGATGGTGATTGCGCTAGCGATAGTCTCGAGGTCGCGCATCTCGCCGATAAGTACAACATCTGGGTCTTCGCGCAAAGCGCTGCGCAAAGCTGCCGAGAACGAGTACGTGTCGTAGTGTACCTCGCGTTGTACAATAACCGACTTCTTGGATCGGTGAGTGTATTCGATAGGATCTTCAATGGTAATGATGTGCTCGGAACGCTCTAGGTTGATCTTGTTGATCATAGCTGCAAGCGTTGTAGACTTGCCAGAGCCTGTAGGCCCAGTAACAAGTACCAACCCGCGTGGATAGGCAGCAAATTTGTTGACTATTTGGGGTAAGCCAAGTTGCTCTAGGGATAGAATTTCGTTAGGAATAAGACGTAGCGCGGCGGCTAGGTTGCCTCGCTCGTGGAAGGCATTAACACGAAAACGGCCTAGCTCGCCAAACGCGAAGCTAAAATCGAACTCTTTGTCTTTAAGCAAAATTTGCTTTTGATCTTCGTCTAGGATGGCAAAAATGAGCGCCTCGACAGCTTCGTCGCTGAGCACGTCGGCACCAGCAACCGGAATAAGCGTACCGTCGACACGCAGCATAGGTGGCAGCCCTACTTGTAAGTGCAGGTCGGACGCCTTCTTTTTAACAACCTCTTCTAGTAGTACTTCGATTCGGGGTGTGCCTTGCATACTTTTCTTTCGTTGCCTTTGCCTTGTTACGCGCTACCGGCGCTTGCTACACGGTTGATTTCGGTTATGGTGGTGCGTCCGGCGAGTGCTTTGAGGTACCCATCTTCGCGCATCGTAACCATTCCTTGCGCCTCGGCCGCCTTTTGTATTTCGGCACTCGTTGCGCGTTTGAGTATCAGCTCCTGGATTGGCTCGGTGATATTAAACACCTCGTAGATACCCATGCGGCCTTTATATCCACCAGGCGCTTCGGGGCTATCTTTGCCCTTGGTTAAAGTATAAGCGGTTTGGTTGGCTAGTGGCAAGGTTTCGTAGCCTAAATCGGCGGCGACTTTGGGCATTTCTTCGGCCGTCTTGGGAAGCAAGTGCCCTAAAGTTTTTATAATGGCTTCTGTTTCGACTTTGTCGGACTGATATGTCTCTTTGCTAGCACCAATACGGCGCACCAGACGCTGGCCAATTACCGTGCGTACAGTGCTGGCAATAAGAAACGGCTCGATGCCCATGTCTAGCAAACGCGGCAAAATGCCAGCGGCCGAATTGGTGTGTAGTGTACTAAATACCAGGTGGCCGGTCAACGAGGCTTGGACGGCCAGTTCGGCGGTTTCTTTATCACGAATCTCACCCACCATCACCACGTCGGGGTCTTGGCGCAATATAGAGCGCAAACCACTTGCAAACGTTAGCCCTACATCGGCATTGACCTGAATTTGGTTAATGCCGGGCATTTTGTATTCTACTGGGTCTTCCAGGGTAACGATGTTGATGGCATCGCTTTTTACTTCTTGTAGCAGAGCGTATAGCGAGGTGGACTTACCAGAGCCAGTGGGACCAGAAGTAAGAATCATGCCGCTAGTACTCTTGATGCCCTCGCGTATGGTGCGTAGAGCACGGCCCGTATAGCCCATGTCGTCTAGTTTGAGACTAGTGCCGGTTTTGTCGAGCAAACGGATAACCACTTGCTCGCCCCACACCGTGGGGCTAATTGCAATACGTAGGTCAATCTCGCGGCCCGCGGCCTGAATAGTAAACTCGCCATCTTGCGGAATTCGGTGTTCGTCAATCTTTAGGTTAGCCAGGATTTTAATGCGCGACACTAAGGGGGGCTCAGTACTCTTGGGCAACCGTAGTATTTCGCGCAAGATACCATCGATACGACAACGAATCTTGAGTCCATCCTGCAGCGGCTCGATATGCACATCGCTAGCACCATTTTTAGCAGCGTAATCCAAAATAGTAGTGAGCGCCTTGCTAATGGGGGAGTCTTGCACGATGGTCTTAATATTGGCCTTGCCACTATCGGCAGGAGCATTCACGTCGGCGGTCATGCTACGCTCGCCAGCAGCGACTGCGTTGCCGATGTCGCTCATCTCGCCTACCATTTGTTTGGAGATATTGGCCTGGTATTGGTGCAGTACCTGACGAATACCAGACTCCGAGGCGGCATAAACCTTTAGCGGGCGGCCGATCTTGTTACTCAAAAAGTCCACCGCCTGAACGTTATCGGCATCTAGCATAGCTACCACCAAACGATTTTGCATCTCGCCTAGGGCCACTGCCATATAACGCTCGGCAATATCCTCGGGGAGTAGTTCTAGCACCTCGGTTTCGATTTTGGCATTAGACAAATTGACATACGGAACCTTGGCGGCTTGGGCTATGGCCTTAGTGAGCGTTTCGTCAGAAACTTTGCCATCGGTAACAATTAAGCCAAGGAGCGGTGTGCTTTGCTTAGCCGATTTGTCTTTTAACGCTGCAAGCTGAGACGCAGTTAATGCGCCGGTCGATACTAGTATGTCTTCGACCTGCTTTTGTGCGGCAGCGGATAAAACACTCATGTCTGCCTAGCCTCAAGATTACTGCGATTTAGTATTGAAAGGGTTCTGGTTGTTACTGTCACCAATTTGGACTGGTTGAGCTGGATTAACAGCGCTGGGATTAAAATACTTACTGGGAGGCGCTGGAAAGTTGGCGCTGATGGGATCAACAATCTCGCCGGTTTGTTGGCGGTTTGCTTTGGACGAAAAGAAAAAGTTAGAAACCACAAACGCCAACACGGCGCCAATAAATACCATGACCATAATAAGGATGATGTCTTTTTGTTTCATTACTTTACGACCTCACTTTTTATGTTGAGCGTCTTGCCCGGTTGGTAGAACGTTTGGGCACCAAGAGTAACTGTCATGCTTGCTTCGTCACCAGACAAGTCCAGGGTTTGAATTTGGAACGGACGAGTGGAGCGTAAGAATATATCGGTGAGATTTTGAATCGATTGATAAGAACCATTGACAGAAATTTGGAACGGCATAGCCACCGCTTGGGGTGCCGGACTACTCTGATTAGGCCCTTCGGTAGTTTCTTGATCGGTGCCCTGGATAGACAGAATCTTGAGTTGTTGGTCGCCAATAATCTTTTCTAGGCTGGTGGTAAGCGCTGGAAAGTCGTAAGTGCTCGGCAACGAATCCAGGATAAGCGTTGCATTATCGCTGTCTTTGTCGCCTGTTCCCTTAGGGTCACCGCCCAGGACGTTGGGATTTTGGGCGACAAACGAGTTGTACGATGACTGCAGGCTATCACGGGCGCTGAGGTCGTCATGAAGCCGCTTGAGTGCAGTCTTTTTGACGCCAATGACGCGGTTTTGGTAAGCCATTTGGCCTAACAACGATTTGCCGGCTACCAATGTAAATACCAGCACAAAGGCTGCGGCTGTCGTGGCAATAACCATCGACTTGTTGGCCTTGCCGATAAGTGCTCGTTTGGTGAATGCTGTGGTGCGTGCCATGGTATTCTCGCCTGCTAATCGGTTTTCTTAAATAATGATGAGTTATCGCCAATAATGGCGCGTGTGGTAATGTTTGGGACAATCAGGGTAACATCGGACGTCTCGCTAAACAAGGTAGGTTCGAATGAAGCATTTATGGTGTAGCTGGCGCTTTTATCGTCGCGGCCAAACACGCTTAGAACAACGTTAGAAAAAGCCTTCTTTTCGGTTTTGGAGTCAGTAGCTGTGTGATAGGTGGCAAACTTAAGGGCATCGGTAAACGAATTGACGGTGCTGAGTGTGTTGGCCGTGCCGGAAATTTGGACGGTGTGCGCGGCAAAATCGGCGTCTAGGCGCGAAATACTAGCCGTGGTAGGTGTCACCTGCTGCAAGAACCCATAGAGCCGAGTAACGACTGGTTTGCTGTCGTGTAGAGCAGGCAGCGAAGTGAGTTGATTTTGAACAGTAAGCATACGGTTAAGGTTAGGGGTGGCTTTGAGCTGGGAGCTACTGGTAGTGATATCTTTAGAAAGGTCGCTTATGTTCTTTTTTTGTAACCCAAAGACCACTGTAAGCAAGACAGTCATGATACCCACCGACGCAATTATTGCAACCGTCGAAATAAGCATCACTAAATGTTTTTGGCGATTGGCTTTAAGGTATTGCACCTTGATGTCGGGGAGTAGGTTAAATTGAATCATGTTATTCGCTCCGCTCCGCCAGCCCAGTGGCTACGCCAAAGTGATTGGATACTGCCAGCAACTCGTTTTGACGCTCGGGGGCAAACGAGACATTGCGCCACGCATTGCCTATTTCCACCTCAATGCCAAATTTGTTAGCGAGGTACAGCGGGAACTCTGGCAGAGCTGACGCACCACCGGTAACCACAATACGTCCTACCGGAGAGTCGACGTAACGGCTTTGGAAAAACTTGATAGACTTGTCGATTTCACTGGTAAGCAAATCGATGGTCCCAATAACGGCGTCGTGGATACGGCCCTCGAGCTTGTCGCTGCTGAGCCCAAACTTGAAGACAAATTGGCGAGCTTGCTTTTCGTCTATGTTGAGGTTTTGCGCAGCCGAGCGGACAATTGCCTCTGCACCAGTAGGAATTGAGCGGGTTAAGCGGGGCGCACCGTTAACGGTAACAACAAGATCGGTACTCTTGCTGCCAATATCGAGCACCATCTGCGGCTGCACGGCCTCGTTGGGGATAAGCGCGCGCGTTAATGCTAGGTTGTCGGGCTCAAAGGCAATGACGTCCAGCCCAATGGACTCTAGTAGGTCTAGGCGCTGCTCCACAAAGTCATTCTCGACGCTGGATAACAGTACTTCAACTTTGGTTTTGTCCTTTGGCGAATCGCCAATGACAGCCCAATCAATCTTGGATTTTTCGAGCGGCGTTGGGATAAGCGAATCGGCCTGGTAGCGGATAGCCTTGGCTAACTCGCTGGCAGGCAGACGATCAAAATCTACAACCGCGGTAAAGACACGCTGCGAGGGGATGCCAACAGCAACATTGCGGGTGTTGAGTTTGGCTTGATCCAGCAGCTCTCTGATAATTTGCGCTAATCGCTGTTGGTCGGACTTGGAATCGCTTAGCACAATCTTGCTATCTACGGGCACGTACGCATAGCGCACCAGGCTTTTTACTTGCCCGCTGCCATGAAGTTGTACAACCCGGATAGCAGTTGTGCCAATATCCAGACCAAAGAACGACGACACGCCAGTTAGTAAACTCATTTGTCCTGATTATACATAAGCTTAAGCGGTAAGCGCAACCTATAAAATGGGCGGCAAACTAGTTATAGAGTCGTAATTAGGCTGCTGCAAGGTTGTGGTCGGTTGCGGGATCCAGAATGCCGGGCTGTAGTTAAAGACCTCTGCTGTATTGGCATTACTAGTACTATCAGAGGCATTACTAGCGCCCACTGACCCATTGGTGCGCAACAGTTGAACCTGCTTGGCCACAAACGAGCCATTTACGACAAGTCGATTCTTGCACGTGCTGTAGTAGGTGGGGTTTGAAGGGACTGCTGGCGTTGCACCACTAGCACAGGTGTAAATGACTCCCCCGCTAGCGCCATTAGCCTGAGCAATATACACACCATCCAAACTCGTGACATTAGAATCTATATAGATATTGCCCTTAGCCACGATTTCGAGCAGTGGGTTGCGATCGACAGTCCACGATCCAATGTAAGAAATAGGACCACTAATAACCACATCGCCGTTAACGTATAGCTGCACCTTTTGACCAGGCTGGATATTGCCACCTGTTATATTGGCCTGCCCGGTAACAATATACGGACCATTGAGCGGTGATAGGTCAACCGACGCTCCAGACAACGCCGTACCGTTGGGTGTACCGTAGTAGTCAGCCATGCATGGTTGTGCACCAAACTTGCCGCCAAAATTACTAAGTCCGCTAGAGGTGGTGTTAGCAAATGACAAACCGGTAGCCACCGCACCTGCACTGCCAGTGTTGCCCAAGTTGCTGGCAAAGTCGTAAATGACATCTAGAGCCAGGGCGGCAAATTGCGCACCCGCGCCACCAAAACCATTGGCGCTCTCGCGGTTCCAGGCAACGATACCTGCTGCGTTAGTTGTGCCACATGCATTAGACTGCGCGTTACCCGCACTAACGTCGCCACCATATATTCGCGTGTAGGGTTTGGAGGCAACCAGTATGCACGCTTCGTTGCTCTTGGTGCCGCCAGCGGTTGTTGCCGGATTAACCGACAGTGCGCGGCAAATAGTTTTGTCGGCCGTTACTTGCGCCGCAGGCACGGTCTCGGTAACCAGTGTTATGTTGCCTCTTGGAAAACTACGGGGACACCCAGTAGCTGGTTGCGCAAAACCAGCATCGGACACAGAATCGTTGGGAGTTGGAACGGTATAATACCCCACCTTGCTGACACCGACAACAGTGCACGCAACATTGGTACTAACCGTAAGGCCCGTGTTATTAACCGTGTAGGTAAACGTAATAGTATTGCCCGGCTCGGCCACATTGCCTGGTATGGTGTTGCCTCCGGAATCCTTGATAATGGGTGTTACATTGGGGTTAAGGCTAAAATCACTCCTTACCGTGGCGCACGCCGGAAGACCATACCCCCCTCCTGGACCAGAAGAACTACGCCAGTCAAAGAATATTCTTTCGCAAATTTGCGTACCCGGCGTTGCCGATCCTGGCACTACAACCGTATAGACATTGACTGTTTTTGATTCGCCAGCGTTGTATGCACCCGAATCCTGCCCAGGCAACAACGCGCTGTCTACTGGCCACGTAAGCGGCTGATACCAAATGTGCTGACCATTAGTGCTGGTTGGGCCAGTATTTTTAAGGACATGGGTAAATTTAATGGTGGCACCAGGCAATGGATTGGGGTTATTTACTGTAGTACTGCCATTCATAAGCCAATTGCTTATCCCGCTCAGTGGAGTGGGGTTGCCCAGGGGGTTAGCGCACTGCCGCTTAATAACATACTGCGAGCCATTTGCGTTGGTAAAAACGATCGACGTATCGCAACCGGTGTCGTCAAAAAACGCATCGTCATTCGTACCGCCACCGCCCCGATCGCCTTGGAAGTAGGTATTGAGGTTAAAACAATACGTGGTGCTCCAGTTTACGCGGCCGGCCGCAGAGTACTGATTTACGAGGTTCGTAAATGTACTTTGCTCTGTTGATGTAGGTGGGCGGTTGCGGGATGAGCCGATCATGGTTTGGATAATAAACGAGGCGCCGGTGCGATCTTGATTATTGCCACCGAGCTTACCTATCAAAAAACTCGTGAAGCTACTAGCACTGTTAACAGTAGACGGAAAAGCATTACCACTGTAAATGTTGTCGAGCACATACGTGCCGTTGGTGTCGTATGAATCGGAAAAGTACCCATGGTACTCTCCGCGACCGTAAGGCGCTGGTGAGGGATATGCTGCCGCAACCACACCGTAGCCTACTAAGAATGCAGCGACAGCGCCGGCAATAAGGAAGAGTTTTTTCACGGTTTAGCCTCCAGATCTTTAATCTTTTGGTCGTACGCAGCTTTGTCTTCATCGGCCAGCGGGCTGTTTTCGGGCACTAATGTCTTGGCCTTCTGGTAATAGGTAATAGCTGCGCTATTGTCGCCCATTAGAGCGGCCAGCTCGCCCAAAGAATTATAAATATTTTGGGTCTCCTTTGCTTCGGCAGCTTTTTTGTAGCTAGTGAGCGCAGCCTGGTTATTGCCGGCGTTTTGGTACAGCGCGCCTTGTTGGTAATACAATTGGTATTTTTCTTCGGCAGACAAATTGGGGTTTTTAAGTTCGTCGGCTAGCTGCTGCTGGGCAACCTCGATGTGACCGCTGATTGCCACCTCTTGAGCTACTTGAGCTTTAGTCTTCGTGGGTCTGTAGGCGTTGACAGCGTGCCTGCTTTGCAGGTATCTCACCCCAACGCCAGCGCCAGCCGCAACTACAATAATTGCAACTACAATACCGGCGGTCCGCAAGTTGTGCCAACCAGTATGAGACCCTTTCCCGACTACAATATTGCTCATAATACTTACGTTAATAGTAACCTACGCGCAGAGATATGTTAAGCCCTCGCCTACGCCAAGCAGTATAGTCCTCCTTTTACAGATGGAGAGTATGCTCACCAATCCCACAAAACGGATTATGTGTTAATTGTAAGTGTGTCAGAAATCAGTTGGCCACCAGATTGGTCGCTGTACACGGCCGGCATTTTCAGTTTGCGCACAGTGAGCTCTTTTGGCTTTATCGACTGCTCTTCTGCGAGGCTACCACGCAGCTCTACGCCCATTTTAGCTGCCTTTTTACCAGCTAGCTCAGAGAGCAATACCTTTACCTGCGGGCTTACGATTGACTGGTAGACGGGTTCTGTAAATAGAACCGTGCCGCCATCCTCGCCTTCCATGGCGCGCATTACAGCGCGGGCAATGATGTTACCCCGATCGTTACGGACAACTAATAGTTTTACCTCTGGGCCAAAGTACCCGATAAGCCCCCCGTTAAAGGCGCCGGTCTCATAGTTCTGACAGGTGCGCTGCGGTGTCTGGCCAATCTCGATCGTAACTTTGGGGTCAATCGTTTCCTGAGAAGTCATGCGCATAGGCCCGCCCTGCTCCTCGGCGCTGCTTGCCAACAATTGTGCAGCGGATTCGGGAATAAATCGCAGCTCGGAGGGCAGCTCGCTGACGAGGAAGTTTAGTGCAGCTTGCAATGACTGCTGTGGACGTGGTGTGCCGCCGTCTTTAGCGGGTGCCAGGAGAGATCCGGCCAGTACTTCTTCGGGGGTAATATTGGCAATGCGGATCAAAACACGCAGTTGTTCGAGTTCGGCGCGCGTACCTTCAATTTGCTTCTTGATGGCATCGACATCTTCACCCTGGCTTAGCCGTGTCAGAAAGTGACGAGCACCAGGCGTTTCCGCGAGCTCGCCCATACTCTCGGCAATAGACGCAATTTCATCGGCGCCAAGCGCTCCTTCACGGCCTCGGCCGCTTACCTTATTGATGACACCATTGAGCCGCCCAAGTAAATTGCGGTCGGCAATAGACATCTGCAAACCAGCAAAATCTAGCGAGTAGCCAGGAGCGATGAGTTCGATGTCTACACTACCGCGGGCGATAGAATCGCGGATAGCTTGGGCGGTATCGGCTGCAGATGTCATGAGCTGTTCGGTGGAGCTCATGGAGGTGTCCGTACACCACTCTGCATATTGCTCGGCGGTCATATTTTGGGGCAGGTAGCCGGCCTCTTTTAGCTTTGCAAGATCCTCGGGCGTACCGTCACCACGGCGCCAAGCATCATACTCCCCAGCCATAATGGACTTGATCATGCCCGCTAACTGCTCCTTGTATTCCGGCTGGCTTACGTACTGCATAGAGTACAACAGGAGTGGCTCAATCACACCGAATGTTTCGAGCAGCCTTGTGCGCTCGTCATCCGATAGCTCCCCTTCTGTATCGGTGAGCTTTGCGACGAGTAAGTCTGTAAGCCTTTGCTCTACCGCATCAAGGTCGGTTATATCTTCTAAGCCCTCATTACCTAAACGAGCGAGCGTTTTGAAGACCCGTAAAGCCCGCTGTTCGAGCTTAGGTGAAAGCGGTGCATGAACTTCAAGGAATTTGTCGGCCTGCGCCTGAACCTTAGGAGAAACAGCAATAAGCGACACCGCATGTACGGCATCCCTAGCCCGAGCCAAATAATGTATAAGATGCGCGGAGTTAGCGGTAGTAGCTTGCGCAAAATTTTCAGAAATAGTGTTAGAGGCAAGTTTGGCCATGAGATAGGGGCTGGCTTTTGCGCTCTCGGCCACACCTCCAATAAATTCCGCCAAAACCCAACCCTGCTTATCTAACATTTTATCTAGGCGAGGCTCAGAAGCAATGGCGTCAAAGAACGTGTAGGCTTGGACAGTGTCGTCTAAGAAAAGGTCTTGGGTCTTAAGACGTACAGAATTATCCGGGCTAGCAATCAGCTGTCTTACCCGCAGCATGGTATGCGGTGTTGTCTCGATGTCGGCGTCAATGCTGTCGCATGCCTTGTTCTCAAAAGCTTGCGGCAGGTCGGCAACTATGGGGTCGGATTCACTTACCGCTTCAGCTAGGCTCATGGCCGTAAATGCGAGGCGCAAACGATCGGCCGACGATTCCATAAAAGCATCATCTGCGGCAAGTTTCTGGTACGACTCATTAAGTACATCGCGGAGGACTTGGCCTCCATATTCTTCTGCAGTCGGCAAGCGCAGACGGGGAACGGCGTTATCTATGATAGCTTCGCCAACAATCGCACTGTTTTCCTTAATGAGCCCTGGCAGCAGTTGGGCGGTAAGTGCATTCTCATTTTGCCCTTCACCACCTTGTGCTTTGTCTGCCCAAGAAGCGCGTAGTCCAGCGAACACCTCGTACTGTATGGGATCGGTAACCTGATTTAAATCAAGTGCCTCCAGCTCCTGGCGCAAAGGGTGATCTGCAGACAGTGTTTCGGGCGGCGACGCGCCATTCGAGTAGGAAGGGCGAGCATAGTAGACTGCAGTAAGTTCGGGCAAGTATGCTGGGCCGCCTCGCTCGAGTACACGCTCAAACACTTCCGCATTGTCGGTTTTATTAAACAAATCGGCTACTGTTGCTTGAGACAGGCGGCGGGTTTCGGTTCCGAATTCGGGCTGCATACTATTTATTCTTTTTTGTTTTATATTTACTATATAAACATTAGCATATTATTGCAATTTTATCAATAAGATCTCGTGGCAGCATGATCTACCGTTCAAGCAGTACTTGTGGCGTGTAGGAATAAGGTTTGGGACAATCGAGAATACCTTCAATCTTTAGTTTGCGCCTCAATGATTTTCGCTGGCCATCGGACGGCCGTACTCATCGACAGGTTGCTCATGCACGGTTGCTATTTGTGACGGATCAAAGACAACAATTTCGCCCATCCGGTCGTTGATGTAACCGTCGACGTCGGCAGGCAATTCGGTAAGCTGGCCCGTTATAATGCGACCCTTCTCTGTAACATAATCTGGGTGACGTACATTAAGAAAGCTAGAGTATATACTCCCGGGTGCGGGCGCCCCCGTTTCGGGGTCAGTGACCTGTGTAGCGTAAGCCCGGGCAGAACCGTACTGTTTTGTAAAATAGTAGCCGTTAGCAGTTCCCTGTCCCCCGGTGCGGGCGCGGTGGCCGCCATCCAGTTGCGCGATTCCGTGCGGGCGCCCACTAAAAACCAACCGAGGCTCACCGTTCTCGTCCACAATCTTACTCGCTTCGGCTGGGTTACCTTCCCAATCGCCAAACCAAGCTTTGAATTCGGGAGTACGCACATACGCCTGTAGTTCAGGGCTAAGGTTGGATGTCTCGGCCCGTGTTTCAGGCGTAGATGGGATTTCTAATACTGGGTTTAGATTTTCTAACATTTTTTATTTTTGTACTCTACATAGAAACAATAGCATATTGTTGCTACTGCGTCTATAGTATTATAGCACTACCATATAAACCAGCTAGAGCACTGATGGACTTAGATAAGGTAATATTTTTACTTCCTCTGTTACCTCTGTTAGAATAGGGGATATGAGTTCACTCTCGATCGGAATTGTCGGGCTGCCAAATGTTGGTAAATCAACGCTGTTTAATGCGCTAACCAACAATAATATTTTGGCGGCTAATTACCCATTTGCCACCATTGAGCCCAACACAGGAATTGTGCCAGTGCCAGACGAGCGTCTGCACAAACTTGGCGAGCTGTACCACACCAATAAAATCGTGCCCGCCACCGTAACATTCGTAGATATTGCTGGCTTGGTTGCCGGGGCATCTACGGGAGAGGGTTTGGGCAATCAGTTTTTGAGCCACATTCGCAGCACCAATGCCATTGTGCAAGTGGTGCGCGCTTTTGCCGACCCCAACGTCATACACGTCGATAACGATCTAGACCCTCAAAAGGATATAGACGTCATTAACACTGAGCTAGTGCTGGCCGATCTGCAAACCGTAGAAAAACGTCTGCCTAAACTAGAAAAAGAGGCCAAAGCTAACCCTAAGCTCAAGCCTCAAGTTGACACCTTAATACGTGCCCGTGAGCTACTTAACGACAACAAACCGCTGTCAAGCGTAGACGATCTAGACTTAGAGCATCTAAGCGATTTGTTTTTGCTTACCGCCAAACCAGTAATCTACTTGTTTAACCTAGACGAAAGCAGTCTGAACGACGATGCGCGCAAGAGTCAATTGGCTTCGCTGGTAGCCCCTGCCCGCTCGTTGTTTGTATGCGCGCAACTAGAAAGCGAACTGCGCGGGCTAGACGAGGCCGACGCCACAGAACTACTGACAAGCTACGGCCAAACCGAATCTGGCCTAGTGCAACTGATTCATGCCGCCTACGATGTGCTGGGCTTACAAAGCTACCTGACGGCCGGTGAGCAAGAAGTGCGCGCCTGGACAATTGCCAAAGGTGCCACTGCCCCGCAAGCCGCCGGTGTTATTCATGGCGATTTTGAGCGCGGCTTTATTGCCGCCGAGATTGTATCGTACCCCGACCTTATGGCAGCAGGCAGCGAACAGACTGCCAAGGCTGCAGGCAAAGTGCGCACCGAAGGTAAAACCTACGTTATGCAGGCAGACGACGTTGTAGAGTTTAGATTTAACGTGTCCAAGTAGCAGTCCTGGATTCCGGGTATAGCTTCGCTCCATGAATACTATTAATCTTCAGAAGAAGGTACTTTTGGGCTCTGCATAGGTTTGCTAACCGCAAACATCAAGCCCGGAATGACATGTCACATATTTCCGTCATCCCCGACCCCCTCCGTCATTCCCGCGAAGGCGGGAATCCAGTAATAAGAAAATATCTTTTAAAGCTTTCCTAGTAGAACTTAGGGTATCGGCGGCGGCGCATTAGCAGTGGTATGCGCGTATAGGGGTTAAGTGGCAAGTTATAGCCTGCTTGTGGCCCGCTACTCTGCATAACCAGGCCGCCCACCAGCGGCGCGCTATGCTGCTGGCTTTGTGCCGGTTGAAATTGCTGCACCATGTATTGTTGCCTAATTTCCATAACCCGACGCTGTGTATAATCCAGGATACCCCGCAACTTGTGCTGACTCCAACTGGTAAACACCAGCTTGCGGTTAGGCGTCATAATGTACACTGTGCTATCGACAAGCCTGGAGTTGAAGTCGATTTCGCTTATCATGTCAAAGCGGATATCTTCTAGGGTAAAGAACATTGGTTTGCGGTCCAGCAGTAACAGTCGATGTGATGTGACGCACAGTAAGGCAAAACCGCCTTCGTAACGGCCGTTAACGCAGCCGGCAATAATTTCGTCTGGCATAATGATACTGGCTAATTCGCGAATTTCGGGGCGCCCCCACCACCGAAAATTGCTGCCAATTCGTTTAAGTTGCTCTTCGATATTGTTTTTTGTAACCATCGCCCCTCCTTTACAACTGCTCCCCAGTTGTACTCCTAGTATGCTCGTAACACCTTAGGGTTGTCGGCAATGTTCGTCACAGTCGTACTGCGACTTTCATCACCTTTCGACGCTTGTGGTTTGCCTCGTTACCAGATCATTGCTCTTTGCTAACACCTATGAGATAATAGTGAAGTATGTTGACAGACGAAGGCCAGGTAGCGGCACTCGTCAATCTCTTCCACCAAGGCACAAAACTGGTGTACGAGAAAGGTGAGTACATAATCCGACCGGGAAGCACCCCCAGCGGAGTGTTCTACATCTTAAGCGGCCTCGTAAAAGCCTACGATATTACCAAGTACGGCGAAGAAAACCTTCTTATTATCCGAAAACCAGGCGAAATATTGGGACTTACCTGGGCACTTACCGGGCAAGATCGCCATATTATTTACTCTACCCTTGCCCCTACTACTCTGTTACAAATCAGCCGAGAGCAATTTACCGACTTTTTGCACGCTAACCCTACTGCAGCGCTGCCACTTTTGGATATGTTAGTAGATATGTACCGGTTACACTCCGAGCGAATTCTTAACCTAGAGTACCGTACAGTGCGCGAACGCCTGGTATCATTTTTACTCAATATGGGCAATCGTTTTGGACGCGAGACAAACGAGGGGTTACTACTAGAAGTACCGCTACGCCACCAAGACATTGCCAGCTCTATTAGTGCTACCCGCGAAACCACAGGGCGCGAACTATCGGGCATGGAACGCCAGGGGCTGCTAGTAAACAAACAGTCCCGTATTATTTTGACCGACATCCCACGACTAAAAAAATACCTAGAATAGTCGGCTTAGTATGGCCTGGCTTTGCTAGCTCTTCCAATGCGCTAAGAGCTCGTCAATGGTTTTAACCACTTGATCGTGAGGCGGAATATCTTGCATATCGTAGTAGTGGTTGGTAGTGATGTAATCTTCGATGACGCTCAGACAAAAGATCTCGTCGGCCAGAATGTGCATGCGGTCTACTGCGGCGACACTTGCTAAGGGCGTTGCCACTATCAGGCGTGCAGTATTAATAGGTTTTAAAAATTCGGCGGCAATATCTAGCGAAAAGCCACTACTTAATCCATCGGACACCAGAATAACAATGTGGTTACGTAGTAACTCTTTGCGGATCAAACCGGCCTTGCCTACCAAGCGATGCATGTTCTGCATCTTGGTCATTTTTTCTTGTTCGATAAGACTACGATATTCGGACACGATATCTTCGAGCTCGCCCGGTGAGTAGGCTTTATTGTAACTAAAGTCGCCGTCTTGAGTAATGCCGCCAATGGCTTCTGGCTCGCGCGGCAGCTCGATGCCCTCACTCAGTAACATGGTAATAACACAGCCCAGGCGCAGTGCAATTTGAGCACCCACCATCACACCGCCATCACTCAGCGCAACAACGGCGCATTGTTTGCCTTTGCCTTGATATTTAGCCGCAATGGCCTCGGCAAGTTTTTGGCCTGCTTCTACGCGGCTTGCAAAATACATATACGTGTAGTGTACCATCCCTGACAAAGCGCTAAAAGTATTAGCATAAGCTATTTTCTAAAGGGCAATAATATGTACTTATTGACTTAAAAATGGGGGCACACTAGCTAACAATTGCTCTAAGCGAATAAAAGCGCTCTAGGTTGCCTTTGGCACCACTAATTTCGGAATCGGCTTTGTCTAGGACAACAAAATACTGGCGTGCCCAATCCTCAAAACTTTTAAGAATATCGCGGCGCAACCGATCGTTTTTGATGACGCCCTTGTGCTTAGTGCCGGCAATCATCGCTTCAAACTGCGGTTTTACCATAGCCACAATGTTGGTATTCTTGCCTACCAGTGTGGCTATATGGGGCAAAATGTCGCGCAGGCTGATAAACGACACGTCGATAACTACAACGTCTGGCGTGGCCGACAGCTGGTGCATATCACGAATATCAGTTTGCTCATGCAGCTCGATTTTGGGATTACCCAGCAATGTGGGGTGCAACTGGTTGCTGCCGACCTCGATAGCAATGACGCGAGTAGCCCCGTGCTGCAAGGCGTAATCGGTAAAGCCACCCGTGGAGCTACCAACATCCAGCATAATTTTGCCAGCAAAGTCGAGCCGCAGCACTTTGGCTACCGACGCCAGCTTGAGCCCGGCGCGCGAGACATACTGCTCGCTGGTGCGTAGCTCGATGGCCGCTTCGTCGCTCACCAAAAAACCAGCCTTGGTAATAGCCCTGCCATCTACAAAGACTTTACCCAGACGAATCCAGCTTTCGGCTTGCGAGCGCGTTGCCACTAAACCGCGCACGGCCAGGGTTTGATCTAGACGAGCCTTACTCATCCGGCTGCGCCTCTCGCAAAGTAAACGTAGCCAATATCTGGCAGGTACGATCGTCGGCTACATGTACTAAAGTAATATCGCCCACATGCACAATTTCGCCGGTGGTGGCGTGGCGCTCATCACTCTGTTTGGCAATGTAGGCTTGGTAGGCGTCGCCGACCCATTCTTCGCTGACCAACGGCATCTGAAGTTCGCGTACCACTGTTAGTAGCGTCTGGTGCAATGGCTGCAGTATGCCTTGCTCGACAATAGGGTTTACAAGTTGTGCACCCTGCGTAATCTCGGTGCCTACCGTAACGTCCACAGCGTTTTCGTTGAGCGCCGCCTGATTAAGCGCGCGCCGAATTGTCGCGTGGTCGGCTGCTTGTGCACTAAACCACGGCACGATAGTAATATGTAGCGGCCATAGCTCGCAGTCAAAATACGAGCCCAACGGCTGCGGCGTTAGCATATGCACCAAAATAAGCTGCTCGCCGCTAGCCATGCAGTTACTCCTTTACACGTTCGCGGTAACTGCCGGAAGCGGTGTCTACAGAAATAAGATCGCCAGTTTTGACAAAAGCTGGTACGCGAATGGTAATGCCGGTTTCGAGTGTGGCATCTTTGGTAACGGCATTGGCCGTGTCGCCTTTAACCACATCTTCGGCGTACGTAACTTTGAGCGGAACATTCTTGGGAAGTTCAACATTGATGGGGCGGCCATCAAAAAATTGCAGCTGCAGTACATCGCCTTCTTTCATGTAACCAACGGCGTCGCCCACCAAATCGGCTGGCACTTCAAACTGCTCAAACGTATCGCCGTTCATAAAGTAGAATGTAGTACCGTCGTTGTAAAGGTACTGCACGCTTTGGTTGCCCACGTCGGCGCGGTCTAGCTGCTCGTTGCCCTTAAAGGTTTTCTCGAGCACTTTGCCGTCGATTAGGCTTTTGATACGAACATTAACAATAGAGCCGCCACGGCCCATCACCTTTTGGTTATATTCGACAACACGGTATGGTGTGCCGTCTAGTTGAAACAAGGTGCCTTTTTTGAGTTCGGTAATGCTGAGTGCCATATGTGTTACCTTCTCCTTACTACTTAGGTTAGCATGCTGATAAGTTGTTGCAAGCGCGCCGAGATTGTTGCAACGTCGACGCTACTAAACAAATCGTACTTGCTGGCTTCGAGCAATAATTGCTCGGCTTCTACCAATCGCTTTGTAGCGACGACACCCCTGGAAAGCTGTTCGGTGCGCGACTCGGCGTATTCGTAGTCACGCACGTCAAGCCGGGCGTCGACCATAAGGCGTTTGAGGTTTTTGACCAGAGCCTTCTGGACCGCAGGCAGCGCATCGACGTCGAGCGCACCAAGCAAACGAGTGATAGATCCCTCGATGTCTTTGGCAAACTGCAGCGGCGATGTGTATTCCACCCTTCTAACCCTAATTGCTCGCAATAAACGGCAATAGGGCAATGTGACGAGCGCGCTTGATAGCAGTGCTCAAGCGGCGCTGCTGGCTTTCGGTAAGACCAGTCTTTTTGCGAGTCTCGATTTGACCGTACATGTTTACAAAGCGCTGCAAGGTTTTAACATCCTTGTAGTCAAAGTATGGTACGTCTGTTTTGTGCTTAAAAATCTTTGCCATGGTTGAATCCTTTGGATGTCATTCCGGGCTTGGTCCGGAATCTATTAAATTTAGGTGTTCGTTAGAACGGGATGTCGTCGAGGTTTATGGGCTCGTCGCCAATATCGTCGACAACTACGTCGTCTTTTTTAGCTGGTGCTGGGCGCGAGGCACTGCTTGAGCTGCTACCACCAGCTGGTGCACCAGAAGCGCCTTGGCCACCGCCAACAAAGTTAAAGTCTTCGATGATAACTTCTACCTTGCTGTGCTTTTGACCGTCTTTTTCCCAGCTGCGCTGTTCCAAGCGGCCACTGACCAAAATAGGCCGACCTTTTTGGACATACTGGGCGATAATCTCGCCAGTTTTGCCCCAGGCCACACAGTCGATATAGCTAACGCTTTCCTGTTGGTTGCCATCGGCGCCACGCCAGGTGCGATTAACCGCGAGCCCAAAGCTAGTAACGCTTTGGCCGTTGGGCGTGTTGCGCACTTCTGGGTCGCGTGTTAGGTTACCCATCAGGATAACTTTGTTAAATCCCTTTGCCATATATCCCCTTCTTTTTATGAGACAAGCCTTGCGGTTTGCTCATCCCTCACATAGTTGTTAAGACTTACTCTTCGGTTTTTTCGTCGGCAGATTCGCCACGAGCAGCAGCTTTCTCGGCCTTTTCGGCTTTGAGAGCTTCGGCTTTAGCGATAGCCTTTAGATCTGGACGAGTAATCAAGAAACGAATGACTTCGTCGGTGATGTTGAGCGTGCTTTCTACTTTGCGCACAGACTCGGCTGGAAAATCTACAGTGTAGATAACATACATAGCCGACTCGTTCTTTTTGATTGGGTAGGCCAGCTTGCGCTTGCCCCAGTTGTCGGTGTTTGTTACTTTACCACCATTGTCGGTAAAGATTTTTTCGACCTTGGTGGTCGCTTTTTCCAGATCAATTTCTAGATCTGGGTGGTACAGAACCGCCACTTCGTATTGGTTCGTCATTATTCCTCCTTCGGAATCCGTAGATAAGACGGATGCATGCAAGACGAGGCTCACACGCAGGTTAATTGTTAACAGAGGTAATTATACTGTTAAATGAGCTAAATTACAATGCCCGGACGAAGGGCACGGCCAATGGTTGCCGCCAGCCCGCATCGCTGCTACCATTGGGGGGTGCATAAAACTCCCGTGGTACTCTCTGGGTCGATAGCAATCGACCGAATTATGCGGTTTGGGGGCAAATACCGCGAGCTTATTCTGCCAGACAAGCTGGATTCGCTGTCTATTTCGGTATTCGTTGACGAGCTTCACGACGCACCTGGCGGCGTAGGCGCCAACATCGCTTACTCCCTGGCACTGCTGGGTGATGAGCCCTTTTTAGTGGGCTCGGCCGGCCCGGATGCGGTCGCCTACATGGAAAAACTCGCCCACGACGGCGTTAATATTACCCACGTATATACCAGTACCCTGCCAACCGCCTGTTTTACGGTGCTAACCGATGGCGACCAAAACCAGATCTGCGGTTTTTACCCGGGTGCTATGTTCGACAGCGACACATTGTCGTTTGCTGACTGGAAAGACCAAAATCCGATTATTGTAGTATCACCCCACGACCCCAAAGCCATGAAGCGCCAGGTTGCCGAGTGCGCCACATGGAACTTACGCCTGATGTACGACGTGGGTCAACAGGTAGCCAACCTAAACGCCGATGATTTGACTGAAGGCATTGCTGCTGCCGAAATTCTAATCGTCAACGACTACGAGCTTAGCCTGCTGGCCGAAAAACTTGGCCGCAGTACGGACGACATCAAAAAAGCCGTGCCCGTGGTGGTAACCACTTTGGGCAAAAACGGCTCAGTTATAGAGGGCTCAACCATTCCCGCTCCTATTAGGATTGGCGTAGTAAAACCCAAACGCATTGTCGACCCCACCGGCGCCGGCGACGCCTTTCGCTCTGGCTTTTTGTACGGGCTAGCGCGCGACTGGCCGCTGAAGGAGTGCGCGCAGTTAGGTGCGGTTACGGCTGCCTACGCCATAGAAACGCTAGGCACACAAGGCCATCGCTTTAACCTAGCTGAGGTTAACAAGCGCCATAAAGCCGCCTTTGGCACAGATTTACCAGCATAAGAAAGGACAGTTTATGACTCACGATTACAAAGTAAAAGACATAAGCCTAGCCTCTTGGGGCCGCACAGAGATTATTTTGGCCGAAAAAGAAATGCCGGGGCTCATGGCCCTACGCGCCGAAAACAAAGGCAAAAAGCCACTCAAAGGAGCGCGCATTGCTGGCAGCCTGCACATGACTATCCAAACCGCGGTGCTCATCGAAACTCTTACGGACCTAGGTGCCGAAGTACGCTGGGCCAGCTGCAACATTTTTAGTACCCAGGATCACGCCGCGGCAGCCATCGCCAAAGCTGGCGTACCGGTCTTTGCCTGGAAAGGCGAAACCGAAGACGAATACTGGTGGTGCACCGAGCAAACCCTGCACTTCGCTGGTGATAAAGGCCCCAACCTACTGCTGGACGACGGTGGCGATCTGACCGCACTCGTCCATACCAAACACCCCGAAATGCTTGGCGAAATTAAAGGCGTATCCGAAGAAACCACCACTGGCGTCCACCACTTGTACCAAATGGTCGAAAAAGGCACGTTGCGCTTGCCTGCCATTAACGTCAACGACTCTGTAACTAAGAGCAAGTTTGATAACAAATACGGCTGCCGCGAATCATTAGTAGATGGTATTAAGCGCGCTACCGATGTTATGTTGGCTGGCAAAGTAGCAGTAGTGGCTGGCTACGGCGACGTGGGTAAAGGCTGCGCGCAGTCGCTGGCTAGCTATGGCTGCCGCGTGCTCGTTACCGAAATTGACCCCATTTGTGCCCTGCAAGCCATGATGGAAGGTTTTGAAGTGGTAACCATGGAAGAAGCCGCGCCGCGCGGAAATATTTTTGTCACCACCACCGGCTGCAAAGACATTATTACGCTTAAACACTTGCAAAAAATGCCAGACACCGCCATTGTATGTAACATTGGCCACTTTGACGTCGAGATTCAGGTAGAGCCGCTCAACAAACTCAAGGGTATTAAAAAAGAAGAGATCAAACCGCAGGTTGACCTCTACACCTTCCCCGACGGCCATCGCATTATTTTGTTGGCCGAAGGCCGGCTTGTAAACTTAGGCTGCGCCACAGGCCACCCGTCGTTTGTTATGAGCAACTCGTTTAGTAACCAGGTCATGGCTCAGCTGGAGCTGTGGACCAAAACGTACGAAGTTGGGGTGTACCGTTTACCCAAAGAGCTGGACGAGAAGGTTGCTCGGCTGCATGTTGAAGCACTCGGCGGCAAACTAACAACACTGTCCAAAGACCAATCGGCATACATCGGCGTGCCAACAAACGGCCCATTCAAGCCGGACCACTACCGCTACTAAACTGCAACCAGCACGGGAAATTGCTCGGCCTTACGCATGAAGTCATGAGCACGCTTGTCCAACCGCATTTGTGTACCCCTATAGTCCCAATAGGGATCTTCGCGGTTGTGCCCAAGCATCAAGATTCGGCCGTATTTTGTAGGTCATTTTTGTTGGAATCCGAACGCTGGAGTGTCGAATACAAGCCTACTGCATCCGCGGCGTTACAGAATGGCAAAAAACCGTGATCGGTCTCGATTACGGTTCGAGCGTCGACAGCTTCGACAGAAAAAGCGGTGTTGTATGTAGAGTTGCCGACCCGAAAAACACTTCGGGGACGCATTATTTGTAGCACCGTTCCATTGACCGACACAGTCGCTTCATGGGCGACACAGCGCGCTTGGTCACCAGATTGCGTATCAAATTGGATAAGTTTGTGCTTAACTGACGCACCGAGCCATCTGGCTGCTTCACCAAAATTTTTATTTGGGAGTAGCATGTCGATATCATCTGGGTTGCGGCGAATGGGTAAGCCCAAGGCACGCGCTGCAATATGGTGATATGTGCTACACGCTATGGCTACGCCAAACCCGGCCACATGCAGCGCATGTATCGTTTTGGTTTCCTTAGGGTGTTCGCCGGCCCATTGCTGGGCAGCGGTAGCAAATTCGGTGCGGTAGAGCATAAGGATATATATTATACAATATTCGATATAATATAGCCAATCACCCCGCTCCACTGATTTCTAAGGCTGGTGGCTCCAGCGCCGTAACGTACACCAACTATAACTATAGGTCGTCTGCTAGGTGTTAGGATTGTGGCCTAAAGAGCTGGGGTATGTTCGTTACAGCCGCACCACCAAGGCCCTGATTGCGCAGCGCTTTAGCGCGCAACCGACGACTTGCCAGTACGTACATAGTAAGTAGCAGGGGTAAGGCGTCTACTCCTGAACCAAGGTCGTGCAGCTTATCCAACGCCTCCCAACCGTAATGCTGTACGTTAGCTGCCAACGTAGGCTTATGCATATTGGCGTGGCTCAATAAGAATGATGCGGTAAAGCCGGGCTGGCTGTCTTCGGTTGCAAATATAAGCGCCGAAAGCTTTTCAAAATACGGCGAATCGGTTAGTTCTATATCAGCCTTTTGTACAAAGAGTTTCATGGCAATATCTGCCGTGTCTTCTTGATCGTTAGATCTGCCATACCCATCGGTCACAACTCGTTGACCTTTAAAATATATATCGTAGAAAGAAGCGTTATCAAGGCCAGCATACATAAAATTGTCGGGATTAAGGCCACCGATGATGCCCTCGATACCATGAGTATCAATGGTCGCTCCATAGTGCTCGCTTTCGTGGGCGGTTAGCCCCTCTGCAGAGTCTTTAAAGAATAGATCACCTAGTTTACTATGGCCAGCCGCTAGTACAATTACGTCGGGCTTATCACCGCCGGTCTGACAATACCCGCCAGCCTCGTTAAGCACTCCGTCTGGGCTCCCTGGCTTGCCTTTCGCAGAGTTTACAACGGCGTACGTTAGGGGTACCATCCGCTTTTTAAGGCCGGCTTCATCAAACAAATTGTAGTACTTCAAAACAGCGATTGCCTCATGTTTGGTGTCGCCTAGGTCGGTTTCCAAGGTGTGGTCGTAGTATGTAGAAAGATCCTCTAAGTCTTTGTTGTTACGCGGAACTTTAAAATCGACGGGGAGTGAGCCGATGGCCTGTTTGAAGGCTGTCTGTAGCTCGTCGAAATTACTGGCGCTCTCCACTGCGCTAAAGGCTTCAGGGGTAATCCAGTTGGGATGATAATTGTCTGCCTCTATCTGCGCCTGCAAAGCATTGGTGTCGCCCGCGTAATAGGCGGCAAAAGCCTCACGTGACCTATCCAGTGTATCGGCACTGAAGTACTGCTCCGCTTGCTTGATGCCATACTTTGAGTCGGTTCCATATGGCAGTACGACCTCGGTTGCCGATCGTAGGTCATGCCTTGGGGCACTCTGAATATGCGCAAAAGGCAGAATTGTCACAACCGTAGCAGCCACGACCGCGCCAATTTTCTTGGCGCGACTAACCAATACCTTATTGCGCCACGTCTCGCCGCCGGCATCGGCCTGTTTTTCTACCTTTGTCGGAACCGGTCGAATAACACGCGTTTGGAACTCTATTGCCGAAGCTTTATCGCTAGGCTTAGCGGCAACGGCTACCATGCCTTTTTTGCCACGGCCCTGTGCCACGGTTACATCGGCTTCCTTCGCAAATACAGAGAACTCTGCGGCACCTTTACCGATCCATTGAGGTACGTTCCCGTTGGTCGAAGGCGCAACTTCGAGTACAAGAGTGGCAGGCGTACCGTCAGCCTTGACGCCTACAAGTTCTACGGAGCTTACGGCGTCTGATGCGCGCTTCTCATGCACCATAATGGCTAGCGGCGTAATGTTGTCCTTCTTGCCTAGCTGTGGCAGGCCCAAACTGGCAAGGTCGAGAGGAGCCTGTGGCTGACCATCAGATGTTGCAAAGTGGACGCTCTGACCGGCCTCAAGGGGTTTTATAGTAACACCTGACTGTTTGTCGGCAGCTCTTTCGCCGGCACGATCAACTAAATTGGCAATATATTTACCATGAGCATCAAGATACGGTTCCATTTGCCGGTGCACAGCGGATCTTTTGCGCTCATCAAACAACCCCTGATTGAGGTGGTGCATTGTCGGAATTAGTGCCGGATCAGCCAGCATGTCTGGCAGTTGAATTTCGCTTTGTTCGGCTGTTTGTCTGTCTAATTCGTGGATCATTTTGTGTTTTGTTAGTTTCAATTACTAACATATCACAAATATGCATAAGCGTCAACTAAATGTAGGACTACACTTCTTGGTCGGGAGCTGGTGCGGGGGCCGGAACAGATGCAGGTGCTGGTGAACCGAAGACTTCGTCGAGAGAACTTACGAGCACTTCGCGTGGGCGAGCGCCGTCGGCGGGACCGACTATGCCCTGCTCTTCCATAGTTTCGATCAGACGTGCGGCGCGGCCGTAGCCAATGCGCAAGCGGCGCTGCAGTAAGCTAGTGCTGGCCTTGCGACCTTCGATTACCACACGCACAGCGTCTTTAAGCATGTCGTCGTCACCACCATCACTCATGTCGGCTACTACACCGCCTTTACCATTAAGCTGTACCGGCTGCGAGATAATTTCGTTATCGTATTGTGGCGGGCGTTGCATGCGGATAAAGTCGGTTACTTTTATGGTTTCGTCGTCGTTGATAAAAGCACCCTGCACGCGCTTGGGCTTGGGCATGTCGGCGGTAAGCAGCAACATGTCGCCCATGCCCAACAACTTTTCGGCACCCATTTGGTCGATAATAGTGCGGCTGTCTACCTGGCTTGCGGTGGTGAATGCTATGCGAGCCGGCACGTTAGCCTTGATGAGCCCGGTAATGACATCTACCGACGGACGCTGCGTAGCCAGTACCAGGTGGATACCCACGGCGCGAGCTTTTTGGGCGATGCGCACAATGAGCGCCTCGACGTCGCGGGCAGCCATCATCATAAGATCGGCCAACTCGTCGATGACAATCACAATATAAGGCATGCCGGCATCTTTTTTAGTAAGGTTGTACTCGACAATATTGCGCTTGCTGACTTCGGCTAGCGCAGTGTAGCGGCGCTCCATTTCGGCCACTGCCCATTTTAGGGCGCTAATACATTTTTCGGGCTCGGTAATCACGGGTGTAAGCAGATGTGGAATATCGTCGTAAGGCTTTAGCTCTACCTGTTTTGGGTCAACCAAAATCATTTTGAGGTCGGATGGGCTGTTGCGGTACAACAAGCTAGTAAGGATGGTGTTAATCATAACCGACTTACCAGAGCCAGTCTGACCAGCTACTAGCAAGTGCGGCATCTTTGCCAAATCGGCTACTACTGGCTTGCCAGTAATGTCGCGCCCAATAGCAAAACCCAGTGGCCCTTTAATTTCGGCCCAGTCGGGCGACTCTAGCAGCGACCGCAAGCGCACCGTGGCCTACTTAACATTAGGCACCTCTATGCCCACTGCTCGCTTGCCGTTGATGGGTGCTTCCA
>CAZBQZ010000020.1:0-28088 GCA_964494495.1 uncultured Candidatus Saccharibacteria bacterium
GAAACAACAGAAGGAACATATGTCCTGGATCCCGGATCTAGTCCGGGATGACGGCATTGGGAGATTGGAGCGAGCACAGATGACGAAGTAGCTATTCTGCGAACGGATCGCTATGGCGTGTGTCGAGTGAACGGAAGCGCTGTTTTTCGCGCTCAAAGTATAGCTCGACGTTGGCAATTGGCCCGTTACGATGTTTTTTGATAAGGATGGTGGTGATGTTTTTGTTTTCGGTTTCGGGGTTATAGTAATCTTCGCGGTAGATAAAGGCCACGACGTCGGCGTCTTGCTCGATTGATCCAGATTCGCGCAGGTCGGCTAGTTGAGGAATTTGCGGACTGCGACTTTCTACCGAGCGGCTTAACTGACTTAGGGCAATAATAGGCACGTTAAGCTCACGGGCAATTACCTTTAATCCGCGCGATATTTCCGAAATTTCTTGCACACGGTTGTCGCTGCCGCCGAAACGGCTACCACCGCTCATGAGCTGCAAGTAGTCCACAATAATCAGGCCCAGGCCATGCTGGTGCGCCTCGCGCCGGGCTTTGGTGCGCAAGTCCGATACGGTAATGCCGGGCGTATCGTCGATATAAATTTTGGCTTCAGATAGCCGCCCCATGGCGTCGCCAATACGCTCGAAGTCTTGGTCGGTAAGGTTGCCAGTACGCAGCGCCCAAGCATCTACACCGGACTCCATGCTTAACAAACGGTCTACCAATTGCTCTTTGCTCATCTCGAGGCTAAAGAACAATACCGACTCTTTGGCATCCAGCGCCACGTTATGAGCTAGGTTGAGCACCAAAGCGGTCTTTCCCATTGCTGGCCGCGCAGCCAGGATGAGGAGGTCGGAACGTTGAAAGCCAGCTAGTACGTCGTCCAAGTCTTTAAAACCACTGGGCACACCACGGATTTTGCCCTTATCCTTATGCAAGCTGTCTAGACGGTCGAAGCTCTCTTCCAAAATAGTTTCGAGCGAGACGACAGTTTGCTTAACGTTGTTTTCACTAACCTGAAATAGGCGCTGCTCGGCTTCTTCGATGAGCTCGCGCAGTTGCTTGGTTTCGTCGTAGCCCAGCTCTACCATGTCTTTACTGGCTTTAATCAGGCGACGGCGCAATGCTTTTTGGGCCACAATGTCGGCATATTGCTCGACATGCGAGGCGGTGGGTACAAAGTTGGTAAGCTCGGTAAGGTATGAGGGGCCGCCTACCAAGTCTAAAAATCCGGCGCCCTTGAGTTGGTCTGCTAGTGTAAGCACGTCAATAAGGCTGCGGCGCTCGTATAGGACAATGACGGCTTCGTAGATACGAGCGTGGCGTTGATCGTAAAAATCATCGGGGCTAATGCGGTCGGCAATCTTGATTAGTGCGTCGGCATCGATTAGTAGAGCACCGAGCAAGCTGGCTTCGGCCTCGAGATTTTGCGGTTGTTGGTTCTCTGCTTGTGGTGGCATATGTTTTGTCTCTCTCGTCCACCTAGTACTCTCTAGTACTTACGATTCTAACACCTCGGCTCCGCCAAAAATATTGCTAATGGCAGAAACAGCTTCGTTTGATACTGCTGGTGGCGTAGCGGGTATTGATGTTGGTGCGGTGGCTACGCTGTGCGAAATCTCGCCGGTGTCTGGCGGCAAGACGGCCGGGCCGGCTGGCACTGGTACTTCGGTAACTTCGCCAAGTACACAGGTAATACGCAAATCTTCGCCGGTGATGTCTTTAACGATTTCGCCCAGCATTTGTTTATTGCGATTTTCGCTAAGGCGTTTTTGATGAAAGGCAAAGCCACAGGTAAGCGTGATTTCGCCTGGTGTAAATGCAGGGCTGGTAAGCCGGACAATGCTATATAGCGTGTTGTGCTTGGCTTTGACAGCAGCCAAAATATTTGGCCAACAGCTTTTGTCGAGCTGCGCGGTAGAGACGCTACGGGGTTGATCGTCATCCACGGGTGTCGGCGATGGCTTAGCTATGGCGATTGCCGGTGCGACAGGAGTAGACTTGGGGTCGGCTTTGCGGAGCGAGCTGGGGTGTGGCTCTATTTGCACCGCGGCTTTAGCTTCTACCTCTACGGCCATAGTTTTAGAAGGGGCAGGCTTGCTAGCAATACCGCTAAATGCAGCATCTAGCAATATAACCTCAAGGTAGCTCTGAGGGTCGGAAGAGTTGGCAACTTCGATTAGTTTTGTTAGCAGCGGTAGCAAAATGTCGCGCGGCATGCTGCCTTTGCTTGCAAGTAATGCCTCGCGCAGCGTGCCCCCAAGTTGTCGGGCAATTTGGGATGGCTCGTAGCCAGCAGCGCGCATAGCAACAAGTGTTGTAACGATGGCTGCTGCGTCATGTGCGCTCAGTGCGTGTACAAGCTGCTCGATGTGCTCTTTGGGTGCAATGCCCAACATGCTTTGTACATCGGCTAGCGCTACTTTTTCACCGCTGTTACGTACCTGATCTAGCAAACTAATACTGTCGCGGAAGCTGCCTTCGCCATGAGCGGCAATCAGCGCCAGCGCATCGTCGTCTACGTTGATCCCCTCTTGCTGAGCAATGGCTTTAAGATGCCCAATAACTTTGGTTTGCTCTACTGGCTTAAAGGCGTAGCGCTGGGTGCGGCTGATGATAGTTTCGGGCAGCTTTTGTACTTCGGTGGTGGCCAAAATAAAGACTACGTGCGCGGGCGGCTCTTCTAGGGTTTTGAGTAGCGCGTTAAAGGCCTCTTTGGTAAGCATGTGTACCTCGTCGATGATGTACACCTTGTATTTGGCACTAGTAGGGGCAATGTGTACCTTATCGCGCAGGTCGCGGATTTCGTCTATACGGCGGTTTGATGCGGCATCTATTTCGATAATATCTAGGTGTGTGGAGTCGTCGTCGTAAGGCAATCCGTTAATCTCGTGTGCCAAAATACGTGCAATACTGGTTTTACCAACACCCCGGGGGCCGGTAAATAAATAGGCATGGCTAATCGTGCCCTTTTCCAACGCGCGAGTTAACGCGGACGAAATATGCTCCTGTCCGACAATTTCCGACAGTTTTTTTGGCCGGTGTGCCCGGTATAACGCTTGCCCCATAATTCCCTCTTCTTATGCTCATTTTAGCAGAAGAGGGCTAGACGCTTCTGTTGTATTTATCGCGTTTGGAACGAATGACGCTCGACAAATAGGTCGTGCGGCGCAGTAAGTCCTTCTGGTGGAAGGCTGGTTTGTACTGTTACTCGTTCGTTCAGAGCGCTTAGGCCTACACCAATGTAAAGTCGCTTAGCGTCGGGTTGACGTGGCGCTGCGAGTTCGGGTTTCAGCAGAGCCGGATTGAGCGTAGAAAAAAGAATGAGGTCCTTAGTGTCTGGATTTTCGTCAACAGGTAACTCTAGCCTAAAGCCGGCTACGGGGCGCTTTACGGTGTTTCTGACGTCGCCAAAATAGAGTAGTGGCCCACCGTCGGAAGCAAAAAATCGATCACCAACCGCTAGACTGAGGGTAAAAAATGTTTTTGGCCAGTCGGTGTACGCTACAGCGCCAAGGCGAGCAAGGACTAGTTGGTCGCGTTGGTTTAGGTCGAAGCTGCTCGTTTCTTCTGTTGTGCGTAAGGCGTCACTAAACCGTGGGATGCACAGCTTTAGACCCCGTGGCGAACGGACACTATGCGCCAGATCGGTATCCAAACGCACATGCCTGGTCTGTTTTGTGGCGGTTTGGGGGTGCTGTCGGTCGCCGTGGGTCCAATTGTCTTGAAGGCGCCGTGGTTTAGCCATAATTAATTAGTATCGAGGTGCTATAAAGCGGCTTCTAGGGCGGCCCACTCGGCGGTAGAATCGTCTTCGGGCAAGTTAACACTTACTTGATCGCCTGGTTTGGCTTTAAAGTAGGTAACGCTTGCTAGCAGCACGCGAAATTCGCGGCCGTTAACGTCTACAAAATAATGTCCGTTTTCGAGGCGTAGGCTGCCGACCACTTGCTTGCGTGGGATGGGGCCAATTTGTTTGTACAAGAAGGTGCCGTAGTCGGCGATTGTCAGTTTAAGGATGTCGCCCTGGACGAGTTTGGACTTGCTGGCGTAGTTGGCTGGTACTGGGTACGTTTTGCCGTCGGAACCAACCATGTTTTGGCCGTCAAAGACGCCCTCGATAACTTTGCCCAGGTTGTCGTCTTGGACAACGGGAGCAACGCGCTCGTCGTCGCCTACCAAGCTAATAAGTAGCTCGTTAGCGGCGGCCAGGTTGGTCTCGGCCTCCTGAATAAGAGCCCTCAGCCGCTTGATCTGTTTGTCTGCTACGTCTGCCATGTTGTTTCGATTGTCTCTCTAGTCTCTCAAGAAAGTGTTTGTATTAGTTACACTTACACCTAAGACTATCATGAAGACGAAGTCAAGTCAAAAACGATTACGCCCCTGTGGATAAAGCTGGTTTTCTTCTTGTCTGGTAACATGGTCGGTGACTCTTTTTTTGTGACGGCATCCTTACGTCCCCGCCCCGTCATACCCCGCTCATGCATTCGTCATTACCCCGTGCGCGGGAATTACGGGAGTGGGGTTTGGTATGTACATATTGAGTGTTTTTATGGAAATAAAAAGCCCCCGCGTGTGCGGGGGCTTTTTGGTGTCGGATTGGCTTAGGCCAGTTCGACGACTGCGCCAGCGGCTTCCAAGGTTTTCTTGGCGGCTTCGGCGTCTTCTTTTTTGGCCTTTTCAAGAACGGGCTTAGGAACACCGTCTACAACAGCCTTGGCTTCGCCAAGACCGAGACCGGTGATGTCCTTAACAGCCTTAATAACGGCTACCTTCTGGGCACCAGCGTCCTTCAGGATAACATCCCACTCGGCCTTCTCTTCGGCGGCAGCAGCACCAGCGCCGTCAGCAGGAGCAGCGGCAACAGCAACAGCTGCAGCAGCTGGTTCGATGCCGTATTCATCCTTGAGGATGGTCTTAAGTTCGTTTACTTCGAGGACAGTCAACTTGGTAAGGTCTTCTGCCAGTTTTTTCAAATCTGCCATTGTACGTATTCCTTTACTTAATTAGTAGCCTTAGCCTCAATACCGTCCAATAGAGCGTGCAGGTTGCCCGAAAGGCCACTGACCACGTCGTTGAGCGGAGAGGTAAGAGTTGCGATAACTTGGGCGATGAGGGTGTCGCGGCTTGGCAAAGTTGCCAGGGCTTTGACTTCATCGGCGCTAATAAACTTGCCTTGTGCGGTAATCGCACCGACAAATTCGATGGTGGGGTTGAGCTTGGCAAAAGCGGCCAGCGACTGAGCAGGAGCTACTTCGTCTTGCATGTTGAAGGCGTAGAGCAGCTGACCTTTCAGTGCGGTGGTGTCGACGTCCTTGAGGGCGTCAACGTCTTGAAGAGCCTTGACCACCAAACGGTTTTTGACAACACGTAGTTTAGTACCGTTGCCACGCGCGTCGCGGCGAAGTTGCTGGATTGCTTTTACCGTCGTGCCCTGGTATTTTGCTACCACGGTCATTTTGGACGATGCAAGCGCCTCGGTTACTTCACTAACAACGGCGTTTTTCTTGTCTTTGGTTAATGCCATATGTAATGTTCCTTAATGTTATTTATATCGACCTGATTGTCGGCACTACCTCTGATGACAAGGAGGTGCCGACTACATTGTTAAGGATGTGCCAAAAGAAAAAACCTTTGGCCACTACCAAAGGTGTATCGCTGCAGAAAAAACAATGAGATTGTTTCATCGCCTCGGTAGCATTCTTAAATCTTTTTACGGATCGCTACGGTCTTCGGTAATGTTCGTACTCATTTTAGCTTATAGTCGTGTATGTGTCAACAGATACGGGTGCGGCATCGGCGCCCTCCGACAAACCTTTAAGGATGCAACGCATGTAACCTTCGGATGGTGGCGTGTAAGCTTGGTCGCGACGATTGCGGGTAAGCGAAAATATAGGGTAGCCGTCGCGCCTGCCGCAGTAGAGCAATACGTCGTATGGCGTGTATCCTGTTGAGTCAAAGGCTATTATTGCACTACCCCTTTGTGTGGCTTGATCGTAAGGCAAAGTCTGAGTGGCAGATTGCCAGTTTTCTTGGGCTGCTAGATCCTCGAATTGCTCTCGGGTGATGAGGTAAGCGCGGGCGATCGTGGGGCTACTGACATCCCGTCGTGTATCGAGCGCACCAATACCGCCTTGCCACGATCTGGACATGCCCGAAAAGAACAAGCGGTGCGGCAGCGAAATAAAGTGGTCTTGCAAGGGCAAGCTTTTGTCGCGGCAACCGGGAAATTTGTGCCGGGCGCCCTCGGGCGTGCCACCGCGTATAGCTATAAGAAAATTATCATGCACCAGCCCACTGCCATACGTTGCGTACCACACATAATCGGTTTTGACGGCGGTAGTGGGCTGCTTGTCTGCCGACGCGGTTTTGAGCTTAACCGGGATTGGCTCCTGCAAAAAGGCGCCCATAACAGCACGGTATTCATCGAACGACGCTAGCTCGGCGTATTCGTTATCGGAGTGCGACCCCTGCCCGTAAAGGCCGTATTCTACAATGTCGGTTTGCACGAGCCCAAAATGGCGACCATCACTTGCGGCCGGCCGGCCCAAAAATTTGGGTTTGCTGCCGGTTACGGTGCGCATGGCTTTGGCCATGCCCTGAACATAGGGGTTAGATTCGGGCACGTGGACAGCGGGTTCGAAGGTGGCAGTGCGAACTAGTTTGGCTTCGGGGTCAATATTGGCAATAAAGGATTCAAGGGACTCGCGGTTAACAAATGTTGGGTCCTCCTGAGTAAAGCGAAAGTCGATCTTGAGCACGGCGCTGTCGGGTACTTTGTTGAACGTTTCGTTGGGGGTGCTGAGGCTGGCAATGCTGGCAGTGGTAGTCCAGGTTTCTTTGTCTGGGGTTGGATAGCGTTTGAGCACGGCGGCGGCAAATGTGCCGGCCTTGAGCACGGCGTTACTACCATGCCACAGGTGGCCGCCATGTGCGCTTTTGCCGCTAAAGGCAATCTCGGCCCAGCATAAACCGCGAGCAGCATTGTAAATGGTGTGGGGGTGGTTGGCGTATTCGCCCATTACGACAAAATTGGCACGCACGCCCTTTTTAAGCTGTACGCACACGCCATCATAACCGCCAACTTCTTCGTCGCATACAATTTGTAAGCCCAGGCTGTATGGTGCGGTGTTAACGTGCTCGCAAAAAAGGTCGGTAAGTACCATGGCTGTGCCCTTCATGTCGAGCGCACCGCGGCCGTACAGTCTGCCATCTTTTTCGACTGGTGTAAATAAGCGCTTGGGCGCTGGCACCACATCAACATGGGCATTAAGTAAAATAGCAAACTTTTTGGGCCGAGTAGTACCATGGTAAGCCAAAAAACTGGGCATGCCATTTTGCTCAAAACGCTCGATGGTAACCTCGGGACACCGCGCCACAAGAGTGGCCATATAGTCGACGGCTTGCTGTAACGCCGGCAGGTTATCGGCTGTAGATGCTATGCGCATCAGGCGCTTGGTATGGGTGATGATTTCTTTGGTTGTCATAATTGTTTTGTAATAAAAAACCGGGCATCCCGCCCGGTGTAAGCTTTGGCAAAGTTGGCCGTGCTTAACCGAGCTCCCTGAAGCCGAGAATAATAAAACGGATACACTGCTGCGCTATCATAATCCCAGCGATTATACGCTCGGGTGTCTATGTTCGTCAAACTGTTCGGCTTGACAACGCTGCAGCCCTGCTTGTACCATAACAGACATGAATTTGCTGCAATTTGTACAGCACCGCTCCCAGGCCTTTATTCTCGGCCTTATTCTCGTCGTCCCTGCGAATGGGTAGAGCTGGTATATTCATACAATTATAACCAAACCGAGCTCCACCAAAAGGAGCTCGGTTTTTTAACGCGTTGGAGATTAGATGGCACGAGGATACAAGCAATTGAATGTTGGCGAGGTTGGTGCGCGACTCGTCAATGCCAAAACTGCCAGCGAAGTTCGTGGCATTTTGCAAGAAGCAGTTCGTATTGGGATTTCGCATGCCGCCCTCAATGCCGCGGGTTTTGTACCTGAGGGCTATGGCTATAATGCCGCCGCAGCCCGGTTTAGGCCCACGCAGCGAGCTGCAGCAGAGGTTGTGCCGTCGCAATTGTCGGCTTTGGGTGACGTAGCTATTGCTGCGCACGCGGTAGTTGTTGGCTACTACGAAGCCACAACTCAGGGCATAGCCGATGGCTGGAACTTTCCGGGGCCGCGACAGCTTCCCAAAAGCAAAGCAGTGGCATCGATAAAAAAGAACAATTCGCCTGGCGAGCGCGCAGAGATGCTACGGCGTTGTCCTGGAGTGAGCACAATTCCGTTGGTGTTCGCTAACCCTAAAGGTCTGTGGGGCGCCATGTCCAATGGCGCAATGGGCACCGAAGCTGTGGCAGCCATACTGGCCGCGCCATTTGTGCCGCCAGTGCTCTCGACAATTGTAGAACCGCAGTTATTTGCCTGGGGGGTGCACCCTGCGGCCGAAAAACTTGGTCTCCCACTGCTTGTTCGCCGGGAGCGCACTCATGTTATCGAACATAGCCCCCTCGTAATAACACATCATGATGCTGCGATCCGCGAAACCAGACGTCAAGAAGTATCACGGTCGTTTACTTTGGTGCACGATACAGTGTTCGTCGCCAACTCGGCCGACACAGCCCAAGTGTTATTGGCTGCACCCGACATGCTGACAGACGCATACCAAGCGCGCGGCGAAGGCTATAAAGACGATTTTGTGCCCGTGGCCGGTATATTAACAGTGCGACAGACCATAGAGCCGGTTGCTAATCAGTAGCAAATAGTTCGGCCAAAATAGGGTGTGCTGGGGTGATCTTGTCGTGCATTTTGGTGACGGTGGACGGCGAAATGCCGGCCGGTAAGGTTGCGAGATCGGTAGCAGTGGTAGTCAGTTGCCAGCGCACACGATGGCCGGCTAACGTGGCGTACTGTGAGTCGTGCTCAAAGCCGGCTTTTTGCAGCAAGCTATATAGTTCTAGGCTGGCGTCAAAGCAGAGTTGGTACTGCTCGGTAAGGTCCGCTGCCTCGATTATTTCGGGCACATCGTAACCAAAGCGTGGAGTCAGCGGCTGATGTTGGGCAAAAGCGCCCAATGCCTTTTGCAAATTGTGCAAGTCGGCGTAGCTACTGCTGACATCCCAGGTGTAGTGCACTTTGTGCAGGATATCGGTAGATGCCCCTGCTGCCAAGGCTGCTTCCATAACCTCGAGTTTGCGGTTATAGGGCCAGGCGGCGGTTTGAGCACGCAGCTCGTTGAGAGGTAGATCGGTGTGCCCATACAAAATGTCGGCAACCAGATCGAGTTCGTTGCGGGGCCAGATGTCGGTAAGTTGCACTGCCTCGGTGGGTGTGGCGTGGTTAGCTGGCAGGTTGTCTTGGGCGAGTTTGGTAAGCGTTTCGTTGGCGGGCGTCTCGATGCTTAGACGCAAGGCTTCGTCGTCTTTGGCAAAAACAGCAATGGGCAAGATTGCTTGCAGTACTGCTTTAGCATCATCTAGGTTAGCCGTAGCGGGCGTGACTGTTTGTAGGTGTTGAGCCAGAGTGTTGAGCATGTCACCGTGCAAACGTAAAATAGCGTCGATGTGCAGACGATAAGTTTGCTTGACGGCATCGGGAAACACCGCAGGTACGTAGTAGTCGAGTGCGACTGCAGGCTCATCACTAAGGGTATTGCTTGTGTGCGCCACGGGTGCTACGCCCTCGGCTTTGGCAGCCGGTAATGGCACTTCGAGCTGTGGGGGTGGAGGTAGCAGTGGGCTGATCTTTTCCCATAACAGTGATTGCACAGCTTCTACTTCAAGCAGTCTGTTGTCGCGCACGCAGTCTATACGTTGAAAATCTTTGGGAAAAAGTTGCGTCATGTCGTCGTAGACCGACAATGCTAACGTCAGATGTTCTGGACTTTTTTCGTGCTCATCAGGTTTTTTGGGCAATTGTTTGAGTAGCTCCTGTGAGAATTCTACCGGCATGCGCAGCACAAAACTTTGGTCGGGGCGCGGAATGCGCAGCATTTCGTACTCCAGGTTGTCCAGCCAGATAAAAAAGCCGCGACGCTCTTCGGGCGAACGAAACTTGGTGCCTTGGTGCGACATATTTGACCCTGTGTAGCGGTCGGCAAGCACTACCTTACCCTGCTCTATGGCCTCGCGAATAGCTGGCGCTGCCTCGAAGCGATCCAGTGCGTAAAATAGCGACGACGTGTAGGGCCCTACATTGCTGGCCTGCCCGTAGTCGCCGCGCAAGTACTTACGTACAAAATAGCTGCTGGGCTGTTCGTACTGCGGAAACTTAAAGGTGGCTACGTCGTAACCAGCCTCGCGCAAGCGCGATTCTAATATCGCTAGTTGCGTCGATTTGCCCGATCCATCTACTCCCTCGATTGCAATAAATGTCCCACGTTGCCTGACCATGGCCTCTCCCTGTATATGCAACAATTTAGCCACACCCTCGCCAGAAATGCAATAAACTGGTCAATAACTACTACATCTTGGGCTCCAAACACCCCCCTGATGAGCTATTTTTGGATGCGGTAGTGGGCGAAGATACTGTTGGCTTCGTGCTCTACCTCGAGCAGTTTTAGTTTTGTATCTAATGCGCCTTTAAATAGGCTTAGGCCTTGGCCAAACGCGACAGGTTCGTACGTTAGATACAACTCGTCGACAATGCCGGCCTGCATAAACATATTGTAGATAGTGGCCCCGCCGCAGATGAGCAGCGTTTCGACACCCTCGGCCTGCAATCGCTTGGCCAGTTCGCTGGGCGCATCGGTAACTCGTACTGCGTTGGGGTCGTCGATGGGCACATCGCTGTAGACGTAGGTAAAACGGCCGGGTAACCCCTTGCCGATGGTTTTATAGGTATTAAGACCCATTACCATATGCTTGACTTCTTTGCTAAGACGCACAAAGTGTCGTTTATCTTCTTGGCTGGTCCAATCGGTGGCCAGATGCGTGGTGCTTCTGCCAATGAAACCGTCGGCGGTGAGCGCGGCAATGATAATTATTTTCATATAACAATTCTCCTTACTTTTTTGCCTGCAGCTTCGAGCATTTGTACGGCGTATCCGTTGCTATGGTCTTCACGGTACACAAATGCTTCGATGTCGGTTTCTACAAACATTCGGCTGCACTGGGGGCATGGCAGCAGATTGATAAATAGTGTTGTACCTTTTAGATTCAGATGCTCTTTTTGGGCTTTAATAATAAGTTCTACTTCGGCGTGGACAGTGTCGTAATGGTTGAGGTCGTGCGGCGGCGAGAAGTTGATCTCGCGTGATGCGCCATGATGCAGGGCGTAGGTTTGATAAGGTACGATTTTGTTGTATGTCCAAGCTAGTAAGTCATAGGTGTTGCCTGTTCGTTTTCCTAATGCTACGCCTGTTTGGAAATTATAGTCAAATGAATACGTTGCTATCTCTTGCACCTTGGAAATCATGCCGGCTTCGTCGTATTTTGCTTTTTTAAAAGGATGAGACTTGGCAATTTCGTGCATGGTTTTAGCTTCGTACGCTCTGGCCTCTTCAACGCTTGCGAAGGGCGAGATCAGTCGGTAATCGATGTGGCGGTTGGCCAATACGTAGTAGGCTTCGGTGGTATGAAAAGCGTATTTCCAGGAGCCGTTTACCAGTACGACCCCTGCAAAATCAAGCTTTTCTAGCAGGTACTTTAGCTCGCGCTGAAAGTAACTAAGCATGTAGATTTTGTGCTTGGGGCTTGTCTGATTTACTTTGTCTATAATCCCCTGCACTGTTGCTGCCTGCAGCATGCTAAACTGCGGTTGATTTTCAAAACCAAGCACGTATGGCTCTTTGGCTAGGCCCAATACGATGTTACCTTTGGGCAAATATTCCTTAACAAATTGCGTAAAACGGCCGGCCGAAAGCTCACGAGGTGCGGCAATAAATGTTGCGTGGAGGTCGTTGATTGGCTTTTTACTGCCAAACGCTAGGTCGCTCCAGTCGAAGTTCATGCTGCTGGCTCGGTGTATTTTTGGTCGAATCTTTCTGCGAGCCTTTTGATAGTCTTGTTTTGCGCGCGGAGCAGCTCGGCATTTTCTAGCGGCGTATATTTGAGCTTGCGGTAATTCCAGACCGTCAAGTCAGGCCCGTCTGAGGGGATGCAATGCATGTGGAAATGGTCCTGCACGGTGCTGCCCACCAAAATACCGCCATCGCGCAGTATGTACTGGACGTCTTGTAACCCATAGACTTTGCGCAGTAGTTTTTTCGCAATATACATAAGTTTGCGAGTGGTCTCCCATTCGCTTGGCGTGAGTTCTTTGGCAGATTTTATGTGGCGTCGCGGAATAATCATAGTATCGCCGTCGATGTATGCAAAAAGAGCCACCACTAGCACCATGCCGTTTTCTTCGTGCACAATGTATTTGTCCCGTAGGTCGCAGAAAACACATTTGCCAACTGTTTTCCAAATACCGTCGTAGTAGCCGCCGGTGCGGGCGTCGCGGTAATAGATTTGCTTTTTTTGTTCTTCTGGCGAGAGTTTCATCGTTCTTTCAGCGGATCTTTGCGCAGCTCCATAAAATCTTTAAAAATATCACCCAGCTGGCCGCCAATGGCGCGCTGTACTATTGTGGTCGTCGAAAGTGTGGTCGATTGGCGGTCTACTACTTTTACTTCGCCTCCGTATTTGGTAACTAGTTTGTACTCCTTGGAGTCTTTATATGCTGCCGCCCAGTCTTCTTTAACCGTAATAAAGACGTCTGGCTGGAGCAGCCCCAATGTGGGCACGCAGCTTGGTTCGGGCAAGATGGTTACGAAATCGACGCTGCGCAGGTAGGTAAGCATTTCGGCCCGGATTTTTTCGTCCAAAATGGGCTTGTTGGGGCCCTTAACTTTGCGAATAGCTTCGTTGCTACTGACGCCAACTACCAAAATGTCGCCTTCTTTTTTGGCTTCTTCCATGTAGCGGCATTGGCCTACGTGCAACAGATCCCAACTGCCGGCTGTAAATACAATCTTTTTGTCTTTTGCCTTAAGCTGCTCGTGCAGTGTCATAAGATCGCTCATAGCAATGAGCCGTTTTTTCCAAGAGCTGGCCATATGTTGTTACCTCTTTCTTGGTTCTATTTTAACAAATAATCTTGCGCGTTCGCAGTTGTTCTTTTGTACGTACAAAATGATGATTGGCATGCAGCGACTCGTACGGGTTGTGGCGCAAGAATTTGTAAAAGTCGTATAACAAAAACAAATTGGCAAGCTGCTCGAGCAGCTGGGCGTTTTTGGCGGTTATGGTAAATGTTGAGCTACTGCGACGATTGTAGCCAGACTGTAAAAAGTACTTGCGCACTTGGTCGGGCGATTTGTAAGTGCAATCTACTAGCAAAAAGGCATAGGTGCGGGCAATGTCGAACAGCGGATGGCCAACGGCTGTTTTTTCAAAGTCCAGCACGCCGGTAATTGTTGGGGCGTTGGCTTTTGTGTCGAACAAAATATTGCCACGCACAAAGTCCATGTGCAGCATGTGTTGGCATGGCAGCCCGGCACAGCCATCCAGTAGGTTGGCGAACGTGCCAAATAGGCGGTGGTCGATTATAACGGCTAGCTTTTGGGCCATGGCCAGCTCGACATTGCTGTCGGCAAAATAGGTGCGCATGCGGGCAACAATTGCCGTGTACTCGTCGACTACTGTTGGAGCGTTGGCCGTCGGTAGCTCTTGCAGTTGCCTATGCATATCGCCCATGGTTTTACCAAGCAGTTTAAGGTGGCGCATGGTGTAAGCCTCCCATGGGATGGTTTTACCTGGCAGATAGTCGTACAGCGCGGCGTACTTAGTAATTGTGCCAGAAGTCAGACGCAAGATGCGCGGGTCGTGCGTGCTACGCGCCGGAAACCCTTGCGCCGCAAGAGCATCGGCCACACTGTTGGCGCGGGCGATGCGACTACAAATGCCTGGCTCGCGCTTGTATATGATGAGGTTAAGCCGCTGCCGGTCCGCCAAAACAGCCGGGTGCGATTCGTTGCGGTACCCCTTTTGCACTGGTAACAAACGCACTGGTCGAATAGCGTAGGCTGCGAATAGTTGGTGGATTGTCTCTGGTGGCACTATGCATATTCTACAATGGTCTTGTCTAAAGAGTGAGTGGTATCATAAGAATAATGAGCGCAAAGAGACACCCGGAGTACGAATATTTGCAGCTTATGGTAGATATTCTGAAGAATGGCACAACCAAGCCAACGCGGGGTATTCACCCCATCAAATCGGTCTTTGGTCGTCAAATTCGGTTTGATATGCGCGCTGGCTTCCCGCTGCTCACTACCAAAAAGATGCCGTTTAAGATTTTGCTGCACGAGCTGTTTTGGTTTATTTCGGGCAGTTCGGATGTGACGTACTTGCACGAGCACAATATTCGGTACTGGGATGGCTTTTTGCACGAAGGTTCAAACGATTTGGGCCGGGTGTATGGTGTGCAATGGCGGCATTGGAAGCGGCCGGATGGTCAGCCCGAGTTTGATCAGCTGCAATGGGCAATCGATCAGCTAAAAACTAATCCCGACTCGAAAGGTATCATCGTGAGCGCCTGGAACGCCGGCGAATTAGGCGACAAGCGTTGGAACCCCAACGACTACGGTGATATGCGCTTGCCTCCGTGCCACACTATGTTCCAGTTTGACCTCACCAAGGGCAAATTGCGCCTGCAGCTATATCAACGGTCGTGGGATGTGTTTTTGGGCGCACCATTTAACATTGCGCAGTATGCCTTGCTGCTACACATGGTAGCGCATCTGGTTGGTGCCGAGCCGCGTGAGTTGATTATTGCCGCGGGCAATGCTCATTTGTACACCAATCACATTGACTCTGCAAAAGAGCAATTGCATCGCAAGCCGTACCCCTTTCCGACGCTTAAAATTGTGGGCGGCGTAAAAAATATTGACGAGTTTACCGAAGAAAACTTTGTGCTAGAGGGCTACCAAGCGCACCCGCGTATCAAGACCGATCTAGTGATTGTCTAAAGGTACGCACGAATTTTTTGCACCAGATCGTCCAGCGACATGCTGCTTTTGGTAAAAAATTCGGTAGCGTCTAAGTCTTTGGCGCGTTGAATGTCGGCCACTTGTGTCAAGTTAGAGGCTACAATAACGGGGATGTTCTTGAAGCGTTCCATTTGCTTCATTTCAGAAAGAACAGCAAAGCCGTTTTTATTTGGCATGACTATATCTAATATGACAAGTTCGGGCACAAAGATCTGAAGTTGCATGAGAGCTTGGTTGCCATCGGTGGCAGTCTCTACCGTAAAGCCTTCTTTTTCGAGTTTGGCTCGATACGCTTGTACTAAAAAGTGATCATCTTCGACAACTAAAATTTTTGCACCCACCAATGCCCCCTTGTCTAAATGCTTATATTTTTAGCTTATCATAAGGGTGGTAGACCCTGATTAGGCACTTTTGGGTCTATTGCTCCATTTTTGTGTTGCCCAACATTGTATCGGCGGGCTATAGTTAGTGGTAACGCTTAGATTTTAAGTGAAACGAGGAAATGAGCAAACAGGTGTGGGTGCAACGAATGCGTCGAACCGCTTTGCATAATATGCGGGTAGTCGGTAGCTTCGTAGTCACAATACTTTGGCCACTAGGCCACGCTGTTGCCGTTCGTAGTCGCAAGAGGCTGCATCGGGCTTATTTAGTGTCTAAACGGCGTCTAACCATATCGGGATGGATAACAGGCCACATGGCCAAACATGTGCATCACCGAGTGGCGCAGCAACCGCACGCATATCTCACTGCTCGCTATAGTTGGTACGAGCGTTGGCATAAACACAAATACCACAACCCCGCACACATAGGATTTACAACTGCCTATGCCGTGGCAGTGTGTTTGTTGACTATTGGCATTTGCAAACAAACGCATGCGCTTTCCGACCTCACCGACGTTTGGAACTTTGCAAGCAGCGCAGCATATACATTGGATAGTGGCATCGAAACAAGCGGTACGAGCGCCCGGCTTAAGGCACAAAACTATACCACGGATGCTAACACCCAAGCATTATTTCATTTTGATGAAAGCTCTGGCACTACGCCAGCCGACAGCTCTGGCCGCGGCAACAACGGCACGGTTGGCAACACATCTTCTTGGGTGACGGGTAATCTTAATAATGCGCTGTCGCTTAATGGCGCCAATACCAACGTAAACGTACCCGACTCTGCTTCGTTATCGTTGTCCCAAGACAACACTATCGAGGCCTGGACCAAGTTTAACGCCACTTTTAGTGCTACTTCGCACGATCATAAGCAGACAATCGCCGATAAAGGCGCCTACCAGCTGTATTACGATCAAGAAACAGGCAAAGTAACGTACGAGCTGGCCAGTTCTGGCGGCAATACATGGACCCAGCAAGCTGGCAACGACATTAAAGGCAGCTGGGACTTAAACGGCAAGCTGGCAGTTAACGCCCAGGTGGCGATTGGCTCTAATGTATATGCGGGTCTGGGTAATGCCGTCGGCGATGCCGAGGTATGGAAGTGGGACGGCACCGTTTGGAGCCAAATTGGCGGTGACGGCAAAAACGGCAGCTGGAACGATCAAACCTACGAAAACGTTATGAGTATGGCCGCCAACGGCACAATCTTGTACGCTGGCCTGGGCTCATCGGCCGGGGATGGCGAAGTGTGGAGTTGCGACACTTCCACAGGCTGCACAACTTGGACTAAAATTGGCGGCGATGCGCTTAACTCTAGCTGGCCGGTAAATGCTATAGAAGAAGTTGATAGCATGACGGTTATGGGTGGCAACCTATACGTAGGTCTAGGCTTGACGGCCAGCACCGATGCCCGTGTGTACAAGTGGAACGGCACCACCTGGACGTGGGTTGGCGGTAATGGTGTTGGCGCTCCTTATAACAATGCTGCGTGGCCGGTGGGCTCCGAAGCGGTGTACAGCCTAACTAACGACGGCACCAATATTTATGCCGGTCTTGGTAATACCGCAGGCGATGCCGATGTCTGGAAATTAAGCGGCACCACCTGGAGCCAAATTGGTGGCGATGCGTTAAACTCCAGCTGGGCAGCTGCAACCTACGAGACAGTGCTTAGCATGCGTTATTACGGCGGCAATCTGTACGCTGGTATTGGACTAACTGCCGGCGATGCCGAAGTATGGCGCTGGAATGGCACGGCATGGACCCAAATTGGTGGCGACACACTTAACTCATCGTGGGACGCTAGTTCGTACGAGGGTGTGTACAGCCTGACCGACGACGGTACTAACCTGTATGCAGGTTTGGGCAACACCGCAGGCGACAACGAAGTATACAAATGGAATGGCACCACCTGGACAAAAATCGGTGGTGACGCAGTTAACGGTAGCTTTACTAACACGCATACCATTGTGGCTTCCCTACTTTATAGCGGTAGCACACTGTACGCCGGTATTACGGCTACTGCTAATAACGCCGAAGTTTGGACATTTAACGGCACCACCTGGACACGCATTGGCGGCGGCTATGTAAACAAAAGTTGGGGCTTTATTAACCTACAAGACGTCGAAAGCATGACGGTATCGGGTAACTACATGTATGCTGGCACCGGAAACACAACTGCTGGCAACGCATTGGTGTGGCGCTTTGACGGCACCACGTGGCAGATTGTGGGCGGCCAAGGGGTTAATAGCAGCTGGGCGGCTAGCACATACGAAGATGTCATGAGCATGGCCAGTATGGGTGGCAATTTGTATGTTGGCTTGGGTACTACGGCCAACGATGCCGAGGTCTGGAAATGGGACGGCACCACCTGGACACAGGTAGGTGGCGACAGCCTAAACAGTGGTTGGACAACTACCTACGAAGAAGTTTATTCGTTAGTTTCTTTTGGTGGTAACCTGTACGCTGGCCTGGGTAACACTGCTGGCGATGCCGAAGTATGGCGCTATAACGGCAGTGCGTGGACAAAAATTGGCGGCGACACGCTTAACAGCAGCTGGGCAAATGCTACTTACGAACGCGTTAGCTCTATGGCGGTTTACGGCGGCCAGTTGTACGCCGGCTTGGGCAACTCGACTGGCGATGCCGAAGTATGGCGCTGGAATGGCGCTGCCTGGAGTAAAATTGGCGGCGACGGCGTAAGCAGCAGCTGGAACGTTAACTACGAGCAGGTCGAAAGCATGACTGCCTATAATGGCAAGTTGTACGCCGGCCTGGGCAATGGTACCGCCGATGCCGAAGTGTGGGAGTGGAACGGCACGGCTTGGTCGCAAGACGGCGGCGATGGCCTTAACAGTAGCTGGGTCGACGGCCAATACGAGCAAGTAAGGAGCATAGTTGCATATAACGGACGTCTGTACGCTGGCCTGGGCAACAGCGCCGGTGATGGCGAGGTGTGGGAGCTAGACGGCACCACCTGGTCGCGTGTGGGTGGCGCCGGGGCAAATAGCAGCTGGAGTACGGCGGCTAATATTGAATCGGTACATGCGCTGGTTAACTATCATGGCAAACTCTATGCTGGTTTGGGCGATACAGCCAACGCCGACGCTTCGGTGTGGTCGTATGGTAATAATGGCTTTTTGCAATCAGCCACTGTTGGTCAGAATACTAACTGGCATCACATAGCAGCAACATACGATGGCACCACCATGAAACTTTATATCGACGGTGCTCTAGACGCCTCTACGGCTGTATCGCTTAGCATACCCGACACTAGTCAGGCGCTACTTATTGGTGCCAGCTATGGTGGCATGTCGCCTGGCCAGCAACAAGGTTTCTTTGATGGCAGCCTGGACGAACTGCGTATTAGCAATAGTGCACGCACCAGCTTTACCACCAAGCCGTACGCCACAACACCGCAGCTTATTACGCTTAATAGTGCCGTGCGCAAGAGTGGCGTAGCATCATGGGATACGCTTACCTCTAACGAGACGCTCAACGGCGGCACTGTTACCTACCGTTTGTCCGACGACGAAGGCGTTACCTGGAAATATTGGAACGGCACCGGCTGGGTACTATCGTCCTCGACTGTGCAGTCAAACACTGCAACGGTGGCGACAACCAACTTGCCCACCTTCCCTGTTACGTTCCATGGCTTTACTTGGCAGGCAATTTTGAGCGGTAATGGCGATCAACGTGTAACGCTTAATAGCACGACGCTTGGGGCTACGTCTGATACTACTGCGCCATCGGCTAGCGGCATGACCGTTTCGGCCTTGAAGGCTAACGGTGGCTCGGCCTTGACAAGCAACAGTTGGACCAATGGCGGCTCGCCCTACTTCAGCTGGAACGCCGGCACTGATGTGGGCTCGGGGGTTAAGGGCTACTGTGCATATTTGGGTACCGACAGCGCCGCCGATCCGGTAACGACCAAAGGTTTATTGGGTGCAAGCCCTGCTTCTACTGGTGGATTCTGCCAGTACATGGTTTCGGCTACTAGTTTGGATTTGGGCGTTGGTGGTGCGTTGGGTACGGCGCTTGCCACGAGCAACTCGGCGTACTATCTTATTCTTAAGCCCATGGACAACGCAGGCAACGTCGCCACCACTACCGCTGCCTTCCACTTCCGTTTTGACAACACCGCCCCTACTAATGCAGGGTTTATTACTGCTCCATCCGGCTTTATCAATACCAAGACCGTCACGCTTACGTGGCCAACTGCGGGCGGCAATGCGCCGGCAGATGCTAACTCGGGTTTGGTGGGCATGCAGTACCGCATTGGTAGCAGTGGTATTTGGTATGGCGACTCGCACACCGGAACCGGTGATGTAGGTGACATTTTGGTTAACGACGGCAGCTACACCACGCAAAATTCGCCCGACTTTGCCAGCTTGCAAGAAGGCACCAATACCGTTTACTTCCGCACTTGGGACACGGCTGGCAACGTAACCACAAGTTATGTCACGGCTGCGCTTAAGATTAATACTGCCGGCAGCCCATCGGAGCCGCAAAATGTTGCTGCTACGCCACCCAGCAATACCGTCAACGCCTTTGCCTTTTCGTGGGCGCCGCCAGCCAGTTTTGTGGGCGACGTTAACAACCTAACGTATTGCTACACCATCAACGTCGTGCCGACGGCCATTAGCTGTACGTTTACGTCGGCTGGTGTTACCTCGCTTGGATCCGGCGCATATGCTACTCAGCCTGGCACCAATACCTTTTATGTGGTGGCCCGCGACGAATCTAGCAACATTAATTACGACAGTTACGCCACAGCTACATTTGCGGCCAATACTACGGCACCGGGCGTGCCACTTAATGTGGATATCGTAGACGTATCTATTAAATCTACTAGCAACTGGCGACTAGCACTTACATGGGACACACCTTTGTTTACTGGGGCGGGCGTATCTAATTACAAGATTTACCGCTCTACCGACAACGTTACCTTTAATAATGTTGGATCTAGCTCTAGTACCACCTATATAGATGCCAGCCTTACGCAACAGCGCTATTACTATAAGGTTGTGGCCTGCGACAGCACAAATAACTGCGGCGCAGAAAGCGCGGTAGTTGATGCAGTGCCCACTGGCAAATTTACCTCGCCTGCCATATTGGTTGCCGAGCCAGTGGTGAGTGACATAACTACCAAGCGCGCTAGAATCTTGTGGAGCACCGACCGCAGCAGTGACTCTAAGGTGGCACTAGGCACAACCAGTGGCCACTATAGCCCGTCCGAGGTGGGTAACTCTACGCAGGTAAGTGCTCACGAGATAGACCTCGACAACCTAAGTGCTGGTACTACGTACTACTTTATTGCCAAATGGACCGACGAGGACGGCAACACTGGCACCAGCCAAGAGTTTAGCTTTACTACATCTCCTGCCCCGGCGCTTAAAGAAATCGTTACCGCTACGTTAGGGCTCGACAGAGCCACCATCCAGTTTACTTCCAAGAACGCCAACAAAGTGTCGCTTTTGTATGGCAAGAGCGAAGCATTTGGCGGCATCAAGACTATCAATACCTCTACCGAAGAATCGACCTACAATGTTGAAATTACTGGCCTGGACGACGGCAGCAAATACTTCTTTAAGCTTGTTTCGTACGACAGCGAGGGCAATAGCTACGACGGCAGCGTCTTCTCGTTTACAACGCCACCTCGCCCGCATATCAGCAATTTACGTTTCCAGCCAATAGCTGGCGAGCCCACTAGCACCCAGCAAATTACCTGGGATACCAACGTGACATCCACCAGTACCGTGGTCTATGGCAAAGTAGGCACCAATGGCACCGAAGAGAGCGACTCGGCCATGGTTACTAGCCACCAACTAACCATCAGCGACCTAGAAGACGATAGCGAGTACTTCTTGGTCGCTCAGTCGCGCGACATTGATGGCAACTTGGCCGTGTCTGATCGCCAAATTTTCCACACCGCGCTCGATACTCGGCCGCCCAAAATTTCTGGTATAAGTGTAGAATCGTCCATTCGCGGTACCGGCGCCGAGGCACGCGGCCAAATAGTGGTATCGTGGCACACCGATGAGTTGGCGGGCAGTCAGGTAGCTTACGCCGAAGGTTCTGACGCCAAAACCTTTAACAACCGTACGGCCGAGGATACTGGTTTGTCGTTCGAGCACATCGTTATTGTTTCGGACCTGCCGACGAGCAAGGTGTACAGTATTCAACCCGTCTCGCGCGATAAATCCGGCAATTCCGGCACTGGCCTGCCGCAATCGGCCATTATTGGCCGCGCGTCGGACAACGTAATGACTATTGTGCTTAACAGTCTAAAGAAAGTATTCGGGTTTTAGCTATGTCGCGCGTTATTATTAAGGCCACCGATATTACCCAAGAGTTTCATATTGGCGAAGAAGTTGTAACGCCCATAAAAGGCGGTAGCTTTGAGTTATATGAAAGCAGCTTTAACATTGTCTACGGCCCGTCTGGTAGCGGCAAGTCGACGCTTCTTAACATTTTGACAGGCTTGCAGCGTCCCACCCACGGCACGGTGACGTTTGATGACCACGATGTATACGGCCTAACTCCTGATGAGTTGGCGTTCTTTCGTGCAACTCGATTGGGCATTGTGTACCAGACTAACTATTGGGTAAAAAGCCTAAACGCACTAGAAAACGTGGCGCTGCCACTGTACTTTTTGGGCTACTCTCGTTCGCACGCCGCCGAGGTAGCCATGTTTGCACTCGAGCAAGTAGAAATGCAAACATATGCCAAAAAGTACCCTGTGCTCTTATCCGGCGGCGAGCAGCAACGTATTGCCATGGCTCGTGCACTGGCCAGTAGCCCGTTATACCTTATTGCCGACGAGCCCACGGGCAGCCTAGACAGCGTCAACGGCGACAAAATCATGAACATCTTGCGCAGCGCTCAGCGCGACAACAGCCGCACAGTTATCTTGGTGACACACAACATGGAATACCTGCCGCTGGCCGATCACCTATTGCACATCGAAGATGGTCATATTCAGGAGTTGCAGCACGAATCTATCAAGGAGGCTACCGACACTATGTTCGAGCAAATGCGGCAGCGTATTCACCGTTATTCGGAGGCCAAAAAATAATGGCCCGCAAACGCGCTAACCCCAATGTTATCCCCGGTGGCGTGTTGATGCACATAGCCTGGCGCAATCTGATGCACAAAAAGTTGCGTGCTTTTTTGACCATCTTTGGTGTGGTTATTGGCATTGGCGCTATCTTCTTTTTGCTGTCATTTGGTATTGGCCTGCAGCGACTCGTTACCAGCCAAGTTGTAGGCAACCAGTCGGTCAAATCGGTTGATATTTCGACTCCCAACTCCAAAATCATCAAGTTAGATACCAAAAGTTACACCAAGGTGCGCAATTTGCCTCATGTTGTTCGTGCTGGCGCCTCGTATTCGTTTGCCGGCAGCCTTAAGGCGCATGGTAGTGATGTAGACAGTATTGTGTACGGCGAAGATACTAATTATCAGCAGATGGAAAACCTGACGCTTGCTGGTGGCCGCTTTTTAAAGGGTACCGACACCGATTTTGCACTTGTTAACCGTGCTGCCCTACGCTCTATTGGGTATCAAAATCCCAAAGATGCATTGGGCAAGCAGATTAGCCTCGACATTCCTCTTTCTGGTGCTGCGCAAGCAACGCTCAAGAGCGATTTTACCGTGATAGGTATCATCGACACGCAAACTGGCAACGAGGTGTATATCCCCGGCAACCTATTTACCACAGCCGGAGTGCCAGCCTACACGCAGGTGAAGCTAGAGGCCGACACTGCGCACGATGTTCGACTATTGCGTACGCAGGTCGAGAGCCTGGGCTTTTTAACCACCTCGCCCATTGATACCATTGACCAAATTAATCAAGTATTTAAGTTTTTTAACGTCATTTTGGCTGGGTTTGGTGCCATTGGCATGATTGTAGCTGTGCTGGGTATGTTTAACACCCTAACTATTTCGCTTCTAGAACGCACCAAAGAGGTTGGGCTGATGATTACTTTGGGCGCTCGTAACCGCGATATGCGCAAGCTGTTTATATTTGAGGCTGTGTTGTTGTCGCTGTCGGGTGCCGTTATTGGCATTATTGCAGCCATTATTTTGGGGCAAATAATTAATCTGCTTATGAACAGCTTTGCGCATCACCGAGGTGTGAGTGAAAGTTTTCAGCTGTTTGCCATTCCGCTCTGGCTTGTATTTGGAATGATTGGCTTTATGCTCTGCGTGGGCCTACTAGTGGTGTATATTCCGGCGCGCCGCGCAGCACGAATCAATCCCATCGACGCTTTGCGCCGCGAATAACGGCACTGTGTTAGAGCTACCCTTGCGGCACTCGCCCGTCATCTCCCCTCTTGTTCGTCATTCCCCGGCTAGACCGGGGAATCCAGTATATAAAACAATTCTTTGTAGTTTTTTAAGTACTAAATAAGTTCAAGCAGAATTCTTTACTAATTAGTACTGGATCCCCGCCTTCGCGGGGATGACGGGCGAATGCCCGAATGACAGCCCGGCTAGTGCTGAGGGTGCTATAAGTACGAGTTGATCTTTTTGATAAGATCGCTCAGCGACAAGCTGCTCTTGGATACAAAATCGGCAGCGCCCAGCTCTTTGGCCTTTTGTACTTCGTCGGACTGACCAAGGTTAGAAGCTACAATAATGGGGATGTCTTTGCGGTTGTCTATCTGTTTGATTTCGGCAAGTGTTGTATAGCCGTCTTTGCGCGGCATAACCAAATCCATGATGATTACCTGGGGTACATACGTTTCTAGTACCTTCAGGGCTTCTTCGCCATCGCTGGCAGTTTTAACCTCAAAGCCCTCTTTTTCTAGCTTGGCTTTGTACGCTCCGATTAAGAAGCGATCATCCTCGACAACTAAAATTTTTGCGCCCATAAAGGTTCTCCTTGCATCAGAAATATGAAAGTATATCGTCTACTCCAAGTCTACCACAACTACGGTAAAGACAAGGGCTATTCTGATGTGGGAGTATAGTTGCCTGTCTAGTTGCAAACGTGCTACTTATAGACAACAGATGAGAAAGACGGCTACCCGTGGAGGTTTTTACTACGGGTCATACTCCGCAACATTTAGCTCCTGGTAAGTAGCTTGTAGGCGGCTAAGTGGTCTTGGCACATGCGACTTTGAGTAAAACGGGTTTGAAACGTTTTGCGACAGTCCAATCTGTTAAGCGTTTGTACCTGTGTGAGCGCTTTCGTTAGTACTTGCACGGTTTGGTCTGGGTGTGGTTGCTTAGTAACTACTATCCCTGTTTTTTTGGTGACAATTTCGGGAATAGCCCCCGAGTCTAGGCCAACGATCGGCGTGCCGCACGCTAGGGCCTCAATAAGTACCATGCCAAAGGGTTCTTCAAAAACAGACGGCACTAACAGGGCTTGGGCATTGCCCAGAAAATCTTGCTTGGCGGAATCCGAGTTTATAAAGCCTACATATTCGATATATGGGTCGTCTAGCTTTGGCGCAATCTGTTCTTGCCAGTAACTATCTTGGTGCTCGGCGTAGTGTTTTCCTGCAATTTTGAGGCTTAGCGGCGTTTTGGCGGTGCGGTTGTGGGCCTGTACTGCGGCAATTGCCAGGTGCAGACCTTTGGGCTCAACAATACGGCCCAGATATGCTACGTAATTGTCCAGCGGGTGGTAATTGGGCGCAAATCGCTGCTCGTCTAGCCCGTGATATATATTTGCAATCCAGTTAGTGTCTGGCGGCATGCCAGCGCGCTGAGCTAGCGACAGCGATATCCAGTTAAGATGCTTGTATTTAGGAAACACGCTTTTGTAGCGAATTAGAAAGTTAAACGGGTCGTGGTGCGTAAACACTACAGGCTTGGTACACAGCTGGGCAAAAGGCAGTGCTAAATCTTCTTCGTTGGTGTAGATGTGCACTAGGTCTAATTTGCCGGCATTTGCCATGGCATATGCTTTGGCGATCAGCTCGCTTTGCACCTGGCGTGCGAGGGCAATGAAAGTAGCCGGATGCTTTTTAAGGAGTGTTGTATAGTCGTAACCCCTGCCCTGTAGCTCTTGCTTAAATAGTGATAAGTCGGCCGTCAGGTTGCGTATCGACGTGTGCACTGGGCCGGGCGAAAAGAGTGTAACATCTGCGCCTAGGTCTTGCAAGCCTGTGCAGAGTCCAATAGCTAAATCCGCAGGCGAAAAAATCACCTGCGGCAAAATATCGCCGTGCATAAAGATGTGCGGAACGACGATGCCTATGCGCATAGGAGTCTAGTGTCTACTTGTCGTCTTCGTCTTTGTCTAAAAAGCTAAGGTCTAGCTCGTCGTCACCCATGTTGTCTTCGCCGTAGTAACCGTCGGCTGATGAATCGGTTGCATTTTCCATTGTGTAACCCTCTTACAGTTGTGACTTTCAGTATGCCTTAGGAGATTTAACCTGTAAAGCTTAATAAAAAAGCCCCGACTAATGCCGGGGCTTTTTTATAATGCAAAACTGTTTACAGTTCGCTGGGGTCGACGGTAATCGATGGGCCCATAGTGGTAGCTAGGTGTACGCTTTTGACGTAGTTACTCTTAACGCTGGCTGGTTTGTTGCCCTTAATAGAGGCAAACACAGCGCGTACGTTGTCTTCCAACTTTTGAGCGCCAAAGCTTACTTTGCCAACGGCTAGGTGCACAATACCGGTGCTGTCGACGCGGTATTCAACACGGCCGGCCTTGGCCTCGGCAACAGCCTTGGTAACGTCGGTGGTTACGGTGCCACTCTTGGGGTTAGGCATCAAACCGCGTGGGCCAAGTAGTCGCGCGTATTTGCCAAGCTTGGGCATCTGGGCAGGAGTGCTTACCAATACATCGAAGGCAATCTCGCCTTTTTCTAGCGCTTTGATAATGGTTTCTACACCGCTAATGTCGGCGCCGTCTACGGCAGCGTCGTCAAAGACGGCTACGCGTACGGTTTTGCCGGTGCCGTGTGGCAGTACCAGGTTGTCGCGGACGTTTTGGTCGGCGTGGCGTGGGTCGACGTTGAGGTTAACATGCACTTCTAGGCTGGCGTCAAACTTGACAGGGCTGGTTTTGGTAGCCAGGTCGAGTGCTTGGGTTAGGCCGTAGCGCTTGCCCTTCTCTACTTGCTCGGAAGCCTTGCGGAAGTTTTTGCCGGCGCGCTCTAAACGCGAACGGGCAGGCTTGGCAATTTGCTTGGGCTTGTCTTCGGCTTCGGCGTCTGCCTCGGCTTTGGCGGCCTTACGCTCTTCCTTAGCCTCTTTAGCTTCGGCCTCTTTGAGGGCTTTTTCGCTGCGCTTGCCGGCTTTGGCTGTCTTTACTTCCTTAGCTTCAGTAACAGGAGCTTCGGCTTCGGTAGCTTCTAGGTTCTGTGCTTCTTCGTTTTCGATTACTTCTTCTTTTGCCATGATAATTATCCTTTCGTGGTGCTAGCGAGCGTTTATTGCTCTCCCACAATAGTTGTTATTGATAGTTCTGGTTGTCGGTATGCTACACGATAACCTTCGGGATAGCTGGTCGCGAGGTGACGTAGTGCTACATGACCGGCACGGATGCCGTGGATATTGCCTACGCGCATTGCCTCGGTTATGTCAGCTTCGGCGGCCGCGACTGCTGTTGTGACGATCCGTGCAGGATAATCGCCGCCAGACTCAAGAGCCATACTAGCCCTCGATTTCGACGCCCATGCTGCGGGCAGTGCCAGCGACCATCTTTTTGACGGCGTCAATGTCGTCGGTGTTCATGTCGTTGGCTTTTTCTTCGGCAATTTTGGTCAACTGCGCGTCGGTCAGTTTTTTGCTAACCTTTTCGCTGTTGGGGCGGCCGGAGCCTTTTTGGATGCCCAGGGCTGCACGAATGCGGTCGTCGGTGGGCAGGCCCACAAAGCGCCAAGCCATAGTGCGGTCGTCGAAGACGGTAATGTGCACGGTAAGGGTTTGGCCGTTAAGGTCTTTGGTGGCTTCGTTAAATGGATTGATAAAATCCATCATATTAACGCCGTGCTGACCAAGGCTGCTACCAACGGGTGGCGCGGCAGATGCGCGGCCGGCTGGGATTTTCATTTTTAGATTTGCTTTTACGGCTTTTGCCATAGAGTTAGTTCTCCTTTTAACGAGCAGTATATGAGTTTAGAAGCCTCAAACTTGCTCTCCTACCTTTTAGTAGTGCGTAACAGATGTATTTTACAACACTAGAGGGTGTTTTGTCCACTTCTGTGTTCTTTGATGTGCCCCTTAAGGATCGCCGAGCGGGTACTAATAATTCTTACATGCGCTAGGAGCCGCAGGCTCTTAGTCTTTTTGCCTATGATACTCCTCGACGGCAGCTCCGATGGAGTCCATTGCGGCAGCCTCGGCTAGCTGTTTGAGCAGACACCGCTCTAAGTTGTCAGGCCCAAGTGTAGTGGCAACGCCAGGATGTTCGGGCCCGCTCAAGCTTGGGCGAATAGTACAGAGGGTGCCGCATGCGGTAATGCCGCATGCTTCGGTAGTGCCTGTTTGCAGGGGTGTTCCTGCTCCGATGGCCTCAAGTTGATAAAACCCAAGCCGCATACCGCCGCACCGAGAAGAATCAGGGATTTCGGCCATGCTACACTCGTTTAACTTGCAGACTGTCGAGTTCTACCGGAGTTTCGCGGCCAAACATGTTAACGAGCACTTTGAGTTTGCCCTTGGCAGCGTCAATTTCGTTAATGGTGCCGTCAAAGCCCTTAAATGGACCGTCGGTAATAGATACAACTTCGCCCAGGCGGTAGTCAATTTTGTGCTTGGGTTGTTCTAGGCC
>CAZBQZ010000021.1:0-19251 GCA_964494495.1 uncultured Candidatus Saccharibacteria bacterium
GTGTTGCGCTCCATGCGGAGTAAACCAATGCGGAACTGGCGTTGTACAAGCTCGCCCACGAGTTTAACGCGGCGGTTGGCCAACGAGTCGATGTCATCGGCTGGCTCTTGTGTCACATTCATACGAATAAGCTCGGCTACAATGGCAACCAAGTCGGCCAGACGCATTACGCGATTTTCGGTGGTGTTTGGAACATCTAGGTTAAGGCGCTTGTTAATTTTGTAGCGGCCCACACGCGAAAAGTCGAATCGCTTAAAGTTGTACAGCATGTTTTCGATTAAAGCTTTGGCGTTGTCGACAGTGGCTAGATCGCCCGGGCGCAAACGGCGGTACACTTCGATAAGGGCGTCGCTTTGGCCGCGAGTTGGGTCTTTGTCGAGGGTTGCCTGCAGGTGATTAACCTTGCCGGTGTCCACGTGCTTAAAGGCTTCCTTCATTTGCGCTTCGGTCATGCCTAACGCACGCAACAGCGTGGTTACGGCAATCTTGCGTTTGCGGTCAATTTTTACAAAAAGGCCGCCTGCAGCGGCGGTCTCAAATTCAAACCATGCACCACGGCCTGGAATAACCTTGGCACCGTACAAGCTAGTGGCACCATGTTGGTCGGCAGTAAAGAAAACACCAGCCGAACGAATCAGCTGGGATACTACCACGCGCTCGGCGCCGTTAATGACAAACGTACCGCGTTTGGTCATCCATGGGTAGTCGCCCAGGTAAATTTCTTGCTCTTTTACTTCGCCAGTAACCTTGTTGGTTAGTTCTACCTTTGCCTTAAGTGGCGCTTCGTAGCTGACGTTATTTTCGCGCGCAAGCGCTTCGGTCATCTTGGGGTCTTCGAAGTGGTAGTCCTTAAATACTAAACTGAGCTTAGTGCCCGTGTAGTCGTCAATCGGACTAATTTCGGCCAAGAGTTCGCCTAAGCCTTCTTCTACAAACCATTGGAAAGATTTGTTTTGGTGGTCGACCAAATTGGCCAGCTCGATAGCGTCGTCCTGACGAGTGTAGTACACGCGAGCGTTATGTTTCTTAGTACTGCTTTTCGCCATAGTTCCCCTAATTATGTTTACCTCTATCGGCAGACCGACAAAGACCTTACCTCATGTAATGAAATAAGGATACGTTAATACTTAGTGTGTTAAGTTTTTCCGTTTTTTCGCGCGAAGGTTAACTAAGACGGGTGTTTTTGGCGCCGTAATTGTACTACAAAAAAGTCTCAATTTAGCACTGCCCATGCTTACACTACTTCTTAGGTTAAGATTATGCGGGTCTCTCCCGCAAATGTCAAGCAGCGCGGTGTAAATTGTGGCCTAAAAATTCGAGCTGTGGCATTGTCGTGTGTACATGGCCAGTAAAACTGGGGATCGGTGAGCGGTCGCGTCGAAGCCCCAAGTTGCCCATGGCGCGCACGCCGCGACCACTGGGTGCAATAAAACGCAGACGTATTAACGCCTCTGGCATTATCTTGGGGTCGTCTAAAGCTCCTACCATTAATGCGCCAAGTATTGCGGTTGACTCACCAACGTCAATATTGCCAATGGTTGCCATTTCTGGCACTTCTACGACGCCGCCTTTGGCATTGTACAGGCAGCGGAAATACCCAAGTAATGGGCCGGCTTCTCGCTCTTCGGTCCACTTAGTACCAACACTCGGCACCCCAGGCTTATTATGAGCAAAAAAGTAATCGCCTTCTTGGCCACGCACCATATCTTCTGCATATGCCCGTTGGCCACCAAGATCTGCCATGTGTCGATTGGTGCGCAGGTTTACCACTTGCTGCGCTGCTCGGCCTATATTAGCTGTAATATGATGTTGGTATGCACTAAGGGGTGCGTCGCCGGTCGTTTGTGACACATAAATCGGGTCAGGTAAAACAGAGGTCTCAAATATGCCAATGGTGCGTATTTCTCGGTGCTCTTTGACCATAGTGCACGCAGTATACGCTGGTTTGCCAAAATGTTCAATAATAATTTCGGAACATCGTCAATGCCAGCCGAAAAGTGTTATTGCTTGGGTGGAGTGGTGATGACTTTGTCTACCAAGCCGTACTTTTTGGCTTCGTCGGCGCTTAGCCAGTGGTCGCGTTCCATGTCTTCGCGGATGCGCTCTATTTTTTGGCCGGTGTTTTTTGCCATGATTTCGTTAAGGCGTTGCTTAAGGCGCAGGCCTTCCTTGAGGTCGATTTCCATATCGGTGATCTTGCCGCTGGTGCCATAGCTGGGCTGGTGAATCATAATAGTAGCGTTAGGAAGTGCAAAACGCTTGCCTTTGGTGCCGCTAGCCAGTAGGAATGCTGCAGCCGAAGCTTGCATACCAATACCAAATGTCTGAATATCGTTGGTTACAAACTGCATGGTGTCGTACACAGCCATGGCATCGTACACGCTGCCGCCGGGGCTGTTAATGTAAAAGAAGATGTCTTTTTTAGGATCTTCGGCTTGCAAAAACAGCAGCTGCGCAACTATAAGATTGGCGCTGTTGTGGTCTACCGCAGTACCCAGGAAGACAATGCGGTCTTTAAGTAAGCGGCTATAAATATCGTAGGCGCGCTCGATGCGGCCATCGCTTTCGATAACTGTTGGAACTAATAGATTGGTTTGTGGAGTTAGCATACGTAGTAGTATAAGAAATTAGCACTCAACAGTCAAGAGTGCTAACATACAAATTAGGAATCTAGTGATGTCATAAATGGCAGGATATAGCTTGCTGCCATACAGGCGGCCTCGAACTCATCGATGTACTGGCCGTCGATAAGCGTTCCTTCAGCTAATTGACGCTGAATGTGCAGGGCGACAAATCTTTCATGCGGCGAGACGCCTGCTGCCGACAAGAGTGAAGCACCGGTGACCATTGCCAACCCCTCTTTGTCGGCTACATACGCAGGCGCCGAATGAATATGTTCAGCAGGCAGAAAGCCAAGCGCGGATCGTATTCTTTCTGCTGATGGTCTATCTAACTGTCCATCGTCGCCAAACACATTGAGCCTTATATACAAGCCATCTGGGTTGTATTGTGGATCGCGACGAGACACTTCCTGAGGCCATGGGACCTGTGCCATAACACCCTCGTGCAGGCGAAATTTTGCACCCCAACGATATGCAGCACGTATTCGGCGAAGAGTTGGTTCGGGTGCGAGCGGCCAAACCACGTGATGCTCACCAGCCAAAAGCTCCTCGTATGCATATGCTGGTCGACCACGTAGCACTTCGGTACCAGTATGTTCGGTAGCGGGAATCATTCTGCCGGCAAGATTAAGTGTATCTATCACATAACGCCTATCTAGTGCCGGGAGGGCACGCCCATTTGGTCCATATCTGCCATTTGGGCGGCAAATAGGCCTTCGAGTGCAAGAAGCCCATCAATAATCTCTATGCTATAGCCGCGGTCCGCTGCATTCTCGCCAGGCTCCAGACATGTTAGTAACCATGCCAGGCCATGCACGTTGACGGCTGCGGCAGAGCCGCAACGATCTGCTTGCGGCCCATCAGGAATAACAAGGTCGTTCTCGGGAAGAACAACGGCATTCCTGGGGACGTCTTCGGCTTGGCGACGCAGCCAGTTTCCAGCCATTCGAACTCTGTCCAAATGTCTGGCGTAGGTTGATCGGGGGTCAAACACGTCCATCTCTTTTACGCTCTGGACAACGTCCTGAATTCGATTAACGACAGGCACAATGGCATTCGGCGGGACAACAATCTTCTCTACGCGCGGCGGTCTGGTGTCGGCAACAATAAATTGGATGACGGGAAATTCTGATCTACTTGGCACTGGTATATTCGGTAAGCTTCGCGATAGTTTTGTCGGTGAGTAAGCGACTGACAACAGTGCGGCGGGTTTCTGGCTTGGCCAGTTCTTCGCGCATTTTGGGGTCGGGATATTGGGCGGCAAGACGCTGCATTTGAGCGTCGATCTCGGCGTCGGATGCGTCAATCTTTTCTTTTTCGGAGATAGCGCTTAGCACCAAACCAGCTTTAACGCGTAACTCGGCTGCCGGACGTTGCTTTTCGCGGTAGGTTTTTTCGTTAAGACCTTCGGCTGCAAGGTATTCCGGCCAGGTTTGGCCTTGGTACATCAGGTTTTGACGCTGATCTTGTTCGATGCGCTGCAGCTGTTCGTCGATGAGCACTTCGGGGATGGCTACTTTGGCTTTTTCGGTTATCTTGGTAAGCACTTCGTCGGCGTAGGCTTGGTTGCCTTGGTCTTCTTTACGCTCCTGAAGTTCTTTTTTGATGTCGTCTTTAAGCTCAGCAACCGTTTTAAAGGGGCCAACTTTGGCGGCAAAGGCGTCGTCTAGTTTGGCCTCTACCACTTCGTTTACCGTTTTAACGGTAACGGCAAAGGTTACTTTGCGGTTTTGCATGGTGGGTGCGCCGTAATCCTTGGGGAAGGTTACGGTAAAGGTTTTTTGATCGCCCGCTTTAAGGCCGACAATTTCGGGCTCGAAGCCAGGGATAAACGCTCCGCTGCCCAAGCCAAGTGGATAATTGGTGCCGTCGGCGCCAGCAATGGCCTCTTTGGTTTTGGCGTCGGTGCCTTTAAAGTCGATGATTACTTCGTCGCCATCTTTGGCCGCACGGTTGGTTTCTTTCTTTTCGGCTTCGCGCTTACGAAGATCGGCAAGCACGGCATCGATTTCTTTGGCAGTTACTGCAACCTTTTCGCGGGCAATGCGCATTTTTTTGTAGTCGGGCAAGGTTACGTTGCCTACGACGCTTACTTCGGCTTCTAGTTCTAGTGTGTCAAACGGTACAAATTTGGTAACTTTTACCTGTGGCTGCTCTACCGGGCGCAATTGCTCTTGGTCGAGCGCCTGGATGTACATAGCGTTCATGGCGCGATCAACAAACTCCGACGCCAAACGAGTTGGGTCGATGCTCTTTTCGATCATGCTTATGGGCGCCTTGCCACCGCGGAAGCCCTGGATTTTGACATCCTTGGCTAGGTGCGCCAGCGTAGCTTGTTTAATGGCCGCTAGCAACTCGGTGTCGGCTACCAATGTTAGCTGTACTTTAGTATCGGTGAGGTTCTTTTTTGTAATCTGCATGAGTACAGACTGTAACAGATTGGAATTAGTTTGACCAGTGGCTACTTGGGCGGCACAAAGCCTACAGGCATACCCTCGGCATCAATCACAAAAGCGCGGCCGGCTGGCAAATACGAAGACATTTCGGGATGCGGAGCAACTATTGCAGCGGCCGCAGCGCCGAGCTCACCTACCGCTACAGTGATCTCACGTACCACCAGCGCTGGGTTTTCGAAATCTTTACCGGCTCTATTGTCGTCATACTCGTCGGGATCGAATTCGTCTGTGAGATCAAATTCTTCTACACCATTTGTGCGGTGGTCGATAAGTTTCTCTCCCGGTGCTAACACTAGGCACTGCCTACCGCAAATCTTTCCGGCGGTAATGGCAACATGTTGGTCGCCGCCATCCGCCCGCTCTACGTAGCGCACCAGCGTTGGCCCATTGCAGCCAATGAACGCATCTCGGAAATTAGTCTCATGGCCGTAGGTGGGCATTATGCGCTGGCAAAATGGACGTTCGTCACTGGGACAGCTAACTTCATACTGTGGGTTAGGCGCACGGCCACTCTTGCGGCGCGTCACGTTACTCGTCACCTCGGTAATCTTTAACAATACTCACAATGCGCGCCAAGCTGTGGCGTTCTTGCACGCCTGTCTGTAAATTTTTAATTTCATACTGCTCTTCTTTTAGGTCTTTTTCACCGATAAAGAGCGCATAGTGGATGCCTTTTTTAACGGCATTTTTAATTTGTTTGTCGGGCTTGGTGCCGCTAAAGTCTATGGCTACGTTGACGCCCATCTCGCGCATTTCGGCAATTATTTTTTGGGCACCTTCGTATACGTGGCCAATCAGCACCGCATACACATCGGTTACTGGGCGTGGAGGTGGCAATAGTTTGTGGCCCTCAATAAAATTCTGTAGGGTAACATCACCAAAGCCAAAGCCCACAGTGGGCACGGGTTCTACCCCAAACAAACCAACTAGGCCGTCGTAGCGGCCGCCGCCGAGCATAGCGCGGTTGTTGTCGGGGTTTTCGTCAAAAATTTCGAACACAATACCAGTGTAGTAATCAAAGCCGCGCATGACCGTGATATCAAAACGAGCATTGGTAACCTTGGCTTCTTTGAGTGTGTGCAGCAACTCTTTTAGTTCCATAGCTGAGGTGTGTTGGCGGATAACTTCGGGTAAATGATCGAGTTGCTTGGTCTTTAGTAGGCCAATTAGCTTATTGCTGGCGCCCTGCTCGCGCTGCGTGGGCGTAAACACGGCATCGGCCTCGGCCCGAAAAGCGTCTTGGGGCATTTTGTGCATGCGGTCGATAAGTTTGGCAATCGTGTGCATCTGTACGCTATCCAGGCCCAAATAGTCTTTAAGGATAAAATCAATCAGTTTGCGACTATTGATATGAATACTGTACATGTCGTGTGTGGCGCCAGCCGCCTTAAGGATACCGTCGGCCACCTGGATCACTTCGGCTTCGGCCAATAAATTAGCAACACCAAAGATGTCGACATTGAGCTGCCAGTGCTCGCGCAGCCGTCCCCGTTGCGGTCGTTCATAGCGCCATAGGTTAGGGATTGAATACCAACGCAGCGGGTATGCCAACTCTTGCCGGCGGGCTGCTACCATGCGGCTGACCGTTGGTGTCATTTCGGGGCGAATAACCACCTGGCGGCCACCGCGGTCGGTAAAGGTGTATGTTTGCTCGTTTACAATTTCTTCGCCTGATTTGGCCAGGTATAGTTCGAGCGGCTCTAGTATGGGTGCGTCGTACTCTTCGTATCCAAACGCTTCGGCCACTTTGCGCATAAGCGCAAACATGTAGTTTTGTAGGCGCTTATCTTCGGGGTAAAAGTCGCGAGCGCCTTTATATGGTTGAGTAGGTAATGCCATGTACGTCAAAGTCCTTTAGCTTAGATTGTACCAGAAATAAAAAACGCCGGAGTCCCGGCGCCATTGCTACACGTGCAAACTAGCCGAGATTATCCGGGGCTATATGCAGACGGTTGCTATTAGTGATCATCCCAGCCATTTTATCACTGTTAGCTCAGATTGACTACTAACAATATGGTTGGGCGCTTAGCACAACGCAAAAGAGCAATTTTTAAGATGACCGCCGGTGACATTACTGGTAAAATGGGGGCATGTTGAACGGTCTTGGGAAATACCGGATGGTATATGGCCATCTGTGGCAGATTTATGGCTCGTGGTGGCAAATTCGGCTGTCGTTTATTTTGCATTTGCTGAGCCGCATTTGTAAGTTTATTATGCTGCCCATTGCACTAAGCCTTATCATCTCGAGTTTGTCGCGTAAGGACTACACCGGCGCGTTCCATGCGGTGTTATTTTTTGCTAGCTTTTCGCTCATATTAGGCATTTTGACGCCACTCGTTAAGTACATAGGCATGTTGGGCGAAAACCGCGCATATGGCAAGTCTGGAGGCACTTACTTTAGACGGCTAGTTAGTGCGGATATGGATTACTTTAATTCTAATCTAGCCGGGTATCTTACCACTGCCACTAGACAGTACATAGACAGCAGTATTTTGCTTATTCGATCGGTACGCGACAAATACCTCACTACAATTGTCAGTATTGTTTTCCCGCTTGGCATTATCGCGTGGATTGACCCCTGGCTGGGCCTCGTAGCACTTTCACTCAGCATCGCACAAGCCATTTATCTCATTTGGGCCTCTAATCGAATCAGCCCCATGCGCACACAATCGCGCGAGCAGTACAAGCTTGTCTCGGGCCTAATGGCCGACATTATTTCGAACATACTAGCTGTGCGTTCGACAGCTCAAGAAGAAGTATATGTAGGCCGCGTAGAACGCGAAATGAAAAAAGAGAACGACATGTTTACCGAACGGTATCGTATTCAGGCGCGCCTCGTAGCGATACGTGAATGTTTTACTGTACTGTTCTTTCTGGTGCTTTTAGCTCTCACTGTCCAACGCATGAGTAGCGGACACATTGCCATTACTGCTGCTGTGCTAGTCGTTACCTACACTGCTACTATCCTTACCGGCATCTACTCGCTGTCCGAAGATCTAGAAGACCACGACGACTTTATAGACAAACTAGTGCCAGCATTTGAAATACTTGATCGACGCAATGCAGTCACCGACCCTGTTTCACCGGTTATTCTAAAACAGGTGCGCGGTGACATTCAGCTCAACAATATCTCGTTTGCCTATGACGAACGGTCGGTGTTTAGCAACTTGTCGCTGCATATTCCGGCCGGACAAAAAGTAGGCATTGTGGGCCTGAGCGGCGCCGGCAAAAGCACACTGGCCAAGTTACTACTACGCTTTAACGACGTGCAAGACGGCGAAATTTTGCTGGATGGCCACGATATTCGCCAGCTAAAACAAACCGACCTTCGCTCGCACATAGCGTACGTACCGCAAGAGCCCCTGCTCTTCCACGCCAGCATTAAAGAAAATGTACTACTAGGCAAACCTACCGCCACCGAAGCAGAGGTCAAAAAAGCCCTGCGCATTTCGCATGCCCTGCATTTTATCGAGCAGCTGCCGGATGGCTTGGATAGCATTGTTGGCGAGCGCGGCGTAAAACTCAGCGGCGGTCAAAAGCAGCGCGTGGCCATTGCCCGCGCCGTACTTCGCAATGCGCAGCTGATGATTTTGGACGAAGCCACCAGCGCCTTGGATTCTGAGAGCGAACGCATTATTCAGCAGGCCCTGCCCGACATTATTGACGGCCGCACCACCATTGTTATTGCCCACCGCCTGAGCACCGTTGCTGGCCTAGACCGCATTTTGGTTATGCACGATGGCCAGATTACCGAAGAAGGCACGCATGCCGAGCTGTTGGCTCTTGGCGGCCGCTACCACTCGCTATGGCAAAAGCAAACAGCCAGCGCTTAGATTTGGCTCATCATAGTGAAGTTGCCATCGCCAAAAAGATGATACCGGCAAACATAGACGCTATAGCTTCTCGAACCTTCGCGCCCGCTTTGCGTGTTAGGCGTGAAAATCCAAGTCCTCACACAAGGCACCAAAGTAAAAAGCCCCTTGGCTTTGCCATTGGGGCTTTTTACTTTGGTGCGCGAGAGAGGACTTGAACCTCCACGCCTTACGGCACTAGCTCCTAAGGCTAGCGTGTCTACCATTCCACCACTCGCGCGCTGCAAAAGATTATACCGTACAGAGACTGTTTTGCCCAGTATTGACTGCGGTATCATCTATGCCGCATAGTATTTCTTAAGCTAAAAATCAGGAGTATCTAGTATGGAGTCAGAACATCACGCGGCACCCGCGCCGTATATGCAGGGCAAGCAACCAGTGTTGCCAAGCGCATTTTCGCTATTTCAGCCAAGTATAGACGCACTAAAAATTAACCTTGGGACAATACTCCTTCTTGTGTTTACGCCCCTACTTATGGCAATTCCGTGGATTGCCATTACGCTTGTTAATGCTGCAAACGCCAGCAATTTTAATTCTAACGCTGTACTTGGGCTTCTAACCTTTCTTTTCACTATTGGCATGATAGTTGTCGGCGTTATTCTGTCGCCAGCAATTGTTATTGCTCAGCTAAAAGGTTCCAAGGGTGAACGCATTACGTATGGCGAAGCCTTTAACCGCGGTGCTCATGTGGCCCTGCGCTTTTTGGGGCTGTCTTTGCTGACTGGCCTTATTACCATGGCTGGCTTTATTTTGCTTATCGTACCTGGCCTGTTTTTGATGAAGCGTTATTTGATGGCACCATGCTACCTTGTCGACAAAAAGGTAGGCATTTTGGAAGCTATGCGTTTAAGCGCCCGAGACAGCAAGGAATTTAGTGGCGCCTTATGGGGTATCATCGGCGTTAGCTTTTTGATTGCGCTGCCATGCGTAATCCCTATCCTTGGGTACATTGCAGCAGTAGTGCTGAGTATTATGTATGCCTGCGCGACTACTATTCGTTACTACCAAATCCAATACGTGCGCGAGCACCCTGGTCATTCAGCGCCGGTAGAACAATAGCTGCCCGTCGCCGTAACTTTGTTGCTTAACCAAACTCAGCCCGCCATATTCTGGCGGGTTTTGTTTGCCGGGGTATGACAGCACAAATAGGCCGTCGGGGGCGATACATGCTGTTAACTGAACGAGTACATCTGCGTGCACGTCATCATATGGAGGGTCGCACAATACGACATCGAAGCGTGCGTCAGGATTTGTACGCTGCCACGAGCTGCTGCTGGTGCTAATAAGTTTTGCTTGTGTTTCTAACTTCAGGGTTTTGATATTGCGTGCAATGGTACGCTGGGCGGCTTGGTCGTTGTCGATAATAACTGCGCTTTTGGCGCCCCGGCTAAGTGCTTCAAACGCCAGTGCACCGCTGCCAGCAAACGCGTCTAAAATGGTTAGTCCGCTAATATCACCCAAAATAGCAAATAATGCGCCGCGCATTTTGTCGCTCATGGGGTGAGTAGTGTGCGAACCAGGAGAGTCAAACTGGCGACCACCAAGGGAGCCGGTAATAATTCTCATGCCTTTACTCGTTTTGCAATGCCAGCATCGATAGCCGCGCCGTACCAGGCAAGCGCCACGGTGCGTACAATAACCGGCACCAGCCGGCTGCGCGCGCGCCGAGCTAAGGCAGGCGTCCATCCATGTTTTTGATAATTTTTGTACATGTGCAGTGCGTCAATTTCTTTGGCTTTGCGGCGAAAGAGCTCTAGCACGCCAAACTCATATAGTTCGGCAATGTCTACTTGGCGTAGGGCGACCTGACGAGCAGAGACGGGCTTTAGTAAAAAGGCTATGCCAAACTCAAAAAAGCCATGCGACATTAGCAGGCCGCCTGGGCCCCACATTTTCCAGTTGTTGCGTACTTGCTGGCGACGAGTTTCGCCCGGCATAACAATTTTGTCTCGTACGCTGTCGCGCGTTTCCATGCTGGCACCACCGCGCAGTTCGGCCAATTTTTCGGTGTAGGGAAAATGATGCGCAGGTGTGAGGCCATCTACAATAGCATGAGCCAACCAGGCCGCTTCAAATGCCGACCTAACTTGATCTTTGGCGCGTAAAGCCACCACCAGACTATCGTAATGCATGCCAATAGTCGTAGGTAACACCGTATCGTGTTCATCAAAAGGAGTATAAAAGTGCCAAGGCTCGTCCTGTGCGGGACTCTTACGTTTAATGGCGTCGGGGCCATTAACGCCTTCGAAGTGCAGTATGAGCTTAGTAGCCGGAAAAGTTTGGTCTTTGCCTAGAAATTGCTTGAGCGACGTCCGACTCAACCGATCTATCTTTTGATGCGCGCCCATAACCCGTCCGGACATGGGCGTGAGCGTTGTACCAGCGTACATTACCGAGCCTCTGGTTGGAGACACCAAAGGCGCGACGCGGAATGTCCACGTAGTACGTAGGCATCTAACGATGCGCGCCAGCACTTTAGGCAGCCCACTTTCGTATTGGCTATTTGACTTTGTTTAGACATTTGATATTCTCAGTGCTAGTTCAGATTAGTGACTGCTCTTAGCTTGGTCACTCGTTCGTGCAATTGTCTATATTGTACCAAATCTTCGTGCTTATCTATAAAACTTTGGGCTGCAGCGCGAGCACGGGCAATCAGGTGAGTATCGGTAAGCTTGGCAACGCGCAGGTCTAGCTCGCCGTGTTGCATAGTGCCGTAAATGGCACCAGGGCCACGCAGTTCTAGATCTAATTCGGCAAGTTTAAAGCCATCGCTAGTACGCTCTAGTGCCTCCAGCCGGCGTGGGGGCGACTTGGAGTCGCTCATCATTAGGTAACAGTAGCCTTTGTGCCCGCCCCGCCCTACTCGTCCGCGTAGCTGGTGGATTTGCGCCAAGCCAAAACGCTCGGCAGCTTCGATGAGCATGATGCTAGCATTGGGCACATCTACGCCCACTTCTATGACTGTCGTGCTTACCAAGATGTCTAGCTCGTGGCGCACGAAGCGTTCCATAATCTCGTTTTTTTCGGCTGCCTTCAGCTTGCCGTGTAGCAGTCCAACCCGCCACTTTTTAAAGTCGCGCGTGCTAAATTGCTCGTAAATTTTTTCGGCCGAATTGGCCTTGCTAACAGCAGACTCGGTGATAAGCGGGCATACCACAAACATTTGGCGGCCAGCGCGTAGCACTTTTTCGATATCGGCATTCAGCTGGGCACGCGAATTGGGCGAACAAATTTTAGTCAAAATGGGTTGCCGGCCAGGTGGCTTGGCATCTAACACCGAGATATCCAGCTCGCCGTACAATGTTAGCGCCAAAGAGCGCGGAATTGGCGTCGCTGTTAAGCTCAGCAAGTGCGGCATGTGCCCTGCCTTGGCCATTAGTTTTTTGCGCTGATCTACACCAAAGCGGTGTTGCTCATCGATTATTACCAGGCCTAATTGCTGCATGCCTACTGCCTCTTGGATTAGGGCGTGGGTGCCTACAATAAACTGCGCCTGGCCACTGGCAATATGCTCTTGCGCTGTTTGTTTTTCGGCTGCTTTCATGCCACCAACAAGTAACGCTAGCGTATTGTGCATACCTAGTGGCTCCAGCAGCTTGTAGATAGTTTCGGCATGCTGACGGGCAAGGAGTTCGGTTGGAGCCATAAGCGCCACCTGGTAACCTTCGCGGACAGCCATAACAGCAGCCATGGTGGCAACTACAGTTTTCCCTGACCCCACGTCGCCCTCCACCAGCCGATTCATGGGCTGCGTCTTTTGCATGTCGGTATAAATATGCCACACCACTTTGCGTTGGGCATCGGTAAGAGCAAATGGCAGACTTTTAACAAACGTTCGTGCTAGGGCCTCGTTAAATGGAATACTGAGCGCGGTATCTTGCATCAATTCGTACTTGTTGAGCAAACTCGCAAGGGTAAGTTCGAACACTTCCTCGAACCCCACACGCTCTTTAGCAGTAATCAACTGCGCGCTAGTGTCTGGAAAGTGCATCGCCTTAAGAGCTTGCTCGCGCGCCTGGAGCTCCTCTTGTTTGATAAGCCAATACGGGAGTGTTTCGGCAACATGGGGCATAGCAATAAACGCCTCGCGCAGACTTTTGCGAATTTGCAAGCTGGTAAGCCCTTTGATTTCGCGGTACACCGGTACAATGCGGGCAGTATTAACTGGAAAATCGCTTACCAACTCGGCGCTGGGATTCATGATGGCAAAACGCTGGCGACTCAGCTCAAAATTGCCAGAAATAAAATACGGCTGGCCAGATTTGAGAGCATTGGCGCGATACGGTTGATTAAACCACACCAACCGCACACTGTCGGTGTCGTCCGACGCCACTGCTTCGGTAATATGCATGCCACGTCGAACATAGCGACCGGTAGCCTGCTTTATGACCGCTTTAATACTTACCGGGCCTGGCCGCATTTTGTTAATGGGTAGTACATTGGAGTAATCCTCGTAGCGGCGCGGCAAATAGTCGATAAGGTCGTCAACGGTATGCACACCCAATCCAGCCAACTTTTTGGCTAGTTCTGGGCCAACGCCTTTTAGCTTGATTACTGTTTCGTCCCCTGTCATGTGTACCACCAAGTATACTGGATGTTCGTCAACACATTAGCAACAACGCATCCTTGCCCGTCATCCAGTACAAGCGTAGCAATCACCGCGGCACTCGCTCGTCGTCCTCCGCGAAGGCGGAGTACCCAGTACAAAATATTAGAGACTTCTATCTGCACGTAGTCCGTACTAGGAAAGCTTAAAAAGGTACTCTCTTAATTACTGGATTCCGCCTGCGCGGGAATGGCGGGAGGAATTAGGCTTTTTTAACTAAAAAGAAGACGCTTGGGCCAAAAAAACTATTGGCAAGTGTTGGTTGCAGTATGCCTTCAATAGCCAACATCATACTCTTTGGCACGATCTTTTTAAGGCTTGGGCTGCGCAAGTTAGATACCGACAAAATACGATCTACCTTTAGGCCGGCGTGTGCTAATTGCTTGATTACCGTGTGAGGGTTGTGGTTAACAAACGGAATGTCGTCCTTGCCGTTTCTAGCCACCGGCCGCAAACTGACGGGTTCGGTCGGCATCTTTTTGCCCTTAAGCATATGTTTTACACGATTGCGCGCGTGCATGTAGTTGGCAACCTCGATGATGGCATAACCCTCGCGGCTCAAAACTCGCGAAATCTCGGCAAGCTCTGCCCGGGGATCTGGCAAGTGGTGCATAACCCGAATCATGGTAAGCAAATCAATCGAGCCATCTTTAAATTTAAGATCTTCGGCCTGAAGCAGTTTGCGATCTACTTCTGGATGTTCCTTAAGGTATACTTTAGCTAAATCTAATTGTTGTTGGCTTGGCTCGGCCAAGGTTACTTTGTCGGCATACTTTTCTAGCAAGATGCAAAGGCGGCCATACCCACCACCTACGTCCACGGCTGTACCAAAATGCTTGCCTTCTAGCAGGCGCTTAATAGCCATTTCTTCGGCTTCGTTTTCGTAATCGCGTCCCTCCCAGTACTGCATATAGTTATGGGACGGGTCGTTGTATTGATCGGCGCGTTTTTTAGGTGCTGCCGTTTTTGCGGGTTCGTTTTTCATATGCCTTTCAGTATACCTCAAAAAATTAACTCAGCTCGACGATAGCAAAGTTGTTCTTACCCACTTTAAGCAAGTTGAGACCGGGCTTGGGGCCCACGTGCTGCAAGTCGTTGTCGGTGGCCGCAACAGCTTTTTGCCAGTTAATACTTACCGCGTCGCCGTCCAATAGCCTCCGTGCTTCGGACTTAGACGAGGCAAAGCCAGCCTTAAATACTGCATCCAAAAGAGTTTCGCCTGATTGTAATTGCACAACTGGCAAGTCGCCCTTCAGTGCTGCAAGTTCGTCCTGGCTAAGTGTGTGCTGCCCCAAACGATCAAATAGCGACTCTGTAGCCTTTTGCGCGGCAGCCGCCGCTTCTACCCCGTGGACAATCTTGGTAACTTCTTGCGCTAGCTTCTTTTGTGCAGCGCGGCCACTTTTGTTATTTGCAAATTCGTGCATTACGGCATCGATCTCGGCTTTAGGTAGTTCGGTGTAAATTTTAAGGTACTCCTCTACGCCTTCGTCGCCGATGTTAAGCCAAAACTGGTAAAACTTAAACGGACTGGTTTTGGCTGGGTTTAGCCACACTGCACCCTCTTCGCTTTTGCCAAACTTTTTGCCGGTGGCTTTGTTGATAATAAGCGGCAGAGTTATAACATGCGCCTCAACGCCACGAGCTCGACGCAGCAAATCAACTCCACTGAGGCAGTTACCCCATTGGTCGGCACCGCCCAGCTGCAGCGTGGCGCCATAGTTATCGTACAGGTGTAAAAAGTCCATGCCTTGCAAAATAGTGTAACTAAACTCAGTGTAACTAATACCCGCGCCGCCTTCGCCTATGCGCCTGGCAATGTAGTCACGTTGCACCAACGGCGTCATGCTAAAGTGTTTGCCAATGTCGCGCAAAAACTCAATGACGTTCATAGCTTTGGTCCAGTCCAGGTTGTTTACCATGGTAAACTCATGGCCGTAGAGAACTCTGCCGAGCTCTTGCTTGGCGCACTCCACATTGTGGGCGATAATTTCTTCGGTTTGCAGGACGCGCTCGGCGTCTTTGCCACCCGGGTCGCCAATAAGGCTAGTGGCCCCGCCAGCCAAGATAATAGCCTTGTGACCATGGCGCATAAATACCTTGTCGAACATCATGGCGGCCAAGTTGCCCACAGTTTGCGAGTCGGCAGAGGCATCAAAGCCGTGGTAAAACGTCCACTGCTTGCCGTCTAACTCATTTAAATTGGCAAACGTGCTCTGGCTAACAAAACCGCGCCACTGTAACTCTTCTGATAGTGTCATCTCAGACATCGTATTCTCCTTACATCAATAATACACGTACGCTTTTTTAGCGTATATAGATGTATTGATGGCGAAAGGGGTCGACGACTTGCATATTAGCCATAACTATACCGTAATCTGAAGAATTACCAAAGGCAATACAACTTGTGCTTGCGTAGGCTACTGATAGGTTTGCTATAATTGCTCATAATGTCTGGAAGCAGAGAGTAGACGGTAACCAATGGCTGATCCCAAAAAAGCAACCTCAACTGGCCGCAAGCGGCCTGGTAAAAACACCTTTACTACAAAAAGCGGCACAGCGCTAAAGCTCAACCACAGCATTGGTGATCGTTACCGTGCTGCACGCGACGCCAAGGCTCGCCGCCGAGCCGCATACCTGAGCACACTACCTAAAAATCGTTTTAAGCGCATCCTGTTTCGCATGCAGCCTAGGCAATTAGCTCACTATTGGCTTAGTCGCGATGGCGCCATTATGGCGCTCAAAATTGTGGGTATCGGCATTGTTGTATGTTTCTTGGTTGTTGTTGGGGCATTTGCCTACTTCCGCAAGGACCTGCCCAATATTAAGGACATCTCTGGCAATAACTTTGGCGGCAGCATTACCTACTACGACCGCACCGGCAACACTGTGCTCTGGCAAGATTACAACGCAACCAAGCGTATACCAGTGGCCAACGACCAAATTAGCGAGAATCTTAAAGACGCAACCGTCGCTATCGAGGACAAAAACTTCTATACGCACGGTGCTTTCGATATGCGCGGCATTATCCGTGCCGGTGTGCATGACGCCATTGGTGGCGGAGGTGGTGGCGTACAGGGCGGCTCGACTATCAGCCAACAGCTCGTTAAGCTTAACGAAGGTTGGACGGCTGATCGTAGCATTACACGAAAACTAAAAGAAATAATCCTGGCAGTAGAACTAGAACGCGAATACTCCAAGCAAGACATTTTGTCTGGTTACCTCAATATCGCGCCGTATGGTTCGGTAGACTATGGCGCTCAAGTGGCGGCTCAAGACTACTTTGGTATCGATGCTAAAGACCTTTCTGTGGCGCAGGCTGCCATGCTGGCTGCCATTCCTAAGGCGCCTAGCGTGTACTCGCCATATGGGCCCAACTTTAGCCCAGCCGACCTTATTGGGCGTCAGCACTACATCCTCGATCAAATGACTACCCAAAAGATGATTACCAAGCAACAAGCCATTGACGCCAAAAAAATAGACATCCTAGCCCAAGTTAAGCCTCAGCAGCCGTCGCTCTTTACTGGTATTAAGGCTCCTTACTTTGTGCTGGCCGCCAAAGAAGAGCTAGCCGAAAAATTTGGCGATCAAACCGTCAAGCGTGGTGGCTGGAAAGTTATTACTACTCTTGACCTTAACCTGCAAACCTTGGCCGAACAAAGCGTGCAAAACACCCTGCCTATTATTCAGAGGCAAGGTGGCGACGAAGCGGCTTTTGTGGCCGAAGACAACAAGACTGGCCAAATTGTAGCGCTGGTGGGTGGCACCGACTTTGACGACAAAGACCACGGGCAATTTAACTATGCCACCGACGCCAATATATCCCCCGGCTCTAGCTTTAAGCCATACGACTACGCCACGTTTATCGAAAATCACACCGATGCCGGTGCAGGCGCAGTTTTGTATGACGATCGTACTCCTGCATACCCCGATGCCGGCAGTTTGCCAGGCTACAAATGTACCCAATTTGGCGACCCCAAACAGGGCGGCAATTGTCTGCTTGACTACGACTGGAAGTCCAACCCATACCCTGGCGCCGTTACATTGCGTTACGCCTTGGGCGGCTCACGTAACGTGCCTGCGGTAAAAGCTATGCTGTCTTCTTTGCCCAACGACAACACCGATCAACGCATCCCCTCCATCAACAAAGTAATTAACACTGCCGAAGCCATGATGGGCAACCCCGATGGCTACCGGTGCTACAACCCTGGTGCTAATGTGCCAGCAGCTACCAAGGCTGACGAAACACAATGTTATGGTTCGTCTGCAATTGGTGACGGCTCGTACCTGCACCTGGACGATCACGTAAACGGCCTGGCAACACTCGCCCGTCTGGGTACCGAGGTCGACCACACCTATATACTCAAGATTACCGACTCTGCCAATAAAACACTGCCCCTACCTACATCCGCCCCCAAGCAAGTATTGCGCGCCGACACTGCTTATATAGTGAACAACATGGCATCCGACCCCAACGCAAGTTACCTGCCCGGCAGTTGTAGCGCCACTACCTGTACGCAGCTTATTCCTAACCGCAACTTTAACTACAAATTCCAACGTTACAATGGCTGGAATTTTGCAGTCAAAACCGGTACCACCAACGACGCTTACGACGGCCTTATGGCCAGCTGGTCTACACAATACACAGCGCTTACGTGGGTAGGCTACCACACCCGTACCATTGCTATGACCGGTAACATGGAGACCATGACCGAGCCCATTGTTCGGCCCTGGATGCAAGGCGCACACGACGCGCTTAACATGAAGCCCGTCAACTGGGTGCAGCCGTCCGATATCAAAACCCTTCCGGCCTTTGTCCTTACACACAAAATTTCGCGCAATGGCGAGATTATACCTAGCCCCAGCACCGACCTCTTCCCCAGCTGGTACCAAACACCTAAAAATAGTAGCTCGTCGCAAACTGTTGACTTAGTGTCTGGCAAGTTGGCCACCACCTGCACACCAGACCTTGCTAAAAAAACAGAAGGCGGCGGCAACGTAAGCAGCCTGTCTGCCGACGTATTTGTTCCGGGTGGCAGACCAAATAGCACCAGCGCCTCGACGACTTCGTCCGACGATGTGCATAATTGTAATGACGCCAAGCCGGTAATTAGCATTAACACACCGCCCTCATGCCAAGCCAATAAAGAATGCGACATTACTGTTACCATAACTCAGGGCACACACCCCCTATCCGGCGGAAGCTACACGACAACCCCCGCTGGCACGTTAACGTTACTTATTAATGGACAAACTGCGCTTACCAATGCTATTCCGGCCGAGCAAAGCAGCTTCTACAGCTACAGCTTCCCATATACGCCAACAGATGCCGGTTCGGTAACCGCACAGGTACAGGCCGTAGACAGCGTACTGTACAGTAGCACTAGCGACTCATCATCCATTACTATTACTTCCGGCGGAGGCGGTGGCGGAGGTCACTGAATCCCCCCAATCTTGCACCACTAGTCACGTTATTCCACCTATCCCCTCCTTAGTCATCCCACACTCACTCCCATCCCCCAATCCCCGTCATCCCGAGTTCCAACCCATCACGTTTCTCCCATTTCTCGTCATCCATGGCTTGACCCGGGATCCAGGGCATATGTTCCTTCTGCACCCGTTCTTCTTTCTTCTAGCTGCTTAGCTCCTTCTTTGCTTTCCGCAAAGCCCCTGTACTCGCTTCCAGCGAGTACCCT
>CAZBQZ010000022.1:0-17354 GCA_964494495.1 uncultured Candidatus Saccharibacteria bacterium
AGCGCCAAAGCATTTGACCGCCAAGGCAACTTTTCTTTGGGCCTCACCGACCAATCGGTCTTCCCAGAGCTAAGCTTTGACGAAACAACTACCGCCCACGGTTTGCAGGCTGTCTTTACTATTAAGGCGCAAGGCCCAGCCGACGCCCGTGCATTACTCGAAAAGTTTGGTATGCCATTCGAAAAGGAGACAAAATAATGCCCTCTGTAGCTAAAAGGGAAAAGAGCAGCCAGAGCCTGAATTCAGTTCAGGCCCTGCGCGATGAGAAAAACCGTAGGTTTGTCTTATGTGCCGTTAAGGAGACCAAGTAAATGGCTCGAAAATCTAACATCAACCGCGACCTCAAGCGCCAAAAACTGCACGCCAAGTACGCTGCCAAGCGTGCCGAGCTAAAAGAACTAGGCGACCTTGAGGGCTTGGCAAAACTGCCACGCAACTCTAGCCCCACTCGTCTTAAGAACCGTTGTGTCGAAACCGGCCGGCCGCATGGTTACATGCGCCAGTTTGGTCTTAGCCGCATCTCGTTCCGCGAGCACGCGTCCAAAGGCGAAATCCCCGGTGTAACTAAGGCCAGTTGGTAGAAAGGAAAAGGATTTACATACTATGGTTTCAACTGATCCAATCGCCGACATGCTTACTCGCATTCGAAACGCCGTTGCCGTGCGCAAGAGCGAGGTTGTTATGCCTCACTCCAAGCTCAAGCAAAGCGTAGCCGAACTGCTCAAAACGAGCGGCTTCCTACGTGACGTTAAAGTTGTTGATGCTAGCGTCGGCAAAAGCTTGGTTATCGTTATTAACAGCGATACCGAAAACGCTCGTATTACCGAAATCGTCCGCATGAGTCGTCCTGGTCGCCGCGAATATGCGTCGGCTGCCGACATCCCCACTGTAAAAGGTGGCCGCGGTATGATCATCATCTCGACCTCCAAGGGTCTGATGACCGGCACCCAAGCCAAAAAGCAAGGTGTTGGCGGCGAATTAATTTGCAAAGTACTATAAGGAGAAATCGATGAGTCGCATAGGAAAACAACCCATCCAGGTTCCAAGCGGTGTGACAATCACTGTCGACCCCGATTTCGTGACTGTGGCCGGCCCCAAAGGCACGCTCAAACAGTTTACGATGCCGGGTGTTACTGTCAGTGTTGACGGTGCCACGGCACTCGTAACCCGCGACAACGACGAAGCTGTCAACCGCGCCAAGCACGGTCTGATGCGCACGTTAGTTGCCAACATGGTAACTGGCGTAAGCAAAGGCTTCGAGAAAAAGCTCGAGATTAACGGTGTTGGTTACCGCGTAAACATGCAAGGTGCCGACCTCAAGTTTAATCTTGGCTTTAGCCACGATGTTATTTACAAACTGCCACAAGGTATTACCGCCGTTACCGAGCAAAACACGATTACCGTTATTGGTATCGACAAACAGCAGGTTGGCCAAGTAGCTGCCGAAATCCGCGCCCTCAAAAAGCCGGAACCTTACAAGGGCAAGGGTATCAAATATGTCGGCGAGCGCATTTTGCGCAAGAGCGGCAAGTCAGGAAAGGAGAAGTAGCATGAACAGCCTGATGCACAAACTACACAATCAGTGGCAGCGTAAGCACCGCGTTCGCGCTACGGTATCTGGTACTGCCGAACGCCCACGTCTGAGCGTCCACATTTCTAACAAGCACATTACCGCCCAGGTTATCGACGACGAAACCGGCAAAACCCTGGCCTACGCCTCGACCGTTAGCAGCAAAGCTGCCAAAGGCTCGATGATAGAGCGTGCCGCATGGGTTGGCGAAGAAGTTGCCAAAAAAGCTAAAACCGCCAAGGTTGCCCAGGTCGTCTTCGATCGTGGTGGCCACATTTATCACGGCCGAGTTGCGGCGCTTGCCGACGCAGCTCGTAAAGCAGGATTGGAGTTCTAATATGGCCGAAAACACAACTACTCCCGTTGCAGCTGCTGCAGCCGAACAGGCTGCACAGAACCAAGGCCCGCGCCGTGGTGGACAAGGCGATCGTCGTGGCCCAGGTGGCCCTCGTGGTCGTCGCCCCGAAATGGCCCCAGAAGAAAAGCAATTTGACGAGCGCGTCGTACATATCGACCGCGTAGCCCGTGTTGTAAAAGGCGGCCGTCGCTTCCGTTTCCGCGCACTAGTTGTCGTTGGCGACCGCAAGCACCGTGTTGGTGTTGGTACCGCCAAGGGTGCTGACGTTACTGCCGCTGTTACCAAGGCTACCGAAATTGCCAAAAAGCACTTTATTACCGTACCTATTCACAACAGCACCATTCCACACGAGGCTCAGGCCAAAGTAAGTGGGGCCAACATTTTAATCAAGCCAGCTTCTCCTGGTACCGGCCTTATCGCCGGCGGCACTGTCCGAGTAGTACTCGAGGTTGCCGGTGTTGGCAACGCCCTTAGTAAATCGCTTGGCTCTAGCAACAAGACCAACGCTGCATACGCTACAATTGCAGCCCTGCAGCAATTGACTCCAGCTAGCCAATGGGTTACCAAGCAACACGCTAACAAGGCCACCAAGCCTGCTGCCAAAGAAGTTAAGGAAGAAACCAAGGCCGAAAAGCCAGCCGCCCCTAAAGCTGCTAGCAAGAAAGCAGAGGCCTAAGCTATGAAATTTCACGAACTACAAGTTACTAAGAACAAGGCTGGCAAGCGCGTTGGTCGCGGTATTGCCGCAGGCCAGGGTAAAACTGCTGGTCGTGGTACCAAGGGTCAGATGGCTCGTACTGGTAGCCACAAACGTCCAGGTTTCGAAGGTGGTCAAAACCCTCTTATGCAACGCATGCCTAAGTTGCCTGGTTTTACCTCTAAGAAAACCCGCGCAGAAGTGGTCTACACTGGTCAGCTCGAAGCTTTTGGTGGTAAGACTGTTGATGTAGCCGCGCTAGCCGAGGCCGGCCTGGTAACCAACCCGTTTGTACGCGTTAAGGTTATTAGCAAGGGTGAGCTTACCAAAAAAGTTGTCGTAAAGGCTCAGGCCATTAGTGCCAGCGCCCTAGAAGCCGTGCAAAAAGCCGGTGGCAGCTTCGAAAAAGTAGACATTGCAGCCCGCCCAACCTCGGCCCTCAAGACCGAAAAACTGGCCAAAATCGCCGCTACTCGCGTCGAAAAGAAAGCCAAAAAAGCAGCTAGCAAGTAATTGCTGCCCGCTTAAAAACAAAAGATGCGCCCCATAAGGAGCGCATCTTTTTATATGTATTGCTTGCGTCTAGGAATGTTCATTCGGCCACGAAACCCACTGTCTGTACGCGGGTCTCCCAGTGGACCATTTACCACTCTAGCTAACGAAAAATGTTTTACCTCTTGTTTAGTGGGGTGCAACAATGTAATAGGGCCGCCTCGTGGCCTGCGGCTGCCAATATGCTCGCCAAACATGTACCATGTCGGTACCTCTGGGTCGCCATGTATGCCTGTTTTCATGTGGGTGGGGTGCACGCCGAACCCAAAGCCTCGCAGCACCAGCACACGCTCGTCGACATCTCCTGGCTTGTAGTACTCAAAAGACACTACGGGGCGCAGGCCACTGAGTTCGCTTACAACATCACCGTTAAAATAAATCCCTGTTAGCCGACCAAGGCTAAAAGGGACGATATTGTCTGGGTTATCCCGTTCGCCATAAGATAGTACAGTTACGCCAGCTTCGTCATTATAAAATGGGGCGTACGGGCGAACTCTCTCGCCACCTGGCAGTACAATACCGTCAGACAAGCGCATGTTGCGGGCAATATCGCCAGTAACTTCGCGGTAAGGAGGGTCGAGTAGAACGTCACCAGAAGCAGTCATTATTTATACAATACCACATTACATCTAGGCACACAAATATGCCATCCTTCCAGCACGTGCAAAACGATGTTCAAAATTCTGGCAGTCATGTATACTGAGTGCAAGAAAAGGGTAGAGAGACAGATTCATGAATTGGAATATTATTGGTAAGTCACTGCTTCACGCAGACATGCGCAAGCGCATTTTTGCCGTGTTGGGTATTTTGTTGGTTTTTCGTATTATGGCGCACATTCCGGTGCCCCTAGCCGACCCAGCAACATTAAAGCAAGTACTAGACAACCTGTTTACCTCTAGCCAAACACCGCAACTGCTGAGCTTTATTAACATTTTGTCGGGCGGCGCGCTTGCCAACTTCTCGATCATGATTGCCGGCATGGGCCCATACATTAACGCGTCCATCATTATGCAGCTGCTTACCAAGGCTATTCCTAAGCTAGAGGCACTGCGCAAAGAAGGTGAGTATGGCCAACGCAAGATCAACCAGTACACACGTATTCTGACCTTCCCGCTCGCTATTTTGCAGTCAATTGGTGCTATTTATCTGGTGCGTACCCAGGCCAGCCAAATTAGCGGCATTGGCGATATTACAGCCAACGCCTCTATCTGGCAGTGGGCGCTGATGGTTGCCGCACTTACTGGTGGCTCGATGCTCCTTATGTGGCTCGGCGAACTTATCACCGAGCGTAGCATCGGAAACGGTATTTCGCTGATTATTACCGTAGGCATCGTTAGCAGCCTACCAGCTACCATTGCCAATCTGTATGGCAGTATCTTTGACAAGGCAAGTGTGTGGCATGTGTTTGGTCATACGGTGCATATTAGCGCCCGCGGCCTGGTGTATTCGGCCATTATCGCTGTATCGGTGCTCATAGTAACCTGGCTGGTAGTTAAGCTCAACGAAGCGGCCAGACGTATTACCATCAACTACGCCAAGCGTGTGCAAGGCAATCGCACATATGGTGGCGTAACCACCGTACTCCCCGTCAAACTGATTAGCGCTGGTGTGGTACCTATTATCTTTGCCGTAGCCTTCCTAAGTGTGCCGAGCTTTGTGGGGTCTTTGCTAACCAACAACCACAGCGCCAACTTGCAACACCTAGGAAACAACCTAGCTACCTGGTTCCAGACGCCATCGGCTAGCACTTTTGCAACTTATGGCTGGAAGGCTTACATTTATCCGGTAGTATACTTTTTGTTGGTGTTTACCTTTACGTTCTTCTACACCAGCGTAACGTTTAACAGCAAAGAAATTGCCGAAAACCTGCAAAAGCAAGGTGGCTTTATCGAAGGGGTGCGCTCTGGCCTCCAAACCGAAAAGCACCTTAGCAAGATTGTTAACCGTCTAACACTGTTTGGAGCCCTTAGCCTTGGTCTTTTGGCGCTATTGCCCATTATTGCCCAGGTGTTTATTAGCGCCAACATAGCCATTGGTGGCACGAGCGTCCTGATCTTGGTATCAGTATCGCTCGAAACACTGCGCGCCGTTGAGTCCCGCGCCCTGATGGTTACCTACGACCAATATGCCCGTAGCGATTTCTTCCACGAAATGGAAGAAGACGACATCGAAAGCACCAAAAAGCGCCGCTTTAGCCTCCTCCCATTTCGCCGCAAGAAAAAGTAAGTAGACTTATTGCTCGGGGGCGTCCATAGAATGAGCAGCTTTGAAGAAACTCACTGCGCCCATAACTAAGCCCAAACCGCTAAACACTATACCGGCTCCTTGCACGTCGGAGTGGCCTTCGGCAAACCCGCTAGCCAATGCAAGTGCACCCAGACCGTCCAATACTGCGCCCTCGCAGAAAAGCCAAAGATTAGGGCTATCCATGTTTTTGATAATATCGCCAGGACTGCGAGCAGCGTCACGTAATTGCATACAAATAGCATACACCCCCTGTCTAGGTGTTGTGCCGAGACTGGCGGACGACATCGTAAAGGGCCACCGACGCAAGGGCCGCGCCCATAATAAGCGCTCCGCTGCATGCCAGTGCGTCGTTGTAGTTGCGTTGTACTAACTCCCAGCCCGTCGTAAGCACGCCGAGTCCGGTAACGGCTAATCCACCCAAAAATGTCATTGCCTGGACATCGTCCATGCTGTTTAGGATTTCACGAGTCTTCATATGTCATATGCTACACCAATCGTCAAAATACGGCTGTGATATTGAACACAAAACTAAAACAGATTAAACTTGTTGTAATAACGGCGTCGCCCTGGTATAATTATGTGAAGTTATATTTATGGCGAGTAACAAGCAAGTCATCGAGTTGACAGGGACAATTATTGAGACTCTTCCAGGGACTCAATTTCGTGTCGAGCTGGAAAACGGTCATCAAATTATAGCTCACGTTGCAGGCAAGATGCGAAAGCACTACATTCGCATTGTACCGGGCGACAGCGTTACGGTTGAGTTGACCCCTTACGATCTTACTAAGGGCAGAATCACCTATCGCCGTTCTTAGTTGAGCCGTTATAGCCTGGCAGCAAGCTTATGCCACTCTATAAAGGTTCGACCTTTTTCACAAATATAAGCAGTGTGTTGTGCCCACTTGAAAGGAGCATGATCCGCATGAAAGTGCGTGCAAGTGTCAAAAAAATCAGCCCCGACGACAAAATCGTCTGGAGGCGTGGCCGTGGAAAAAGTTCCAAGGCTAAACTGTACGTTATTAATAAACTTAAGCCTAAGCACAAGCAAAGGCAAGGGTAGGTAGTATGGCACGTATTAGTGGAGTCACTATTCCGAGCGATAAGCAAGTGTGGGTTGCTTTGACCTACGTGTACGGCATCGGCCCCAAAAGCAGCTACGATATTCTCGCAGGTGCCAAGGTAGAGCCTACCGTTCGCGTTAAAGACCTGACCGACGCCGAAATCGGCCGTATTCAGGAAATCATCAACGCCAAATACACCGTAGAAGGTGAACTACAGCGCATTGTCGTTGGCAACATCAAGCGCCTAAAAGACATCAACGCCTACCGTGGCTTGCGTCACAAGGCTAACTTGCCATCACGTGGCCAGCGCACCAAGACTAACGCACGTACTCGCCGTGGCCGCAAGGTTACTGTTGGCGGTACTGCTAAGAAGGTTGCGTCTAAGACGTAGGATGAGGATATAAATATGGCAGAATCAACAACTACCCCCGTAGCCAAGAAAAAAAAGGCAAAGCGCAGCGTACCAGCTGGGCAAGTGCACGTTTTGGCTACTTTTAACAACACCATTGTAACCTTTACCGACCCTAAGGGTGCCGTTCTAACATCCAGCAGCGCTGGTGCTTGCGGCTTCCGCGGTTCTAAAAAGGGTACCGCCTACGCCGCTCAGATTGCCGCCGAAAAAGCCGGCAATGCCGCTAAGCAACAGCACGGCCTGGGCAAAGTAGAAGTATTTTTGAAGGGCGTTGGCCTGGGCCGCGATGCCGCAGTCCGCACCCTGCAAAACCTAGGTATGCAAGTAGAAACAATTACCGACGTAACTGGCGTGCCGTTTGGTGGCGTACGACCACGCAAGGCGCGAAGGGTTTAGGATAGCAATATGGCACGAGATACTCGCTCTATAGTAAAAATGTCCCGCCGCGAAGGCTACGCGCTGCACCCCAAAGCTCACAAAGCTTTGGTAAAGCGCCCAACCCCACCCGGCCAACACGGCAGCGGCAATGGCCGCGGCCGCCGCAACCAAGCTAGCCAATATTCGCTGCAGTTGCGCGAAAAGCAAAAAGTTAAGCGTCTGTACGGCCTACTGGAAAAGCAGTTTAGCAACCTAATGAAGGAAGCTACTCGCCGCGAAGGTCAGTCTGGTCAAAACCTGCTCCAACTGCTGGAGCTACGTCTAGACAACGCCGTATACCGCGCTGGATTCGCTCCATCGCGCCGCGCTGCCCGTCAGCTGGTGACCCACGGTCACTTTGTGCTTAACGGCACCCGCGTCGATGTTCCATCTATCCGCGTCAAAGCTGGAGACGAACTCATCGTTCGCGAACACAGCAAAGCATCTGAGTACTTCAAAAAACTTGACGACACCAGCCCCGCCCCTAGCACTACTCCCGAATGGATCAAGGTTAACCGCAAAAAAGTTAGCCTGACAGTATCCGGTGTTCCGACTCGTGAAGACGCTGAACCTGATATCAACGAACAATTAATCGTAGAATACTACTCACGCTAAGGAGGCTGTGTTATATGTCAAAAATGATTCACACACCAGGGTTAGTACAAGTAGACGACCACAGCGACGCTAGCAGCACGTTTGTCGTCGAGCCACTACACAGTGGTTACGGTATGACCCTTGGTAACTCACTGCGCCGCGTTTTGCTTTCGAGCATCTCGGGTGCGGCTATTACTAGCTTTAAGATCGAGGGCGCAACCCACGAGTTTACTACTGTTAAGGGCGTCAAAGAAGACGTTGTTGACATTATGCTAAACCTCAAGGGCATTCGCTTCCGCGTATACGGCGACGAACCACAACAAGTTCGTATCGTTAAAAGCGGCCGCGGAAACATTACCGCCAAAGACATTCAGGTTAACGCCGATGTCGAGGTTGTAAACCCCGAGCACGTTATCGCAACGCTAGACGACGACAAAGCTAAGTTTGTCATGGACATCGTTGTCGAAACCGGCCGCGGTTACCGCACCGTAGAAGAAGGTGCCGCCAAAAAGGCAACCGACTACGTGGCTCTAGACGCTGTCTTTAGCCCAGTGCTGCGCGTTCGTTACAAGGTAGAAAACACCCGTGTTGGTCAAATGACCGACCTCGACCGTTTGCTGCTAACTATCGAAACCGATGGCACGCTTACTCCTCGCGACGCCTTTGAAGAAGCTGCAGCGATTTTGGTTAACCAATACACCGCACTGGCTGGCAAAACTCGCGTCGAAAGCGCCGAAAGCGTTGCTGCCGCTAGCGTAAGCGCCAAGGCACGTCTAAACGATGACAGCGGCGACGAGCCAGCGGCGCTTAACACGCCAATCGAAGACCTCAACCTAAGCGCCCGCACCACCAACGCGCTTGTTAACAACGACATCCACACTATCAAAGATCTCTTTAGCCTTAGCGACTCCGAACTGCGCGACCTTAAAGGTTTTGGCAGCAAAGCCCTCGACGAAGTTAAAGAAAAACTAGCGGAGTTGGAGCTGTAGCATGCACCGTCACGGATACAAAGGCCGCAAATTCAACCGCGAGCGCGACCAACGAGGAGCGCTTGTGAAGGGCCTCGCCGACTCGCTCGTAAAGTACGAGTCTATTGAAACCACTTTGCCAAAGGCCAAAGAAGTGGTGCCCTACGTTGAAAAACTGATCACCAAAGCTAAGAAGGGCGATTTGCATAATCGCCGCCAGGTTATTTCTGACTTGCAAACGCTAGAAAGCGCTCACAAGTTGGTAGACCAAATCGCTCCCAAGCTCACGGGCCGCACTAGCGGTCACCTGCGCATCGAAAAAACGGGTATGCGCCGCGGCGACAACGCTCAAATGGCCCGCATTAGCTTTGTAGACGACCTCAAAGAAGCACCTGTCGCTAAAGCTGCAGCTGCTAAAACTGAGGCCCCTAAAAAAGAAGTAACCAAAACTCCTGTTAAAACCGCTGCTCCTAAAAAAGCAGTCGCCAAAAAGGAGACCAAGTAATGAAGACCTACAGCGCTAAGCCAAGCGACGTTACCCGCAAATGGTACGTCATCGACGCTTCCGAGGCAGCTCTCGGCCGTGTTGCCGCTCAAGTAGCTACATTGCTGCTTGGCAAAGGTAAGCCTATGTTTACACACCACATCGACACTGGCGACTTTGTTATCGTCATCAATGCCGCTAACGTCCAAGTAACCGGCGGCAAGCTCGACAAGAAAATGTACTACCGCCACAGTGGTTACCCTGGTGGTCTAACAGAACTAACCATGCGCGAAAAGCTCGAAAAAGATCCCACTAGCGTGATCTTCCAGGCTGTTCGCGGCATGTTGCCCGTTAACAAATTGCGCGACGCTCGTCTAGAGCGCCTCAAGATTTACGGTGGCGCCGAGCACAAGCACGAGGCTCAAAAGCCCGAAGTTATTTCAGTAAAGGAAGGCAACAAGTAGTATGGCTACCAAAAACGACTACTTCTACGCGCTAGGACGCCGCAAGAGTGCAACCGCACGCGTACGTCTGCAAGGCGGCAAAGGTACCATTACCGTCAACGGTAAGTCTGCCGAAGAGTATTTTGCCGGCAGCCAACTGCTGCTGACCGAACTCAACAAGCCGTTTGCAACCGTAGAGCAAGAAAACAAGTTTGACATCACTGTTAAAGTCGATGGCGGCGGTCACGCCGGCCAAGTCGACGCCATTCGCCTGGGCATTGCCAAGGCTATGGTACAGATGAACGAAGACCTAAAGGGCACGCTCAAGCGCGCCGACTTGCTCAGTGGCGACCCACGCGAGAAAGAACGCAAGAAGTTTGGCCTGAAGGGCGCTCGTAAGCAACGCCAGTTCACCAAGCGTTAGGAATGAGACACCCGCAAGCGGGTTTCTCATCGCGCCTTGCGAAATAAATTCGCATCGCCCTTTGGGCGACCGGCGCCGCTCTTCCCAGAGCTGCAAATTGAAGAGGAGCTTCGGCTCCTCTCTTTTTGTAGTCAAACGCGGCTTACCGCCGCGAATACTGTGCAATAAGTTGGCCGTATGCCGCAACCATAACCTGGCTGTCAAAATGATGCCGGGAGGCGCTCATAGCTGCTCTATGATAGGCCCGATTGTCGTATGCCTGTTGCCACGCACTGGCAATTTCGGCGGCCTCACGCGAGGTTACAATACCACGTCCCTCGCCAACAATAGTAGTACTATCGCCAACGTCGGTTGTTACGGGGACAGCTCCGCACGCCAAACCTTCCATCAAACAAAGTGGCTGAGTCTCGCCGTAACGCGAGGTCAGTGCTATGACATCTGCCGCCGCATATATTCGCTCCATGTCGCGCCGAATCCCCAGAGGCTTTACACGCCGCAGTAAATCTGGCCTATCGGCAAACGTTGTCTGCAAATCTGCTAATAGCCGCGGGTTATCTGCTACCATGCCCGCACCGCACATAAGTATAGTTGCGCCCGGCTCTTCCTCTAGGTAGCAGCGCGTACTAGCCAAAAAGAGCGGTATATCCTTCATGTCGTCATACCGCGCGGCAAAGGCAACAACGGGAGCACTAGGGCCAATAGCCAAATCCTTACGCACCTCGGCACGCGCACCCGAGTGTGCGGCAAACCTATCGGTATCTATTCCATTTGGGATAAAATGCATCTTGTCTTCCGGTATACCAACGGCCGTATATGCGCGAATTGCAGACCTTGCGTTAATAGCAACCGCCGCCACACGCCCAGATCGTACACCTTTAATAAGTTCGTCCAGGGCCAGGCCTTGATGCTCTGGATCCGAGCGGTGCAAACAGGCAATGACAGGCACCTGTATATCGGCCTGATTAGCTAAACGCACAGGCTGTTCTTTTAGCGACAGTATAACTTTGGCACCGGCAACATGCCCAACAAAGGCCGCTTGCTCATCTGCTGTGAACGGCGAATAATCCGGCTCTTTGCCGGCATAACGGCCAAGCGAAGACACTGCTACGCCAGCAGCGGTAAGGCGTCGGTAGCACCAATCTTCTTCCATTGGCTGCACCGTACACTCGCGATACGTCTTGCTATTAATACTTACTATCGAATGTGGAATGTCCTCTTGATGAAGTCCTAACACGACTTCAGTGTGCAAAATGCGCGCCCCGCCACTAAAAAATCCTTCGTACAAAGAAACAACTTTTGCTCGTTCCATGTCGCCCCTCAAAGTTATTGTTGACCGCGTTCACTGTAAATGAACTGTCTCTCGTACTGAATCGGTTTTATCACTGCGCGGACCCATATGTTCGTGTACAATATCAAGGCATGTCCAAACGAGACAATCCTGCAGCTCGGCTGGCCGCAAAGCAACAGACCTGGCTTGAACGCACGAGCAAGGCATTACAGCTCGACACCCAAGATACGCTAGAGCTACTGCGTATGCCGCGTATGCAAAGCGTGCGTATCAATCCGCTGCAAGGCAACAGTGCCGAAACAGCCGCGCAACTTCGACAGCTGGGCTGGATAGGCGACGCATATAGCTGGGTAGACAATTGTTACAGACTAGTTGTGCCGGTTGAAGAAATTCGCGATAGCGAGCTTGTTGCCGCTGGCAAAGTATTTATTCAGAATGCTGCCAGCTGGCTACCGGTAATTGCGCTGGATCCGCAGGCGGGCGAAGCTATTTTGGATGTATGTGCCGCTCCGGGCGGCAAGAGCAGCCACATCGCAGCACTCACCAACAATCAGGCCGAGCTATGGGCCAACGATAACTCGCGGCCGCGCTTGGCTAAAATGCGCGCTAATCTTGATCGACTAGGCGCAATACCTACACAGCTAACGTTGTATGACGCCACCCAAATTACCCGTAAGCTAGACGGCCAGCGTTTTGACAAAATACTTTTGGACGCTCCTTGCAGTGGCGAAGGTTTGATGCATTACGACCGCAGCAAAGATTTTGACAACTGGTCGGTAGCGCATATCAAACGGCTCAACACGCTCCAAAAGCGCTTAATCTCCCAAGCCTGGCAATTACTCCAGCCTGGCGGCACACTTATATACAGTACGTGCACCATGGCACCCGAAGAAAACGAAGCAGTAGTAGATTACTTATTGCGCACACAGAGTGGCGCGAAGTTGCAGCCTATTAGCATAGATGTGCCCAACAAAGTGCCGACTGTAACCGAATGGAATGGCAAAGCGTACAAAGCAGACTTATCTGCGTGTTTGCGGCTAAAACCCAGCGAACGCATTGAGGCATTTTTTGTGGCCAAGATTAAAAAGGTTGCCGAAAGCGACCCCGACATGCTATAGTCACCACTGATATGAGCAAACCCCGCATTCAGACCAGCGCCTTTTGGTTTACCGACACCCTCTGTGGCGGTTTGTTCCGTGTGTTTGCCTGACATACATCCAAAAATATAGAAGAGACCGCCACCAGCGGTCTTTTTAATGTCAACTATCAGGAATTTATACTATGAAATACGCACCCGAATTACCAACCACCCTCCAACTTGGTGTCATGCACCCCTTTGGTTTTGTCGATGGCGCACACGTACGCGCCAAGCGCACACGAATCAACGAAGTTTGCCGCGGCAATGGCTTTGTAGCCATAATAGGAGGCTGCGCGCTTACTAACGAACACGCACTCGTTATGGCCGAAAACGCCAAGCTGGCCAAGCTAGAGAAGGCCGAAGGGGAGGCCAAGCAGCCCACTGGCCCAGGAATAGTTGTCTTGCAGCGCGAAAACGACTGGAAACCGCGCAGCAAAGGGGGAGACTGGCATGGGCTGATCACCACCGACCCCGTTCAAGCTCATTACACGATTACGCAAGCCGCCAAACAAAATGCCAACATCGCCCAAGAGTTGGGCTACCGAAGTCACATCGAGCGCAATGCTGCACGACTGTCCTTGGGCTGGGTTGGCTCGCGCGCCGATGGCGATAGCGAACTGATAGTCGCAGCAGCGCTCATCGATCCAACACTGCCCCTCGGCATCAAAAACGGTATGGATGGATCCATTGACAACGCACTCGCGCAGATTAACCGAGTCCAAGAGCTGCGACACAGGGCAGGCGGCGAAGCAATCCTTATTTACCGCGGCGGTACCTGCGCCCAAACGCCGCAGACATGGGAAGATGGATACAAACAGGCCTGGGAGCGCACCGGCGGCAAATTAATTTTAGACACCGCTCACGGCGGCGAGCGCGCCCATGCACCGAATAAAGATTACGACCGCACTATTGAAGGCCAAATCGCTTGCCAAGAGCACACTTTGTTATTAGCCGACGCCGGGTATGCACCAGCTGGTGTATTGATAGAGGCAAGCGACACAGCAACGCTCATCGACCCAAACATGCCGTTCGACCAAGGCGTGACGTTCGCTCAAGACTTATACCATATAATCGCCAGGCAAAGAGCCCTGGCATAGGATATACTACAACCATGAAACCTGTCATTTTAACTGGCATTCGTGCCAACAACGACCTTACTATCGGTAACTATTTGGGTGCCTTGCTCCCCATGGTCGATATGGCCAAGCAACGAGCAGGCGAGTACCAAGTTAACTTGTTCGTGCCCGACCTACACAGTTTTACCACACCCATCGATCACTCCATGTTGCAGGCTGGTATTATGCAAAACCTGCGCATATTCGTGGCTGCCGGGCTGCCCATAGATCACGACGATGTACACATTTACCGTCAAAGCTACGTACCCGCACATAGCGAACTTACCTGGATTTTGGATTGCTTTACCGGTATGGGCGAAATGGGCCGCATGACACAGTACAAAGACAAATCAACCAAACTAAGCGAAGACCGCATTAGCGTAGGCCTGTTTAACTACCCAGTACTTATGGCCGCCGACGTGTTCCTCTACGGTGCTCAATACGTGCCAGTCGGCGACGACCAAACTCAGCACCTCGAGTTTATGCGCGACCTGGCCGAGCGTCTTAACAACCAATTTGGCGACTTATTTACTGTGCCGCTACCCGTGCCCAAACAACACGAATTTTTTGGCAAAGATCAGGGGCTGCGTATTAAAGACTTGCAAGATCCTCTCAAGAAAATGAGCAAAAGCGACGAAACCGGCAAAGGCGTTATATTTATGAACGACCAGCCAGATGTTGCTGCCAAAAAAATCATGGGTGCCACCACCGATAGCTACGGCGAAATTAAGTATGACATGCGCGAACGCCCCGGCATTAGCAACCTATTGCAGTTGTTAGCATTGTTTTCTAATCGCGACCTGCAAGAAGTAATCGCCGAGTATGAGGGCAAAACCAATTACGGTGACCTCAAAAAAGCGGTAGCCAGTGTAGTAGGCGGCTTTTTGCAAGACTTTCATACCAAGCTCAGCAATGTGAGCGATCAAGCAATTGTCGAAAAACTGGTCAAGTCCGAGGCCCTCATGAACGAAACCGCCAACGCCACGCTACTGCGCGTCCAAAAGGCCGTAGGACTACGCGCCTAACGCTCATGAACGACGTTCCATTTTACCCTAACGATTCCGAAGACAATAATCAGTGCATGGTTTCGGTGTACCGCTCCATACTGGAGTATTTTAGCGGGCAACAAAAAACACAGGCCGAAGTAGCCAATTTTGTAGGTTACCAGCCCGGCCGCGCCGCCTGGACACTTGGGCCGCTTACCAACCTGGCGCAACACGGTTTTGATATCAAAATGATCGAGCCGTTTGACTACCGCAAATACGCCAAGCAAGGCAAACACTACCTATATACTGTCTTTTCTGAGCAAAAGGCCGATTGGATGCTGGCCCATAGCAACATCTTAGAAATCCAACCGCTTATTCCTGACTTTTTGCGCACAGTAAGCTGGGAAAACCGCCCCGCATCACTCCAAGATATAGATGATTTGCTTACTCAAAACTACTTGGTATTCGTAACTCTTAACTCGCGCGCGCTTAATGGCAAAACAGGCTACACCGATCACGCCGTTCTTATTCTTGGGCGTCAGGCAGGCAACTACATTTTGCACGATCCAGGCCTGCCGCCGCATCCTAATCGGTATGTGCCGCGGGCCGCACTTTTAGAAGCCATGGGTGGCCCAAAACATACAGCCGAGGTTACTGGGTTTAGGCTCAAAACGCTCATTGGCAAGCGATTGGACCAATACGTTGTCGCGACGCGTCCGCGCCTCAGCCGTGCTTTTGTGGCAAAACTGATAGACGACCATCGAGTGCAGGTAAACGGCCAACCTGCCAAGCCTGGATACAAAGTAAAAGAACACGACAATGTAACCATCGAGTACGACGAAAGCATTCTGGACACTGTGCCAGATATTGACCTGCCGGTGTTATACGAAGATGCCGATTGTATTGTCATTAACAAACCTGCTGGTGTACTAACCCATGTGCAGGGCGAGTTTAATCCCGAGGCCACGGTTGCTAGCTTTTTGCGCAAGCGCTCCGAAGGGCTAGAAGGTGACAGGGCAGGGGTGGTGCACCGGCTAGACCGTGCCACTAGCGGCGTAATCATTGGCGCCAAAAACGCCCATGCACTGCGCTTTTTACAGCAACAGTTTGCCGACCGCAAAGCCAAAAAAACGTACATTGCCGTAGTAGAGGGGCACCTCAAAGAAACCGAAGCAATTATCGATATGCCCATCGACCGCAACCCCAAAGCGCCTGCCACCTTCCGCGTGGGTGCCAACGGCAAATCGGCCATTACCGGCTATAAAGTACTAGCCCAAAACGATACGCACAGTCTAGTAGAGCTAACACCCCAAACCGGCCGCACGCACCAATTGCGCGTGCATTTGCGCCAAATTGGCCACCCTATTGTCGGCGACCCACTGTACGGCACTGGCGCGTACGGCGATCGTCTCTATCTGCATGCCAAAAGCCTCGAAATTACCTTGCCAGACGGCGAACGCAAAACATTCGAGGCGCCATTGCCACCAGAATTTATGGAGCTAGTTGCGTAATGGATCAGCTGATACTACACGCCGGTACGCGCGGGCAGTTGGCTCAATTTGCGGCCAGCCCTTCACACGCTCTATTGCTAACCGGTGCTGACGGCATAGGCAAAACAGCACTTGCCGAAGCCTTGGTGTGCCAGCTCTTGGATATTCCGGCAATCGCCAATTATCCGTATTACCAGCTGGTGAGCCCAACGGGCACTAGCATCTCTATTGAATCTATCCGCGAGTTGCAAAAATTTTTGCAACTTACAACCACTGGCACCAAATTATTCCGCCGCGCAGTGGTTGTCGAGCATGCACAGGCGCTAACCACTGAGGCCCAAAATGCCTTTCTTAAATTACTAGAAGAGCCGCCCACCGACACCGTAATGGTACTAACTGTGCACAGTCCACGGGCGCTATTGCCCACCATCCGCTCGCGCGTACAAACCATTGCCGTACATACGCCAACGCAAGCGGACGTACAACCATTGCTCGACGCATCTTCTAAAGATATCGCCACCCGCACCCAAGCTTACTTTTTGAGTGGTGGATTGCCAGGCCTACTATCTGCACTCTTGTCCGACGACCAAGAGCATCCGCTGCTCTTAAGTGTAGGCGCCGCTAAAGATATTCTGCAAAAGAACATGTTTGAGCGCTTGGCTCTAGCAGACGGCCTTAGCAAGCAAAAAGACACAGCGCGAGCCGTACTCGACGCCTTACTGCGCATTGCCCAGACTGGTTTGTCTGGCGCAGCCAGCAAGCAAGATGCGGCACGCCTTAAGCAATGGCACCGTATCCGCAAACACACCTTAGCCGCCAGCCAAGCACTCAGCCGCAGCGCCAATGCCAAACTCGTCCTCACCGACCTCTTCCTCAACCTATAGTATTCCTCCTGCACCCCAAAAAGACACTAGCATCCCCCAATCACCCTCATCCCATACTCACTTCGCCCCCGTCATCCCGTACTAGATCCAGAATCCAGGACAATAAAAAGAATATTCCTCCTGAACCCAAAACGATGTCAGCACACCCCTGCAATCGCAAACTTTCTTTCTGGCCGGGTTCGGGGCCTCTCGCCACAACTAGATTAGCTGGAATAGAACAAGGTGG
>CAZBQZ010000023.1:0-17329 GCA_964494495.1 uncultured Candidatus Saccharibacteria bacterium
CAAAGCCTAAGCTGCGGGCACGGCGTTCTAGGCCTTCACGAACATCTTGATCGATAGGGATTTGTAGCTTGGTAGTCATAGTACTTAAATGGTATCAAAAAGGTATAATAACGTCAAGCCATGTCAGCTAGACTACGGGTGATCCACGAGGCTTAATGCCGCTAAAAAGCCCATGTCTTTAATTTTTGACTCTTTCACCATCTTCCGCACCTCTTCGAGCGCTACCCATGTTGTGGAGATATCTTCATCTTCATCACTCTGCGCAGTGCTAATCGTGTCGATATTTAAAATGCAAACGTACGCTTTCATCGAACTGAACCCAGGCTGCGGGTAAAGTTCAAAACACGCGTCAACAGAACCGTTAACACCCGTTTCCTCGAGCAGCTCACGCTTAGCGGCCTCAATAGGTGACTCGCCCTTTTCGATCCAACCTGCAGGCAGCTCATAGGCAAAATCATCAACTCCACGACGATACTGCCGCTCCACCAATAACCGGCGTTTCTCATCCAACACCACAACAAGCACATAATCAGGTCGATTCAAATGAAGATAGTCGTTTTTCACTAAGCCATTGGGGAGCTCATAGTTCCTGTTCTCCAGTGACAACCAAGGACTGTCAAAAATCTTTTGCGTGTCGAGTAGTTTTCATTTTTTCTGATCGTTCATAACGGTAATTATACAGTGCCGTAATTGCTGCGGCTATCCTACGTAAACCGTCACCTAAGGTGCGATGGAGCCAGAAAGGACTTGAACTCGTGCAACAGATTAGAAGAATCACAAAACAAAAAGCGTTCCAAAAAATGAACGCTTTTGTATCTGTAAATTCAAATTGGTGCGCGAGAGAGGACTTGAACCTCCACGAGTGTTAAGCTCACTAGTACCTGAAACTAGCGCGTCTACCAATTCCGCCACTCGCGCAAGAATTTACAGGGGTAATTGTAACGCAGAGGCCAAATAATAGCAACTATCGCCGTTACATGGACGCGGGATTAGCTGGGTAGGGCCACCCTGAAATAAAGGACTTATTGCCGTACTTCGCGAATCTCCCAATTTTCCACATTACTAAACCGCTGCGCATCGCTATTTACCGACCCTTCGTTTAGCCCATACACATTGCCATGCGTCAGGTACAAAAATCGTGGCTGGTACAGACCCAGCGCAGGCACGTCGTTTTGCCAAGCCTGCAAAAACGGCTGATATTTAACAGAGCGCAATGCTGGGTCGATGCGCGTGCGCCCCGCCTCTAATGCGGCGTCTGCTGCAACAGAGCTATACTGCGAAAAGTTTAGACGCGACGGTGACCGAAGATCAATTTGCGAGCTGTCCCAGTACACATACACATCTGGGTCTACACCTATAGAAATACCGTACAGCAGCGCGTCGTAGGTATGAAAAGCCGACGACGGTGCTTGCGACAAAGTAGTCTGAAAGTCGTTGGTACTTTGCCCCATCAACTTGACGTCCGCACCCACTGTCTTCCACTGCGCCGCTAGCTGCCGAGCAACCGACGTGTACTCGCTGCTGTTCTGGTAGTACAACGTAAAACTAAGCGGAGTGGTGCCTTTGCTGCGAATGCCATTTTTGCCGGGCACCCACCCGTCGGCAGTAAGCGTCTGTGTCGCATCAAGCGGGTTGTAATTGACCTGCGAATAGGCAGGATTATAGCCTAGCTGGCCATGCAACAACGGCTCGCGCACCGGCAATGTAGGGTACGAAAGGCTGTTCAAAATACTGTTGGTGTCGGCAGCCAGCGTCAATGCGCGGCGCACCTGGCGATCGGCCAGTACACCGTCTTGGGTTCGGAAGAATGTCATGACCGCTGCGGTAAGCGGCAAATTATACTCATGTACATCACCGTCGCCCTGCAATGCCTTGGGCACCTGAGTAAGGCCTGCAACAGCGGTTACTTCTTGGTGTTGAAAGCTGCGGGTAAGCTGAGCTGGGTCGCGAAATGTGCGCACGACAAAACCGTTTAGCTTTGGCTTGCCAAAATGATAATGATCAAACGCTTTAAGGGCGATATGCTCTTGGCGTCTATCGGCCGAACCGCCGCTTACCTCGATAGCCTGCCATTTAAACGGCCCCGAACCTACCGGCTGCGTAGTGTTAAACGATACCGAACGCATTTGTGCCATGGGGGTCGAACCCAAAATATGCTTTGGCAAAATGCCAGTGGTAAGCGAATACGGGAATGACGCCAGCGGGTTGGGCAATGTAAACACCACCGTAAGCGGATCTGGTGCCGTAATTGTAATCCCCTGCCAGCCACCATACAGCGGCGAGCCAGCGTCAGGGTTTTGTACTACCTGATAGGTAAATAGCACATCGCTAGATGTAAGCGGCCGGCCATCCTGCCACTGCAGATTTGGCCGCAGGTGCACAGTATATACCGTGCCACGCTCGTCGGACGACCAATCACTGGCAAGATCACCTGTTAGCTGATTATTCTGATTGTATGTAAGCAAACCCGAAAAAATCAGGCGCGACACACTGGTATCTACCAAGTCGGTGGCATACACAGGGTTAGCATTGGTAAATGCGCCCAAAATACCCTCGGAATATGTGCCACCCGGCGCAGGCGTTAGCGTTTGGTAATACGAGCTCAAACCGCGGGTTTGCACCACCACGCAGGCAATCAACAGCACAATTGATAACGTCCAGGCACCGACAAACCTGCGGACTGCGCCTAGACGCTCAAGTCGTTTAAAAAAATCGTTCTCTAGGCGTCGCTCAGCCTGTTGACTTAGCTCGCCCACTTGTCGTCGTTGCAAACGCAATGTGCGACGAATCCGAAGCTTGATTGCCCGTCGTCGATCCAGTTTGTTTATACCCATGTCGCCCCCAATTTTTAGGCGGCGACTATGCCCGCAAGTATTGAGCCGGCAAAGATGACCGCCATAATGATGGTCAGCTGGTAGATGGTCTTGTCAGTGCCACGGCGTTCGGTATTAACCTCGCCCCCGCTCCCAATGCCAGCACCAAGGCTAGCGCCGCGGGTTTGCACCAAAACGAGCAAAGCCATAATTAGCATCGAAATAATCGTAATGTAGTTGTAAACAGTTAAGTGGCTCATTGTTCGCGGCTCTCCAAAATAGTCGTTACTAAGTAGTTTACCAGCCCAATGATCACCCCGGCAAGCATTGCGCCCCAAAAGTTAGTTACGCGCAAGGGCGAATACAGCCAGCTAGCTAGCAGCACGGTAAAGCCGTTGATGATAATCATAAACAATCCCAGGGTAAGCAAAATAGCCGGCAGGCTCAAAAGCACCACTAACGGCTTGATCACCGAGTTAACAATCGCCAAGATCAGACCCGACACAATAACCGCCACAACGGTGCTAGTGCCACCAAAGCTAATGTGCGAGCCCAGCAAGCCGGCCGCAATCCAAATGCCCAGCGCGCAGACAAACCAGCGCACTAAAAAGCGATACAGAAAGCCATGATCTTTCATTACGTTATGCTTAGTATAGCACGAGCGTTACAAGGCTAGACAGTTACTGAGCTTTGTACATCCCCTGCCTAAACAAAAATGCATTAATAATATTGCACCGCTGGCAATGTTGTGCCATTATCGGCAGTATCACTCGATACTAAAAGGAGCCCCCGTGTCACAGCCCGATATATCTACAGCCCCAGTTACCGATCTATACACCGAAGCGTTTGACCGCTGCGCCGTACCAGCCGATGCGCGCGACCCCAGCGACTTTACTTTTATGCGGGTCGAATCGACCACCCGTGACGGGGAAACAATGCGCGCGCTTTACCCTATCCCCCACCAAATTCTTATCGACAACGAGCCATATAGCTTTCAAGGTGGCGCAGCAATATCGGCAAGAGCCAGAGTGTTGCACCGCGCCGACGTAGTCCAAACGATTGGCGAGCGCACTATTGTAGGACCAATGGCACGACTTGCTGGCAGCTTTGTTGTTGGCCCCGGTTGTAGGGTAGATGGCTCAGTTAGTGATAGCCGCCTAGAAACTGGCACTACGGTGATGGTTGGTGCTCATATTCGTAGCTGGAGCACCCTAGGCAGCAATAGTCATGTAGGGTTGGGTGCCACGGTTGAAGCCTCCACACTTGGGGCTGAGGCAAAGATTGGCACAGGAGGCAATGTGGCACACTCTACCCTAGGCGATGCGGCCGAAATTGGCGATCTTACCAACATACAATCCAGTACCATCGGAAATAGAGCTTTGATTGGCGCCAAAACTTACATAAACGCAGCTCAAATTGGCGACAGAGTGAGCATTGGAGACGGAAGCCGGGTAGAGCCATCCGCCACCATAGAAGATGATGTGGTGGCCGAGGCAGGCGTGCGCTTTGATCACAGCAGCACTATAGGAGCGGGTACGCGGGTACTGGCAAATGGGCATGTTATATACAAAAAAAGAATCAAACCCCAAAGCGTAGTTGTCGGGCCAGACGTTACAAAAATTTACCGATAGTCTACAAATCGCACGGGAGTTTTGCGCTTAACACCTGGCAGCCAGTTTCGGTGATCAGCACGTCGTCTTCGATGCGTACGCCAATAGATTCGTCACGGATGTAAATTCCCGGTTCAACAGTAAGTACTGTGCCTGGTTCGAGCGGATGGTCGTAATCGCCCGCATCATGTGCGTCCAATCCAAGATAGTGCGACGTAGCATGTGGGAAGAATTTGTCGCGCACCGCTTCGCGCGTGATGCTTTTAATCAGCCCTAGCTCGCGCAGCTTTTCGCCCACAAAGGCTTCCATCTGTTTTTCGTATTCGCGGATAACGACACCAGGTTTTAAAAGCGAGTAAGCGTAATCTTGCGCGGCGCAGACTGCCTCGTGTACCTGCTGCTGACGGCGCGAGGGCTTGCCGTTTTGGATAACTGTGCGCGTAATGTCGGCACAGTAATGGTCGGACGCGGCACCAACATCAAGCACAATAAGCTCGTCGCTAGCCAATGGGCTGTTGTTTTGCTCGTGGTGCAACGTACAGGCGTTAATACCGCCAGCTACAACCGGAAAAAAGCTATGACCTTCGGTGCCACGCCGGCGAAAACCACGAGTAATGTCGGCCTCGATTTCGTACTCGTAGGCATACTTGGCCAGTTGCTTCGGGCGAGTTACCTCGCGCAAGGTGTCGCACGTGACGTCAATTGCGCGCTGCAAAGCAGCGAGTTCGATTGGCTGTTTTACCATACGCATGCGATTTAGGTGCTGGCGCAAATCTAGCAGCTCGATATCAGGGTTAATGTGCTTAATACGCTTAAGCAAGCGTTTGCGTGCCGGGTTAGTGTATAGACCCAAAAGGTCAATGTATGGTGGGTTGGCCGCCAGCGTGGCCAAGTGTTGCACTTTTTTAAGGCGGGGCTCTAGCAGCTTCCAGCCTTCTTTTTCGTTTACTACATCTTTAATGCCAGAACGACGAATAATACCTGGCACATCGATGGCACCGTCAAAGGCCTCTATTACCGCCTCGCGCGTGGGGACAATAAGGTACTCGCGGGCTTTATCCATCACCAAAATAACATCGGGGTCGTCTACGCCCGTAAGGTACCAAAAACTGCCGTCTTGCTTAAACGGAAACGCCTCATCGCCAGCTCGTTGCAGCTGGCCATTGGCGGTAATGACAATCGGAGCTGTGCCAGTAAATAGCTGGCGCAGCCGCTCGCGGTTGCCTGCAAAAAAGTCACTCCCAAAAGTCTCTTGCATCTCGCAGTCCAGTATAGCAGATTGCGGATTGGGCATAGTTATCCACATACCTCGAAACAAATCTACAAATGGGTCTTGTGCAACGGAATGCGCAGTGATATACCCATATATAACTACATGTTCCACAAAATATTCGTATCATGACTACCGTTGAATCACCAACGGTTAGCACTCTAGATCTACCCCTCGACCTAAGGCCACCCTCTGAGCGGTATGGCGAGCTATACACTGCCATGTGTCTAGCAGAAGTACGCGAGGACGGAATAGATATTGCCGACCTGGAGGCGCGCTTTCCAGACAAACTTGTTCACGCTGCATGGCAGTCATTTAAGGAACGCAATCCCGAAGGCTACACCCCTGAAGATGTAAAAACACTTGCCGAACAATTATTCATTTTTCCCGTACGCGAGCTAAGAGTGCGCCATGTCGTCGAGGGCGAGACTATCGAGCAACACAACATGCGAATCTTTAGGGCCTCGGTGTGCTACCCAGAGCTTAACACCTCTAGCCAAATTGGTGTCAGTAAACCCGGGCTAGAGCCGGGTGGCCGTTTTTCGATTCGCAAACGGGGTCGTGGCCGTATATATAACTGGGATTTGTGGCCCACATTGCGCGGCGCCGTCATGGGCATGGGCGAATGGGGCATAGAACAAACTCACAATTCGCTCGACAATGCCGACGAATTAAGCCGCAAACTTGACGGACGCGTGCCTAACGTCAATGCCACATGGGGAGCTAAGCGCAACCAGCCTAACGTGCAGCACCGCATTGCGCGTTTGCTTGCCAACTATGAAGGCGAAGGCACCATACGAGACTACTTACCTCATCTAAAACGACACTACTTGCATTGGCGCGAAGGTGCCGATGATCCAGCCAAACTAGACATCGAGCCCGGCAGCGCATACCGCCGAGTGGTACGCATGCCAAACGGCAAATTTATGTTTCGACACTGGGACGATGGCCACGGCCCGCGTGACGAAATGCTATTGCAAGACCTCAAAACCCTAGCCAGCCTAGAAGAAGCCCTCGGCCGCCCAGCAACCGAGAAAGAGCAAGACATACTATTTATGAGTCTCCGCGCCAATGGCGAAGACGGCGAAGATCACAAGCTGGTTAATTCACGCAACCACCACGATCTGCATTTTACGCACACCATAGAACTCGCTCCCATCAAAATCAACGCATTGCAGTTTGAGTGCGCCGCGATGCTGACCCATGCATATTATGAGCAAGCCCTACTGGCCACCACTCCCGAAGACAGGGAGGCCGCCATAAGGGAAGCCGAATTTTTCGCCCAAGACGCGCAAGACCTTTCCGATTGTATCCACGAATACAGCCTTACCGACGACGGTTTTTGCGCCGATCGCGACTTTGTAACTAACGAAACTCTGCCGGGGATAGCCCTATCGGGCATCTTTGCCCTTGGCGCTGGTGTATTTGACTGGGAACGAGGCCGCGCCATGCTCGATGTTGTCGATGAGCGCTTCCTAGAAGCGGGCGGACTCGCCAATACGCTCCTCTATGACAGCACAGAGCAATGGGATAAAAACGCATGGCCAATTATGCAGCTCGAGGCTATTGATGCAGCCATCCAGTACGGTCGGTACGACCTAGCACTCAAATGGTGCAAGGTGTGGCTCGCCAGCAACGACTTAATGTTTGCAAAATACGGCGTACTATACGAAAAATCCGACCCGCTTAATCCTGGCGAACCAGGCGGTGCCGGCGAATACGCATGCGTCGAAGACTTACTTATGACACTTGGCGTCGACATGGCCCTTAGACAATTGCTGCCATGGTTGAAAGAAATGGCCAAGACCATGGAAAACATCTCCCACGAAACCGGTGCTCTCGCGGTGCTAAGCACTCTCCAACCATACTAATATATGCTATGCTCTACTTAATATGACGCTGCTGCTTAAAATAAGGCTAAGCTGGTTTTTCTTTATATGTTTGGTGTCATTTTTTGGGCTGTCGTTCGTATTGCCTGGCGTCGTGTTTAGCCCTGCGGCATTGGCTCTGTTTTCGGTAAACTCGTTCTTGTATGGCTTTTATATTTCGCCCATCCTTACCAGCCAAAAGCTACGAATAGACGACCTTAACCGCGCAATCCGCGCCGAAGCCAACGCCTTGTTTGATATTTTACTCAAAAGCAAAATACTGCCTCGCCGCAGCCGCACCATTGTGCAAGATATGACCGAAGATTACATAGAAGCCAGCTTTCGCGAACGCAAACCTGCCGAAGGCGAAGACGAATACGAGCGGCTGATCGGCTACTGCCTCAGCTACGACGGCCAGGCACCCCAGACGGTCGACAAAATTTTAGAAAAACTAGTGGCCAACCAGCAAAACCGTTCTACCATTAGCATGCAGCTGGGCAATAAGGTATTTGGCAACGAATGGCTGATCATGCTGGTACTGTTTAGTATTACTCTTGGATTTGTGATGTTTATAAGCATCCTGCACGACAACTTTATTATGCATATTGTAAAAGCGCTGCTCTGTACAGGGCTCACTATGCTGATGATCAACTTGCTCAAGCTCAGTACGCTCACTCATAAAAAAGCCAAAAACATTTGGGCTCCACTAGACAAACTCAAAACGAGCCGCTTTCGCCGAATTGACTAGTGCAAACTGGCCGCAACTACTTTAGCTTTGGCTGGACCGATTGACGCTGCCAGCTCGGCTTCGGTTGCCGCGCGTACGCCGCGCAACGAACCAAAGGTGCGCAAAAGCTTTTTGCGAGTAGACAAGCCAACGCCAGGGATGTCATCGAGTTGTGAACTGGTTTGGCGCTTTACCTTAAGTACACTGTGGTAACTGACGGCAAAGCGGTGGCTTTCGTCGCGGATGCGCTGCAGCAGTTTGACCAAGTTGGTGTTGTGCGGGATGTTTACCAATGTAAAATCTTCGCTGTCGGTTTTGTAGCCGCCCAGGCGGTGCATAGTTTGCTCGTTGAGTATTACATTAGACGCACCATGCTGAATGACAATTTGCTCTTCGCGTTTGGCCAGGCCTATAAACGGAATACGCGCGCAGCCCATTTCGTCGCGGGCGCGAACAGCGGCATCCAGCTGGCCCTTGCCACCGTCTATTAGCACCAGCTTGGGCACGCCCCACGCTTTACGATTCTTTTCGCTTAAGCGCCGCTTGATGGTCTCGTGCATGTTATAAAAATCGTTGTTGTGGTCTTTTTTGGTCTTAAACTTGCGGTACTCGCCTTTGTCGCTGACACCGTTTGTAAATACCACCATGCTGGCCACTACGTCGGTGCCCTGCATGTGGCTAATGTCGTAGCCCTCTATGCGGGCCGGAAAAGCGGGCAGGCCTAGCAACTCCACTAATTCGGCCAGGGCGTGATCTTTGCTAATATCCAAAAACTCTTTGTCGCTAAAAATAACTTGTTTGCTTAAGTTTTGCAACGCAAACAGCTGGTTGCGCAGCTTGGCAGCAGCCTCAAAATCTTTGGTTTTTGCAGCGCGCTGCATATCTTTTTCGATACCTTTTTCCACGCTGGCGCGCTTGCCCTCAATAACGGCCATCAGTTTGCGCAGGTTAGCACGGTAGACTTCTAGGCTAGTTTTGCCTTCCTCTAACCCCGGGTCGAGCCCCAAGTGGTAGTACAGGGTGGCCCGCTTTTGGTTCGGTGTGCGCTTGGTAGCAAATGGAAAAATGCGACGCAGGCTTTTAAGCGCCACGCGTACGCTGAGTGTACTAAGATATGGCCCAAAATAGCGGGCACCGTCGTCTAGCGGGCGCCTGGTGGTGGTCACCGTGGGATAGTCGCTGTCGTAATCAACGCGGATGTAGCTAAGGCTTTTGTCGTCGCGCAGCAAAATATTGTAGCGCGGCATGTAGCGGCGAACCATTTCGGCTTCTAAAAACAGTGCTTCTATTTCGCTATCTACCACCATCCAATCAGTGTCGACAATTTCGTGCACCAGGGCGTCGGTTTTGGGATCACGCCGACGGCTGGCATGAAAATACTGGCGCACGCGGTTGCTAAGCTTGGCCGCCTTGCCTACGTAAATGATCTCGCCAGTTTTGTCCTTATGAAAATACACGCCGGGGCTGGCGGGGAGCTGTTGTAATTTTTCGGCATGTGGCGGCTGCATATGTAATTATTATAGCATTTTTACCCCTGATAGACGCGAACGCCGCCTTGCATAATTGTCGCTACAACCATTACCATAGCCAAGGATACGAATTAAATAAGGAACCGCTTATGGCCGCACCTACTTCCGAAAAACTTACTAGCAAACTTGTTGTCACTGGCTTTTTAGGTGGAGAGTACGCCGACTTTGCTTATTACTTGGCTAGGGCTTTAGGAAGAAATGTATTGGACACTTTCTGGGGAACAAATGCCGAAGAACTTACATCAAAGGGGGCTCGAGGCGTAAGAGACGCCGAGCTGACAATGCTTGAAAAATCTCTATCGCATCAAAAAGCTGGTGGACTTGTCGCTATTCTTCGCGCTAACACATTCGTGACGGGCAATGCCCAGGAACTCATCGGCCAAAATGGCGCCCTCAGTGTCTTCGTCCGGACGCCACCGCAGCGCTGCCTTGACAAAGCACAGGAGCAAGCTCAGCAAAAACCAAACCAGTGGACCGCAGGCATACTGCGCCTGGCCGACAATGACCTCGGCACCTTCAGCAGCATAGAGACCGACACGGCCGCAGCCGCATTTGCTACCGTTACCCTTGATACGTTTGAATACAATCCAGAACAACAGGTACACTTAACCATTGCTGCTCTTGGCGAAATTGCCGCTACCCACCAGACACTTCGAGCCACTGCTCAAGCGTAACGGTTGCTGGCCAGGCATTAATGTGATCTGGGTAGTCGATTAGTTGCTCGGTAGTCACCCAATGACGTTTTTTGTCGTTGGTTATGCGCTCGGGAAAACGAATGCCATTTAGGTGGTCAATTTCGTGCTGAGCAATGCGCGCGGTAAAACCCTCAAATATATGTTCCACCTGCGTGCCGCTTTCGTCATAAGCCTGCACTTTTACAGCCACTGCCCGCCGCACTAACCCCCAAACATTGCCAGTAGAAAAACAACCCTCGCGGCCCTCGGCCGCCTCATGCGCGCGCCATACAATCACCGGGTTAATAAAGCACTGTAGCTTGCTATAGCGCTTACGATCTTCGTGCACTTTGGTGTCTATCAGAATAATGCGCAGCGGCACACCAATTTGTGGTGCTGCCAGCCCCACTAGCGTGCGACGCGATTTGCGTCGACGGCTTAAGCCCGCACGACGCTGGCCGCGTGCTACCTCGTACATGCGGGCGATGTGCGCTTGGATCTCGGGCGTGGTAATGATTGCGGGGCGAACCTCGCCAGCTACGTGCGAAAGTAGCGGGTCGGTAATGGGTCGCATGCCAAGGCTAATCTCCTCGGCAAAACGTATACGGTCGGCGTCAGTCTGTCGGTGCTCTATGGTCGGCCCCTCCCTATGTCATTATTGTAGCGGTATATTAGGCTTCGGCCAACTGCTCTTTGCAGGCTTCGCTGCACGCCCCATATGGTGCACAAGCCTCGCACAGCAAAATGCGCTTATTACATGTAACCACGCCGCAGTTTTCGTAATTGCTGGTTGTAGCGCCACAGCGGCTGCAGTTGGCAATATCTTTGGCTTTGTCGGTAAACTTGGTGGCCTTGCGGTCGTCAAACACTGTCAGTGCGCCCTCCCACAACCCGTCGTCGCCGTATGCCTCGCCGTATTTTACAATGCCGCCGTCCATCTGATAAACGTTGGTAAAGCCGCGGTTTTTCATCAGCATGCTAAGCACTTCGCAGCGAATTCCGCCTGTGCAGTACGTTACGACTGGCTTGTTCTTAATGTCGTTATATTTATCACTGCTCAGTTCGTCTAAAAAATCGCGCGTTGCGGTGGTTTCGGGCACTACGGCGTTCTTAAAACGGCCAACAGCGGCCTCGTAGGCGTTGCGGCCGTCAAAAAACACCACATCTTTACCATGCTTTTCTACCAGCTGGTGCACCTGTGCGGGTTTAAGATGGGTGCCGCCGCCCACAATGCCCTGCTCGTTAACTTGTATTTCGTCGGTAGCGCCAAACGTCACAATTTCGTCGCGTACTCTGATGCTTAGCTTAGGGAAATCCTCGCGGGCACCGTCCGACCACTTAAAGGCCATCTTTTTAAATGGTGCATATGCCTTGGTTTCGCGTACATACGCACGCAAACTCTCTAGATCGCCACCCACGGTGCCATTAATGCCATGTGTCGAGATAAGGATACGCCCACGCAAATTCAGCCGCTCGCACAGCGTTTTTTGCCACAGCCGAACAGCCTCTGGGTCCGCCAAGGGTACAAAAATATAGTAAAGCAAAATCTTTTGCATTAGGGGTGATTATACCATATTTCTGACGTTTAGGTGAGCCTGCTCGACATAAGATGTAATAAATACTACATATTTTTATCTGTTAAGGTTGACATGGATGCTATACTTGCAAGGAATGTTATTAACGTTAAGGAAAGGGCGCTAAAAATATGGCTTCATTAAACACTGCTTTGTACGGCAGCGGCGCCCCTGCGGCACGCTAGCCTTCCGCACCTTACGCACTCTTTTTTACACTAAAATATCAATCAAATCATCTGCGCTTTAACCGTAGTTGCAAACGGAATTATTATGAAAAACAACACCGGCCTTCGGGCCTTTATATCGTACGCGGCCCGTTACAAGGGAGCCTTTTGGTTTACAGCCACGTTATTTGCAGTGGCTAACGTAGCAATAGCGGTTATGCCCTGGCTAATCGGCCAGCTTACGGGCAGCCTAACAAGCCATAAGGACATTGTGCTGTGGACAGTGCTAGTGATTGCCTCTAGTGTGAGCCACAACTACCTGTGGCGAATGAGCGAATTTGCCTACCTCAAGCTTATTCTGCCACCTGCGCATCGCTTTAACAATGTAGTGTTTGATGCAGTCATCACGCAGCCATATGGCTACTTTGTTGATAAATTTACGGGCAAAATCAGTAGCTACACCACCACGCTGGGCCGTGAATATCGCGAGCTAACCGACGAATTTTTCTACCACCACATCAGCCTGGTTGTAGGCATGCCCATCATTGCCATTACTATGTTTACGGTAAACGCATACACGGGCATCATCTTTGCCGTAAGCATTTTACTAATGACCGTATTTGGCCGCCCCCTGGCGCGCAAAGCCGCCAAAGCCGAGCGCCTTGAGGCCGACCTTAGGTCCACGCTTGACGGCCATGTAGTTGATACCGTAGCTAATTTTGTAAGCGTCAAAGCCTTTGGTAATGAGCGCCGCGAAATGACCGCCATACACGAGGAGCGGACGACTGCAACCAATGCCGCCGCCTATGCCTACAAGCGCGCCATCATGTTTTGGGCTACCATGAGCGTCTTTGTGCGCATTGTTATTTGGGGATCGACATTTGTACTCAATGTGTATCTGTACGCCCACGGCAAACTGAGCCTGTCGCAAATGACCACCTTCTTGGCAGCCATCGTTGTGTTCTCGAGCTATATATGGGACGTGGTGTGGTACGTATCGCAAATTAACATTCGAATGGCGCGCCTAAGCGAGGCCTATACCTACTTGTTTGGTACGAGCAACATCTGTAAAGAAATAGCTACAGCAAATATCGAACCAACCAAACCGTTTGCGCACAGCTTAAAACTGCAGCATGTGTCGTTCGCCTACCCAGATAAGCCAAATGTGAGTGTGCTGCACGACATTAACTTACATATCAAAAACGGCGAAAAAATTGGCATTGTTGGCCCTAGCGGCGGCGGCAAATCTACGCTTACTAAGCTACTACTTGGCTACTACCCCATTGTAAGTGGGCAACTACTGCTCGATGGTAAGCCCACCGACAACAGAGCGCTTACAGGCATTACTGCATACGTGCCGCAAGATACAGCAGTATTCCACCGCTCTATACGCGACAACATCGCCTACGGCAAGCACGGGGCAACCGAGGACCAAATTGTGGCAGCGGCCAAGCACGCACAAGCCCACGACTTTATTATCGAGCTAGACGAAGGCTACGATACCTTGGTGGGCGAACGCGGCATTAAGCTGAGTGGTGGCCAACGTCAACGCGTAGCAATCGCCCGGGCCATATTAAAGGATGCACCGTTGCTGATGCTGGACGAGGCCACAAGTGCACTAGACAGCGCAAGCGAAAAGCTCATTCAGGCAGCGCTGTGGGATCTTATGAAAGACCGCACCGCCATTGTGATTGCGCACCGTTTGAGCACTATTCAAAAAATGGACCGCATTGTCGTTATGGACAACGGACGTATTACAGAGGAAGGCCGCCACGAAGACCTCCTACAGCGCGGTGGCACCTACGCCACACTTTGGGCTCATCAAAGCGGTGGGTTTATCGAAGAATAACCCTGCCTAAAAGGGTTGACAGACCGCTGTAATAAAAGCTGCACATTTTTACCGCAGCACATTGACTACAGTGTTATAATTTTGCCTATCACTATGTAACGAGAGCCAGCAACTGCCGTGAACTGCGCTCCTCGTTACCACTGGTATGCGCCTGGTGGGCGCACCATTACTCCTCACTCTCAGTAACAACACGGCGGCTTATCACCCTAACTAAAGGATCTATCATGGACTCTAAACGAATCCAGGCTCTGCAAATCTTTCGCTTCTTTTGGCAACGCCAACGCCGCTACCCAAAATACATTGTAGGTATCTTTGTTTGCATACCTATAACTGTGCTTGTCAGTGCGTTGCTGCCAGGTGTTATTTCGGCGCATGTACTTACCCGATTAAGCCGTGGTGATTTCAACCCCAACCATTTGTGGGCCGAGTTTGGCCTGAGCTTAATACTCTATGTAGGGCTGCAACTGTTGGGCGTTGTTGGCTCACGTGTTATCGATATATTAGACTTTAAATTAGAAGGCCGTGTCGAGCAGGATATTGCTCGCGGCGTATACGATTACATGCTCAAACAAAGCGCTAACTTTCATGCCAATCACTTTGGCGGGTCGCTGGTATCGCAAACCAACAAACTTATGGGAGCGTACATTCGGTTTACCGACACCACTGTCTTTATGACACTGCCCATGATTGCCGGCATTATATGGGCCACGCTAATCTTGCTGTTTGTGGCACCATTGTTTGCCGTAATACTACTGATCTTTAGTGTGTTTTACATCACAACAGCCATCCTAATAACCAAAAAGACGCGCATACTCGGCGCCAAGCAAGCCGCAGCCGAAAGCAAACAAACCGGTTACCTTGCCGATAGCATTACTAACGTAATGGCCATTAAAAGTTTTGCCGGTGGTGATTTTGAACGTCGGCAATTTGGCGACATTACCAACCAGACACACAATCGACTCATGGGACTTATGATGGCCATGCAACGTCAGCAAGGCTACTTTGGCGTTGTAGGCAGTATTATTACCGTTATATCACTGGCAGCGGCAGTCCTAGCCGTTGGGCGCTTTAAAACCAACATTGGCACGGTATTTTTGATACTCAGCTACACTGGCTTCATTACTACTCAGTTATGGACTTTTGGTACCAGCTCGCTCAGGACATACAACCGCGCCTTTGGCGACGCCCAAGAAATGGTAGACACCCTGGCCCAAACACCCGAGATACTCGACCCCAAAAAACCAGAAAAAGTGCGTATTACCAGGGGTCGTATTGCGTTTACCGACATGACGTTTGCCCACCCCGACTCGCGCGAGGACGACGCCTTGTTCCGACAACTACAGTTGAGCATCGCACCAGGGGAAAAAGTGGGCCTAGTAGGCCATTCGGGCTCGGGCAAGACCACCCTTACCCGTCTGCTGCTACGCTTTAACGACTTAGATAGTGGCGCCATTACCATCGACGGACAAAACATTGCACATATTACCCAAGACGATTTGCGCCGACACATTGCCTACGTACCGCAAGAGCCGCTGTTGTTTCACCGCTCTATACGCGACAACATCGCCTATGGCAAACCAAGTGCAACCGATGCCGAAATTATGGAAGCCGCCAACAAAGCCTACGCGAGCGAGTTTATCGACAAACTGCCGCACGGCTACGACACCCTCGTCGGCGAACGTGGTGTTAAGTTGAGTGGTGGCCAGCGTCAACGTATTGTTATTGCCCGCGCGATTCTCAAGGATGCCCCCATTTTAGTTCTCGACGAGGCCACAAGTGCACTAGACAGCGCAAGCGAAAAGCTCATACAGGCTGCGCTGCGCGACCTTATGAAAAATCGTACCGCCATTGTGATTGCGCACCGTTTGAGCACTATTCAAAAAATGGACCGCATTTTGGTACTCGACAACGGAATAATAACCGAACAGGGCACACACGCCGAGCTAATCAAGCATAAGGGTACATACGCCACACTTTGGGCTCATCAAAGCGGTGGGTTTATCGAAGACTAGCTCTTAAACTAGTGACCGAGCCGCCTGGTTCCGTAAGGAATATCTAGCAGGCACACATTTGCTTGCGGCCCAATAGTAATGTTCGATGGACTGTCCGGCTGCCTCAAGATAGCCAGGCCAAAGCCGCTCACGTACTCCACTGCTATTTTTCCATAGCCAGAGCTGGTAAGCACGATTGTGCCAACCCGCAGCGGTACATGTGGCAGGCCTCTGAAATTGGGCAAGCCTCCGACATGGATACTACCCTCCTCATTGACAATTCGTGTTGCCAGCAAAGCAACGCCGCCCGCGCTAATCTCCAGACGCACTTTGCCACCTCTTTGGCCTTCTTGGTGGCTAACATGAACGACTCTTTCGGCGGTGGTCTCAACGCTAAAAATGTCTGGCGGTTCTAATGTAAGCTGCGCTTTATTACGCTCTAATTTGGGGCCAACCGCTACGGTAACATCAGCGCCCCGCAGTTCTGCAACAAATGCTTGAGGCACAAATTCGAAAGACGTGCTTGCTCGCGGGGTACTGTTCTGCTCTGGCATTATTTTTGCTCTCTTTTTTACCTTAAGTGAGAGCAACTATAGCACTTTTAAAAACAATAGCTAGTCTGCAGCTATTTTTGCTGCCGAGCGCTGCTTTACCTGCTGCCATTCGCGCCACACAAGCCAGATAATAGCTATATCTAGCACGGTTAAAAACGCCATAAAGAAGGTGGGGCGCGTAATTAATAAATACGCTTGGTAGACCAAAAAAAGTATCAACGCGCCAATAGCCCACGGATACGCCCAGTGTTTCTGCATTAGAAGAGCAACTACCAACGCCACTTTGACGGCGCCATGTGTCAATAAGAACAGAATTGCAAACACGTCCCGGCCCGCCGAAAGCTCGTTGCCAATATGCGCGACGTGGGTAGCCAAAAAATCGTTGGGGTCGTTGGCTAGCTCGTTTTGTGTCAAGAATAGCGTCAGCCGGTGGAATGCCGAAACGGGCACAGCTAGCAATAAGATTCCACCAATCAGTTCGAGAGTGCCATCGAAACCCTTAATAAGAATACCTATTTCGTAGGTCTTATCCAGCAAAGTTTTAGGATGAAACCATCTAGTGGGTTTAGCTTTTTCCATACCCTAACTATAGCAAACCCACCTTTTTCTTTCTTCTAGCTGCGTAGCCTCTTAGCTCCTTCTTTGCTTTCAGCAAAGCCCCTGTACTCGCTGGAAGCGAGTACCCTTACTTTTTGACCGCAAAAAG
>CAZBQZ010000024.1:0-14094 GCA_964494495.1 uncultured Candidatus Saccharibacteria bacterium
CAGACGTCACAACGTGACTGTGCTTGAAGCTATTTGTGGCGAGAGGCCCCGAACTCGTCGGAAAGATAGGCTGCGATTGCAAGGTCGCGGTGGCATCTTTTTTGGTTCAGGAGGAATATCTTTAGTTACTGGATTCCCGCCTTAAGCGGGGATGACGGGGGCGAGAATCACAGTAGAGCGCTAAGGCTGTCCACTAAAAAACAAATCCCGGTTATACTATGCGTAATGACAAGATATACCCAGGGGCGGCGAACCCACCGACGGCAGCTACCACTTATAATAGGCATTAGTGTCGGACTACTCATTGTTATTGCTGGCGCAGTATACCTGGCTATCGCCCAGCCATGGCACCACTCGACACCATCACTCGTTGCAAAACCTCCACACATCATCAAAAAAGAACAAGCCCCACAAGCCGAGTACACCGGTCTAGCCGGACGCTACCTGTTTAATGGCACCGTGGTGTGGGCCCGAGCGGTCGAAAAATACGCCAAACACGCCGATGGCACGCCAGATTATGCCCAACCGTTTAGCCAGCTCAACACCTTTGACCGCGCCGCATATGATGCCTGGTCGACCGATTTTGAGTGCCCAATCACCAATAACGTCGTGCCCTACCAGGAGCAAGTCGCCAACCTAGTATTTAATTGTCGTCCCGAGTTCTTGCCCGAAGCTGCCAAATACTTTAACTTGTTCGATCTAGCCAATAACCACACCGACAACCAAGGTGGTATAACCGGCCTAACCGAAACCAGACAACACCTGGCCGCTACGCCCGGTGTACAATATTTTGGCAGTTTTGACCCCAGTGTTGCTAAAGATGTCTGCGAAGTTGTGGCCCTGCCGGTGCGATTGCAAAAACCAGACAAAACCGAGACCAAAGCTAGCCTACCTGTCGCCATGTGCGCCTGGCACTTTTTTTACCGCACGCCGCGCCCAGGCGAAATAGAAGTAATGCAGCGCTACGCCAAAAGTATGCCGGTATTTGCATTTGTAGAAATGGGCACCGAGTACCAACCCAAAGCCAACGACATCCAGGTCAGCATTGCCCACCGTATTGTCGACCAAGGGCCAGAGTTTGTTATCGCCAACAACCCGCACTGGGTGCAAAACACCGAGGCTTACAAAGGCAAACTCATTGTATATTCCACCGGCAACTTTATATTTGACCAGCTGGATACCGAAACTCAACGCAGTGCCAGCATCGATACCACCGTTACCGTTCCATACAACGCTAACGTCGCCAAGTGGGTAGCGCTCGGCCCCAGCTGTGCTGGCTTTCAGGACGGTTGCCTCGACAAAGCCGAGGCCCAAGGTTTACAAAAAATTACACTTAACCTCAAATACGGCGTCGTTGCCGGCCAAGGCGGCGCTGGCAAAGTAACCCACAAAGCCGACACAGCCACCCAGACGGCTGTCGAACAACGCCTCAACTGGTCCGACACCATGCACGGCCTGGGCCAATAATAGTATTACCTCGTGTAGGGTATACTGGTTTTATGAACTGCACAATCTGTGGCAAAGCCATGAAAAAAGCGCGCGAGGAAACAAGTCAAAACCCTGCCACAGGTGCGCACTATAGCCGAACAGTATTTGCCTGTATGCAAGATGATGTCTGGATTACACTCGAAGTACCAAAGACTGATGCTCCTAGTCAGACCTAACCTTTAGCACCTCGCACAGTGCTACCACGTACATACTCTCGGACCATCCCAATGGTGTATTTTCGTTGGCTTCGTCGGTGTGCGAAAAATACAACTCGGGGATACGACCATCGATTGTAATAGTGGCCGTAGCTTTGTCTAGGTATTCCTGGGCTTTGGCGTCGTCGCCTAAACGCTTGTAGGCAATTGCCATCCAACTAAAGCCAAAGCACCACTCGGCTTCTTCGCTTCGGCCGTCGGGGTTTTTATTATAATATGCATCAAATTTGTAGCGAATAACCCCTTTGTCGCGTTCTAGATGATACGCCAGGTTATTCAGCAACTGGTGCGCCATGGCAGGGGCGACAACGTTGTACGGATAGATAAGCGATATTTGGGCTAAATCGGTAAATTTGTTTTCTGATTCGCGCGGCAACAATGCGTCTAGGGCGGCTTGGCCACGATCGATAGCGTCTTGGTCTACATCCATGCCACTAGCTTTTTGCCATTTTTTGAGGCCAGCTAGTACGGCGCCCACCGAGCTGGCGTGCAACTCTTCGTTCTCTTCCCACATGCCACTGTCGGTATCGTGCCAATATTCTACATTGCAGATGTAGTAAATCAGCGTTTGTACCGTACGTCGATCGGCGTCGTTGCGCAACATGCTGTGGCCTTGTAACTCGTAGTCGGCTAGCTTGAACAAAATAGCGCCGATGGCATCGTGCTGCTTGTTGCCCCACGACTCCCAAAACTCTTCAAGCGTTTCGGGGTTGTAGCGAGCATGAATATATTGCCAGGTTTCGAACGGCTTGTTGGTAATGGCCCAATTAATTTTGTCAATGTGCTTGTCAAAGATATCTAACAGTGTGTGGTAGGCTCGTTGCACCACATCCCACTGCCCTGCGTACTCAAAGGCTAATGTTTCGTAGACGTTATCGCGCAGCCAAGCCTTGTCGTAGCCAGTACTTACCTCCTGAGACGACGCTAAAAACAAACCAGAAGATGTACGCAATTTGCGCAAGTTGTTCAAATGATTCTGTATTTGCTGGTCCAGGTCGCGGTCCACTAATTGCTACCTCCGTGGTGGCTATGATCGTAGGTATCGGCAATACCGCGGTCGTATATAAAACCCAAGATACGATTAAGAATTTGCTCCGAGCCTTGGCCATTGTGAAGTTCGGCACGCACCTCGGCAGCCTGGGCTTCTAGATCAAACAAATGCGCGGCTAGTTCGATATGCTCGCGTACCGTGTCGTTCTCGGTCTTTTGGGCCGCTTGCAGTAAAGCATCGCGGGCGGCCTGCGCCTCGGCAATCGGGCGGGTACACTGAATACATACGCCATATTCTCCCAAGCGCAAGTCGTGGCCGCCGTAGTCAAAATCGTCTGCCTTGGACAGCTTACTAAGGACGTTGGCAATCACGTTGTCTGCCTCGGCAGCAGCGGCCCGAACATCTGGATCATCCGAATGTGTTTTGATCATTTAGGTACAGTATAGCATTAGCATTTTAAAAAACGACAAACCCCAAGAGGTAAGGTTTTTAACTGCGTACGTACGGCACAGGCTATACAATTAAGCATGTTAAATAAGGAGTTGGCAATGTTATCATTCAACACTCCCCCAAAAGAACTTATGAGTATTGGCCACTTACCTACCAGTGCGTACCTGCGCGGTGATTCGCACGATACAGAAACGCCGACAACTACGATGCGCAAGTTGCGCAAGGCCGTTGATCGCTCGCAGGACTTAATTGCCGAAGCCACTACCGTTTTCCCCTTTTCGCTCTTCCCCGACACGGTAACGCTAGACCGCGAAAAAATTAATATCGCTCACCGCTTTTTCTTTCGGGTAGCCGAAACAGTAAGCGTGCGTATCGACGACATACTTAATGTTACGGCTGACGTTGGCCCGCTGTTTGGTTCGCTCAAAATTGCCACACGCTTTTTTGACGCGCGAAAGCCATACTGCGTTAATTATTTGTGGCGCAACGATGCCCTGCGCCTTAAACGTCTACTGCAGGGCTACCTTATTGCTCGCAAAAAGAATATCGACTGCTCGTCGCTTAGTATCGAACAGCTACGCCAAGGTTTGGGTGAGTTGGGCACCGCCGTCTAAAAAGGCAAACAGCTGTAAAATATCCGATAGCTCATCTGGCCGCATCATTTATACTGTAACCATCCATGAAGCTGTACGTCTCACATACCCAATCATCCCTCAGTCGCGTGTACCACTCACTGTATTTTCCACCAGTAGTAATCTTTGCCGCAATTTTTGTAATCACCCTATTTACATGCCGCGCAGCAGGCGTCTCACTTAATCAAGACTTGCAAACCGCCGCTGGCAACCATATTCACACCACCGAACAGGCAATACGCACTAACTTAAACAGTTACGAAGAGATTCTACAGGGCGGCGTTGGTTTGTTTCAGGGCTCTAACGAAGTTACTCCCACCGATTGGTCAAACTATCTGCATTCGTTCCACCTTAACCAAAATTACACGGGCGTACAGGCCATAGGCTTTAACGCAATTGTTACGCCCGACCAGACGCAAGACCTTAGCAACTACATGTCCGAACATGGAATTGCCAACTATGCTATTTACCCCAGCAATCCCAACGCAAGCGTGTACGCTCCCGTGCAATACATAATGCTTGTCGCATCCAAAAGCCCCGCACCGTACGGTTTTGATATGTATTCCGAAACGCACCGCCACGACGCGATGCTGCAAGCCCAAACCAGCGGCGTTACAACCATCACTGGAGGGCTCACGGCTACTACACCGTCTACCGCTGGTATTGCAGGTTTTAATATGTATGTACCGTACTACGACGTCAACGCGCCACAATCCACCGTAGCCGAACGCCAAGCTGCCATACGCGGATATGTGTTTGCCGGCTTTCGGTCAAGCGTCTTTTTTGTAGATGCAATAAGTAACCAGGATAGCAAAACCGCCGGGTTTCGTATACAAAGTATGGGCGACGAAGGGCCACTCTATATATCACCCCACTACAATTCTGTAAATAAACGCGCCGATACCCTACACATCACCCGTCAATTGCCAATTTATGGCAAAACATGGGACGTCCAATATGTTTTTACACGCTCTGGCCTAGTTAGCACCGCACAATTGCGCCGCCCCAAAGGCATTTTAATCGCTGGCGTATTGGCCGCAGTGCTTATTGCCACCATCGTATTGCAGCTCTTGCGTGGCCGGGCGCGCGATTTGGCCGTCCAAAAGGAACAAGATGTAGCGCTTGCCAAGGACGAGCTACTATCGCTTGCGTCGCACCAATTGCGTACTCCCGCCACTGGGGTCAAACAATATCTAGGAATGGTACTGCAGGGGTTTACCGGCAAAATATCTGATGAGCAAGAAACATTACTCCAAAAAGCCTATGCGAGCAACGATCGGCAACTGCAAATCATTAACGAAATTTTGCACTTAGCCAAAATTGACGCCGGACGGATTGTATTAGCACGCTCGCCAACTAATATTAACGACCTCATGAACGACATTATTGCCGAGCAAAAGCCCGACCTAACTTCCGCTAACCACAAGCTAGAAGTTACTATGCCCAAAAAGTCCCCAATAATGAATGTCGACGCCCACATGCTACGTATGGCTATCGAAAACGTCCTAAGCAATGCCATCAAATACACGCCACGAGGCGGCAAGATCACCATTAAGCTATTCTGGCGCATGCGGCATCTGTATATCAGTATTAGCGACACTGGCGTCGGTATTGCTCCAAGCGATCAAGGCAAGATGTTCCAGCAATTTACGCGTTTACCCAACGAGATGAGCCAACAGGTAGGAGGCACCGGTGTGGGCCTCTACTTGGCTAAACATCTGGTAGGGCTGCACGATGGTATCATCGCAGTGACTTCTCAAGAGGGCAAAGGATCTACCTTTAGTATCATTTTGCCTCCAAAGACTTAACCTCGGCAAGGCATTGCCATTACTATGTGAAATATAAGTTAAATTTTTCACTGTTCATTTTTGGGGCTTCAAGATAGTATAGAGGGAAGTAAAATGAATCGGACAAGATATGGCTACTAAGAAATCGACCTCTATTCTTATTGTCGAGGACGAACGCTCGCTCAATGAAGCGTATCAGATGATCTTAGAAAAAAGCGGCTACAACGTACGCACGGCTTTTGATGGCCAAGAGGCCCTAGAGGTCGCCGCCGAGCAAGAGCCAACGCTTATTTTGCTTGACTTGCGCATGCCGCGCATGGATGGCATCGAATTTCTGCGCCACTACAATTTGCTAGATGAGCACCCTAAAGTGCGTGTCATTGTCTTTAGTAACTACGACATGCAAAAAGAAATTGACGAAGCCTACCGCCTAGGCGCCGATCGCTATATCCTCAAGGCATGGGCCTCCCCCAAAGAGCTCTTACAGGTAGTCGAAAACACCCTAGCCACTTCTAAATAGCCCCCTCCCTCGCCACCCCACAACCCCACTTTTCCCAGCACCCCCAACCCCCGTCATCCCGGGGAGTGGGAGATTGGAGTGGGTACTGGGTACGAGAGAGTTGATGCTGGGTTGAGTGTGAGATGACAGGGCGGAAGAGTACTAGAGAGTTAGGCTGTCAGCTCTTTAAAACTATCCTCGCCCAACAACCGCTCTAACTTAGTCTTATCAATAGTATATTCATGCGCCGTATACGTTAACACCTTTTGGCGGCGTAACCGGCTTAGCTCGGTCGTGGTGGTTTCGCGCGTTAAACCTACTAAACTGGCAATGGTGCCATGTGTCAGAGCCAAATCCACCCTATACAGCCCATTTTTTAGTTGATGACCATAGCGAAACAGCAAATAATACAGAGTAAACATTATCTTTTCGCGCGCACGCGACTGCTCTAAGGCTGTCACGCGCAGCAACATGCCAGTGTGTGCGGTAATAAAATATTCCATCAAACCCTCTTTGAGTGCAATGCTGGTGGTAAGCACTTGTTGTAGTTGCTCGCGCGAAACGGTTAGCACTTCGCAATCGGTAAGCGCCTCATAGTAATACAGCGTGGTAGAAGATTTGTGAAAAATCCAGGGCAACGGAAACACATCCTGCTCTACCTCAAACGCCGCTATCTGTTCCTCGCCAGAAGCGTTAATACTATATACCTTAACTGCGCCACTCAAAATCACAAACGCCTCGCGCGGTGCTTCACCCTGGTACAACAGAATGGAATGCTTCTTGTAGATACGCTTAGTGGCAAAGGGTCGAATTGCGTCAATCAAATTCTGCATCAGAGCATCCCGACTTACATTATATCTATGCAATTATAACATTTAGACCAAGGCGGCTGTTTGTATAAATTTTCACATTTTGTTGGTATGTTTATTTACTGTTTTGGTCGGATGTCAAACGTAATATACGTATAGTGACCATATAACGTGGACACCTTAAGCATTATTACGAGGGGGGACATATGAAACGGATAGCCGAAAACGAGCTTCACTTACGTATTCACAGCTTCCTAGCGAGAAAGATGGCAGAGCACCCGGAACTACGTGAGGATGGCCGGGTAATAAGCAAACTGCGACCAAATCCATTGAAAGGTAGCCACCATGTCTCGCTCTCGTAAATCACCGTCAACACTATCTAGGCGGCGCACTGTGCACCCCTATAGCCGGCAACGCATAACGCTTTTGGACTTGTTTCGCGACACGACGCTTGTAGCCTAGAGATCAAGTCTGCAAGGTCATGCGCTAGAGATTCTTCAGATTTGGCAAAATAACATATTTCTGCGACAAACTTGCAATAATATTGGTGCGGCCTGTATATTCGTAGCAATGCTACAAAAATTATGGTTTCGATTAGTGCTCGTTATTACTTTGTTTGCCGTACTTACAGTCGGCGGCATAGCTTTAGCGCAGAGCCGCAAGCCACATAGCTCTACCGGGAGTCGCCTGCGCGTTGCAGCCACATTTTATCCAATAGCCGAATTTAGTCGTCAGGTGGGAGGCACGGCCGTAGAAGTACATACCCTTGTAAAACCCGGGACCGAGCCGCACGACTACGATCCTTCGCCCCAAGACATTGCCGGCATATACAACTCGAGGGTCCTTGTGTACAACGGTGCCGGCCTCGAGCGCTGGGTAGGCAAGCTACAAAACAGTCTCGCAAAAAACGGGGTAGTAAGCGTAAACACTAGCAGCGGCTTACATCTTCGAGCCAAAGATCCAACCGATACCGAAAACACATCGGCCACCGACCCGCATGTCTGGTTGGACCCAGCACTGGCTATGCACCAAGTAACAGAAATCAAAGCAGGACTCACCGCAGCAGATCCCACGCATCAAGCACTCTACGAGCGTAACGCTAATACCTATATTGCCAAATTACGCGAACTAGACACTGCGTTTCGCAGTGGTTTAGCAAGCTGCCAACTGCATGATATTGTCACCTCGCACCAAGCCTTTAGCTACCTGGCTGCACAATATGGGCTTCATGCGATTGGTATTGCCGGGCTTAGCCCAGACGACGAGCCCTCGCCTGCCAAGCTTGCTCAAGTTGCCGATTTTGCCAAAAACAACAACGTACGCTATATCTTTTTCGAAACATTAGCCAACCCTAAATTATCACAAACCATTGCCCAAGAAATAGGCGCGCAAACCATCGTTTTTAATCCGTTAGAAGGCCTGACCAACGCACAAGTGGACGATGGCCAAAATTATATTTCCGTACAACAAGCTAATTTGCGCGCGCTGCGTACCGCGCTAGACTGTAAGTAATGAGTAAAGCGGCTATTTCTCTTACCGATCTTAGCTTTAGCTATGGCAGCGAGCCCGTGCTAGAACGCATATCGCTTTCTATTATGCCTGGCGATTATGTGGGGGTAATTGGGCCCAATGGCGGTGGCAAAACAACGCTTATGAAACTACTGCTTGGCCTCCTTCACCCCCAGTCCGGCCGCGTACAGTTGTGGGGCCAGGACGTACACCACTTTCGCGATTGGTACAAAATTGGCTACGTCCCACAACGTGTCGACAATAACGACTTTAGGTTACCCATTACCGCGCAAGAAATCGTCCGTTTTGCCGCACCAAAAGGCGACAAAACTGCCGCGGCACAGGCGCTCGAGCAAGTTGGTATTTCTAAGCTGGCGCATCGTGGCTTACGCGAACTGTCTGGCGGCCAGCAACAAAAAGTGTTTATTGCCAAGGCTCTGGCAGGCAACCCCGAGGTGCTCATTTTAGACGAGCCCACCGTAGGCGTCGACGTACGTGCACAGGACGATTTTTATCAACTCATTGCCCGGCTTAACAAAGACCAAGGGCTGACTATTGTGTTGGTATCGCACGACATCGATGTGGTGGTTAATGAAGTAAGCAAACTGGCATGCATCAACGAGGGTCTGGTATACCATGGCCACCCTAAAGAATTCATCGAAAAAGACTACCTAAGCAAACTATACGGCAAGACCCGCAAATTAATTTTGCACGGGCATTAGGGCAAGCTATGGATATCTTTCACTACAGCTTTATGATTCGCGCACTCCTGGCGGGCCTAGCCATTGGCGTTGTGGCACCGCTTATTGGCACATTTTTAGTAGCCAAACGCTACGCGCTAATTGCCGATAGCCTGGCGCACGTATCGTTGGCTGGCGTGGCATTGGGTATTTTGTTGGGTACCAACCCGCTGCTGGGCGCGCTAGGAGTTAGCGTGGCGGCGGCGTTTGTCATCGAGCGGCTGCGTAGCGACCGCCGAGTAACGGCCGAGGTAGCTCTGGCCATGTTCCTTAGCAGCGGGCTGGCTGTTGCCGTAGTAATTGTCAGCCTAGCCAGTAGTGTTAACGTCGATCTATTGTCATATCTGTTTGGAAGCATCACCACCGTAAGCAATGGCGACTTGCTTTTAATTGGATTACTAGCAACGGTCGTCATAGCCACAGTCGCATGTCTGTATCGCCAACTAGCCTATGTATCATTTAGCGAAGAGCAGGCTCAGGTAAGTGGCTTGCGCGTCAAAATACTTAACCAGTTACTTATTATGCTAGCTGCTCTTACCGTGGTACTTGCACTACGTATTGTGGGCGGCTTACTCATTGGCGCACTTACCGTTATCCCTGTAGCCGCAGCTTCGCAACTTGCAAAGAGTTTTAAGCAGACGTTACTGTACGCCGTAAGCATCGGCTTGATTGCTGTTATTAGCGGCTTGTTCGCGTCGTTTTACCTTGGTCTGCCAGCTGGGGGCACCATTGTACTCAGTGCGCTGGCCCTCTTTTTTGCCTGCTTACTACTGCGCCCAAAAGCGCGCTAATATGTTGTACTCTTGCATTTTAAGATGGTGTTAGCCAAAATATCGAACATATGTCCGAACAGGCCAACCCCCTCCGTATTAATCCGCACGAGCTGGCCAACAATCAGCTGGGCCAACTTTTTTCCGAGCAAATATTACCACCAGCATTCTTTGGCGAAGCACAATACTGCGAACCAATAGTCCCCATTATTATAGTTGACGACAGAACTATTGCCTTTAGTGGTTTGCGTCATAGTTTAGACAAAGACACTACCTATGCTCTTAACGCAACACTTTGGCTACGCTCCCAGAGGGAGCTAATCACTATTACAGCATTACTACAGTATGGCTTCCATAGCCAACAAGCCCCAGATTTGCGGCGCATAAAAATAAAGCAACGTATGCAAAGCTTAGCGCTCATGCTGACCGGCCCTGACGGGCAACGCTACATCGACGCGGTAGGTAGAACCAAGGGGTACAATTTTGTCGTATCGCCGCAGCTTAAATTGCAAGACGAGCGCGTTTCTCGTTCGTACGTCGAGCACCCCGCCGTCTTGGGCGAAAGCCGCACGGCCATGCAACTACTTGCCGGCCCACTTGCAGGCCTAGAGCAACCCGTAACCATGCAGGCGCCAACTACTCCAGAAAAAATTCGTACGGTAAAAATCGTTGGCAATGGCCAACTACAACACGGGCACGACGACGCCGGGTTTACACTGACAGACGACGAGCGTTTTGTGCTCAATGTTTTTTTGGCCGTTGACGGCGCCGCTTTATCCCAAGAAGAATTTATTGCTGCTGGTTTCCATAACACTAAGAGCACAGATTATGAGCGTGCCAAGGCGTTGCAACTGGCCATAGATAGCTTGGGGCGCAAGCTCATGTTGCCCGACGACACTACTCCTGCGCTCCTGCAGGAATACGGTGTGGCAGCGATGTACGTACGCTGGTCGCGACCTATTGTGTTTAGCGATGCCCGGGCCACGCCACCCCCAACATCGCGGCAACAACTCATAGAACAGACCAGTAGTAGGCTGCCAGACGTCCAAACGAAACACAATGTACCGATACAGCACGGTGCCGAACAAGCTCAACACCTTGACGTGCAAGCCGTCGAACGATTAGTGCAAGAAGGCAAACTAAGCCTGCACCGAGCCGTTATTATCAGCTTGGCAACGGGCGTCTTACTCCCCTCCCTAGAAAATATTTCGGTGCCCACTCATTTTGGGCGATTTTCTTACGCCATTTTATATAGTCTTATTCCACAGGACAAAGGGTTATCGGCGAGACAAATTGCCGATATCTTTGATGTACATCCACGCACCGTTACGTTCACCATCAGTGACATTCAGGGCCAAGTTGGCAGCTCCGGCTACGCTTCTGCTCGGCCCCAACCTAAAAAAAGTGTGACCCAGCAACCAAAACCTACGCCACCTCCATCTAAGACTACCCCAAAGCAAGCTGCTGCGCCTCGACAACCGTCAGAAAAACCAGAAGAGCCCAAGAGGAGACCCTCGGTCTTTGGCGCAAATGATCACACCGGCGTAAAAGATTATCGCCCTGGGGCAACCCTTGGCTTGCCCAAAACTTCAAGAAGGGTAACGGGCACTTTTTGGCCAAAACGCGATACCCCCTGGCCTGATCCGGAGCGCGCCGACCCCAATAACTAGGGCCGTGGCCAGATAATTGTAGCACGCACTACATCATCCACTAGCCACCCAAAATCGCGGCTATCAGTACTTAGGTGCGGGTTGTCGCCCAACACATACACTTTGCCATCGGCCACCTTCGCCACACGCTTAATTTTTTCGCGGGCTTCGTGCAGCATAATCACTACGTCGCCAACTACTACCCGACGTCTTTTTATACCAACGACAATCTGGCCATGCCTAAACGCCGGCAACATGCTTTTACCAGCAACACGGCGAATATATAACATGGCCTTACGCCTTTTTGGTCTCCCAAAAAATTTTAGAGATAGCTTCGATCATGTCGAGCAGTTTTTGACCCTCGGCTGGGTCGACACTCTTTTTACAGGTACTAGCTTGCTTGGTAGCCTTCCAAAAGGTGTCGTGAAGGTCGGGATATTTTTCTAGGTGCTCGGACTTAAAATAATCAGACCACAGCACCCACAAATGATGTTTTACTAAGTCGGCTCGCTGCTCTTTAATCAGCACGGCGCGCCACTTGTCTTCTTGGCCCAGGCCTTCGTATTTTTTCATAATTTCGTGCACGCTCTGCGCCTCTACTTTGGCTTGCACAGGGTCGTACACTCCACATGGCAGATCGCAATGCGCTGCTACCTCTTTAATAAAACCCATGTCACCCTCCTCTGCTTAACGATGTCTTTATTATACTGCACGCTGGTGTATACTGCTGACTAAAGGATATTTTATGCCTCTTATACCATATAAGCCTAGTTCTAACGAATCACCTGCTACCGCAGTATACGTACCGTTTGCACTCGGCGGCACAGAGCAAAATAATAAAGACCGCTTACAAGCCATAGCCAACGCTTCTGGTTTTGTACTAGGCGCCGAAAAAACACCGTATACCACTCGAATAATCATCGACCGCGCCGAGCGCCGATCCCTGCCCAAAACCGGCTACCGTGACAAGGCCAAAGAGCGCGCCGAAACTATACGCAGCGACTTTTCGCAGCTGGGCAATTTTACCACTCTCCACGCCCTAGGAGATTCTGGCCGCGGGCTCTGGGTAACCTACATGCAGTCGCGTTTTCCAAGGCCCTTCAACGCAATAACCGTCCGCCAAGGCGTTAACCAATGGGCGCCCGAAAGCCTAGCCGTGGGCGGCCTCCGCTTGCTACAATCTGCCGGCACGCGTGGCCCTAGCACCGAAGCCAGCGCGCCACCCGCACGCCGCCGCGGCTTACGCGAGGCGGCATATACTCTTGGTATTACAGTAGCCGAGGCCATCAACCTTAGCCCAATCGTATGTGGCACAGAGGCCACCAGCAAATTACTTATCGGTATGGCCGACAACCCCGACATTGTTTTACATAATGTTATCTTCAGTGACGATCGAGTGTGCGGCCCCCGTGATACCCTTCAGCTCTACAACAAAGTTCTTGCCAATCACCGCGCATATGCTGCCAACGAGTTACCTCAAGAAATGGACAACACCATCACTGCCCGCAATTTTCTAGGCACCACCACGCCAGGCTTTGGGCATGGCAACTTGCTGGACCCTAGTATTGCCGTCCAACATCTCCTTGCCACCCACGCCCTCTTGCACCCCACCGCGGCGTAGCACTAGAATAGCAGGCACCCTACACCACACCCTGTGCGGAGTCGTTTTGCCCGTCATTACCATTGACATATGTAATGAACTCTATATAAAGTAATGAATATGAATAAACTCATTACTATTACCAGCAAGGGGCAAACAACCCTTCCGGCAGCTATGCGCCGCAAACTAGGCATTGGGCCTGCGGGCGGTGCACTTGCCATACATTTCAACGAACGCCGAGGAGAACTAATTATTTCCAAACCAGCAAGTATAAACGAGCTTAGCCAACGTATTAGTAGCTACATCAAGCCAAACACCGCACCCTTGGCCGATGTCGATGATTTTTATCAAAGAAACAGGTTAGCCAAATAACTATGTCCACTTCTGCTGGATCGCTCGATGCAAATATTCTGCTGCGCGTGTTGCTTAACGATATAGCAAAGCAGCACCAGGCAGCCGTACAACTTCTAGAAAACTCTGGCGGTCAGTTGGCCGTTGCCGACACTGCAATCATCGAAATTGTCTTCGTGCTAGTGCGCTACTACAAATTTTCACGCACACAAGCACGCGAGGCCATCGAAGGTTTGTTGTCGCTACCAAACATAAACTGCAACCGTCCACTCTTTCAAAAGGCACTGCCCCTATTTGTAAAACGCCCCGACCTATCATTCGAGGATTGCTGCCTAGCACTATACGCCACACTCAATGACGCCGAGCCCCTCTGGACTTTTGACCGCAAGCTCGCAACCCACGCCCCCAGCGCCCGCCTTTTAGCCTAAATCGCCACCTTCTCTTTCCGGCCGAGTTCGGGGCCTCTCGCCACAACTAGATTGGGATTGAAGCTATTTGGCGGAATCAAGGCAGAAGCCTGTCCTGATTCTTCTACTAAAGAATCAATCAGGACCACCGCAGGTGTTCTTCTGCCGCCGCCAAATAGCTTCAAGCACAGTCACGT
>CAZBQZ010000025.1:0-8082 GCA_964494495.1 uncultured Candidatus Saccharibacteria bacterium
CCTGATTGATTCTTTAGTAGAAGAATCAGGACCGGTTTTTGCCTTTATTCCACCTGCTCATGCTCCAGCTCATCTGTTCCTGACAAAGGCCCCGAACTACTCGGAAATAGAAGAGGGCAATCTAGGGGTTGTTCAGTATATCCGTAGCCTTAGTCTCGTTATCCCAAATCATCCTCTTGCTACCGCATACTCTCGGACTCGCTCCAACCTCCCCATTGCCGTCATCCCAGGCTTGACCCGGGATCCAGTAGTTTTAGATAAAAGTCCTCTTGTAGCCAAAAAGAGATGTTAGCACTGGCTAGCAATCGCCAGCTTTCTTTCTGGCGGAGTTCGGGGCCTCTCGCCACAATTAGATTGGGGTTGAAGGCTTTTGTTGGAATAAGGCAAAAAACCGATCCCCCTCCTCTTTGAAAATCATAGAGGGGGATTGCCGTAGGCATTTTTTTTGCCGCCAACAAAAGTCTTCAGGCACAGTCACGTTGTGACGTCTGGCCCCGGGAGCTTTTTGCCTTTTTGCGGTCAAAAAGTAAGGGTACTCGCTTCCAGCGAGTACAGGGACTTTGCGGAAAGCAAAGGAGGAGCTAAACAGCTAGAAAACTAGTTAAAAGGTGTTGGGTGATAATCTTTTGGTGCGTTGTGTAAATAATGCAAAAGTTCTTTTTCTTTGAGTAGACCAGCTTGGGCACCGACTTTTTGGCATACGCTCATGGAGTTTATAGGCGCCCACAACAGTGCATCCTCTAGGCTCATGCCTTTTGCAGCCGCAGCCACAAAGGTAGAGGCAAAGGCATCGCCTGCGCCGGTCCGATCTATCGGCGGAGCTGGATCGGGGTATAACGGCATCTGCAGGCGCTGCCGCCCATCGCTCGCATAGGCACCGTCGGGGCCGTCGGTAATAACGACTACCTGTGGGCCCAGGGCATGCAAGTGATCAAACAAATCGTTGATGTCTTCGTGTTTGCCACCACCAACTAGCACCGCTTCTTCGCGATTTAATACCAGTACTGAGGTACGACGGTAAATACGCTTTAGGCGCTCGGCGCCAGCCTCCATTTGGAAGGTTCCGGGCTGGAAGGCAAGGTGTACGGTTGGGTTTTCGTCGAGCCAGTCAGACACTTGATCGTGGTATTCGATGGCATGTTCGCTAATAGAGCTAAAGTACACCCATCGCGGCGTTTCGCTAGGCCTGAGGTGCGGCCAGTGATAGTCGTACTCCTCGTGCTTGATAAGAATAGTACGCTCGGCGCCATAGCACAGCACGTAATGATAATTGCTCTTCTTGCCTGGGTTAACGCGTACTAGTCCAGTCTCGACTTTATTTTTGCCAAGCGAGATGATCATATCGCGCCCCTCTTGATCGCCACCTACATTGGTGACAAAACCGGTGTGTAACCCAAGCCGGGCAAAAGCCACTGCCCCGTTGGCTGCATTGCCTACGCCCTGGATGACTTCTGCTTCTTTAAAAGGAATCTTAGTGCCAAAGGGAATAGCCAACCACTTGCTGCCGTCCTTGTCGTGTTCGACGCGCTCTTCTTTGTCTAACAATTTGATAAACGCGTCGGTTACCACATCACCGATACTTAGGACGTCGAAGTCGTGCATGCCCCCTCTTTCGTTTTAATGCTTATGCTTTTCTTACCCCAATTGTCGCACACCCCTGCCCTCAATTCAATTACCTTAGACACTCCCCCACTAGCAATTCCTAGCAATACCACCACCCCCTCCCAATCGCCACTTATTCTTTCTGCGGGGTTCGGGGCCTCTCGCCACAACTAGATTAGCTGGAGCATAACAAGGCGGAATAAAGGCAAAACCTGGTCCTCTTCCTCATTGAAGATTATAGAAGAGGACTGCCGTAGGCATTTTTTGCCGCCGCCTTGTTCTGCTCTGGCTAGTCACGTTGTGACGTCTGGCCCCGGGAGCTTTTTGCTTACTTTTTGTCGGTACAAAAAGTACCTGTACTCGCTTCCAGCGAGTACAGGTACTTTGCGAATAGCAAAGAAGGGGCTAAGCAGCTAGAAAGGAGAAGGGGTGCAGAGGGAGGATATATGCCCTGGATCCCGGATCTAGTCCGGGATGGTGGGATTACAAATCTTGCGCGTGCGAAGCCTCGGTATCCTCACTCAGCCTAGACTCATCCAGCTGCCCCAAGCTAGCTGCACTAGCCAACTCTAGCTGATGGTGGAACAGTTCCTTAGTGGCTTGTACCGCATTACGATTAGCAGCCCAAGCTTTGAGCACTGGGTCTTGCAGAGCTCGCGAATAACTAAAGGTAACATTCCAGGGGTGCGGGCCTTGCTTGGCAATGAGTTGTGCAATTTTAGCTAAATCGGCAAAGGCGTCGTTGCTCGTTTGACCACCGCTTAGAAAGACAATACCGCCCAAGTCTTCGGGTACATGGCCACGAAAAACACGTACGGTGCGCTCGGCCACGTCATTGTGATCAATAGGAGTACCACTGTCTTTGCCCGGCAATACCATGCTGGTTTTTAAGATGGCGCCCGGCAAGTGTACGCGAAAGGCACGCATGGTCTGGAATAAGATATCCAGCGTGTGGCTTAGCGTATCCTCACACTGCTGTGCTGTGTGATTGCCATCAAACAGCACCTCTGGCTCTACAATGGGCACAATGCCCGCGTCTTGGCAAATACGAGCATAACGAGCCAAGGTATACGTATTAGCGCCAATACATTCGTCGGTAGGGATACTGTCGCCAATAGTAATAACACAGCGAAACTTAGCAAACTTGGCGCCAGCAGCGTGGTATGTGGCCATATGCTCGGGCAAGCCGTCTAAGCCTTGGGTTACCTTTTCGCCAGGAAAGCCTGGTAAATCTACCAACCCCTTATCTACCTTAATGCCTGGCATAATGTCGTGATTTTTAAGATACTCACGAAACATTTGCCCGGTATGAGTCGACTGCCAAAACGTTTCGTCGTACAAAATAACGCCACTTAAATATTGTTCGGCGCCAGGAGTGGTAAGCAAAAGCTCGCGGTACTCGCGCCGCGTTTCTTCGGTGCACGGTACATCTACGGCGTCGAAACGCTTTTGACAGCTTGCGCTGCTTTCGTCGGCAGCCAATAACCCTTTGCCGGTGGCAACAATTTTTTTGGCAATCTGTTCTAGTTCGTCGGTATTCATGAGTCTCCCCCTTGCAGAGCTATTTACATGTATTGTAAGAGCTTACGCTTTGCCTGGCAAATCAATCCGTTTTTTCCTTTATCCCAATCGCCCCCAAACCTCTCCGACGGGTTCGGGGCGTTAGTCGGTACTGACTTTTAGCCCCGGGAGTTTTTTGCTTACTTTTTGTCGGTATAAAAAGTAAAGGGTGCAGCGCTACCGCGCCGCAACATATACTTTGCGAAGCAAAGAAGGAGCTATGAGGCTAAAAAAGAAGGTAAAGAATGGGTGCAGAAGGAAGATATTATGTCCGGGACCCCGGGTCGAGCCCGGGATGACGGGGGGTTTAAAAGAAATACTTACTTGCGACCCAAAAGATCATGTGCCGCCAAAGCAATGTGCATTCCGTCCAGCCCATAATGCTTAAGCAGCTCTTCTGGTGTTTTGGCTGATTGCCCAAATTCGTCGCGCATGCCAATACGTTTGATTAGCGACGGCGCGTGTTCTCCCAAAACCTCGGCAACGGCGCCACCCAAACCGCCATTAATCTGACCCTCTTCAGCAACTACAACCGCACCGGTTTTTTTAGCACTCCGAATAATAGTCTTTTCGTCGAACGGTTTGATAGTAGGTACATGGATTACCTCAGCACTAATTCCGTCTTTTTTAAGCATGTCGGCAGCCACTAACGCCTGATAGGTCATTGTGCCAGTAGCGACTAATGTTACGTCAGTCCCCTCCCGGAACACGTACGCCGGGCCAATGCTAAAGGGTGTTTGGGGTGATGTGAGTATCGGCGATGCGCCACGAGCCAGACGAATATAATTAGGCTGTTTGTCAGCAGCCATGGCCATCGCCATTTTTTCGGACTCCACGCTGTCGCATGGCACCAATACCACCATGTTGGGCATAACCCGCATAAGCGTAACGTCTTCTAGCGCTTGGTGGGTAGCGCCGTCGGGCGAAGTATACAAGCCAGCGTGCGAACCAATAATTTTGACTGGTTGGTCGTTAAGGCAAATAGTGGTACGAATCTGCTCCCAGGTGCGCCCCGGGCAAAAGGCGGCATAGCTGCTAACAAAGGGAATCTTGCCCATGGCGGCCATCCCCGAACCCACGGTAACAATATTTTGCTCGGCAATGCCGGCTTCGATAAATCTGTCCGGAAAAGCCTCGGCAAACAAGCTAATTTTGGTACTGTCGGTAAGATCGGCGCAAATGGCTACAATTTGATCGTTTGCCTTGCCAGCGGCCAAAAGTCCGCGGCCAAAACCATCACGGATAGATTCCATCTTGAGGTCTGCAGCCCTAACGTCGGTAATAATATGCAAATCAGACATTTAATCGGCCTCGCTCTTTATTTTGCCCTGCAAGGTATGGATTTCTTTGAGGGCCTTCTGGGCTTGTTCGTGGTTGGGAGCAACGCCGTGCCAATGGAAGTCGTATTCCATAAAATCGACACCTTTGCCCGGAACAGTGTGCGCTAAAATAACCACTGGCTTTTCAACAATTGCCTTGGCCATGTCGCAGGCGTCTATGACAGCCTCGACATCGTTGCCGTCTATTTCTAGTACATGCCAGCCAAAAGCTTCCCACTTAGCGCGCAGATCTTCTAGTGGCATTACTACCTCGGTAGGGCCGTCTATTTGGATATTATTGCGGTCGACAATAGCGATAAGGTTGGTCAGTTTGTACTTGCCAATCAGCATGATTGCTTCCCAGTTGTTGCCTTCGTTTAGCTCGCCGTCGCCGGTCGTTACATACACCCAACGGTGTTGTTGCCTGTTCATACGCAGCGCTAGTGCCATACCCGCAGCCTGACTAAGCCCGGACCCTAGCGGTCCACTGGTGTTTTCAAGCCCGGGAAGTTTGGTACGCTCTGGGTGGCCCTGCAGGCGCGTACCAAAGCTGCGCAGTGTCCATAACTCTTTGCGGTCAAAATAGCCGGCATGCGCCATGGCGGCGTAGCGCACCGGGCAGGTGTGACCATTGCTCTGGATAAGGATGTCGCGCTCATCCCAGTCGGGATTGCGCGGATCGTGCTTCATAATATTAAAATACAGTGCAGTATAAATATCGGCCTGGCCTAGCGAACCGCCGGGGTGACCACTGCCTGCCAGCTCTAGCATCTTGATGATGTCTTGTCGGATGTCGTTGGCTTTGAGCTCTAAAGCTTCAATTGAGGTTAAATGCTGCATTACGCTTACGATTATAGCAGCTATTGCACCAAATGCGCTTTACGGTTGCGCGGATGTTTTACCAATGCATCCAAACGCTCTTCCAGCTGCCGATACGCAGCCTCGGGGTTGGCGGCGTGCTGAATAAAACCACCTACATTGAGTACATCGACGCCTCCTGCCGCCAGGGTTGCGGCGTTCTGGGCGTTTATGCCACCATCCCAGCCAATTTCTAGCTCGGGTTTAAGCTGTTTGAGGCGTAATGCCTTAGTTAGTAAATGCGTATTGGCTTGACCGCCAAAGTGGCCCAAGTGTCCGGAAAAAATCAGGACGTAATCGATCCAGTCCAGCGCCGGGCGGATAAGATCTGGCGTGCTCTCTGGCTTAAGCGCCACGCCCACCTCGATTCCGTTAGAATGCGCCTTTTCGGCAAAATCTATAAAATCACCCTCGGCCTCGGCATGCGCAATAATAAGCTGCGGTTTAAGGTCGAATAGCCTTTTGGCGTGCTTAAAGGGTTGTCGATACATTACATGCACATCGGCTCGCACTCCGCCCGGCCACCAGATGTTGGCTATATCGATGAGCTTAACGGGTGTAAACTCGCCATCGGCAACATCGATGTGCACGCGCGGTGCAAAGCCAGCCAACCGCTCCATTTGTTCGCGGTATTCTTCTTTGGTTCTGGCCGTAACGGTTGGGCAAATAATTGCTGTTTTTGGATCCATGGTTTTTTGTATACTTAACTAGTATTAAGAGTATACCGCTTATGCACACAGAACAAGACCTGACCCCACTCCTCGACACTCAGCAGAATCAGCTTAGTGTTGTTATATCTGAAGGTAGCAGCCTGGATGCCAAAATATTGGCGATTGCAGCCACTAATGTCGCATTGCTTGTCTTTGTGGCGCAGGCATCGTTGAGCATTCACCACCAGTGGCAGTACTTTGCACTTCTTGGCCCGTTCTTTGCTTCGCTCATATGCAACGGTATTGGTCTTATGCCCAAGAATTACTTTGGCGCATCAATTGATCTCAACAAGCATCCCGAGTACTTATCAAATAATAATGCACAATTAGTTTTACAGCTCATTTCGGACACCAAAAGTGCCATTACCAAGAATGGCATAATTAATGCCCGTTATTGGCGCTATTGCGCCGTATCTATTGCGCTTACCGTCTTGGGCGCAGTTGTATTATTTGCTATACTAGAATCATGAAGTTGTTTGGATTTTTGAAACGTCAAAATTATACGGCGGACCATCAACCTACTCCTGGGTTACCTCCGGCGCGCAAAACACTAACTATATTGAAAGGGCTGTAAAATATGGCAGATATTAAAAAAGCTAGTGTCAAAAAACAAAAGACACAGCCTGCGGTTGTTATCCTGCCTGCGCCTAACGATAACTACATCATCAAAAAAGGCTTACACTTCTAGCCTAAATCGTCTAGTTCTTTGATGCGCCGCTTAAAACGAGGGGCGCCGGCAAAAGGCGTCGATAGCCAAGCTTCGGCAATGGTAATTCCCTTGGGTATTGTCATATAGCGGGCCGGAAGGCACAGCACATTGCTGTCGTCGTCGTTGCGCGAGGCATGGGCTTCTTCGATATCCCACACTAGGCTTGCCCGAATGCCCTTGTAACGGTTAGCGGCCATACACATGCCTTGGCCAGAGCCGCAGATAAGAATAGCTTTGGCCTCTGGGTCGTCGCTGGCACGCAACTGGGCAATAGCGCGGGAAGCAAACTGCGGAAAGTCGTCATCGGGGTTACGTGTTTGGTCGCCAGCGTCGGTTACGTCGTAGCCAGCACGTGCTAACTCGGCCAGTAACTTTTGCTTCATATCAAATCCGTTGTGGTCGGCACCAATGTAGAGTTTCATTGCTCTTACTATACCGCTCACAGCCGGCAGATGCCAAGTTGCTTATGGTTGTTTAGTAAGCTCGTCCCACTGGCGACGTAGCGCGCGGAGCGAGGTGCGCCAATCGTTTACTATCTCAAAAAACGCGCGGCGCACCGAGCGGAATAACTCCGACTGATTGCACTTTTTGCGCAACCAGGCATCGCATTGTTTGATTCGTGGTTTGGTATAGTGCCACGCCGCGCGCACCATTCTAATAGCACATCGCACCAGCCACACAGCTCCTGTGCGTATGTTGCGCGCCAGCCAGACACAACCAAGCACGACAATCGGCCGCAGCCACATGTACAATTGACGCAATTGTGCGAAGACGTAGTGCACCGAGCGCCTTAGCCGTAACATATTTTGAGCCACAAAACTGCGCACCCGTTGCTCGAACATACTTTGCTTGCGTGGAATACGAATAATAATCACGGGCTTGGGCGCTTTTGCTGTGGCGGGTTTGGGCACGGCATTTTGCTCGACTACCCCAGACTTCTGGAATGTGCGGCGAATATTAGAGCCAAAAATGAGCACAAAACAAAGCACAAAAATAATGCCAAGCGTCCAAAAAGTTACATTAGGCGACAACGCAATATGCGTACCTGGTACGATTCCCAGCGTAAAAAACAAAAGCAAGGCGTTATATACAGCCTCAGAACGCGCAAAAATGCACACCACAATAAATGCCGCAGCCCACGCCGCAATTTTTAGCACCAACTTACCGCTGCCCAGCCTCATATTAGACTAAGCATACCACATTATCCCAATATACGCGAACCAAACCACAAAACCACCCCCCATTATAACTAAAAAGGCGCCACCACCCTCCCAATCGCCCCCAAACCTCTCCGACGGGTTCGGGGCGTTAGTCGGTACTGACT
>CAZBQZ010000025.1:8182-12606 GCA_964494495.1 uncultured Candidatus Saccharibacteria bacterium
GGGTGCAGAAGGAAGATATTATGTCCGGGACCCCGGGTCGAGCCCGGGATGACGGCGATGGAAGATTGGGGTGAGTGTTGAATGGGCTCGCAGCGGCAAGCCTAAAAATTACTTCTTTTTGTGAAGCAAACGGCCCAAATCGGCCACTTCTTCGACAAGCCGATTGCTATAGCCCCATTCGTTGTCGTACCATGCACACACCTTCAGCATATTTCCACCAACAACTGCTGTCAGCTTGAGGTCGACAATAGCCGAGTGGCTGTTGCCAATAAAGTCGCTGCTTACCAATTCTTCTTCGGTAGCGTCTAATATGCCTTGGTAGTAGGGTTCTTTGGCGGCTTTTTTAAATACTTCGTTTACTTCTTCTACGGTTACATTGCGCTTGGTAATAATGACAAAGTCGCTTATTGACACTACAGGGGTAGGTACACGCATTTCTAGTGCGCCAAAAATACCTGCCAGTGCTGGCAATGCCTTGGCGGCAGCAATGCTGGCCCCGGTCGTGGTAGGTACTATGTTTTCGGCCGCCGAGCGGCCGTCGCGCAATGCCTTGCCGCCAGGAGCGTCTTGTAGTTTTTGGCTAGCAGTGTAGCTATGGATGGTGGTCATCATCATCTTTTCGATGCCAAAATGGCCTTCAATAACAGCAGCAACCGGGGTAATACAGTTAGTTGTACAGCTGGCGTTACTAATAATTGTTGCATCCGTGTCGAGCTTGTCTTCGTTAACACCCAGTACCACGGTGGGAGCGCTGTCGGCGCTTTCGCCCTTGGCTGGTGCGCTAATAACTACCTTTTTGGCACCGGCGGTAATATGCGCCTTGGCTTTGTCGGGCTCGACAAAAAAGCCGGTGGATTCGATAACCACGTCAACGTCTAAATCTTTCCAGGGCAGCATTGCCGGATCTTTTTCAGCAGTTACGCGAATCTTTTTACCGCCTACTACCAAATTGGTGTCGTCGTAGCTTACCTCTTTGTCGTAGGTGCCATAGTTACTGTCGTGCTTAAGCAAATAAGCAAGCGTTTTAGTATCGGTGAGGTCGTTAATGGCAACGATTTCTAGATCGCTGCGGTCGAACGCAATCTTAAAAGCGTTTCGCCCAATGCGGCCAAAACCGTTAATTGCTACTTTTGTTGCCATCCTGTTGTATCCCCTTATATCGTTAGCATTAGCGTATTCAATGCTATTGTACGAAGTTAGGAGCTTGGGCGCAAGCGAGCTATCTGTCGACGTCCCGCCCAGTAAACACCGGAGCCTGCATAATTGCTTCTAGCGTTGGGTATTGTTTGAGGAGTGGCTGAGCATAGCTCATCATAAGGTTATCAGGGTCGTTTGCCGACGCGCGAAAATCATCAAATGATATGGCGTCCACGCTAATACGTTCTCCGGCATCCAAATTTTGCGGCGATTCGCTCTCTATGTCGGTTGCCACAAACCACACCGTAAACCACTCCATTTTGATAAATGGTTGAAATACAGCCACAAGCTTCCAGTTTTTAAACGCAAGGCCTGTTTCTTCGAGCAACTCGCGCTTGGCTGCGGCCAGCCATGACTCGTCTTCGGGGTCGGCGCGGCCACCAGGAACGTGCATATACACCGGGCGGCCTGGCTGTTCGTCGTGTACCACGACAATATTGCCGTCCCTAACAGCAAGTATTTGGATAGTATCGGGGCGGCGCAACATCTCGAAGGTTGCTTGACTGCCATCAAACAGCTCTTGCGGCCATTGGTAAACGTCAAAAATCTGCCCCTTAAATACCTGCTTGGCGTGCTCGGGGATAAGTGCAGCCTTGTTGGGCAGCACTTTTTTCATTATTTGTTGTTCCAGCGAGCAATAGATTCTTCGATGATCTTTTTAGCAGCCTCGGCATCGCCCCAACCCTGCACGTTGGTGGTACCAGGCTTTTTGAGGTCTTTGTAATGGGCAAAGTGAAACTCTACCTTTTGCTTCCAGCGCTCGCCAAGATCGTCAAGCGTCTTGATGCGATCACCGTTGTTGCGATCGTCGGCAGGTACGGCAATAATCTTGTAATCCATCTCGCCGTCGTCTTCAAAGTTGAGCACGCCAATGACGCGAGCTTGCAGGTAAATACCCGTTGGGATTGGCTCGTCGCATACCACCAAAGTGTCGAGCTCATCACCGTCTTCGTCTAGTGTCTGCGGAATAAATCCGTAGCTGGCGGGCTTTGGAAAAATATTGGGTTCAACTCGGTCGATCTCGAACGCGGCTATATCGCGGCGCCATTCTACCTTTAAGGTTGAGCCTTCGGGGATTTCGATTACTGTTGTTACTACCCCATTTTGCCAGTCACCTGGCGTCAAAACTGCATTAAAGTCTGCCATATGTACTCCTTTGTCGTAAGTCTAAGTTACAAGATTACAAAGTAAAAAATTACGAGCAATGAGCATTTTGCTTTACAACTTTCAACTTTATAACTTTCCACACTATTGTACTATAGAGGTAGTAGTGAAAACAAAGCTCATAGGTCACCGTGGCGCAGCTGGGCTGGCCTTAGAAAATAGCCCAGCTAGTTTAAAGGCAGCGCTCAAGGCAAGCGTAGACGCTGTCGAGTTTGATGTGCGCCGCACCCGCGATGGCCAACTAGTAGTACTGCATGACAAAGACACAGCGCGAGTATCGGCCAAAATTGTTAACATTGGCGATGTCACCCTGGACGAGCTGCGCGAGGTCCAACTAAACAACGGCCAGCCCATTATAACCTTAAACAAAGCTCTGGATATCGTGGGGAGCAAGCCGGTGATTGTCGAAATAAAGGACGGCCACAGTGCCGACGAACTATTACACATAGTGCACGATCATCCAGCGGCGCGAGTCAGCGTTGCGTCATTTAATCATAGCGAATTGCGGCGTATACGCGAAGTACGGCCAGATATTGCACTGTACGTGCTCGAGCATTTTAGCCCATTCGAGATTATTCAAAGTGCCCGTGGATTGCAGGCCAAAGGTATTGGCCTAAATAAATGGCTCATGAACCCGCTTACCTACTACCTTGCCAAGCAACATCATCTGGAGCTATATGTCTACACCGTTAATAACCGGTGGCTGGGACAATTCTTTACACTATTTTACCCGACCGTACATATTTGCACCGATTTCCCGAGCAGATTCATTAAACCCGCGCTATGATTCGCGCCACGTTTAATCATCTGGAGCACGATGCCGGCGTATATACCTTTTGGTTCCACCCCGAAAAACCCGTACGTTACTCTGCCGGACAATTTACCGAGCTATACCTACCGCACGATGCCGATAAGCGTGGCGAACGACGCTGGTTTACGCTTAGCAGTTCGCCCACCGAATCACTGCTGGCTATTAGCACCAAGCAAACGGCTGAGCGTGGTAGTACATTCAAGCAAAAATTATTTGCATTACAACCAGGCGATACAGTAACACTAGCCGAGCCAATGGGCGATTTTGTCCTACCCAAAGACGCTGGCATACCTTTGCTATTCGTCGCCGCTGGCATTGGCATTACCCCCATGCGCAGCATGATCAAGTATTTGCTAGACACTAACCAGCAGCGCACTATTCAGCTTATCTATGCCGCACATAAGCCAGATGCTTTTGCATTTCAACAGGAGCTGGCGCACTACAACCTTAGTATTATCCAGGTGGTCACCAGTCAAACTGGCCAACTTACAGCCACGCGTATCCTTGCACTAGCGCAGCCCTTCGACCCTCGAACACTCATATATCTGTCCGGCCCCGAGCACATGGTAGAAGTTTTTACTAAAGACTTGTTGCGTAGTGGTGTGCCTCAATACCGAATTGTTACCGACTATTTTCACGGATACCAATAGCGAGTTAACTCATTTTATTCGGTGACAGTAACAGTGGCTGTCATATCTGAATGAAAGGCGCAGTGATACGCATATGTTCCGGCGTCGGCAAATGTATAGGTGTAAGTATCTCCCTTGTTAAGCGGCTGGCTGTGCGGGCCGGTGCCGCTATCGGCGGTGACAGTGTGCTGTGTCGTATCGTTATTTGTCCAGGTAACAACCGCACCTTTTTTGACCCTTATACTAGCCGGGCTAAAGGCAAAATTGGTTATACTTACTTTGTCGGTAACCGTCGGGGTCGACGCGTTACCGTTGATGCTCCCGCTATCTGTATTGCTCATGTCGTCCGAGCTGGACGAACCACTCGAGCTAGTGCTCTGCGTGCTAGCAGGAGCTTTGTTGCTGTCCTTACTCTTAGAATGGATCGCCAATGCCGTAACCACAATACCCACGACAAGTACCGCAATAATTCCAACAATAATTCCTTTTTTCATTTTCAAGACACCCTGCTTACTACTTTCTATTCTACCACCCCCTCCGTCGTCACTAGGCCATTCATCCCCATCGAACATTCCTCCTGAACCCAAAAGCGATGCCAGCACCACCTTGCAATCGCCAGTCTA
>CAZBQZ010000026.1:0-12467 GCA_964494495.1 uncultured Candidatus Saccharibacteria bacterium
AACCCCCGAATGCCAGGACCAAAACCTGGTGCCTTACCACTTGGCCAACCCCCATCGAACTGCAATTTGCTTTTTGAGGGCAAAATGAGCGACCAGCCGATTATAGCAAATAACAGGGTGAATTGCTAGATTATCGTCGCTCATGTTGTTATTTACGCCTTTAAAGCTTGCGTGGCTTTTAACATCTGTCGTACAGTGTTGGTAATATGGCAAAACAAACAATAGACCCTACTCAATATATAGAGCCCCTAAACATGAACGGGCTGCGCGGGCGCATGCTGCACATGCCAGGGCCTAAGCCAAACTCTAAGGAAGTATTGTTTGTGTATGGCCACCACTCTAGCCTGGAACGGTGGTTTGGGGTGGCTCAAAACCTTAATCGCAGCGCGGCGGTTACCATGCCAGATTTGCCTGGTTTTGGTGGCATGGATAGTTTTTACAAGATTGGGCAAACGGCCACTATAGATGCGTTTGCCGATTACCTAGCGGCGTTTATCAAGCTACGCTACAAGCGGCGCAAGGTAATCATTGTGGGGATGAGTTTGGGGTTTGTAATGGCTACACGCATGTTGCAACGTTACCCCGATCTGGCTAAAAAAGTAGAACTACTCATTAGTTATGTGGGTTTTGCACATTACGATGATTTTTCGTTTACTAAGCGTCGACGTTTGCTGTATTTAGCAACTGCCAAGGTGTTTTCGCTGCCTGGCTTTGCTGGCTTTTTTCGCCATGTGTGCCTAAGCCCTCTAGTATTGCGATCGGCGTACCGGCGCACACATAACGCCAAAGAAAAATTTGCAGGGCTAGTAGACGAAGAGTTAGATGAAATTACCAAGTTTGAGATACATTTGTGGCACAGCAACGACGTGCGTACCTACATGCAGACCAGCACCGAATTTTTGGCGCTTGATAACTGCAAAAAGCAGGTGCACCTGCCGGTGTACCACGTGGCTATGAAGGCCGATCGCTATTTTAATAACGATGTAGTCGAGCAGCATATGCGAGTTATTTTTGACGATTACCATCTGTTGGCACAACTCAAGATTGGCAACCACGCACCAAGCGTCATTGCCGACGCTAAATCGGCTGCGCCGTTTATCCCGCCAAAGATGCACAAATTGCTCAAGAACGCCTCTTAAGAAGCACATGGTACAATAAGGCCAGCATGAAGATCGGTATTGTATGTCCGTACAGCGTAGCCAAAGGCGGAGGGGTGCAGGAGCATGTCTACGAGCAACGGGCCGAACTGTTGCGCCGTGGGCACGAAGCCTACGTCATTACTCCTCGCCCCCAAGATTTTAACGGCGAAATACCACCTCACACCATTTTTGTAGGCGGCGGCGCCGACTTTAACGCCCCTACTCATACCACAATCCAGATTTCTGGATCGCTCAGCGAAAACATTCATAATATGTTGCGCGAAGAGCAGTTTGATATTTTGCACGTGCACGAGCCATGGGTGCCTATGCTGGGCATGCAGCTGTTGTCACGTTCTAACTGTGTCAACGTTGCTACTTTTCATGCCAAGCTGCCCGAAACGATGATGACGCGCACCATGGTAAAGGTAATTACCCCCTACACTAAGTCGGTGCTCAAGTATATCGATGCCTATACTGCTGTGTCGGAAGCGGCGGCAGATTATATTAGTAGCCTTACCGACGCCCCCATTGCTATTATTCCTAACGGTATCAACCCGGCTAAGTTTTCGTCACCAACCAGCTTTAAAGATGGCCGCAAGCACAAGACTATCTTGTATGTGGGCCGGCTAGAGGGACGCAAAGGCGTTAAGTATTTGTTACATGCCTTTCGGCTACTTTGTAATCGCCGTTCGGACGTGTCGCTTATTATTGCCGGCAACGGCCCCGACCGCGAAAAACTAGAGGCACTAGCGGCCGACTTAGAACTAGACCGCGTAACATTTAAGGGCTACATTAGCGACGAAGAAAAAGTGCGTTTGCTGCAACAAAGCGACTTGTTTTGCGCACCATCGTTGTTTGGCGAGAGTTTTGGCATTGTATTAGTAGAAGCCATGGCCAGCGGGCTGGTAACGGTGGCCGGCGATAACCCTGGCTACGAGTCGGTGATGCGGGGTTTGGGCGCCCTGTCGCTTATTAACCCCAAGCATGGCGCCGAGTTTGCTCGTCGGCTAGAGCTATTATTATTCGAAAAAGACCTGCGAAGGCTATGGCGCGATTGGGCTGTGGCCGAAATGCCACAGTATACTTACAAGGCAATCGTGGACCAATATGAAGAAGTCTACATCGAGGCGCTCGCAAATGCCAAAAAACATGCCTAAGCAAAAGTTGACCATTGGTTTTGTGTTTGACGATTCGCTCGACAAGCCCGACGGAGTGCAGCAATACGTGCTTATTTTGGGCCGATGGCTGGCAGCACAAGGCCACAGCGTACACTACTTGGTGGGCGAGACTAAACGAATTGATTTGCTTAATGTGCATAGTTTGAGCCGCAATATTAATGTGCGATTTAACCACAATCGCATGGCCATGCCTTTGCCGGCTTCCAAGAAGCCTATTCGCGAACTACTGCAATCCATTCATTTTGATGTTTTGCATGTACAGGTCCCGTACAGCCCTGCCCTGGCTGCACGCATCATTGCACATGCCGAGCCTACCACGGCGGTAGTGGGCACGTTTCATATTGCCCCTTATGGCGGCTTAGTGACAGCTGCAAACAAAGCGCTTGGCATGTGGCTACGGCGCTCGCTTAGGCGTTTTGATGCCATGATGGCCACTAGCGAGTTGGCACGTGGTTTTGCCCACAAAACATTTAACGTAGATAGCGTTGTAGCTGGTTTGCCAGTAGAACTGGATGTGTTTACTAAGGGCAAACCATTTGCCAGATATTCGCAGGGCAAAAATGTAGTGTTTGTGGGTCGACTGGTGGAGCGCAAAGGCTGCCAGCACCTGCTGAAGGCTGTGACGCATGCCGTGCAATACAAGATGTGGCCTAGTGATGCGCGAGTTATTATTTGCGGCGGTGGTCCGCTCGAAAAAGAGTTGCACGAATACGTTGGCAAGAATAAATTGGGCAGCATTGTCGAGTTTGCTGGGTATATATCAGAAGAAGACAAGCCGCGCTATTTGGCTGGCGCCGACGTTGCTATTTACCCAAGTATTGGTGGTGAAAGTTTTGGTGTGGTGCTACTTGAAGGCATGGCTGCCGCCCGTGGCGCCGTGCTAGCCGGCAATAATCCGGCATATAGTGAGGTTATGGCTCCTCGTCCCGAAAGTCTATTCGACCCCAACAACACCTCTGCATTGGCCGACAAACTGGTTGCTGTACTGCAAAACGATCGCTTGCGCGCCGTAGCGCACGATTGGCAACAAACATATGTGCGCACCTGGGCCGTCGAAACAGTGGGCGCTCATACAATTGACATCTACGAGCAGGCGTTGCGTGCGCGTGCGCGTTAGGTCATACTATACTCAAGATGTTTGCGCTGCGATCCAAAAGTAAGTCCGAAACGGTTAATATATCTATCAGCAGTCGTACCGTGGTGCGTATTATGCTGGTGGTCATTTTGTCGATCACTGCTTTGGCAGCTATTCGACAAGCACAACACGCCCTTATACTTATTTTTACTGGTTTCTTTTTAGCATTGGCACTTAATGCACCCGTGCATTGGATAGCCGAGCATTTACCAGGCAAGCGGCGCGGCAACCGTACTGTTGGCACGGCCATTTCGTTTTTGATTGTTATCTTGCTGCTCGCTGGCTTTATGCTGAGTATAGTACCGCCGCTAGTCAAGCAAACCAGTGCGTTTATTAGCTCGGCTCCGTCGCTTGTATCTGACGTGCGACAGCAAAAGGGCCCTTTGGGTACTTTTGTATCGCAACACCATTTGCAAAGCCAGGTAGACAAAGCATCCAAAGAACTGTCGCAGCGGCTGAGCAACATTGGCGGTACGGCTGTGACCGGTGTAGTTAAAATAGGCAGCAGCATCTTTGCAGTGCTTACCATATTGGTACTTACCTTTATGATGCTTATCGAGGGCCCTACCTGGATTGCCTTCTTTCGCGACATGATCCCTAACGAGCACCACGCCCGTGCCGACCGTTTGGGTGCCGACATGTACCGTGTGATAAAGGGTTACGTAAACGGTCAAGTAGTGCTAGCTCTAATTGCGGCGAGCATGCTCTTGCCTGCTCTGCTTATTTTGCATATTAGCTATCCGGCTGCGCTTATTGTGATTGTCTTTATTTGCGGCTTGATTCCGCTTATTGGACACACCATTGGCGCTGTTATTGTTACTACTGTGGCGCTGTTTCATTCGCCGTGGTCGGCAATTATTGTGCTGGCCTATTACATTTTGTATCAGCAAATCGAAAACTACATTATTCAGCCCCGCATTCAGTCTAACACCACCAATATGTCGCCGCTGCTAGTGTTTGCGTCGGTGATTATTGGCGTTAATTTTGGCGGATTGTTTGGCGGGTTGGTGGCCATACCGGTTATGGGCTGTATTCGTATTGCCGTACTGGATTATTTGCGCACCAAGCGCATTATTGAAGAGTCTACATACGAATCTATAACCAAGCAAAAAAAGCCTGGCGATGCCGGCGTTCACGCTGGCGCCTAAGGCACATAGTGCACACTACTTCGTTGTTTGCTGTCACGTGTGGTTTGATCGCTGCGGTCTCGTGGGGTACGGCGGATTTTTTTAGCGCCAAAGCGGCCCGCAAGATAGGTGCACTTAATGCAGTGTTTTATGTTTGTGCTGTTGCGGCGCTTTTGTATGCGTTGGTGTATGTCGTATGGATGCGCAGCTACACGCATTGGGTAACAAGCGGCATGGCGTATGCCATTGTGGCTGGGTTTTGTTATACCCTTGCCATGGCGTCTTTTTTTAAGGCGCTCAAAATTGGCCCGGTAAATATTGTGAGCCCGCTGGGCAGCCTATATCCGCTTATTACAACAGTGCTATTGGTGTTGGTTTTTGGCGGCAGTATTAGCGCGGTGCAAGGTGCGGGTATTGGGCTGGTTATACTGGGGGCAATGGTGGCGGCTGGACTGTTTAGCAAAGTAGGTAGCACAGTACGCGTGGGTCTAGGCCCGCTCCTTGGCTTACTGGCTGCGCTTAGTTGGGGCGTAGGCTGGACGTGTATGACCCGGGCTGTAGATAGTATTGGCTGGCAATTTGCTGCGCTTATTCAGGCGGTGGTTTGCGTGGTTGGGTTTATACCCTTGCTTGCGGCTGCCAAGCGTAGCCGGCCGGTGTTTGCCGCAGCCAAGATAAGTCTGCGCAATCCGTACATTATTGGCGTTGGTTTGCTACAAATTGTCGGTTTTTTGGCAGTTAGTATTGGTTTGAGCAAAAGTGGCGGTTCGGCTGCCGTAGCGGTAGCTGTGTCGGCCTCCTACCCAATATTAACCGTTTTCTTGGCGCTTACTCGTTTGGGCGAAAAAGCCAAATTGCTCCCACTGTCTGGCGCTCTTGTTGGCGTACTGGGCGTGGTGGTTTTGAGCTTGGGTTAGGTGGCCGTTGTTATCTGGCTATTAGCACCAGTAAGCCGAGGCACAATAAGTGACGGAAAGTATTGTTCGATGTTTGGTGTCGTGTCTTCTACAATAGGCACAATTAGCCTGCCTACTTCGGCATACACTTCTGCCAAGGAGCGCGTCTCTATCGTGGATTGGGCTACAGACAAAATGCCAAAGTGCTCATATGCATCCATCCCACTGTGGAGTCTTCGCCTTGCGGCCTTAACTGCTTTGTCAGGTGCTGAATGATTGGTGTGGGTGGCTAAAATGTATTCCGAGACTCTAAAAGAGGGATTTGAGTCATCGGCTGTATACAATTGCGTATCGCCTTCTTTGGGGTGAAAATCGATTGTGGCCATGCGCAGTGCCATCAAAAAGCCGGCATGCACCAGGGTCGCTTGTGAGTATGCGGCCGTACATTCGGGATAAATAGGATATACGCCCCAGGCGATAGTGTTCCGTGGGCTGGGGCGTTGTATCATATGTATTACTTTAGCACGGCTGTCAATTATTGCCGGAACCAGATGGTGTCGTTAGCTGTGTCGCGAATGCCTATACCCTGCTCTGCAAGCTTGTCGCGGATGGCGTCGGATTGGGTCCAGTCTTTGGCATTGCGGGCTTCGGTGCGCTGGGCAATGAGCGCTTTTTGGTCTTCGGAAATGTCGGGTTCGTCCGCCAGCCTAAGGCCTAATGCACTGTCGACACATGCCAGTGTATCGTGCAGATCGCTAGGGCTGATTTTGTGTAGCGCATGCGTTTCGATGTGCGAAAAAACTTCGTCAATGTATTGTAGGGCTTTTGGTGTGTTAATATCCTCGACAAGCGTATCTGCAAGTGTGGTCTTAAACTCGGCCGAAGGATCTTCGCCGTGCGTAGGTTTGGTACCCTGGTGCTGGAGGGCGGCCACGGCGCGCCAATGCAGCAAGAGATTTTGGGCAGCCTCTAGGCTTTCCCATGTAAAGTTTACCTGCGATCGGTAATGTGATTGCAGTATCTTGAGCCGAAACGCCAGTGGGTCGAACCCTTTTTGCACGACATCCTCCAGCGTGTAAAAGTTGTGAGCCGATTTGCTCATTTTTTTACCTTCTACTAGAATGTGGTCGTTGTGGGCAAAAATGTGCGCCATCATCGGGTTGTCTTCTAGTGCGGTACTCTGGGCAATCTCGTTTTCGTGGTGTGGAAAAATAAGGTCTACACCGCCGGTGTGAATATCGAACGGTTGACCAAGGTGTTGTCTGCTCATTACCGAGCACTCGATGTGCCAACCGGGTCGGCCGGTAAGGTCTTGACCGTCGAGCGTAAAGTCCCAGGCCGGTTCGCTATCTTTTTGTTTTTTCCAGAGTGCAAAGTCGTGCACTGACTCTTTGTCGTACTCGTCGTTTTGAATCCGTGCTTCGCTGGTGTTTTCGGCGTCAATGTGCAGCAACTGGCCGTATGTTTTGCCGGATTTTTTATATGCTTCGATAGAAAAATACACGCCGTCGTCGGCAATGTACGCAAAGCCTTGTTGGTGTAGCCGGGCTATCAGATCGCGCATGCCAGTAATTATCTGGGGGTCTGTAGCACGCACAAAATCAATAGGGGCTGTATCGTTGCCAATGCGCAGCATATCTTTGTTAAACACGTCTATGTAGTTGTTGGTGAGCTTAGTAAGGGCCTGATGTGGCTCAAGATCGGCGTATTGCTCGCGGCTGCGGCGAATGGTTTTGTCGTCCACGTCGGTGTAGTTCATGACATGATGCACGTCGTGCCCTGTCAAGATTGCCACGCGGCGGAGCATGTCGGCAAAAACATAGGCGCTTAAGTTTCCAATATGGGCGTGATCGTATACGGTGGGGCCACAACTGTAAATCCGAAGTGTCTTGCCGTCTAGGGGTGTAACATCTTCAAGTTTTTTTGAGCTTAGGAGTGAGTTGTAGAGTTTCATCTGTTTTCCAATCTGAAGGTATTATACTATTTTGTCGCCAGTTTCTAGCCAGTAGGTCTCTCTTTCGAAGAGGGACGCATACGGAGCAAGAGCTTTTTTAGTGCGTGGCAGCAGAATACTGCGGCCCAAAACGTTCCATCCCGGAAACTGGCTAAAATGAGCAACGGTAGCTCTTATTTTAGCCCTTTTGTCCACGGCCAGCGCCAGTGACCCTACTTCTGTGGCTGCCGCAAGATGTTGCACTGTAATAGGGCGTTGGTGGGCTTCGGGCATGGCCTTGATGGCCATAATAACGGCGCGGTGGACGGCAATATGGTCGGGGTGCCCGTCGTACCCGTGCACTCCAGTAGTGATGACTTTTGTAATGTGGCGAGTAGTTATAATGTCATGGATTGTCGCGGCTAGGCCGCTTAGAACGATAGGGTCCATAAGGTTGCCGTCAGGAAAGTCGTATTGATGAATATTTTTTGAGAGCACGCCTAAACGCCTGGTGGCTTTATGCCCTTCGCGCATGCGGCCTCCGCTGCTGACAAAGTCGGTGTCCCACACGCGAGCATTGACGGTGCTTGCTTCACTGCGAGTGGCGTACAATACGCCTACGTTACTGCCCTGTTCAATATCATTTGTAACGGCCTGCCCAAGCATAACGATTTCTTCGTCATGGTGAGCCACGGTAGCCAACACGTTCTCAGGATACGTTGTGGGCGATGAGGGCTCGGAGAGGGCGGTGTACTTCGGTAGTCTTGCTAATTCGTGCATGTAGTTTCCTTATAGAATGACGCCATATAAAAAACGAGCCGGTGGGCTCGTTCCTAGCGTCAATTATAGAAAACTCGCCACACCTATATACAGGGGTAGCAGCAACAAGCAGTTGGGCGAAGATTGCGCACAGTAGTCATGATGATAGTGATTGTAGCAGCTTACGCAGGTTTATCAAGGTTATTAAGAAGGTCGGTGGCGACGCTAATACATTCTGATTTTACTTCGCTAAATGGGCGGGCTTGCAACAGTTTGAAGCCGCTGGCGTAGGCGTGTCCGCCGCCGCCAAAGTGTTGAGCTAGTTTGTTGGCCACGGGGTAGCCGTAGTTAGCGCGAATTTTGCCGGTAATATGGCCATCGCTATAAATTTTAAAGGCAATAACAATTTGCGTGCCAATGGTGCTGCGCATATCGTCCATAACTAATATAGATGGATTATACTCGGGGCTGTAGCGTTCGATTTCGGTCCATGGAATGCTAATGATGGCTACGCGGTTGTCGGCATAGTATTCGACACGCTCGAGTAGCATACCCTTGTATTTAACAAGCTCGGGGCTTTTGCGTTGCAGCTCGCGGCGGTCGGTATCTAGTTTGGCCAGGCTAACACCACCTTCTACTAGTTCGCCAATGATGTGGATGCTGCGTGCGGTGGTTGCCTCGGTGATAAGACCCAAGCTGTCGGCCATAATAGAGGTAACAATCATTTCTTTGGCAGTTTGGCTGAGCGGCCACTTTAGTTGCTGTGCTAGTTCGTAAATAACTTCGCCAGTGGCGACGGCAGTTTGGTTACAGACAACTTGAGCATAAGTGATACTGTTTTCGACAGCGTGGTGATCCAGCACAATAACGGGGCGGGTTTTGAGCCAGCCCTTCTGTCCTGTTTTGTTTAGTTGCTCGAAAAGACTATCGGCGCTGGTGTCGACAATAATAGCGGCATCAAACTGTTGTGGCAAATCTTTGCTAACGCGGTCCCAGCCGCGCAGGTAGCGCAGATAGGTGGGGATGTCTACACCGCAATACAACAGTGGCTCTTTGCCTATATCGCCCAGTATTTGTTCGAGTGTTAATGCGCTGCCTAGGCTGTCGCCATCCGGGTTATCGGCTTGCAAAATAACGATGCGCTGCGCATCGCCAATAATGTTTGCAATTTCCTCGGCCTCGGGGTACGTCATAGATAGGTTAAGTATATAAGATGTGACCCTGTTTTGACTATTTTTGGCCAGTACTGCACTTTATTAGTAGTGTGCAGGGTTATAAGAGTACAATGACCTTAATAAGTATTACCTTACATGCTGCTACCAAAATATCCCGAGCTTCAGTTTACTATGGATGGTGTGGGCGACCCAACGTTGTCTGGAGCGCCCGACAATTTTGCGAACATGATGCTAGACCTTGCCATCGGGTCTGTTGGCATCGACAATTTTACTAGGTTGTGGCATACGGGTTCGTTAGCAATCTTTGCAGCGGCCAGTGTCGACTCTGTATCCCTGCCCCATTCTGACGATCCATGGCTTCACGGCGCGCAACTATTGTCGACCGGCATGCGACACCAAGGGCGCCTAGAAGTTGCCGCAGATAATACGCTGCGCATTGGGCATAGCAATCACCTTGTTCATGCCAAAGATAGCTCTCCGCTTCGCGGAATGAGATTTGCTAGGCCGGATAAAGATCAGCCATACACTCCTACAGGAGTGTATCTGCCCACCGACAAAGGCAAAATAGCGTTGCGCGAATTGAGTAATCCTTTTGACAGCACCCTCGAGGAAGCAGCGATTGTTAACGCCGAGTTGCGCAGCATGCATCAAGCAGCGGGCTTCCTTGCCACGGCGAGTGGCGTTGCAAGGAGCCAATACGGTCGGCGTATGAGAGTGTACACCTCTGTGTATAAAATGGTCGAAGGCTGATTAGGATTAAGGTCATTACGTTTGCGCCTGACCCGTAGTTGGGCGCTATAGGGTTTGACGGCCCTCGAGCGCTCGAGTGAGTGTAATTTGGTCAGCGTACTCTAAATCGACGCCAATAGGCAACCCTCGGGCCAGACGTGAGACTTTTACGGGGCGGTCGCCAATAAGCTGCTGAATGTAGAGGGCGGTTGACTCGCCTTCTACGCTGGCGTTGGTGGCTAAAATAATTTCTTGCACATCGTCCTCGTCAATACGCTCCACAAGCTCGGCAATATGCAGTTGTTCTGGGCCAACACCGTCGATGGGCGACACCAGCCCGCCCAACACATGGTAGGTGCCCCCAAAGCTGGCGGTTTTTTCGAGCGCAACAATATCAAATGGCTCGGCCACCACGGCAATTACCTTTTTGTCGCGCTTGGGGTCGGTGTAAAGGTCTGACAGCTCTTGTCCGGCTGGCACTAATGCAAATGTTCGACGACAATAGCCAATGCCCGCGTGTAGGTCTTTGAGTGTTGCCGCCAAGGTGTGTGATTTGGCTGGATCGGCACGCATTAAATAATACGCATACCGTTCGGCAGTACGTGGCCCAACGCCGGGCAACTTACCAAGAGCGTCGATAACATCGCTAAGAGCAGGAGGTAATATATTCATTGATATTTTTTAGGGACAGCCTCTGTTCCCAGGGACTGTCCCTATAGTTTAAGGGTGCTACAGACCTAGGTCGCCCAGCATGCCCATCATAGGTTGCATCTTTTCGGCTGCAATTTTTTGGCTGGCGGCAATGGCTTCTTTGACGGCGTCTTCAACCCAGCGTTCCAGCTGGCCGATGTCGTCTAGGTCGACATATTCGGGGTCGATATGGATTTTTTTGATCTTTTGCTCGCCGGTAATTTCTACCTTTACGGCGCCATCACCCTTTTCGATGGTAATAACCTCTTTTTGCAATTCTTTTTGCAATTTTTTTACCTTTAACAGCATTTTGGCTTGATCTAAGCGGCTCATATAAATCTCCTTACTTTTTCATTGTATCAGATGAAGGGACGATAAAGACGGTCTTGGCCTCGGGTGCGTTGGGCCAAGCCACAAAATAATGTCGTAATGAGTACGTACATGACGCTAATACGGCCACGCTTACCAACCCTAACCCCACGCCTTGGGCAATGGTGTTGCGCGGAAACACTTTCCACCAACGGCTCAGCATAAAATCTATGCCAGCTGCAATAACAATGTATACAAATGGCACGAGTACGCTGATTGTTACGTCGCCCCCCAGCGAGACAAGCACGGCTCCTAAAATAACAATTCCCACCTGTAATAGCGTCCGGCGTAAGCCAAAATTGCGTGCATATACGTAGCCGCCCAACCCCAACATAGCTACCAAAAAGGCGTCCAGGACTGGCAAGCGAGCAAGCCATACCTCGGGGTTGCTCGGTGATTGCCACAAAAAGGCCAATGGCACTTCTGCCAGATGTTTGAGCGCCGTAAGTGGTTGCGGCCAGCCAACAAGTGGCAGACCGGCGAGTTCTTTGGCAAGCGCTGGAGTGTGATATATGGCCAAGCCTAGCGGTGCGAGCGCTGCCAATACTATCAATGCACCTAAACTTACCGTCCACAGGCGGCGCTTAAAAATGCCGTCAATTGTCTTCCACTGCCAGGCAACACCGGCCAAAACCAGCCATAGCATACCAGGAATGTACACTAACGCTACTGCCAAAACAAAGCCCGCCAGCAAGATAAGTGCCTTAGGCTGGTGCCGTAGCCACAGGCCTATACCCGTTAACACAAATACCAAAAAGAATGTGACATCTGGCGTACCCAGGCGTGCTGCATGTAAAAACCAAGCAGAACAGCCAAACGCAATACTACCCAGTACTGCTGCACGTAGCCCGTGCCAGTAGCGTACCGTCCAGTAAAAGGCGCTTAGTGTGGCTAGCCCAAATACCATGCTGGTGATTCGTAGCAAATACAGGCTGTGGTTGCCGATAGCTCCAATACCGTACGCTAGTACGTTGTAAGGTGCATTGACCGGATGATGAAAAATGTGTGGCAGGCTAAGGCTAGAACCGAGTGCTTGTAGCTCGTGCACGCTGTAGCCACGCGTAAGCGTCCCCAATTGCCACCATAGTAGCAATCCAAATGCGGCCAACAAACCTACATATATCGTCACCGATTGCCAATACGAGGCAAACCATTTGCGTGCATCAAACGAGAGCTTCATCTTATTGTAAGTATATCATTGTCGTGAGATTGGCTTGCCCCTTCCGTCATCCCGTACGCACTCCATCTCCCCTTTCCGACCCGAACCCAGCCAATTAAGCTAATTCCTCCTGCACCCAAAGAAGATGCCAGCACCACCTTGCAATCGCCATCTTCTC
>CAZBQZ010000027.1:0-12005 GCA_964494495.1 uncultured Candidatus Saccharibacteria bacterium
CCGCTGCGGCGTGCTCGGTGCGAGCACCTGCGCGCGTCATATAGCCTCACGCCAGTTTGTCTTTTAATTCTATAAAGAACGACAAATCGGGTTCGGCATATAATTGCTAACCGCAATTATCGCTGTGCCGAACCTACGACTACGGTATTTTGCTAAAGCAAAATCTCTTGTCGTAGAACCGGGTCTTGCGATCCCAACAAAACTAGTGAAGGTGGATAACCAAAAGATTCGTGAAATTCTGGATGGTTAGGAAGCCACGATGATGGCTTGTTCGAAGCAAGCTTATTTGCTCTTCTGTGCGAGGACTATACCCATTGCCGTACCCAGCGTTAGGCCCGAACCAACGCCAATGCCGACGCCAAGGACGGCATTGTTTAGGGCGGGCCCGAGCAGTATGCCAGCGATAGCGCCCATAGCTACACCGATGCTTATGCCGATCACGAATAACCTGCGCTGCGCTGGGGTGAACGGTTTGTTGTTCTGGTCACTATTTTTCTTAGTCATGTTCGTTCTTTTTTATAGTCCTGGTGCGCTGGCTAACCCAACAGCTTCAATCTTAAAGCCGCCCATGTTTCATCAATCGCGATTTGGCGAACGGGATCAAGCCCGTTGTCGTTAGCTATTGCCCTGATAATGTCACGGTTAATGTCGGTATTCAGTTGCTTGGCTTTAGGATACGCAACCCAAGTGTGCTTATTACTCCCTGCCGCCGATTTTAGTTCGCCGAGGCTTTGCCGCAGTTGCGCTTCGGATGCCACAAATATCAATACTGCATCGGCACGCTGTTCATTAGCGCGTGGTGCGGTCAGCTGGAGTTGCGCTGGGCCGCCTGAGACGGCAATTGTTTGGCCGTCTTTGAGTTGTAGTTTTTTGTCTAGCATAGTGGCAATTATAGCAAAGCTTGGTTCATCTTATTTCACCCAATGGCAGGACTCGAACCTTTCAACAGATACGAATAAAACTTGGCAGGGGTGTATGTCGCTTAAGATAACTTCCGAAGTGCTTGAGAAAATTGATATCCAGGAGATCTATGAGCTTCTGAATAAAATTGGGCAGGAGCCCTACGATTTTGACTGATTTCGAGCGGCAAGCTTCATGTCGAGCGCTTCCTCGTCCGCCAAGAACCAAAGATAATCTCCTTTGTTCGTCTCTCTCACGAAATCAGCAAAGGCAGTGCTTCGTTTAATATAAGGTTGGACATCGCCAATAACAGCCAGTCGAATATTATAGTTGATTGACTTCCTCATGATCTCTCCAGCGTAGCCAGCGGAGAGATTGAAAAAATCTTGGTCGAGGCGAGACGTTGGTATGACAAGCACTTCAATATGGTCGTACCATGCATTACCAAAGAGGTCTGAGCTCTGCTCACCAAGAGTAATCGCTCCACCAGTTTGCGATAGATGGCCGACAGCTTGTCCGTGTATGTCTGATTTTGTAAGACCATCTAGTATAGACGGTTCGGCAGGCAAATCTTTTGATGAATCCATATCGTCATTCTAACATTTCAAGGAGTAGGTATTATGAAAAACGCAAATTCGCGCCCGAAGACGCGACTTGACATAATTATAATTACCTGGCAGGGGTGGGAGGCCGGGAATCAAACTTCTGATGACGATAATTGGAGTTCTGACATCGAAGAAATCTGTGATTTATTTAATGACCAAGAGAGCCAATAGTGGTCCAAATACCATGCAAACAGAGAGAATGGCGAAGATCACTGCGGCCAAAAACAACCAAGGTTTGTAATGTTTATTTAGGGTGATCGCTATGACAAGCTGCGCAATACTAAAGCTCAACCATAGGCCGGCTAGGATGTTATCCTTTAGCGCGCTTGGCCCGGCGAGCGCATCTGGGCCAGTGCCCACCCAGACACCCAACAGTGCGTACAGGAAGAACAATGCAGACCAACCAGCAAGCAGGGCTTTTGCTACAGAGATTGCATTCGAATGTTTCACGAAGTCTATTATACCAGGGGTACAGCTCGGTTTTATTGGCATGTCTACGACGGGGAGAATGGGATCAAACTTGGTGCAGCAGATTAGAAATAACAAAGATTGGCCAATTGTATGTCCGGCAACATTTGCTCGTAGCTGTTATGTAACCTGACAGGGGTTGCTGTCGCTTAATGGGACTTTGGAGGAGTCGGTTAAGAAGTCTGATTGCCAGAGACTGTATACTAAAAATATTAATTGGGAGGGGTGGGATATGAAAGTTCTGAAAAAACGATTGGCATTGCCAGTCGCATTTGTACTAGCCTGGCTGTTGGGCGTAGGAACTGTGTACGCGCTAACAAGTGCAAATTTTGCCAGTAGAGCGCAGTCGTGGGCAGCGGAGTCCTGTACGCAGAAACTCCTAAACAAAAAGCGCACCGCCGAGAATGATATGAAGGCAGCAGAGTGTTTTAATTACTATAATAATATCAAAAACAGCGAACGAATCACGTCCCAAGATCAATCTATCTCGGCATTGGCCAGCAGCAAAGCGCCCACACTGCTGGATGGCGACAATACTGTTCTTGGCCCATTGGTGACCCATGCGAATACAGACATCTTTGGTTCCCTCGCGTTCTATAGCAAATCGCTCAATCTGTTGATCCCGATAGACAGCCAAGGAAACATAGCAAGAGGCAACTACATAATTGCCTACAGTAACGCAGGCTGCACAGGGTCCCCATATTTAATACAGGGGCAAGCTGAGGGCACTTTGAGCATTTTCGACGGCATAACCTTAGCTCGACTTAGCGGCCAGTACTTTGCGCCCTCGGGGCCAATAGCGTCACATACGTATTTGTCGCAATCGCAAGGCGGTATTGCATGTGAGCCATACCCTTCAACCACTCCTCGCCAGGGCATCAGCGTTACACCTCTTGCCTCAATCCCATATAGCAATCCGCTACCGCTACCGATTCACTTGTAGACGTGCTCAAACCACCGATTGCCTAAAGGCGATCATCGAACTCGCAGCAAGGTTTGTGGTACGTTCATGGAACTTTGGAGGAGTGGGTTAAGAAGTCGGATGCTGCGATTAAAGCCGAAATTCGGGAAATTTGCGAGCTACTGAATGACTAATCATTGATTTACGTGTTGATTAGTGATTAAGTTGGCTTAGCATCACTGACAGGGGAGACCGAATACTACCATGGAGCTCACTTTATACCGCTACAAACCCGTAACTCGCGTTGGGACGGTCAGAATTTCACGCTCCAGGAGCTACAAGATTTAGCCACAAGCATGAACGCCCTTCCTTTCCAGGGAGATGAAGATGATCGACTTTACGGCTTTGCCCACTGCAATGCACGCGACAATATCATATACGGGCTCTTCATCCAAAAGTTTCCAAAAAAGATAACCGACTACGACGCGCAGACAAAGGAAGAGCACGATCAGATCCTGACAGATACGGGTGAATATTTATTCATATTCTTCCCGAATCGCTACGAGCTCTACTTACAAACTAAACGATCCGTAGACTTACCGCCACAGGACCAAATCATACGTAGGTTTATTGGGGCGTTCCAGCTTGCTGTCGAGAGACGAAAATTCTTCTTTACCGCCCTTGATGTAACCGAGGATGAGGTTAACCGCGAGCGTATCGTCGAACTTTTCTATCAAGAGGCGGATACCGTTACCGAGTTGGAACTCGAAGATTTCGATAGACAATTAGTCTACGATGAGAAACGGAAGCGTGAAGGCAGAATGCAGACATACTTCAACCCGATCGAAGACTACCAACCGGCAATGGAAGAAGCTGCTCTTCGGCTCGGCAATAATGCTCAAAAAATAAGCATGAAAGCCAAGCAGGGACAAAGTTTCAAAAAGGACCCCATAGCGAGGGCAGCGCTTGAGGCATCCAGAAAACCCGTAAAGATTACTTATAGCAAAAATAGTGAAGTACATACCGAATACGGCCTCACGAAAAAGAAAGAAATAGTCACAGTTGAAGCAACAGACTTTGACCTAGAAAACCAGATTGAAGGAATTATGCGGCAGATTGCCGGTCGAGACACTTTGCGTCGCCAAACTGGCAACGACAGCCAAAGCCGGCTAGTATAGATTCATGAATGTCCCAATCAACGATGAATTGATAGAACAGCTTAAACTTTCTAAAGGGCAACAACTCGTCACTATTATCGAGCTTGAGCAAATCGCCCAACTCCTCACAGATAAAAATGCTAAAGCACTAGTGATTAATGGGAGCTGTTACATAGTCTTTGCAGAGATAATAAATGTTGAGTTCTGTATTCCTTCCGTCAACAAACGCTCTGCCTTAAATTTCATTCCCAACGGTAAGCTCGAATTCATAAACACAAACAAAATGAAGAGCAGCTATACATCGTTTCTACTTAGGGAATTGTGGCAGGGCAAAACGTTTTGGGCCCGTCTACGACGGAGTTTAAGCTTGCTGGCACCCCTAGCATTGCTCAATATATTTATATACTTGTTTGCCGGTACCGCCGGAATTAAGGATGTTTTATCTGGCATACTCGCCGCAGTCTCTATTTATATCGCCATATTCTCTTTATTTACTACCAGTGCAGACTACCTTGCGAGAAAACGTCTCAACCTATTTGAATCTGGTCAGTTAGGTTACTACTTCGCAGTAGACAAACACATTACTAAAACCGGCGTTTACACAATAATCACCTCTATTCTTTGCCTGATTACAACCTCCAGTTATGACCCTAATAAAAATGAAGTGCTTCACTGGGGAGGCCTGGCAGATACGACCGTCTGGATAGGCCTGAATCTGTGTTTTTTAGGCGTCTACTTGACGCTTAGAAGTATCGTTGAATTCTATGTAAATCGGCCCGCAAACTTCATCATGAGCGACCTTAAGCAGGATAGTTTTTCGGAATATCGCAAAAAGAACGAGGATCAACCCTAAAATTTGGTTGTCCTGCCTCTCCCCCTTCAAATTGGCCCAAAAACAACAAAAAACCAAACTCTTTTTACAGATGTCTGGCTTAATGTCCGTACTGTATGTCTATACCTGGCAGGGGTGGTCAGACTCGAACTGACAGCACAACTTTTGGAGAGTTGCCGCTTACCATTAACGGACACCCCTACGGCGTCTTTTTGCCTAGCTCGGTGTAAATCATTTGTAGCGATTTGCCGAGGGCAACATCTAAGTATCTTACACTAAGGCAGCCCGGATATCCAGCTCTGTTATTCTTGCCTGTATGCGGCTTAATGTACGGCCTATAAAACTGCGATTTGGGGATGTCGGTTACACCGGACCAAAATTCTAGTTGGCGGGCCGGATCGTGATAATCGTGCAGGTGAATAATTGCTCGAAACTTGCTCTCGTCTAACGAAAAAGATTGGCGCAGCAGTGTCAAGAACAGACGCATCATAACTGGATCGGAGTTGATAAAATGCAATCCTCCGGCCACATCCTTACCGCCCTCGCACCAGAAAAACACTGCGCAGAGTATCTTTTTGTGAGCATCCGAAAATTTTACAGATTGCACAATATCATGAGCATTAGCTCGTAATGCCTCGTCGCGGTTTTTGTGACGAAGCCGATTTAATCCGGCGAGGTGGGCAACCTTGGCCAGCTGAGCTTGTTTTGTCCTGTGTGTATGGGCAGCCGTTGCGGCTTCAGTCAAAATTACCTCGTGCGTCCATACGTAAGCGGTTGACTTGGCAATACCAAGCTGACTAGCAATCTCTGAATAGAGATAACCTTTCTGACGCAATTGTATGGCTTGTGGCAATAATTTTGAATACATGCAAAATGGTTATGTAACCATACTAACAGATGCAGGTTAGCACGCAAGTTGAGCTATCTTGTCCAATCTGGTATACCTATTACTACATGACAAAGGTAGAACCCACCAAACCATTGCTCATCCTCTTGTACGGCTATCCGGGCTCTGGCAAGACATTTTTTGCTAGGCAGCTTACCGAGCACCTAAAGGTTGCGCATATTTATAGCGAACGTATTCGCGGCGATTTGTTTGATCACCCACGTTACGACAAAGAAGAAAACGATGTGATTGCCCAGCTAATGGATTACATGACGGGCGAATTTTTGGCCGCCGGCCTAAGCGTTATTTACGACGCCAACGCGCTACGCGTTAGCCAACGCCGACTGCTGCGCGAGGCCGCCCGCAAGGTGCATGCCGAGCCAGTACTGGTGTGGCTGCAAATTGACACCGAAAGCGCCTTTGGCCGCACTCAAGGCCGCGACCGCCGCCGCAGCGACGACAAGTACGCTGGGCCCAGCGACCGCGCCACCTTTGAGCGCATTGCTGGCGGCATGCAAAACCCCCAAAACGAAGATTACATAGTAATTAGTGGCAAGCACACCTTTGACACGCAGCTAAGCGCCTTTATTAAGCGCTTGCGCGAGCTGGGGCTTGTACCAGACGTTAGCGAGATAAACACCAAGGTAATCAAGCCTGGGCTGGTCAACCTCATCCCCAGCCCCGCCGCTGGCCGCGTCGATATGTCGCGCCGCAATATTGTTATTAGATAAGGAGGCCGTTTTGGCCACCAAACAGGTAACACTCCAGGACATCGGCTCCGTAACGCTGTACAAGCGCCGCGGCAACCGTAGTTTGCGCTTAACTGTAGCCGCCACCGGCGAAATACGCGTGTCTATGCCGTATTGGCTGCCGTACAAAGCTGGCGAGCAGTTTGCTTTGGGCAAAGCCGCCTGGATACGTAGCCACAAAATTACCCAACCCGCAGGCCTGTTACATGGGCAGGCAATTGGCAAGGCCCACCACCTGCATTTTGCGCCGTCGCCGCAGGCCACGCGCATTAGCACACGCCTTAAGCACGGGCATATCGAGGTAAGCCACCCATCGTCAATTGCCGCGCACGACCCAGCCGTACAACAAGCTGCCCGCACCGCCAGCATCCGCGCACTGCGCAAAGAGGCCGAGCAGTTGTTGCCGTACCGCCTGCGCCAGCTGGCTCAGCGCGAAGAGTTTAACTTTAGTAGCGTGTGCGTCAAGCAGCTCAAAAGCCGTTGGGGCAGCTGCAGTAGCAAGCAAGAAATAACCCTCAATTTGTTTTTAATGCAATTACCCTGGCACCTCATAGATTACGTGCTACTGCACGAGCTAACCCATACCAAGGTTATGCAACATGGCGCTCCGTTTTGGCGCGAACTAGAGCTGCATGCGCCGCACGCCAAGCTGCTGCGCAAAGAGATTGGCACCTACCACCCAATACTTGGCTAAAGGCACTCTTCGTCTATTTTGCGTCTAATACATGCGGCAATTGCAGGAACCACTACTGGATGTTCGGTTAGAACAAGTATGTTCACCTGCAGAGATTCTACTGCGTCGGCCGTAACGTCATCTGCTGTGTATTCCTTATCGTCTGTGTGCGTAGCGACCTCGACCCCGTCGTCTTGGGTCATGACCACAAACATGGTTTCGGCTTCGACCGTCTTGGCGTCTACGGTGGTGGCAAACCAAAAAGGTGTTACATTCCTCTGTACTTCGGCCTCTATCTGCTCTTCGCCCAACAAGCGTATTGGGCAGCCTTCGCACAACACTTCCGATAGTTCTTCACAAAAAGATTGTCGTACCATATTTTGGACACTATACCAGAACAGTAAAGTAGGCCAAAGCATTTTGCCCCACCCATAGTAACTGGCATAATGTGGTTATGGTAAAAATTCTTGGTAGACGTGGTGCGGTAGACGAAGCACAGCTAGAACATGAGCGGCTTACCAGCCTAGTCAACAGCATGGCTGACGGCGTGCTGGCCGTAGACAAAAGCGTACACGTGGTACTAAGCAATGGCGCTGCGCTCAATATTTTGGATGTTAACAACAGCCTGCGCGGCAAAAAACTAAGCGAAGTGCTGCATTTGCAAGACAAAAACGGCCAACGCGTAGATGTCGAGGAACTGATTTCTAAAACCACTACGCCCACCAGCAGCCGGGATTTACGTATCAGGTACAACGACAACAGCCTTATGAATCTCTACCTCAGCATTGCCCCAGTACACCTGGGCTACGGCAAGCAAGGGCAGCAGGGGTATGTGCTTTTGCTGCGCGATATCACGCGCGAAAAATCGCTGGAAGAAGAGCGCGACGAATTTATTAGCGTCGTAAGCCACGAGTTACGCACACCCATAGCTATTGCCGAAGGCAATATTAGCAATGCGCAATTTATTAGCGTCAAAAGCGGCGACATGGGGCAAATCAAAGATGCGCTCAAGCAAGCCCACGACCAAATCTTGTTTTTGGCCGACATGATTAACGACCTTGCCACATTGTCGCGCGCCGAACGCGGCAAGCTTACCCTAGAAGTCGAACCAATAGATGTAACCGCCTTGGTGCAAGATCTTGTCAACAACTACACGCCGCAAGCCAAGTCTAAGGATTTGGCGTTTAATAGCAAGGTAGGCGAGGGCATTAAAACCTTGGACAGTAGCAAACTATACGTGCGCGAAATTTTGCAAAACTTTATTACCAACGCTATAAAATACACCGAAAAAGGCAGCGTAACGCTAACCGCCGAAAAGGCCGAAAAAGGCGTGCGGTTTATCGTTAGCGACACTGGCATTGGCATTAGCAAAAGCGATCAAGAAAAGATTTTTGACAAATTTTTTAGAAGCGAAGATTTTCGCACCCGCAAAACCAACGGCACTGGCCTGGGCCTATATGTAACCCTCAAGTTAGCACGCTTAGTACACGCCGATATTGACGTTACCAGCGAGCTTAACAAAGGCTCGCACTTTAGTATTTTTATTCCTCAGTTGGGGGAGTAGTGGGCGCAGCAAGGTCGCGATACTGATCGCGTACGTAAAGCGCGCCTTTGGCAGCCATCAAAGTAGTCACCGCAAGTCCAAGCGTAGTACCATGCTCGTTTTGGGCTTCGACGTGCCCTAAAAAGCCTTCGTAACAATACGTGCCGACCTCGTACAGCAAAGCTAACGCGGTTAGCGCCGCAGATAATTTAAGAGTAGATTGCACATTGGTATTATGCTCAAGTTCTGACATATTGATACTGTTACTCCATTGGTGGTAAATGCGGCACAACGTGCATAGCGGGGACGCATACGTTGCGGCCTTTCCATTCTACCGTAAAAAATTCATATTGCCAGAGTGATGCATGCAGAAGTGCTACATCGTACCCGACGCCAAATACTATGGCCAACGGGTTTAGCCACCATACAGCGGTCCGGGTTACGTCGCTTGTAATGCCAAACGTTACCACCAACAGCACGCACACCAACCCGGCTATCGACTGCGCAACAATACCAAAGGGCCACCAAAAACCACCAATGGCAATGCCAAAAGGCAAAAGCAACACACCCAAATTAAATGCCGTTAGTAGCAACACATTCTCGGGGCGGCGGTGCAATTGTGGATAGCGCATGCGAATAGCCGTATTGCGTTGCTCTTGCAGCGACTTGGTGCTTATTAGCCCGGCTTCGCGGCCAGCACGCATAAAGCTGTATTCGTCGGTTTTGCTTAGGCGGCGAGCAAACAGGGCCTCTGGCACAATTGAGCGAGTTACGGCCTCAAACCCACCGCTGCTTCTGAGGGCGTCCTTGGTAATGACCCAACAAGTGCTCAACACTGGCGGACGGTTAAATAAACGACGGGGCGGCACCAACTCCCATGCATAGCGCATGGCCTGCACAGGCGCAAAACTGCGCCCAGCAGCACTGTTACGCCAAGGAAGTACACACAACATGCTTTTCTTTTTGTGAGCCATTAGGCTTACCATTTGCGCAATGCTGTCTTGGCCAAAACGCATATCTACGCCGCAAAATAGCAATACTTGGCCGCTAGCCTCTTGCACTAGGCGATTGTAGGCTTGGTTTTTAGCCAACCAGGTTTCGCTAGGCTCGGCCCCCTGAATAAAGCGCACACCGTCGTGGGCAAAACTACGAATAATTTCGGGCGTGCGCTGGTTTTGTGAGCAATCGTCCAGCACCAATATTTCGAGCTTGGGATAATCGCACGAGATAAGGCTGGCCAAGCATGCTTCCAGATCTTCGGTTTCGTTGCGAGCAGGAATACATACCGACACCGTGGGCATCTGGCTATCGCTTAGGCGTTCTACCCTGGCTGGCCAACGGGTGTGGTTTATTCGGCGAGCTGCGCTTGCCAAAAACACTGCTGCCACCGCCAACTGCGCCACTGCAACACCGCTCCAAATGATTCGCGTCTCTGGTTGAAGTACGTGATACCCCCACCAAAGCGCTGCAACAGCAGCCTGTACCAGTAGCAGCACCAGACCCGAACGACGAAAAGCGCGCCGCAGGTAAGCCTCGTGCATGCGCCCCTCGGCTAGTCGCAAATAGTTAAGAATACGGTACAGGCCAATGACGCCAAGTAGCACGCTAAACACATTAAGTTGCCACAGCGCAATCGCGCCAGAAGTAAACGCCGTTAGTAGTACACAAATCGAGCCCAGTACCTTGCGCTCGCGCCAAAACAAAGGCAAAAAATCTACTGCCAGCTCTAAGACGACTGTAATTGCAAACAGGCAGAGTAGTACTGTCATTAGCACTTACTATACCACCCACAGCATAGAGAGGTCAGCAAGCATAGCATTTGTGCGTGCTGTGAGATAAATCACACTTGCGTAAAATGGGTTATTGTGTTAAAGTTGCACACGATATGCCAGAAAAATACACCCTTTGCAGTGACGGCCTCGACATCTTCCGCGGCAATATGTTTGAGCCTGATAAGCCCGGCCTGCATACGCGCCATAACAGAGTGGCCGCTATTGCGTTAGCTGCCGCTGGAGTTGTTGCTGGCTTTAGTGCAGTCTTGCACAAGGCTAGTCAAGACTTTGGCAACGTCCTAGAAGGCGTATCGAGCCAAGGCATTGGCGCCGACCTTGCCACCGCTGGCGAGACTATTAAAGAAGCAGGCTACGCAAGCGCCGCACTTGTTGGCGGTGCTTTGCTTGTTGCTGCAGCCACAAAAGGTATAACCGCACTACGCCGTTACCGCAAGGCTCGCCACGTACCGCGCCACGCGGCCGCCGAGACCAAGACCGAACCCACTCTTGCGCAGCTATCCGAAAGCATACGCACCCCACGCGCCCAGCTTTTACAGTGGCGCGAGCAAAACCACGCCCTTGTTGGGACTGGCACCGAAGCAACAGCTGCAGCAGCACAAGGCGTGCACTGCGAATTTGTTACCGCTGCCGGAACCACCGTCGACACCGATGCCGTTGTTCTTGCCGCAACGTACGCATTTCCGCAGCTGTACCGTTGGAACCAACCAACCAACGTATTGCCACTTGCCACTGCCGCTTGACGATTAACCCCAGGGCGAGGTATACTTGACACATTGGAGCTTACTGTACTGGTAAGCTCTTTTTAATTGAGGGAGACGAGCGTGGCAGAGACGTCAGACAAGTCAAAACACCGCGTAGTCAAAAAAGTTGACTCCGTGCGCGTGGCAGCCGAAAAAGTTCAGGGCAAAGCGCCCAAAAAACCAGGGGTTATCCGCCTAGCGCTGCACTATGTTGCAGTGCCGTTCCGCTGGATTGCCAAGCCATTTAAGCGCTTGGGCAAACTAAAGCCGTTTAGAATACTGGGTTACATTTTGTGGCCAACCTACTTTCGCAATAGCTTTAAGGAGCTGCGTCAAGTAACATGGCCCAACCGCCGCGAATCATTACAGCTTACCTCTGCCGTACTCATTTTTGCCGCCATTTTTGGCGTCATGATTGCGCTGGTAGACTTTGGACTCGATAAATTATTTAAACAGGTACTATTAAAGTAATATGACAGCAAAACGCTACGACGCTACCAAACAGTGGTACGCCATTCACACTTACAGTGGTTACGAAGAAAAAGTAGCCGAATCTATCCGCCAGCGCGCCGATAGTCTAGACATGAAAGACAAGATCTTTCAGGTGCTAGTACCCAAAGAGAAAATGATCGAGATCAAAAACGGCAAACGCCGCGTTGTCGAAAAGCGCATTTTTCAGGGCTACGTTTTGGTCCAAATGAAGATGAGCGAAGACGCCTGGTACATTGTGCGCAACACCCCAAGTGTGACCGGCTTTG
>CAZBQZ010000028.1:0-9942 GCA_964494495.1 uncultured Candidatus Saccharibacteria bacterium
GTTCTGCCACCAAGGCACTCGAAGGCGATGCAGCCAACGAAGACGCCATTATGGAACTCGTTGCCGCTATGGACAGCTTTATCCCTGAGCCAAAGCGCGAACTCGACAAGCCTTTCCTTATGCCTATCGAAGACGTCTTTAGCATCAAGGGTCGTGGCACTGTTGCCACCGGCCGTATTGAGCAAGGCATCATCAAGGTTAACGAAGAAGTCGAAATCGTTGGTTTACACGACACTCGCAAGAGCGTTGTAACCGGCGTAGAGATGTTTAAGAAAAACCTCGACCAAGGTCAAGCCGGCGACAACGTTGGTATCCTGCTTCGCGGTATCGAGCGCGACGACATCGAGCGCGGCCAAGTTTTGGCCAAGCCAGGTAGCGTTACTCCTCACACCGAATTCGACTCTGAAGTTTACATCCTGAACAAGGAAGAAGGCGGCCGTCACACTCCATTCTTCAAGGGCTACAAGCCTCAGTTCTACTTCCGCACAACGGACGTAACTGGCGAAGTAGAGTTGCCAGCCGACAAAGAAATGGTTATGCCAGGCGACACGATTACCTTTAAGGTAAAACTGCTCCAGCCAATTGCCATGGAACAAGGTTTGCGCTTCGCTATCCGCGAAGGTGGCCGTACTGTTGGCGCCGGTGTTGTAACCAAGGTCATTAAGTAGTAGATCACCCATGCCTCACAGCGATAGTCTCGAACTTGCCTACGCAGAACTAGCTCCACTAGCTGTCGAACCGCAAGACCCCGAGACTGCCGCGTGGAGCAAAGTGGCTGCTATGGCCTACCAACTAGAACAAGAACTAACGAGTTATTAGATAACTAGCACATTAAGAAGGAAAGAACAGCAAAATGGTAGCAACCGAAGCCAAGAAAGATCAAAAACAACGTATTCGTATTCGCCTCAAGGCCTACGATCACAAAGTTATCGACCAAGCCGCAAAACAAATTGTAGACACGGCGCTCCGCACCGGAGCTACCATTGCTGGTCCAATTCCACTGCCTACTGACCGCAGCACTTTCACGGTCATTAAGTCCCCTCATGTATACAAGAAGGGACGAGAGCAGTTCGAAATGCGGGTCCACAAGCGTCTTATCGACGTAACCGACCCCACGCCAAAGACGATTGACTCGCTCATGAACTTGAGCCTGCCAGCCGGCTGCGACGTCGAAATCAAGATGTAACACTCCACGTGCATCGCACAAAATAACCGCCATTACTGGCGGTTATTTTGTGCTGGTAAGAATTGTGGCGCGCTTTACAATAAAACTGCGCAGGTAATCGGTGCACCGCAATACAAGCGAGTCCTCTTCGTCTTGTGCGTCAGGATTTTGATTATAGACACCTATTGTTTTTTCACCGTGTACAATCTTGTTGCGAAGATTATACAGCTGGCCTATATCCTCGCGAATAGTGTGCTCATTAACTGCGTCGGTTGCAAGTGACATGGCTATCAAATTGGCTATTTGGTTTTGCGTGTCCTTGCTAGCGAAAAAGGCATCAAAAGCAGTTACCAGAAACACGGGCCGCAGATGGGGTAGGTGTACTTGGGCTGCCTCATAGTACCAGTACAGACTATTTTTTAGCTCCTTCTGCACTTTACTCACCTGTTTATTCTCTTCGTGTTTTAAAAGACGTGTTATCGCCGAATTGGCGGCGTTAAAATTGCTTGTAGACGAGATGTCAAACCGGTAGTCCATAAGGAGCTTGTTGTCATCGGCCGACTCTTCGAAGGTCCGTGTATATTGCAGGCCTGCAGAATCGGTATAAAAGCAGTAGAAACTATACGAGTTATTTTCCGGCCTAAAAAGAAACCTAGGCATATGCTGCAGGACATTGAAGCACATATATAGTGCCATAATTATTTTATAGGTGTAAAAAGGGTCTAGGCCAAATAGGACTTGATCAGTAAGGTTGTTTACAAATCCGTTAGTAGTTACTTGTAATATATTTTGGTCTTTGACAAGGGCAATGCTATTCTCGCGTAAAGGGTATGGGTTTACGATGGGCATCTTCATACCAGAGTCAAGGTACGAGTCGACTTCGGCCTGGCTAAGGCTCTGAATTGTCACCTCAGACGACAAAGTAACCCTACCGATGGGTGTTTTGCCACGTGGAAGAGGCAAGACAAACGAATAGTTATGCGGAAAATTTTCGAAGTAGACATAGGCCATCACGGCCAGGGACTCGACCTCTTTTGTAGTAAGTTTGCGTGAATTGGTACGCGTCAACCCCTGGGTGGCGTTGAGCAGGGCCAGCTTAACCCTCAAACCCGTGACCAGCCCGCCAAACTCTTCGGCAATCTCATTACAATCCTGATCGGGCACGCTATCCCAAATAGAAAACCAGTCTTCGTCGTAAGTAGTGTTTTTGATACATTTTTCCAACGCCGACATAATCAGACTTTTGTGTTGCGTAGCCATACATGCCCCTCCGTTTAGGATAAGACTAACAAATACTGCCCACAGATAGCAACTACGGCTCAACCGTAACTAAGCAGAAGAAGCACAATAGACGTATGAAACCAGAAAAACTGGCTGTATTAATAGACGAAAGCGAAAACCCAACAGGCGAGACAAGACCCCGACTGGACTCAGGCGTTCTCACAATGTATTTTGCGACGTAGCGATAACGCCTTATTAATGGCGCCTTAGTGACCCGTAAGTAAAAAGGATTGGTCGGTGCGTGTAAACCAACACTGTTTACGGCCCACCGTACCGAGCAAAAAAATGAAAGATACCATTCGTACTGTTACCACAGCACCTTTCTGCTACAATACTGCTAATGGCAAAAACAAAAAAGAAGCCCGGTCGCCAAGAGCTAGATGGTGTCTTTTTGCTCAAATTGCTCTTGTACTTATTGCTGGGTTCGATGTGGCTCAAGCTTAGTCACAATGGCACGCTGCATATACCCATCCCAATAGGCTTAATTGTTGGCCTGGTATTTACCAGCCATGAGCACTTCCAGATTGACCGCAAAATAGAGTACGCCGTGCTGGTGGTAGCTATGCTTGTTGGTTACTTCGCCCCCTACGGGCTATATATTAATTTTTAGAACAGTTAATCTAAACTTTTTAAGGTTGCGTTTACGGCGCTACCTCTGTATATTTAGCAGCTGAACATATGGAAGAACAGCAACAACCACCAGTCGTAGACCCATGGCAAGCTCGGCAAGAATTGCAGGGCGAGCGCGATGCAATTGCCGAAATAGAAGTAATGGGTTACGCCGACGATGAAGTTGCCATGCACTACACTGTTGCACTCGCCCGGCTTGATGCGCGTATTCAGGAGCACACCGAAGAGATCGAGCGACGCGAAGAAGAGATCAGGCAGCGCGAGCTAGAAGACTTGTTTGCACGGGCCGAAGGCGCGCTCAAGGCCCTTAATCAACTGGACACACTCGTTAGGGCAGCCGGATCGGTGGTCGCACTGACAGATATCGCCTCCACTCGCCAACGGCGTGTTAACCAAGCAAGCCAAGCGCTCCAAGGGTTGGCCGAGCGCCGCACACAAGACCCACGTCTCGAAGGGCTAATGCTTAGCGCAACTGCTATAGGGATCATTGCAGCAAACACAGCAATAGAAGCGCCAATGGCTGAAAGTGCTGATACTGTTTCGCCTCCAGAAGGCCACGTGTCGCAGGCTTTGCCTTTCGACGCGACAAAGTCCAGATCTGACACCGAACCGCTTGATGATGTAGCTCTAGATGAGTCAGGTATCGACAACGAATCGTCGCTAACCGAAGACTTCGAAGACCGCCCCGACCCGCAAGAACTACAGATTGATATCTTTTTGCCTCTCGAACTAGCAGCCACTTTTGCCGCTTTACTACGCAGCCACGAAGCAGCATTGCAGGCCAAAGGCATCCCACTCATAGACACTGACGTTGTATTGGCCTTAGTGGACGCGCTAGAACACGAACAAATCAGCCCCGAACGACCAGATGTTAGTAATCTTCGACAAATCCGCGAGCAAGCTATCGTACAGGCGGCCAGACTAATCGCCGATGCCGAACTGCTTGTAAACGTTGCGGGCGAGCTACCTAGCACCGACCCGCGCCATGGATTAATCGACTACCTCTCTCACCCCGACACACTTAATGCCAACACGTTTGAAGATTTTCTAGACTTACTCGATCTAACACACGACCAAGAAGTCGTCATTCAAACACCACATCGCAGTGGCCCCCAGGTTTTGAGGCTCGTTAGATATAACCCCGAGGTCGAGACGAGGCATCACGCTGTTGCCGACGCAGCTCCCCGATCTGAAATCAGTACATCAGATTTGACCGAAGAATCCCCAGCCGAGGGCATAGCCGTGGTAGTCCATCCACTGTCGGCCGCCGAGCAAACTGAAGTAGTGGACTCGTTTGGCGACACACTCCCACTAGCAACACCCGAACGCAGGCGACGCCGAATACCCGCTGAGCACGAGACACACGTGGCCGTAGGCGAAGTACTCGACAAGCTAATAGCTAGTGGCATGGGTATACAAGGCACCCTCAAGATTGGCTTACTCCGAACCAAGCTACATTCAAAGATCTCCCAAAAAATTGGCGCAGCTAGTAACCGAGGCCTTCTTTTGGGCGACGCAGTTGCAGGCGTCGGAGAAATCGAAGTTATTGACGTAGTCATGGCGATGATGACCGAGCACTCAAAGCGGCCCATCCAGGCCTATGCCACCAAAAAACCCAAAGATTTACGTGGTTTTATAGAGCGCGCTATCGAGCAGCGTGTAGCGCAGGCTGCAGCCCAACAGGCAAATTACCCTCAAACAAGCAATTAGTGTAGAATTGTCTACATATTGACAAGAGGTGGCGTTTGCTGCTAAGATGTTACGGTATATCAAATTCCTGCACTTGGTGATTTGGGAAGGTCGTAGCCTAACAGATACGAAACCACCCGGAGCCGAGCATTTTTATACACTAGTGTAAAAATCGGATGGCACCACTCGCTGATGCAGGATTAATAATGAGGATTTGTGGATCTTGCACCACAGATTGGCATGCGGGTTTGCCCAGCTGACGATCTGTCTCGGCGCATGAGCCACAGGAGAAACTATGAAAGCACTCATCACCAGAAAGGTTGGCATGACCAGCACCATCTCCGAAGATGGCGTTGTGACTGCTGTTACCTTGCTTTCCGCTAGTCCCTGCGTTATCACGCAGGTCAAAACCGCCGATCCAGATGGTTATACTGCCATCCAGGTTGGTTTTGAAGAGGCTAAAAAGCAAAACGTTAGCAAGCCTCAAGTTGGGCACTTTGCTAAGGCCGGTACCGAAATTATGCCGAAGATTATTCGCGAATTTCGAGTAGACGAAATAACTGAAGACCTCAAGGTTGGAGCAACAATCAACCCCGAGGTCTTTTCAGTAGGCGACGAAATCGACGTCACCGGCACCAGCAAAGGTAAAGGTTGGGCTGGCACCATTAAGCGCCACAACTTCCACCGCGGTCGCAAGACACACGGTGGCCGTTCGTATCGTCGCGTTGGTTCTATCGGCTCGATGTATCCTCAAAAGATTTTTAAGGGCAAAAAGATGGCCGGTCAGATGGGTGACGAGCAAGTCACTGTCAAAAACCTGCGCGTTGCTCTTATCGACACCAAACTCGGTGTCATTGGTGTTACGGGTGCTGTTCCTGGCCCACGTAACGGTATTGTTATCATCAAGGAGGCAAAATAATGAGTGTCCCAACATTCACTAAAACTGGCACCAAAGCCGCTGCCCCCGCCCAACTCGACAAGACGGTCTTTGCCGTTATGCCCGAGAACCACGAGCTCCTCAAGCTTGTTTACACTGCATATCTAGCAAACGGCCGCGACAATTTGGCGCAAACCAAAACCCGCGGCCTTGTTAGTGGTGGTGGTAAAAAGCCCTGGAAGCAAAAGGGGACAGGACGTGCTCGTTTTGGCTCGACCCGCAACCCTATCTGGCGTGGCGGTGGTGTAGCCTTTGGCCCAACCGGCAACGAAAACTACACTGTTAAGGTAAACATTAACGCCAAGCGCCAAGCATTGCGCCAAGCTCTAAGCCTGGCTGCCAGCGAAGACCGCGTTAGCGTTATCGAAACCTTTGAATGCAAAGATGGCAAGATTGCCCAAACCGTTAAACTGTTAAACAAAATCGGCGCTAAGGGTAGCGTGCTTATGGTAGTAAGCGTCAAAGACTCTCTTACCGAGCGCGCTACTGGCAACCTACCTCAAGTAAAAGTGGTGCAGGCCAGCTACCTTAACGTCTACGACGTGCTCAATGCCGACATGCTAGTCATTAGCGAAAAGTCTTTGGCCATCATCAACGAATGGTTGGGTGGCGATAAAAAGGCTGCACAGTCATCAGTCACCAGTCGTCAGTCATCGGTCAAGAAGGCTCCTGTAGCTAAACCAACGACTGCCTCGAAGGAGACTAAGTAATGAGTAAAACAACTGTTTTGCGCCCCCGCCTCAGCGAAAAGACCTATGGTCTAAGCCTGAGCCGCAACGTCTACGTCTTTGACGTAGCCACCGACGTCAACAAACAAACTGTTGCCGAAGCCGTTGCCGCCCAGTTTGAGGTAACCGTTGTTAGCGTAAACATCGTTAACAGCAAGGGTAAAAAGACCCGCTTGGTTCGCAAGAACGGCAAAGCCATTGCCGGCCAACGTTCTGACACCAAAAAGGCTTACGTTACCCTTAAAGAAGGCCAAAAGTTGCCATTCTTCGAAGAGCCCGACTCTGACAAGAAAGCCGACAAAAAGGCTGACAAAAAAGTCGCTAAGAAGGCCGAAAAAGAGGAGAAGAAGTAATGCGCTCTGTAGCTAAAAGGGAAAAGAGCAGCCAGAGCCTGAATTTACTTCAGGCACTGCGCGATGAGAAAAACCGTAGGTTTGTCTCATGCAGCGATAAGGAGACCAAGTAATGGCAATTAAACTACACAAGCCAACTACTCCCGGCCGCCGTGGCATGACCAGCCAAGACACCAGCGAGATTACTACCCGCAAGCCGTTGCGCTCGTTGCTTGTCCACAAAAAGACGCAAACTGGTCGCAACAACCAAGGACGCATTACTACCCGTCACAAGGGTGGTGGTGTGCGCCGCTTTTACCGCATCATGAACTTTAACCTGGCCGCCGGTACCACCGCCGTTATCGAGCACATCGAGTACGACCCAAACCGCAGCGCCCGCATTGCCCGTATTAAAGAAGACAATGGCACTTACCACTACATTATTGCTGCTAAGGGCATGGTAGTTGGTCAAAAGATCGCCTCTGGCGAGGAAGCTCCTATCGAGACTGGCAACCGCCTGGCTCTAAAAGACATCCCCGTTGGTAGCACCATTCACGCTATCGAGCTCAAGCCCGGCCGCGGCGCCCAAATGGTGCGCTCTGCTGGTAACGGTGCTCAGCTAATGGCTAAAGAAGGCGACTACGCCCAGGTGCGTTTGCCTAGCGGCGAAGTTCGCCTGATTCGCCTAGAGTGCACCGCCAGCATTGGTGTCATCGGCAACGAGCAGCACCAAAACATCAAGATTGGTAAAGCTGGCCGCAAGCGCCACATGGGCGTTCGCCCAAGTGTTCGTGGTGTGGTTATGAACGCCGTGGATCACCCTCACGGTGGTGGTGACGGTGGTCGTCACCGTATGGCCAAGGCTCCTCGCACCCCATGGGGTCAGAAGACCTTGGGCTTCAAGACGCGCACCCGCAAGTCGACTACCAAGTACATTGTTAAGAGCCGTCATGCGGCTAAGAGGAAGTAAGGTAAAGTAATGAGTCGTTCACTGAAAAAGGGACCCTTCATCGACCCCAAGCTTGCCAAAAAAGCAGCCGCATTGGGTTCTGAAGACCGCACCATCATCAAGACATGGGCTCGCAGCAGCACTATTGCTCCTGAGTTTGTTGGTCGCACCTTTGCCGTACACAACGGCAAGGTCCATGTGCCGGTATTTGTTACCGAAAACATGGTTGGCCACAAGCTGGGCGAATTTAGCCCCACCCGCAAGTTCCGCTCGCACGGCGGTAAGTTAGCAAAGGGCGGTAAGTAGTATGAGCGTACAAGCTATTGCTAAAGGCGTTCGTATGAGCCCGCGCAAGGTTGGCGTTGTAGCTAGCCTGGTTCGCGGCCGCACTGTTGCCGACGCTTTGGTTATTTTGGAGCACACACCACGCCGCACGGCATTGGCTGTTACCAAGACTATCCAAAGCGCCCGCGCCAACGCCGACCACAACCACAACCTCAAGCCCGACACGCTCAAGATTGTCGAAATCACCGTAACTCCTGGCCCTCGCCTTAAGCGCTTTCGCCCAGCCGCACATGGCCGCGCACTGCCGTTTATGCGTCGCACCAGCCACATTCGTGTGGTTGTCGATGGCGAAGCCCGAGTTGCTAAAAAGACGGCCGTAAAGGAGACCAAGTAATGGAACAATCTACCATTCTTTTCCCGAAGGCTAATGGTGAAGGTGCGTTGATTTTAATCGCAACTCCTGACGTCCAAAGGGTTATCGACGGACCAACCGGCACAATTTTGTCTCAAACCGTTGATCAGCCGACCGAAAGTGAGAGGAACTAATCATGGGTAAAAAAGTTAATCCTATTAGCATGCGTTTGCAGGTCAACAAAGACTGGCGCAGTAAATGGTTTGCTGGCAAGCGCGAATACGCTAGTTACCTAGCGCAAGACCTTGCCGTACGCCGTATGATCCAGACCAAATTGGGTTCGCGTGCTGCAATCAACAAAGTAGATATCGAGCGTTCGCCCAATCTTGTTACCATTACCATCACCACCGCCAAGGCTGGTGTAGTAATTGGCCGCGGCGGTTCGGGTGCAACCGAGCTTAAAGAAACCATCGAGAAGATTTACGGCGTTCCTACTCGCGTTAACATCGAAGAAATCAAGAAGCCAGAACTGTACGCCAAATTGGTTGCCGAGAACATCGCCCACCAAATTGAGCGCCGCATGAGCTTCCGCCGCGCTGTTAAAAGCAGCGCTGCAGCAACCATGCGTGCTGGTGCCTTGGGCATCCGTATCGAGGTTGCCGGCCGCTTAAACGGCGCCGAAATGTCCCGCCGCGAGCGCGAAGTAGCTGGCAGTGTGCCACTACACACCATTCGTGCTGACATCGACTACGCTAAAGTTCCTGCTCGTTACCCTGGCTCCGGCGTCATTGGCGTAAAGGTATGGATTTACAAGGGGGAAGCATAGCATGTTAGTCCCAAGTCGCACTAAATTCCGCAAGGTACGAAAGGGCAAAATCAATGGCCCTGCTACCAGCGGCAACTACATCGCATACGGCGAGTACGCCTTGCAGTCGCAAGGCCACGAGCGCGTTACCAGTCGTCAGATTGAGTCTGCTCGTCAGGCTATGACTCGCTACATCAAGCGTGGTGGCAAGATATGGATTCGTATCTTCCCACACACCCCGGTTACCAAAAAACCGTTGGATGTAAAGATGGGCTCCGGCAAGGGCAGCCCGGAATACTTTGCTGCCAAGGTCAAGCCAGGTACCATCCTGTTTGAAATGCAGGGCGTTACCGAAGAAATTGCCCGCGAGGCAATGCGCTTGGCCGCTCACAAACTCCCAGTCAAGACCAAATTTCTGGCCAAGGAGGAGCAGGCATGAAAGTCGTAGAGATTCGTAAGCTGACCACCGAGCAGCTGACCAACCAGAGCACTAAGCTCCGTGAAGAAATTGTTGAGCTCAAGCGCCGCTTGAGCATGGGCGAAGTCCAAAACGTCCGCGTTATTCGCGGTAAGCGCAAAGACCTAGCTCGTATGTTAACCGTATTAAGCGAACAGCTCGCAAAGGAGACCAAGTAATGGCTAAAACTATTACCGGCGTCGTCTCTTCTAAAAAAACCGACAAAACCATTGTCGTTATGGAGCACGTGCGCCTGACTCACCCGCTGTATCGCAAGCAATACACGGTTACCAAGAAGTTCATGGCCCACGACGAGAAGAACGAAGCCCAAG
>CAZBQZ010000029.1:0-9933 GCA_964494495.1 uncultured Candidatus Saccharibacteria bacterium
TTTTTGCGGTCAAAAAGTAAGGGGTACTCGCTTCCAGCGAGGAACATATACTTTGCGGAGCAAAGAAGGAGCTAAAAGGATAGCAATTACCATCGAGTGCAACAAAGATTAGTTTTACAATAATACGCAACTAGCGTAAAATGTGAGCAATTACTCGCGTCTACACCAAAAAACAGATCACCGTCAGCTAATTAGTTGACTTGCTAAGTATTTAGTAGGGTACACTGTAGTAAAGAGGAGGCCGTCATGGGTCCCGTAGCAACCACCGGATATTTATTGCAACACACCGCCAGCATCCTTATGCGTCAATCCGACCAAGTTCTGCAAGAACGTTTGGGTATGGGCATGTCTCAGCTACGTATTATGATGATGCTCAGCCGCAACCCGGGAGAACAACAGCGCAAGCTGGCCGATAGTCTGGGCCAAACCGAGGCAAGTATTAGCCGGCAGATCAAGCTCCTGCAAGAAAAGAGCTTTTTGACAGTACGCGTTAACCCTAAAAATCGCCGCGAACACATTACTGTCCCCACTGCTAAGGGGCTTAAAATTACTCAGGCTGCGCTAGATGTGCTCGAGCAATATCACGCCCCAATGTTTAATCAACTGAGCGACAAGCAGCGCAAACAGCTCAACGAAATGCTAGGGGTGCTACATAATAATTGCTGCTCACCGGGCAAGCAATTTGCTTGCGATCATCCTCTGGGGCTATAGATTTTGTTGGCCTAGGCTCGCCCTGCGAGTCTTTTAGGCAGGATGAGTTGACGAAAAAGGAAGCTCAAGGCGTATTCTAGACTTTTATACTCGTACGCGCATACTATAGTAGGGATATACGATCGATAACAAAAAATATGATAGCCAAAAAAGTTCGTCAGTACCGTCAAGTGTCTAAGCGCGCAAGCCCAAGATGGCTTGCAGTAGTAGCGTTGCTTATTGCTGTGTCGGGCTATTCTTTGTGGGCGGTGCGCTACGATCATAACAAGCAGAGCGTTACGAAGGCGGCCGGTTGCACCGTAAGCTCGACATTAGTCAATTCGTGCCGCCCTTGGTTAGCTGTGGCCCCCGGCAAATACACCGAAAGACCAGCAAATTTTAAAGACCAGCTACTGTATCACGAAGAACGCATTGGCCGGACGGTAGATGCCGCCAAAGATTATCGCACCGCTGGCCAGGTGCTAACGAGCGATGACATTTTTGTTGCTACCCGCGCGAATACATATCTAATGCTTAACTGGAAGCCGGCTACCAGTTGGGCGGCTGCCGATGGCAGCAATGACAGTGTAAACGCCGATATCGACCGCATGGCCGACAGTATTAAGTCAATTGCCCCTAAAAAGATCTTCTTAACCATTTGGCACGAGCCCGAGAACGATATTAGCACGGGCATTAGTTGCACGACTCCCAAGGGTAGTAGCGGTTCGCCCACAGACTTCGTCAAGATGTATCAAAACGTGCACAATCGCCTGCAAAGCCGAGGTGCGACAAACGTAGTGTACGTGCTTAATTACATTAACTATCCTACCTGGGATTGTGTTATCGACGATATGTATCCAGGCGACGACTACGTAGATTGGATTTTATTTAATGCATATGGAGGTGTGGACGGCCGGACGTTTGCACAAAATATTAGTGGTTTTTATAGCCTGCTGACAACGCATAGCAATGTCAGCACTTCTCATGATTACCTGTCCAAACCGTGGGGTATTGCGGAATGGAGTGCTCGTAACACCACCGAGACGCAAGGCGTAACATATTTCAACCAAGCTAAGAGTACGGTAGAAAGCAATCAGTTTAGCAACCTAAAGTTGTATCTTACCTTTGATGATGTTGGCCCCGAAGGCAACGAAAACAGGGTTGCCTACGCCAAGGGGAGTGTATACAGCCAGGCCAAGGCCGATGCTTACCGCGACTACGCTCGTAGCGCCGCCTTTTTGGACGGCGCTACTTCGCCACCACCCGGCGATACCGTGCCCCCTACGGTTTCGGTAAGCTCGCCTGGTTCGGGCTCGACAGTCGCCGGGACTATTACTGTATCGGCCAATGCTAGCGACAACGTTGGCGTTACCGAGGTTAAGCTATGGGTAGACGGTACTATCTTAAAAGATGATAAAAACGGCAGTGATGGCTGGAATGTATCGTGGGCTACTAATACAGTAAGCAACGGATCGCACACCATTAAAGTGGTGGCTTTTGATAGCGCGGGCAATTCGGCAACTGCAACTTCGGCAGTTGTGGTTAATAACGCAGGGGCGCCCGTTATTAGTAGCTTTAGCGCCAGCCCGACTCCTATAGCCGTTGGTGCAACCAGTACGCTAACATGGTCTACGACTAATGCCAACACTTGCTCGGTTACCCCTGGCGGCCCCATCAACACTACCGCTGTCAGTTGGCAGACGGGAGCCCTTAGTGCGACCACCACGTTTAGTCTTAGTTGCACAGGCGCTGGTGGTACCGTTAGCAAGTCGGTTACGGTGTCGATTGTGCCTCCGCCGCTTATCGTCTATTTTCAGTCAAGCCCTAGCACCATCACCGTGGGAAATAGTGCTTCGCTTGTTTGGAACGTGTCGTACACCACTGGCTGCTCGATAACCCCTGGCGGCCCCATCAACACCAACAGTACTAGTTGGCAAACACTTACACAGCCTTTTGCCGGCACCATCACCTACACGCTTACATGCAAGAACGCGGTTGGCCAAACAACGAGCACAACCACTAAACTTACCGTCAATCCTGCCGCTACAGCGCCCACTAATGTCGTATTGTCGGCTAACCCGACCAGCATTACGCCTAATCAATCCTTAATGCTGTCCTGGGTTAGCGTTGGCTCGTCCAGCTGCACACTCAACCCGGGCAATTACACCGCCAGTGGCAGTACTAGCTCCACGACAATCACTAACCTAACTACAACTACCACTTATTCGGTAACGTGCAGCAACAATGCGGGTAGCACTACGTCTAACAGTGTAAAAATCACTGTGTCGAGCGCCCCTGTTGTGCAACCGCCACTTATTACCAGTCTTACGGCTACGCCAGAGGCAGTCGGCACGGGTGGCACGTCGGTTATAGAGTGGTCAACCAGCAATGTCATTGTGGATGGATGTTCGTTAGCACCAAGCCCACTAAGCGGCACAAGCAGTAATGGCGAGTGGACAACGCCACCGCTCATTGCTTCTACCTCGTATACGCTTACGTGTAAAAATAGCGCCAATACGGCCGTCAGCAAGTCGGTGTCGGTGTTGGTAAATGGCCAAGCCGCCCCCACAGCACCCGCCCCCACAGCGCCCGAGGATATTACTTCGGGCGGCGGCAATGCTTACTCTACCGATAAAAGCATTAAATCGGTGGCCGGCACAGACGTTGTTAACGTACAAGTATCGGGCCATGCCACACAGGGCGATTTAGTAACGTTGGATCCTGCCTCGGTCGCCGACGATGCTACAGTGAAGAGTATTGTCAAAGTCGAATTTTATAGCGGCAACAAGCTTATTCAGACTGTCAGCGAGGACCCGTACGCGCTTAACACCGACTTGTTACAGCCTGGCGCGCACACTATCACGCAGCGTACCTATTTTAAAGATGGCAGTGTCTCTGAGAAGTCTCAGCTTGTAACTATTACCGCAAAGAAGACGGCTGTGTCGCTGCACGGTTTATCTAGCTGGATCATAGCGGCTGTAGCGGTAATTTTACTGGTAGCGGTAGGTGCTGTAGCATTTGGGCTGCCATGGTACATACGACGTTATCGCTCTAGCCGGAGGGCTATTGATGGCAATTACGGCGACAGCGATATCATCGATATCGTGCGACCTACACAATCAGAATCGCCAAGCAAACGGACAAAACCGCACAAGGACAACCGCTAGCATTGACAATATAATCTTGTAGTGTTATAATATATGTCAATATGGAGCTTTCTAAGCGCGTGCCCGCAACTATCGCCGTATTGGCGGTAGGAATAGGTGGATTAACCGCATGTCGGCCAGCGGCCGAACATTCAACTGCAGAGCCGTTGTCATCGCAGTCGGCTTACGCTTGTCTAGATGGCCCAATGCATGCCTCAGAACTTACCACTGCCGATCATACGCCCTTGCCACCACTTGGCGACAAAGCATACAAGCCCTCGGATGGCTCTAAACCTAAAAATTTAGGCACATTAGCAATTAAAGACCGACACGCAGTGCTCACAGCAACTTCGTTGCCAGAAGTATATCAAAAAGCCCTGTTGGAAGCGCTGGCTGACCCCTATGTGGGCTGCGTCGTGTCGCTGGTTACCCAGGTCGACCTAGAAAGTGTGGGGCAGCGCGCAGAAGGTGCGTATTACGGTAGTTCTCCGTCCGACGCCAAGAGCTATAATCACATACGCCTGCAGTTTAACGAGAGTGGCGATCCAGCGAGCCGCGTGTTTACTACATTTGCTTCGTTGCGCGCAGTGCTAACACACGAAGGTTCACATGCCTTGTACGAAAAATGGCAAAACGCCGCCAGATCTGGTGACGAAACTGGCAAGCAATTGTTAGACAAGTTTGCCGAAGCATACGAGCAAGATTTACTTTCTGTCTACGAAGACCTTCGTACGCAAAAGGGGCCTGAGGTAATTGGCATGTTGCACAAGCTACGCAGGCAATTCCCGGCCCATTCCGAAAATGCTGCGGCTATTGCTACTTTGGCAGCTAAATTTGCCGAGCCTAACGGCCTAGCAAACATATCGATATATGATTATAAATATAGCTACCCGCGTATTGCTCCTAATGACTTTTTGGGCATGTTAGACAATATTGCCACACAGGATGGACGAGAATTAGAGGGTATCGATCCTATTTTTGGGCTGCAGGGTATTGAGCCCCTCAACGACATACTGAGTGCCTTTTTGGATCAGCAATATCCTTGGGTTGACGAAAGCTCGACGCTTCTTGACGTAACAGGCCCTATAGCCGGCGAACCAGGGCTTAACGAAGACGAATTCTTTGCATCCGATGTCGACTCAACCGAACTCGTCCCCGATGTAGTAACAGCAAAGATGTCCGCACTCTCGTCCGCCAGGCAGCAAAGCGCACGCAACATGCAGGCATGTGTGTACAATCTCTTTCAGCACTTTGACCCCAATTTGCTTCGCAATGATACAAATTTGGCGCAAATTCCGCACTAACAAGCACTACCAATTTTGTTCGATTGTGATATAATACCGACTACGGGGCTGAAATTTAAGCTCGACGTGGGACTTTATCAGATTGATCAGCAGGTCGCTTGCCAGCGTTATAGGCAAAACCAATCTAGATGCAACTTCTAAATTGACTGCAATGGTCAACAACGCGCTTCGTGCACGCTCTGGCCTTGCGCTAGCTGCTTAGTTTTATCTATCAGCCGTGCCTAGAACGACGTCAGATAGTACTAGTGCGCGCCATATCATCTGGCCGCTCGTAGGTTAGTGTCCCTAACTTGCGCTAAGACCAAGGACTGCGGATAGAACTGTTTTGGTTATTTAGCCAGGGCTATCCAAAGACATCTAAATAACCTATACCTGTAGGACAGATCAACTAGATAAACCTTCGGACGCGGGGGCGGTTCCCGCCAGCTCCTCCATATAAGAGACTTACGCCTAAAGCGTAGGTCTTTTTTATACTCAGATTTGTCTTGCCAAACACCTGCTCGCACTTTATAGTAGTCGTACGAATGGGCACCAAAAATCAAAAATTAGCCGAGCAATTACTAGCTGCCTTTGGCGGCAATCTGGACGAAGCTACACAAGCACTGCGCAGTGTACAACGCGAGATTGCAGGCAAGGCCTACACCCCTAAAAGTACCGATGTTATTGTCAGTGCCAAAGAGGTTAGCAAGCGCTACAAAATTGGCCGTAACCCTGTACAAGCACTCGATAAAGTCAGCCTGGATATTTATCGTGGCGAGTTTGTAGCTCTTACCGGGCCCAGCGGTAGTGGCAAGAGTACACTATTGCAATTGATTGGCGGCCTCGACAAGTCGGATGGCGGTACCATACAGATAACTGGCCAGGATTTGTCCAAGCTGCGCGACCATAAACTGTCTAGGTTTCGCAACCTTACCATTGGTTTCGTGTTTCAGTTCTTTTATTTGCAGCCATTTCTTGATTTAGAGGCCAACATTCAGGTGCCGGCCATGTTTGCACGCACCAAGCGCTCAACCCGAAAAAAGCGTTCGTTGGAGCTAGCCGAAGCAGTAGGTTTGAGCGAAAGATTGCACCACTTGCCCCGCGAGCTATCTGGCGGCCAAATGCAGCGTGCAGCCATTGCTCGCGCTCTGCAAAACCACCCGCCTATTTTATTGGCCGACGAACCAACGGGTAACCTTGACCGCAAAAACGCGGTGGCTATATTTAATCTGTTTCGAACCATTTGCGACCAGCAGGGGACAACGGTAATTGTGGTAACGCACGACCCAGTACTGGCTGCAACGGCTGATAGAGTAGTCGAGCTGCAAGATGGAGCAATTGTATGATTGGTATATACGACACGGTACTTTTGGCGCGCACCAAGCTCAAAACCCGGCGCATTAGGCTTACTATTTTACTTGTAACCATGTCCGTTATGTTTGCTGGCCTAGTGTTTGTGGCGAATGTGGCCAGCGGCATTGTGCACTCGCTGCAAACGTTTGGCAAAGAGGGCTATGGTGGCCGTTTTTTGGTAGAGGCGCACCCCATTACGTATCAGGTATATGGCGATACTGCGCTTACCGATCAACTCAAACCTAAGCAAGACGCATTGATTGCCGAAAAGACCGCGCTGGCCAAAAAGTTGGATGTTCCTTACGATGCCGCATCCGACGGATCGTTGTACTACACCGTGCAGCACATTGGCCCCAGCAACGATCAGCCTATTCTTAACTTTTCGCCACTCGCTACGGCTGCGCTTAATGATCAAAACAAAACCATACCAGGTATAACTTTTGGCGACTTTGCAGACCGTGCCACCACGGCAGGGGCAGTTAGCACATATCAGTCGGCCTCGTCTAATGGCAATATTTTTCAGGGGGGTGGTAACAACGGCGGCGTGAGCGTGCTGGCCGATGGAAAAGAGGACTATTCCAACGACAAGCGCTCACAGTACAGCCCTACGGGTCTTCAAAGTATCCAAACCTTGGGGTGGAGCCAGACCGATGACAGGCTTCTCAAGCCGTTTCTTCTAGACGGGCAGACTACCAAAGTAGGCGCTGACGGTAGTGTGCCTATTGTTGCGCCCTTTAGTGCCGCCGAACAAATCCTTGGGTTGACGTCGCTGCCGGCAACGGCAACATCGGCGCAAAAGTTGCAACGGCTAATTGATGTACGGAAAAAAGTAGCCGGTACAATGGCACAGCTATGTTACCGCAACGGCGCCTCTCAGGAATTACTACAAAAGGCTATTCAGCAGCAAAGCGAAATTGCCGCTAACAAAGGTAAATCAGGCTATAGCGCTCCGCACCTGCAATACAATTTGCCAACTCAAGCATGTGGCGAAACTACCGTCAAACAAGACACACGTACCTATGACGAAAAGCAGGCTGATGCAGCCCAACAGAAGTTTACTGACGCCTTTACACCCAGTGCTGCACCTGTACAGGGGATTGTCACGCTACGAGTCGTGGGTGTTAGCTCGGACGTAAACACCGGTTCTAGCCTTAGTGCGGCAGGCATTCTGGGTGGTGTATTGGGTTCTACGATTGGCACTGGCTGGTTTTCGCCCGCTAGCGCCTTTACTGCTGGCAGTTTAGCCACCCAGGCTCAGGGCGGCACAGTGGCCGATCAACCAATCGCACAGCAAGTGTACTATGCTGAGTTTTCGAGTCTAAACGCCGCCAAATCGTTTATAAATGCAACCGACTGCAACACTAACGGTACAGGTATGATGCAGATAAATGGACCATACGACCCTAATGCCGAGGTCATCAAGTGTAGCGCCCAGAATAAGCCGTTCTCGGTAGCGCCCTATGGCAATAATGCCGGTGCCATCGCTAGCTTTAAGCACAATATATGGAAGGTGCTCAAATTTGTTTTGCTAGCCGTAGTCGTTATTGCAATCATTGTTATGGTTGGTACGTTTGGCAGGGTAATCGCCGACAGTCGTCGCGAGACAGCCGTTTTTAGGTCGCTTGGCGCAAGCCGGTTTTCTATTAGTCAGATATATCTTACCTACACGGCAATGGTGAGCGTATTGGTTATTATTATTGCCCTTGTTATTGGCACAGTGGGTGCCGAGGTGCTCAACAGCCACTTTAGCCCTGCTATTTCGATTAACGCTGTCTTGATTTACAGTGCACACGACCCGCACATGCAGTTTAGCCTCATTGGGTTTAACGCGGTGTACCTGGGTGCTATTGCTGGGCTCGTCCTCGTAGTGGGCCTTGTAAGTGCCGTTATACCGCTGCTAATGAATATGCGCCGCAACCCCATTCGCGACATGCGCGACGAGTAAAAACGTAGCCCGGGCTCTAACTTCGTAGACCTTGCATTTTTGACAACGAAATGCTATTATTAGAGGGTTATTGATGAATCCAGATAGGTTTTAGGGATAGAGATTACTGGCTTCATTTGTACAAGCAGTACTATTACCTAAAAATAAGGATTCATTTTTTTATGCCTCAATTTTCACGATATCGCCGTTTTTCGCCTACCACTGGTCGCGCCGCACATTTTGGCGGTGGACGCAGCAGCGGCCCTAGCAGCAAGCGCGGCGGCAACAAAACATACATTAACCCCGCTAAATTTGTACAAGAAGCGCGCCCGCGCGCCGAAGTAACGTACGAACCAACGCATCGCTTTAGCGATTTTGAATACGCCGAGCTATTGCACAAAAACGTGCAGACTAAGGGCTATGTAGACCCATCACCTATTCAGGACCAAACCATACCTGCAGGCCTAGCCGGCAAGGACGTTATTGGCATTGCCAACACCGGTACTGGCAAGACGGCTGCTTTTGCATTGCCACTGCTGCACCGTCTGGTTACCGACAAAAACAGCAAAGCGCTCATTATGGCGCCAACTCGTGAACTTGCCGAGCAGATTGAAGTCGAATGCCGCGCATTGGGCAAGGGCGGCGGCTTTAGTGGCGCTATCCTTATTGGTGGTAAGCCAATGGGCCCACAACTGCATGATTTGCGCGCTAACCCACGCCTCATTATTGGCACACCTGGCCGTATTAAAGACCACATGGAACGCGGCACACTGCGCCTAAACGACGTCAACATTGTGGTACTCGACGAAGTCGACCGCATGCTAGACATGGGCTTTATTGCCGACATCCGCACCATTTTGCAGGCTTTGTCTACCGAACGCCAGTCGTTCTTCTTCTCGGCTACTATGGACCCTAAGGTTTCTCAGCTGATTCAGACTTTCTCGATTGCCCCGGTTACCATCTCTGTTAAGACGAGCGATACTAGCGAAAACGTCCACCAGGATGTTGTTCGCTACGACAGCAAAGAAGACAAGATGGCCAAGCTGCACGACATTTTGATTCGTCCTGACGTCGAAAAAGTAATCATCTTTGACGAGACTCAGCGCAGTGTAGAACGCCTGAGCACCGAGCTTATTGGTCGCGGCTTCGATGCCGACGCCATCCATGGTGGCAAGAGCCAAGGCCAGCGTCAACGCGCTCTGCGCCGATTTAAGACCAACGAGATCCGTGTGTTAGTAGCTACTGACGTAGCTGCTCGCGGTATCGACGTGGCCGACATTACGCACGTTATTAACTACAGCACACCTAACAACTACGAAGACTACACTCACCGCATTGGTCGCACCGGCCGCGCGGGTAAAGTTGGGCACGCGCTTACGTTCGTACAATAGTATACGTCCACCCTTTGCCCTGGTTCGATTCTATTTTTCCTCATCTCCATCACGATGCCAGCACTGACTAGCAATTGCAAACTTTCTTTCTGGCCGGGTTCGGGGCATTAGGAAAAACTAGATTAGCTGGAAGGAGCTTAGACGGA
>CAZBQZ010000030.1:0-8440 GCA_964494495.1 uncultured Candidatus Saccharibacteria bacterium
TGTACCGACAAAAAGTAAGCAAAAAACTCCCGGGGCCAGACGTCACAACGTGACTAGCTTACATAGAACAAGGTGGCGGCAAAAAAATGCCTACGGCAGTCCTGATTGATTCTCCATAGGAAGAATCAGGACCGGTTTTTGCCTGTATTCCACCTTGTTCTATTCCAGCTAATCTAGTTGTGACGAGAGGCCCCGAACCCGGCCGGAAAGAAGGCTTGCGATTGTAGGGTTGTGGTGGCATCTTTTTTGGGTTCAGGAGGAATATCTTTTAGGGGAGGATGACGGCATGGGCGGCTACGTCATGTACCCGCAGATACGCGGCGCCGTGGGCAATGGCAATTTTGCCAGCTGCCAGGTTGGGCTCAATATCCATGCGGTTTTCGCCCAAAAAACGCTTGCGGGAGTAGCCGATCATGACGGCAAAATCGGGCACTTGCTGAGCAAAAGTCAGTAGCTCTTGGTTTAACCTCATGGTTTTACCAAAGCCAATACCAGGGTCAAGAATAATATTAGCCTTGGGCACGCCCTTGCCTATCAGCATCTGCGCTTTACCAAGCAGGTCGCGTGCCACAATGGCCATGTCATCGACATCTTGGGCGCGGTGGGCGGCCTGGATGTCGCTGCCTGGCAAATGACTCACAATTACAGTGGGCTTTAGCTCGGCCACCACATCTACCATGCGCGGGTTGTTCATGCCGGTTACGTCGTTTACAATTACCGGGCCAATACCAAACGCCCGTCGGATGGTTTCGGGGTGGTACGAATCCAGCGATATTTTGCCCGGAAATACTAGCAGTGCTGCGCGCAGCACCGGCTCTAGCCGCTCCCACTCTTCGTCGGGTGTTACTACTGCAGCGTTAGGCCGTGTAGATTCGGCACCAATATCAACAAGTGACGCGCCATCGGCAAATAGCTGCGACACCCTAGCAACCGCAGTCTTAGAGTCCAAATACTGACCGCCGTCGCTAAAACTATCTGGCGTAACATTTAAAATACCGACAAGTTTGGTCATGCACCAATCATAGCAAATGCTAGAGCTATCTTACTCGAAACGAGCGAGCACGCGCATGGCCTCGACTGTCAGACTCTTTTCGAACAGCGTGCTTGGTTTTAACCCTAAGGCATCGGCAAAACTGCCAATAGCCGTCAGGGCCTGATTGCGAGTGCCCTCGCCAGCGTATTCAATCTCTAGCACTGTATCTATGCCCAGTACATCTTTAACGCCGGCAACCGTATCCATAACAATAGTAAGCTCTGGCCGGGGCGAAGCAAAACGGCAGCGGTTTTTGTCTATGGTAAGCCAGTTATAGTAACCCTTGTCTTTCAAAAACTGAAGCATGGCTGACTCTTCGTCCTGCATCACAACTTCTTCGGCAAAAGTGCTGTGATCGTTGGCGGCAGTTAGCTGTTTAGAGTCGAGCAGGCTACTCCAGGCCCCGCTTGGGAGGGCAATCTGACGAATGCGATATGCAATGCCGTGGTCGTGGTCGAACCACTTGTCTTCGTCGGCTTGGCTGTGCACAAATGTTGGCGCAAACCAGCGATCGACAACATGCTGTTCATTCCGAGGGTTAGCACCATGCAGACTAAGCACGCCCAGCATAGCCTCGGGGTCGTATACTTTGTAACGTCGTTCTACCTCAAGCATCGATCGCCTTTTGCTCATGTAATTCGCTACGAATTTTCATCCAGAGTTTGCCCAACTGGTTTTGGCCGGTGCCATCTTTGCCTTCGCCCCAAAAATAATCTACCGGCGAGTTTTCGACAATTGGTTCGTCGCCGCTGCGCGCAAGCGCATCACGGGCCTCGGCGTGCTGAGCTAACTTGGCGCGCAAAATAGCTTCCATAACAGCTACCTTTTTGTCTTCCCAATGCGGGTCACGCGCAGATTTGTAGGTAATGTTGGCCAAATTTTTGGCCTGCAGGGGGCTGCGAGCTAAACGAATTGCCTCTTTACCTTCCTCGCTCAAACATTTTACGGCCTGGTAGGCGTGTTCTGTCGTAGGGTACAACTTGCCCTCAAACTCAACGGCATGAGCCGACAAATTATTAAACACATAGAAGGGCAAATCATAAAAATGTATGGCCATGGCCCGAGTATAGCAAAGAATATAAGCGTCCTGCATGTATATTGACCGCAGCCTGGCGCAAGCATAAGCTATAAGTATCATCTAACTAGGTACAAACATGAAAATTATAACTAGATTAGGTATTGTTTCGGCATCGGTACTCCTTTTGACGCTTGGTGGTTTACCTGTATTTGCGGAATCCGCTAGCTCGCATGTCAATGCCGAGGCCGCAGAAGCAACCTCCGAAACAACCTCTAACAAGATAACAAGCACCGAAGATCAAACATCCAACCGCCGAGAGGCAGCAAAAACCAAGCTAGCCGATGCCAAGCTCAGAGCCTGTCAAAATCGAGAGAAAGCCATACATAACATAATGGGGCGCATTGCCGACCGTGGCCAAAAACAACTAGACCTCTTTAGCTCTATTGCCATCAAAACAGAGACGTTTTATACCAACAAAGGCAAAACACTTAGCAATTATGATGCTTTAGTAGCCGACGTCGTTGCCAAAAAATCCGCCGCTCAGACAACCGTAGACACAGTTGCAGCCAACAGCGTCACCTTTAAGTGCGATGGCACCGACCCTAAAGGTGCAGCCGCCAGCTTTAAAGACAGTCTAAAAACCGAGATTACAGCCCTAAAAGACTACAAGACAGCCGTTAAAAACCTGATTGTTGGCGTAAAATCAGTACAAAGCACCGACAAAACCACAGGGGGTGACCAATAATGAGTCTGCAAAACAATCACTTAGGTTTTTCGACTTTAGAACTAGCTATTGTGTTGGTTGTTGTAGCAATACTTGGCTTTGCTGGCTACAGCGTCTACAATCGTCAAAACAGCAAAACTGCAGACAGCACCACCGCAAGCCAATCGGCAAAAGCCAGCGACGTAGTTCCGGCACCAGCCGTTAGCTCTACAAGCGATCTAGATCAGGCTTCGGCCATTCTCGACCAGACCAATCCAGGTGACAACACTTCGGACGATAGTCAGCTCGACGCTCAATTAGCTAATTTTTAGCACTCGTATCAACTCGACAAATATAGGGCCATCCGCATGTCGCTAAGATGCGGGCGTGCTGGTTACGATTTTTATCGATGACTTTAAAATAATTTTTTCAATCGGTTGGACAATCAGCTCTTCGGGTGGAAACAGCACCTGTAGCAGGTTGTCTACCGACTGCTCGACAGTAAAAAGATTGGCAGCCTTGCTCCGAACTTCCAAAGGAAGCGGGCCCTTGGCGATAGCTTCAAAAATACCTCGGGCAAGCGCCTGAGCATCGTCCGGTTTAATCAGAATTACACCCCCGCAGTTTGTTTCGGGCAAACCGCCATCGTCAGACGCAACAACCCAACAGCCAGAATGTTGCGCCTCGATAGACACTATGCCAAATGTTTCATGCCAATACTGACTGTTGGACGGCATGACAATAATATCGCAGTCGGCCATAAGCTCTGCCATTGCTGCTGGAGTTTTACGCGCTGGTATAACCGTCACATTTGGATGGGCCTCGACAAGCAAACGAATGATCTTGCCGTCGGGCTTATCCGCCCCCGCAGTAGTAACGGCAAATGCCAAATGCTTATTTTTTCTGATATCGCCCATGTGCAGCATTTCTAAAAATGTAAAGATTCCTTTTTGAGCACTAAGCCTGCCCGCAAACAAAACTTTAATAGCCTTTCGGCTGCGATTTTTGCGGGCTTGGGTTGCAAAGCAGGATTCGGCAAATGGGTAGGCAATGTGCACCTCGGAAAGATCTCGGTGAAGATAATCGGCCCACAGCTGTGCGGCGTATTTGCTAGGGACAATCAACGTACAATTCTGGGCCGCCGCTATCGCTATCCAACCCTTTTCGTGCTCGGGCGGAGGAATATGCATAATGATAAACGCTGGCAGCTTGGTCTTTACCGTGCTTGCCCCATTAATAAATACCACTGTACCCTCTAGGTCGGCTAAGTCGGCCTGAGTTTTTAAGGATGTAAAGGGTATGTCTACAAACTCGTTTCTGCCGTCTCGTTTACCGAGCCCAATAGTTATAACTTGTGCGGCTATACCGCGGCGAATAAGTTCTCTTACTTGCCCAATAGTGTAGTTTTCCGAGCCGCCGGTGCCAGCGGGCAGCTTGGTACCTGGTGGCCACACAAAATTAATCATGAAGTACCTCAATTAGCAGACCCTCGTTTGGCCGTAGCTCTACTTGGCGGCCAACTGTCTCGCCTTCTCGGTCGAGGCGTGTCGATAACCTAACAGCACCACGAAGGTGCGCCACTGTAACCTGCTGCGTCTTGTTAGAAAAATTGAGTAGCGTAAGTAGCTCATCAGATTTAAGACGTCTTTTATAACTAAAGACGTCTTTGTTGCTATCTACGGTACGGTAACTGCCATATTTTAAAACAGCCGATTGGTTGCGAAGATGAATAAGCCGCTTGTAAAGATTGAGCGAAGAGGTCGGGATGCGCGATTCTGTTTCGACATTAACCCGCGCGTAGTTAGGCGCTACTGGCAGCCACGGTTTGCCCGTTGTAAAACCAGCATGCGCCGAGGCATCCCACTGCATGGGTGTACGCTCGGGGTCGCGACCCTTGCCCGGTTTCGTAAATGGGTCACGTACCTGGCTAGCAGGTATCGAAAGATCGGTCATGCCCAGCTCTTCTCCGTAGTACACAAAGGCCATACCAGGTAGTGTCAGCAACATCATGGCTGCCGTGCGTGCAGCCGCCGAGCCTACGCGCGAGGCTATGCGCGATTCGTCGTGGTTGCCAACAGTGTAGATGGGCGTATAGCCCGGCTCCATGGCAGCCTGAAACGAATCAACAAAGTTACAAAAAACAGACGCCTTCCATGGCAAGTGAATACCTTCAAAATTAAAAGGAGCGCTCAGGTGCGGGTTGACACCCCGGTAATATTTGACGTAACCAGCAAGTTTGTTGTCCGACTCTGGGTGTGTCTCGGCAATCATAAAACGGTCGTCGTACTCTTCAATTACCTCGACCATCTCGTTTAGCCTGTCAAATAAATGCGGGCCATCACGGCTGTGCAAATGCCTAAGCGACTCGTGATCGTGTCCGGCAGCCTTGTTAATGGCATAGATATCTGTAGGGTCGTCGCGCAACGCGGCGTCTTTGGACAGCCAATCAACTGCGTCTACCCGAAAGCCATCTACTCCCCTATCAAGCCAAAACCGCATAGCCGATTTCATTGCCTCGCGCACGGCTGGGTTATCCCAGTTGAGGTCGGGCTGCTTGGCCAAAAAACTGTGCAAATAATACTGTCCTGTTTGTGCCGACAATTGCCATGCTGATCCACCAAAGACGCTCAACCAATTGTTTGGCGGACCGCCATCAGCTTTTGGATTGCACCATACGTACCAATCCCTTTTTGGGTTACTCGTGGATGAGCTTGCCTCGATAAACCACGGGTGTTCGTCGGACGAATGATTTGGCACAAAATCTAAAATCACTTTAATAGAGCGCTTGTGCGCCTCGGCTACCAACGTTTCTAGATCGTGCAGGCTGCCAAAGATGGGGTCTATATTGCAGTAGTCAGCAACATCATAGCCAAAGTCGGCCATAGGCGAAGTGTAGATGGGCGAAATCCAAATTGCCGTAACACCCAAAGACTCTGGGCCGCCCCCAAGGTAATCAAGTTTTTGAATAATCCCCTGCAAATTGCCAATACCCGACCCATGCGCATCATAAAAACTACGTGGGTATATCTGATAAATTACAGCACCTTGGAGCCATTTGTGTTGCTTCGTCACCTATGGAGTATGGGCGCACCGGACCAAATATACTAATCAGTATTGCAACTATATGCTGTCCAGAAATGCTTTTAGGGCAGCAAATGGCTTTACTTTTGCGTAGACAATCTCATAATCGTCATTCCAAGGACCAGCCTTGGAATAGCAAGTTGTCTCAGAGGTTGTTTGCTACAAATGCCAAAAGCTCTTCCCATACAGCATCGGCGATCTCGATCTGGTTGACTGCTTTGTGGGCGGCTGTTTTTTCGTCCCCGCTTTCGCCGGGCAAATACACTCTGCCGCCGGGCGTAGCCGGCCGGGAGGCTTTAAGTTGTGTGGTTAGCATGTCGGCCGCCTGTAAAAACTCATCTTTGTTGTGGAGTAGCCCTGGGTCAATCGCCATCATAAAAATGCCATTGCCCATTTCTTTGCGATTCCCCAAAAACCAACCGCCAACCAATGGCCCGCCCAACATCTGCGCAAAAATCGATAGTCCGTAGCCCTTGTGGCCAGCCAAAGTAGCCACAGCGCCCTCAAGAGCCTTGGCTGGATCGTTGGTTGGACGACCTTCTGCATCAAATGCCGTACCGTCGGGCAGCTGCTGACCGTTAAGCTTGGCCTCTACGACGCCAAAGTAAGCCATAGCAGCCGTGGTGGTGTCAAAAATAACAGGACCAGAGCTAGTTGGAAAGGCATAACTGATTGGGTTAGTCCCCAGCCGGGCCTCGTTTGATCCAAATGGCGCTACAACCGGTGGCGCGCCAACGGTCATTAGGCCAATATAGCCAGCTTGGGCAATCTTACGGGTGTAGTAGCCAATTGCTCCTGTTGATGTAAAGGTGTGATTAACGCCAGCAATCCCCACGCCGTGTTTCTCGGCCAGGTCTGCCGCAACAATAGCAGCCTTGCTAGCGGTTACCATGCCAAGCCCACCGGCTAAGAGAGTTCCGCATTTGTTGGTTTTGACGACCCTAAATGCTTCGACAGTGTTTGCCATAGGGATGCCGCCGGTGGCAATCTTGGTTATCCCCTGGTTGTTGCCCCGAAGTTGCGCATACATCAAGACCTCGGCTATAACCTTGGCGTCGTCGCCGACGTAACCAAGCTTAGCGATACCTTGCTCTACTTTTTCTTCTAAATCAGATACGGTTATTTGCATATCAGTGATTATAGCTTACCTACAAAAGACTTCCGAGAAGGTAGCTAAGATGTGGCTTGTTTTCGTTTAGCTTCGAGCCAATCCGGCGTTGGGGTAAAACGAATCTCCGACCAGCTATCTATTTCTTCTTCGGTTACCTTGTAAACGGCCTGGTAGGCTGTTTCTACGCTGCCGTGTAATGCCTTGTTGTAATCAAGGTTGAGTTTGCTAGCGACATCTCGGAGCTCTTTCTCGCTCTTTGCTTCAATCTCTACAAAGCTTGGTATCCAGGGCCAAGTGTCGAGTTCGATTTCTGTATCACCTAGCTTCCAACTTTCTCGCCTCGTTTCTTGAAAAGAGTCTTGCTCCAGCCCAATTGACTTTAAAAAAGTGCACGTATTGTCAAAGTCGCTAACGACTACCGACACTTCTTTGGTGCCGTGCAAGCTTCTATCATTGAGCTGCTTGTAGCTAAGGGTAATTTTATCTCCCTCGTCCCTAACCCTTACCCAACCGCCATTCTTTTCTAATCGTTTGTCTGGGTAGTCGAAAATACTTCGAACCATTAGGCGCTCTGGCGTGACAAGCTGCGCACCTACCGATTCGAGCCGCTTCCTCATTTGTGTAATATCAATATCAAGCCATTTGGCTTCTATCTCTGTTTGCATGCTTTGAGTATAGCAAGGGCTACCACACAATAAGCAAAAATCTAAAACGTCTATACCTTGCAGCTAGCGTAAAAATGAATACTCTGCGGCATCAACGCCAATTGCCTCCTTGATATTGCGGTACCCATCATGCGCAAGTAGCCCAACAAGGCCTTGGTTTATCTGGCCAATTAACTGCGGCCCATCAAATATCATGCCTGTTATTAACTCAACCAAAGTCGCGCCAAGCTTAATCTTGGTGTATGCATCTTTTGCAGAAAATATTCCTCCAACACCAATAATTACAAAACGATTGCCATAGGTTTGGTATGTTCGTCGAATAAGGTTATTGCTAAGGTCCCATGTTGGCTTACCGCTCATGCCACCCTTAACGGTTTGTGGCAATTCGTCCATGAGTTTTGCCTGCCCACGGTCCTTGGCAAGGTTACTGATAGTAACACCTGCAATCTTGTGTTTGGCCGCTACATCTAACAACTTGCTAAACTCAGGCCATGCTAAATCGGCCGGCATTTTGATAAATACTGGCTGTGTCAGTCGAATCTTGTCGGCTTTTTGAAGAAGCCTTTCAAGCTTATCTGGTTTGGCAAAAGGCTCCCCTCCGTAGGTGTTAGGACAGGAAATATTGAGCGTAATCATACTGCCAACCGAAGCCTCTTTTATGAGGGATAGGGTACCAACATAATCCGCAATAGCGTCCTCCTCGTTGGCCGCAGCTTTTGAATTTGTCTTAGCTACCGATATGTTGAGCGGAAAATCCGCAAAAGTAGCCGGCGAGTAATCTTTAATCCTATCTACAATTTTCTTAGCACCGTGGTTTGCAAGCCCAGCA
>CAZBQZ010000031.1:0-5995 GCA_964494495.1 uncultured Candidatus Saccharibacteria bacterium
TCGGCGTAACCGATAATCTTACCAGCTTGAATAGCTTTCATAGCCACACCAGGAGTGTTGGAAGCAGTTAAAGGTTCGCCTACGGCAATTGGTCCATTTTGATCATTGACCTTCACTGGCACACGGCCAGACAAAGCCACGGTCACATGGTCATAGCCCTTGCCATCATCAAGCGTTAAACCAGGTTGCGTAGAGACAATACCGAAGGCTTTGCTGTCATAAGCGCTTGTGCTGCGCACAGCGTATGATCCGCCAACAGGCGCTGACGAACCGAAGCTTACTACTTCACCCGGTACCAGATTGTCGGAAGCCAAGGCAGGGTAATTTTCAGCAACGTCAATACCCATTGCCAAGCTGCTAGGCGTCAGGCGCACTGAGTCGACAGTGAAGACTGTAGCGCCAGCATTAGTGGTCTGAGCGTTTGTAATCAAGATACGGCCCCAAATTGCTGTCGCACCGGTGGCTGCCAAAGTCGCACCTAGGTCTTGGAAGGCAGTGGTTGTAGCGACATTATTTTGAGCATTTACGGTTGTAGCAGTAGAGTTAGCTGTACAGTTAGCCTTGGTAGTATAGGTGTTGAGTGCCAACGTATAGCCGTTGGTCGTCGCAATACTAGACTTTATTTGAGCATAGAGATTATACGTTTTGCTGCTGGTGACTGGGAAACACTGCGACAGGACACTACCGCTCTGGACGTTAGTGGAGGAGATCTGTTGACCATTATTACCCTGGGCCGACGTGGATGTTACGGAAAAGACTGGTGTGCCGGTGTTCAAAACTGACGTCCAGCCATCAGCTAGCGTCGTATCACTGTCGCTATTCACCTCAAACCCGCCATTCGGTACCATAGTGCCGGAATCACCGAGCGCGTTCACGCCATTGCCGATTTGCACTAAGTCACTATTGAAGTATGCTGTTCCATTCAATGTTGCAGCGCCAAGCACCCCGAGGCCGCCAGATACCTGGAGACTTTGACCGACATTTATGCCACCAGTTACAGCTAAGTCGTTCGCGATGGTGGCGTTATTAGATATTTGTAGGTTTCCGGAATCAACTGAACCAAAGGTACCCGTAGCCGCATCGACACCAGTCGCGTCGAATATACCAAATTCACAGCCGGTCATAGTTCCGGGTGGTGTACAGGTCCCGGCGTCAGCGGCTTTTAGAGTGTAAATATAACGTCCGGAAACAAATATGGTCCTGAGGTTTTGGGACATATTAACCCCACCGACAGCGACGGGTGAACTTGGAGTAGAGATATCATAAATACCTAATTCACAACCGGTTATTGTCGCCCCAGAACATGTTCCAGCATTGATGCTCTGTCCTACATATAAATAGCGACCGGCAACATATACAGCATTAAAGTTGCCTGAGGTCGAATCAATGCCTGCGACAGCGGTCGGACTAGCAGGATTTGATATATCAAATATTGATAACTCACAGCCGGTCATGGTCCCCGGTGGCGTACAGGTTCCGGCATTCCCTGGCTTGCCTACATACGCATAACGTCCAGAGATAAATATACTGTTACTCTGTACCGATGAAGTATCAGCTAGATCTACGCCACCGACAGCAGTCGGGCTACTCGGATTTGACACATCCCAGATGCCAAATTCACAGCCGGTCATTGTCCCCGGTGGCGTACAGGTTCCGACGTTCCCATCTTTTCGCGTATATGCATACCTGCCGGAGACGAATACTGCATAGCCTACATTTCCCAGATCAATGCCGCCTATAGCGACAGGTGTACTGGGATTTGACACATCGTAGATAGCGAGCTCACAACCAGTTAGCGTTGTGCCAGAGCAGGTTCCGGCGCTGGTATTCTTACCTATATATACGTACCTGCCGGAGACATAGAGCCCAAATGCAGATAACCCTGTATCGACTCCACCAACGGCTGTCGGTGAACTTGGGTTAGAAATATCATAAATAGACAGCTCACAACCGGTAAGCGTCACCCCAGAACATGTGCCAGCATCGACATTTTTGGTTATGAAAGCATAGTGTCCGGAGACATAGACTGCGTTGGCAGTATCGGTGAGATCCACGCCACCAACCGCGGTTGGTGAGCTTGGATTGGTAACATCCCATATAGAAAATTCACAGCCGGTCATGGTCCCCGGTGGCGTACAGGTTCCGGCATCCGCCGCTTTGCCAACATAGGCATAATGTCCGACAACAGAGACGTTCCAGCCGATATCTGTTAGATCAGCACCCCCGATGGCGGTCGGTGTAGTGCCTGGTGTTTGATAGACAGAACCGCCTGTTACCGTCAGACGTTGTGCTGGGGTAAGAGTACCGACACCCACATTAGTCGTTGCGGAATCAACCCAAAGTGCGTTATTCCAATTAGTACCGTCCCAGTAACCAATACCTAAATCATTTTGCTGTGCGGCTGTAGTAAAGGCATTGCTTCGGCCGAATAACGACCAGCCCTTTGTGGCGGCATTACCGAGAGGCTTTGTGCCATCACCTAAAGTAGCTAAATCAATGGTTGCTTGCTGAAGAGTTCCAGTTCCTTGGGCGTCCACTTCGATAGTGTGTGCCGCATTAGAAGTGGAGTAAACATGTACTAAATTAGCAGGAGCTGAGGTACCTATACCAAGGTTGCCAGTACTACCTTGAGCAAACAAGACCGGAGTGGCAGACTGTTTACCATTGCCCACGAACAAGTCACGGAATTGAGTATTCCCAGCATTATAGCCGCTAAAGTTAAGGTAGAGACTAGCGTTAGTGTTGGAGTAGAGTTCATCGATTTCATTACTACCGATACCAATACCTAAACGTTCGATGTGCGCACCGGTCGTTCCCGCCACTGTCAATGCATAGTCTGGAGTTGTGGCAGGACCAATCCCAACAAAACCCGAGCTATTGATAGTAAAGAGTGACGAGCCAAGGCCACTGGCATTACTGCCGAGTACACTGAACAAATTGCTGCCAATAGTTGTATTGGCGTCCTGGATCTTGAAGCCAGTGCGTGTGCTATCAAGCTTTATAGTGGGCGAGGTTGTAACCGAAATATTATTGTAAGAATCTTGCAAAGTCTGAGTGAAGCTGCCTGGTGTAGCACAAGAGGTGTTATAGCATCGTACATAGGTTAACTTATTATTATTGTCGTTAAACACCATACGAGGATAGCCATCAGAGCCAGTTGTTATCCCTGTAGTATAGGATGTTGTTAAGGCTGTTACCGATGATGTAATTGTTATAGCTGAGTTCCTAAGACTACAGTCGCTCGAGGTACACTTCAAGTAAGACAGATGGTTGCTTGAATCCTGATAAACTATTGAGGCGAAGCCGTCAGTACCCAAGCTTTGCTCGACACTATAATAGGTGAAAAGTGAACCGCTAATAGTGACTTGTGTGATTGAAGAGGCGCAGGTCGCGGTAGTGCATGTCCAATAACGGAATCCGTACGTAGTGCTGTCTACTTCAGCAATGCGGCCAAAACCATCAGACGCAATCTTCAGATCAAATCCAAATACGTTAGAACTGAATCCTCCCATAGCATTTGTATTATTAGTCGAACAGGACGCATTGGTACATTGGACGAAAGATAATGCCGTTGTTGCACCAGTCCAAACACCATACACAACTCGCGGAAATCCATCCAATCCCATATCAACACTAGTCTCTCGCCCGCTAGTTGCCGTAAGTTGCGTTATATTACTTGTACTACAAGCCGCATTCGTACATTGAACAATGACTATACCAGTTCGAGCTCCGCCGCTAGCGTCCGCATATGTTATACGAGCAAAACCGTCTGAACTGTAAATAACCATGTCAAGACTTCTTCCAGTAGTTATGCCAGCGCTGGCGTCGACTGTATTGACGTTTTTGGTCGTACAAGCGGCATTGGTACATTGGACAAATTTAAGGGTGCCTGTCGAGCTTGCATAGGCGACACGAGCATATCCGTCAGTACCCATTTCAATATGTAGTTCTGCGCCAATACTGGTATCAAGTGTCGTTATGTTGCTTGTTGTACAGCTATCATTTGTACACTGGGCAAACTTCAAATTGTTGCTGGTATCCCGATAAGCCATTCGGCCAAATCCGTCAGTTCCAACCGCCACAGAACTTATGTTGGTAGATGAATCTGCTTGAACTAATGTTGGTGCTGTTGGCGCAAGACTTGTAGCCGAACAACCTGAAGATGTACAAACAATATTCCCGCCCACTCTCAACTCCGTTGAGGAGTTAATATCGCCTGCCACATCAAGGGTATAGGTCGGTGCCGTTAGGCCGACGCCTACACTAACAGCATTAGCACCTGTTCCGCCCAATATCAATGAATTATCGGCAGTAACTTGTGCATTGTAGCCAATAGCGGTGGCGTTTGTCAGGTTGGGACTTGTTCCCGTTTCGCCGGCTCGTGAGCCTACAAAAGTGTTGTTGCTACCTCCTATATTTGCCCAGCCAGCATTCTGTCCTAGTGCGGTGTTATTAAAGCCGCTGAGCGTTTCCCATAGTGCGGCTTGTCCGACTGCCGTGTTGGAGCCACCTTCAGTTAACGATTGCAGCGCAGATTCTCCCAAGGCAGTGTTATCTGAACCGTCAACAACGCTTTTCAAGGCTTCATAACCCACCCCTGTATTGAGGTCACCACCCCAGTTTGATTGCCCTGTGTGGATACCGATGTAAGTATTTTCATTACCGGCGCCACCACCTCGGACTTCCAAATCCGCCGAACCACCATTTGGATTATCAAGCTGCAAAGCTGGCTTAGTATTCGTCAAAGCAATGACTGATATAGCACTGATTGTGCCATCAAAGGTCGAACTTGGCGTGAAAGCCAAAGAAGTAGTCGAAGTGGCTGTAATAGTTTCGTAATGATGGGAGGCATTGTCCGACACGGCCACACCACCGACACCACCGATGTAAGGTGTAACGGTGCCGGCAGTTCGGCTAGCCAATGCAAAGTCGACAAAATAGGTGGTGCCGGCCGTAACCACAAAGTTCGAAGTTGTCGCTGTACAGTCAGTAGAAAAGCCTGAGTTGTGCGCAGCTGTCGTCGATGTCGCCGTCCAGCCAGAGGTACAGGACCAAAAAGTAGCGTTATTAAAGGCTTGAGAAGTAACTAGATTGCTTGTACCTGTAGTAATGTCGCTCGGGCCTTGAATAACCAGGCCACCATTGGCAAACATACCATTGGAAATCTGAATATTATTGTCCCCTGTGTAGACCTTGGCGGTGGTACCAGATACGAACTGCGAACCCCAGGCGACCACTGTAGCCGCATTGTTAACAATAATGATGGTCGGCTTGAGGTTGGTTGGCGAGCCGGTAAAGTTTTGCGTCACCATAAAGCGTTGCCAAGTAGTAGTTGCCGTAAAGCTGGCAGCCGTACCGGTGGTAGGCGTGCCACCAGTAGAGTCAATCCGCAGCTGCACAGGTTGCGTACCGCTATTGGTTTTAAGCCAGACACTGAACGTGTAATTACCGGTAGTTGTAGTCGTATAAGTAAGAGACGCCGTGGCATTTGCCAGCGTACTGTCTAGCTTATCGGCTGTGGTCGTACCGTTAGGAGCCGGATTTGAGGCAGCGTCATCGGCCGTTACGGTAATATTGGACCGCGTCCAGGGACTGAATGATTCTGAGGCCCCGGTCAAGGAATCCGTAAGCTGACCTATGCCGCCGCCGCCACTATTGAGGGTTCCATTGGATTCTTGATTGCCGACAGCATCGATCCGATACAGGTTGGCGGCCGTCGAATCTTGGATCTGGAATGCATCAGCTGTCTGAGCGGCGATAGCCTTCACCACGAGACCAACCTGGCCTACTGCTCCGTTCGTCACCGTTAGGCTGGTGGCAGTACCGCTGGTCCGACCCGTTACAGTCAGTGGTCCGTTAATGGCCGTCGTGCCGGCGATAGTAGAGCCAATAGTTACATTAGTGGTTGAGCCGCCCGTGGCGCTGGTACCAATATTAACTGCCTGTACAGCTGCATTGCCGATCGAAGCGCCGATACTGATTGTGTTGGCAGCGG
>CAZBQZ010000032.1:0-5743 GCA_964494495.1 uncultured Candidatus Saccharibacteria bacterium
TTTTGTCGGTACAAAAAGTAAGGGTACTCGCTTCCAGCGAGTACAGATACTTTGCTGAAAGCAAAGGAGGAGCTAAGCAGCTAATAAAAGAAGAGAAAGAAAACAACAGAAGGAACACAGTACTGGATTCCCGCCTACACGGGAATGACGAGATAGTAGAAGGAACATATGTCATGGATCTCGGGTCGACTCTGGGATGACGGGGAGTGGGGAGATTGGAGTGATGACGGCGCAAGAGTTCGGCATTTAGGTATTGTTTGCATATTCGATACCAGGGATTAGACATTCTCCTCCGTTGTATTAGTTGACATAAGAGGCGCTTATCTGTAAAATATGTTCAAAGGTTATTAGTAATCTGTAAGGTTTAGAAAGAGAGAAGTATCCAAACATGTTAACTATTCGTATGCAACGAACTGGTCGCAAAGGTCACGCAATGTTTCGCGTGGTGGTACAGGACTCCCGTGTGACTCCTACCAGTGGTAAAGTTATCGCCCAGCTCGGTTCGTACGACCCGCACGCCAAGACCGTCGTGCTAAACAAAGAAAAGGCCGCTGCCTTTCTTAAAAACGGCGCTCAGCCCTCTGACCGCGCTGCTTCTCTCCTAAAGAGCGAAGGTGTAGACCTACCTAAGTGGGTAACCCTTAGCACCGGCAAAGCTGGCAAGCTGCGCAACCCCGAAAAATTGCGCAAAAACCAGCCCAAAGAAGAACCGGCTGTCGAGCCAGAAGCTTCCGCAGCCGAAGAAGTTACCAGCGACAAAGCCGCTGACGCCGAAACAACCGAAGCCTAGTTCATCATTAACATTAGAAACATCTTAAAAAAACGAGTGGGATTGTTAACAGTCTCACTCGTTTTGTTTCTGATATAATAAGTTAACCAGTTAAGTAAGGAGTTGTCTGCTATGAGTAGTATCGACCAGCAGTTTGTAGAATTTATCGTAAAATCACTGGTGGGCAACCCTGACGCCGTAAGCATCGAACGCCGCATTGACGAAAAGGGTGTATTGCTAGAGCTAACCGTTGACCCAGAAGATCTAGGCCGGGTTATCGGTAAACGGGGTGCTACCGCTCAGTCTTTGCGCACTCTGTTGCGCGCCTTGGGCACCAAGAACGATGCCCGTTACAACCTCAAGATTGTCGATAACGGCGAGCCAGGCATGGGCCATGGTAGCTCTAGCCATTCCGACGATAACACCGACAACAGCTATGGCTCAGCTAGCGACGACAAGTCCGACAAGGCCGAAGACGAGCCAACTAGCAGCGTGGTTAGTAAAACTCGCAAAGAACTCGACGACCTAGACGACCTCGACATCTAGTCGACGTATAAAGTATAACCGTATACTTTATAACTCTAAACAAAATGCTTGCGCTAGGCGCAAGCATTTTGTATAGTAGTACATAAGTCGAATTCCTACCGTGGCCTTATCGACCTCACCAAAAACAAAAATATATTCGTGCTCTGCGAGCCATTTGCCAAAAACAGCATTTGGGAGCCCTATATGTGACAAAAAGACCGGATACCTATGGTACCGGTCTTTTTGTATAAAGCGATAAGCAAGACTCAGGTTTTGCAAGCAGGGAAGTAATGTACGAGCGCCATATTCTAGTCGACAACTACGCTCACTATTGCAGATTTGTCGCCCGCTGCCTGCAACACGGAGCTATAGACCCGCGAAGTGTGGTGGATTAGTCTTTTTATCGGCTTGACGACTAAGACGGTGCGTGCGAAACTAGAAGTATTACCTTAACGGCGTTAAGTTACAAACAATGAACGAACAAAAAAAACCTGAGCCGCCTAGCTTTGTTGCACCACATATGAACCAACGACAGATTTGGTTTGTGATTATTGGTTTACTTTTGGCGTTGTTTTTGGCAGTACTGGATCAAACCGTGGTGGGTACGGCCCTGTATACTATTGTGCGCGAATTAGATCCAGTTAACGGTTTGTCGCATCTGTCGTGGGTCATTACTGCTTATCTTTTAACCTCTACAGCTACACAGCCGTTGTATGGCAAAATATCTGATTTATATGGCCGCAAAAAGATCTTTACGCTGGCTATTGTGCTGTTTTTGATTGGTTCGGCGTTGTGTGGCTTATCGCAAAACTTGACAGAGTTGATTGCATTCAGAGCAGTGCAGGGTCTGGGTGCGGGCGGTTTGATGAGCATTGCTATGGCCATTATCGGCGACATGATTGCCCCGCGCGAACGGGGTAAGTACACTGGCTTGTTTGGCTTGGTGTTTGGCGTTGGCAGTGTATTGGGGCCGCTTGTTGGTGGCTACCTCACCGATCCGCACCCATTTTTGGGGCTAATCACCAACTGGCGCTGGGTCTTTTACCTTAACGTACCGATAGGTATCGTGGCACTGGTTGTTATCGAAAAAGTATTGCACTTGCCCAAAAAGGTACATAAGCATAGTATCGACTATGCTGGCGCTGGCCTTATTGTGGCTGCTGCTAGCTCACTGCTACTACTGACTGAATGGGGTGGGCAACGGTATGCTTGGTTTAGCGCGCCGATTTTGTTGCTGGGAGCGGCATGTGCTGTGCTTATTACGCTCTTTATCCGCCGTGAGTCGCGCGCCGCCGAGCCTATCCTTAACCTCAATTTGTTTAAAAATGGTGTGTTTAATATATCGGTGCCGGTGCTATTTATTGTGGGCGCTGCGTTGTTTGGTGCACTTGTGTATGTGTCGCTGTATTTTCAAATCGTCAATGGTTTAACGCCTACCCAAGCCGGGCTACACTTAGTCCCTATGTCACTGGGCATGATTCCGGTATCGATGATTGTGGGGCGGATGATCTCTAAGACTGGCCGTTATAAGGTGTTTCCGGTGGTGGGTATGGGGTTGATTACTTTGGCCATGCTACTCATGGGTCGGCTAACACCCATAACGTCGTCGTGGGCTATTAGTGGTTACTTGTTCTTGCTAGGCATGGGGATGGGCATGGTGATGCAGGTAATTACCATGGCTGTCCAGAATGCTATTCCGCGACACGAAATGGGTGCGGGCACGGCCGCTACTGGTTTCTTCCGTTCGCTTGGAGGCGCGGTGGGTAGTGCGGCTTTTGGCGCATTGCTAGCTAGTCAACTTGCCAAGCATTTGGCCGCTTTGGGCAATACCGCCGGAAATGTGAGTATCCAAAACGCGGGGGCTATTCACGCATTGCCACATGCCATGCAGACAATTGTTTTCGAAGCCTTTACTAAATCTACCAATGTGGTCTTTTTGGCTGCTGCCGGGTTGTGTTTTATTGCGTTTGTGCTTACGTGGTTCTTGCCAGAAATGCACTTGCGTAGCCACGAAAAAGATCAAAATATGGAAATAGCCGCCAAGAGTCAAACGCCCAAAGTTAATTAGCACTAAAAAACCGGCCGAGCAGGCCGGTTTTTTAGTGCGATACACGTGTCGCTGTTAGCTGCGAGCAGCTTTTTGTTGACGACGGTGGTACCAGACAGTACCAAGTACGGTCGCTAGTCCAGCAGCCCACAGTACGTTGGTGCCAACACCTGTTTTTGGCAGGGTAGGAGGCGTAACAGGAGGTTGTGGAGGGGTGGGAGGGGTAGGAGTAGGAGGCGTAACAGGAGTACAAGTGGTTGTGCCACCGTGCAACGAGCCCATAAGTGCAGCGTCGTCGTAGACAGCGCTACCGTTGGGGCCAGAAGCACTCTTGCCACGTATAAGGTCTACCTGGTAGTAGCAATTAGGCAATTTAACCGTAATAGTGTGCTGGCCAGGAGCAAATGTGCCGGTTTCCCATGCAAACAGTTTTTGTTGGTCGTATGGGCGACCCTTGTCGGCGTCAGGAGCTTGCCAGCTGGCAATAGTTACGTCTTGAGTACAATTGCTGCCCGTTACAATAAACGTGGCGCTTACTGTATTGTCGTTGTTGAGTACAAAACGGCTGTCGGCAGCACCGGCAGTATTTTTAGAGCCAGTTGCCTTAACGGTACATACGTCAGAAACGGTTGTAGCGCTAGCGACAGCAGGTGCATATACAAGTACTGTGGCACATACGCCAATTACTAGTCCAAGTTGTTTAAATACGTTCATAATGGTCACCTCACCTTAAGTACTGCTATTATAGTATAATTGTACATAAAAGTCAATATATTTGTCTGGCAGCAACTTTAGCCGGCTCTACTAACAGAGGTAGAATAGACACCTGGTATAGTATATTTTATAATAAATCTAAATGTTGCTGTATGTAATTGATGTCAATGGGCCAAGCCGTCCCGATCTTGGCGAACGGGCGACTCCCCCTGGAACATATGATTATTATGTAAGACTGGCCGGTGTTATTGGCTCTGCAGTTGCCAGAGGGCACGAAGTGCAGTACCAACCTAATTGGTACCATGTGCCTGCTGACTGTTTTGGCGATGACGCTACTATAGAGCGTGCTTGGGGTACAGATCCATTATTGGCACGATTAGATGTTGCCAAGGACGACATTACTCTTTTGCCAGCTGGGCAACATAGGGAAATTACACGTTATGCAGAACAACTCCGGCAGCAAGATGCGGCCGCCAAGAGACAAGACAAGGTGGTCGTATGCGGCGCATTCTTGGGTGAGTGCGTAGGCGCACGTGCAGATTTGTTCCGCCACAGAAACCCCGGCGTCCCTGTTGCCGTAGACCCTCACTTATCATTGAGCCGAGGTCGGGAGCGACCACCGCAAATAGCACCTATCCCTATAACTTCTGTTGAGTCCGAACTGCTTGGCGCAGACCCATTGTACTGGTTGCTCAGAGGAAAAGGTTCTACCAAGCAACGGTAGGACTTAGAAGGCTGGCCCCGACAGGCGGGGACAGCCGGGCGAGCAGGGGGCAGGTAGTTGGTCGGGGCCGTTAAACTCGGCGTCTAGTATGTGGGCGAATTGGTCTGGGTTTTCGGCGTTTAGCATGAGTTGGCCAAGCAATGCTTGGCGCACACACCGGCCATGTGTTTTAGACAGTGGCTCACAGACTTGGTCGGCGCTTGTCTCCATGTTGTACGTATATCACAGTATGAGCCATGGTTGCTGCTATAATTCTTACAGTGAATATTCAAGTAATAACTCTATTTCCAGAGATGTTTGAAGGTGTGCTCGGCAACAGCATGCTGTGGAAGGCTACCGACCGCGGCATTGCTCAGTACAGTTTTATTAATTTGCGCGAATATGGCCTTGGTCCTCGGCAACAGGTAGACGACACTCCGTATGGGGGCGGCGACGGCATGCTGCTCAAACCAGAGCCGTTGGTGGCGGCTATTGAGCAAGCCAAAAAGAACGATCCCGGAGCGTTAGTGCTACTGCCAACACCGCGTGGCCAGCTGTACAAGCAATCCGACGCTAAAGAATTGGCTGCAAAACCCACCGGTTTGATTATTGTGTGCCCGCGCTACGAAGGCTACGACGAGCGCATTACGGCCTGGATTGACCGCCAATATTGCATTGGCAATTATGTATTAACTGGTGGTGAGCTGCCGGCCATGATTATTATCGATAGCGTTGTACGCTTGTTGCCTGGTGTGTTGGGCGGTGAAAATAGTGCCGATATTGAATCGTTTCAGGACGACGATGTGAGTATTGAGTTCCCCCAGTACACGCGCCCCGAAGAGTTTAGAGGTGTTAGGGTGCCAGACGTCTTACTGAGCGGGCATCATGCGCAGATTGCGCAGTGGCGCAAAGAGCAAACTCAATAAACCTCCCGTGGGGGGGGGGGGGGGGGGGGGGGGGGGGGGGGGGGGGGGGGGGGGGGGGG
>CAZBQZ010000033.1:0-5427 GCA_964494495.1 uncultured Candidatus Saccharibacteria bacterium
AACATGTGTCCTGGACCCCGGATCTAGTCCGGGATGACGGCGATTGGGAGGTTGGAGTGAGTGCGGGTGATGGAGGATAAATGTGGGCTGGTAGGGGAGGGTGAAGACCTAGGTCACTATGACAAAACTTTGCCAGTCCACCTCCAGCCACACCTGCTATTATTGAGATATATGAACTGGCTAGACCTGTTTATCATAGCCTTTCTGGTAGCGGCGCTTATTAGAGGACTCGAGATTGGGTTTGTGCGCCAATTTTTTTCTACGGCCGGATTTTTTATAGGTCTTTTTGCGGGCGCCCTGCTCGACAGCATCCTGGTAAGCCGTATTCATTCAACAAACACACAGGCACTACTAGCCATAATTATCGTAATGGGGCTAGCCCTGACAGGCATGACAATAGGCGAATATGTAGGCTTGCGCCTCAAATACAAGTTGCGCGAAGCACAATTGGCCCAGCGACTCGATAATGTTTTTGGGCTACTGTTGGCAGGTTTTACGCTTCTGGCGGCTATTTGGTTGGCTGCCGCTGTCTTTCGCAACTTACCTAATAGTGCTTGGCAAAAGCAGGTCCGCACCTCGCGCATTGTGGCTTTGCTGGACAGTACGTTGCCACCGGCACCCAGTGTCCTTAGCTCGCTTGGCCATCTTATTGATCCCAATGGCTTTCCACAGGTATTTACAGGCCTAGAACCAAGCCTACCCACCGATACGCCGCTGCCGGATATGGGTCAACTAACTGCTGCTGTCCAAAAAGATCGCACTGGTATCGTTAAGGTAGAAGGCAAGGGATGTGGCGGGGTTGTCGAGGGCTCTGGGTTTGTAGCAGCGCCATCCGAAGTAGTAACCAACGCACATGTTGTAGCTGGGGTAACCATGCCGTATGTCGTCGACCAAAATGGCCAGCATAAAGCCACCGTTATCCGTTTTGACCCCGACCTCGACGTAGCTATCTTGCGTGTCAGCGGAATCAAAACTACACCGTTTGAGCTCAAAGATCAAGAACTTGCCAAAGGCACCGCTGTGGCCGTAGCAGGATACCCGGGCGGTGGAGGCTTTACCGCTGCACCGGGAGCGATATTAGATTCGTTTACTGCGGTGGGACGCAATATCTACAACCAAGGCAGTACCGAACGCCAAGTATATTCCATTAAAGCAGACGTCGAGCAAGGCAATTCCGGTGGGCCGCTTATCGCCGCCGACGGCTCGGTGGCTGGAGTTATCTTTGCTAAATCAACCGCCTACGACCAAGTTGGCTATGCGCTAACCATTGACCAAATCCTGCAACAGCTGAGCCAAACCGCCAACTCAACAGCTGCAGTCAGTACGGGCAGCTGCGCTGAGTAGCATACCGCCAAAGGGTACCGCTTGGTTATGCTTAATTTCTTGATACAATATTTTTAAGCGAACTTACAATGTCCACCAAACAACACGACTTTATAACCAAGACCGCCGAGGTACCAGCCGAGGCGCTTGGCCGTGCAGTACTTATGACTCAAATCGTACGCGATGCCAGCGCCAATACCAGGGTAGTCAAAAAAACAAAAGATTATTGGCTAATGCTGGGCCCAGGCCTTACCACAGGTGCCTCCGACGACGATCCATCGGGCATAGCTACCTATTCGCAAACCGGCGCCCAATACGGCTACGGCCTACTGTGGCTTGCCCCCTGGACTCTGCCGCTAATGGCCGTCGTACAAGAAATGTGTGCACGCATTGGGCTTGTGACGGGCAGGGGACTAGCGGGCAATATACGCATTTTTTACAACAAATACGTGTTGTATGCATGCACATTGCTGCTATTTGCAGCCAATACGTTTAATATTGGGGCCGACATTGGAGCCATGGCGAAGGCAGTACAACTAATCAATCCGCAGCTTAATTTTGGTTGGTTGGTTGTAGGATTTACAATATTTAGTCTGCTATTGCAGGTCTTTACACCTTATGCACGTTATGCACGTTACCTAAAATGGTTGGCACTTATCTTGTTGTCGTACATATTGTCGGCCGTACTGGCCCATTTACCATGGGGCGATGTACTAAAACATGCCGTTATTCCACACCTCGAATTTACCAAAGGCCAAATTATTATCATTGCCGCCATCCTGGGTACCACCATCTCTCCATACTTATTCTTTTGGCAAACCAGCCAAGAAGTTGAAGAGCAGGTAATGGAAGGGCGTCTAACTCAGCACGAGCGTCGCCATACCGAAAAGTCCGAAGTACGTTCGATGCGAATCGACGTCTGGACAGGAATGTTCTTATCTAATCTTGTCATGTTCTTTATTATTGCGGCTGCGGGCGGTATTCTGTACCCGCATGGCATTACACACATTCAAACTGCGGCCCAGGCCGCCGAAGCATTACGCCCCTTTGCGGGCAATGCTACTTACTTTTTGTTTGCCATTGGCCTGATTGGTACGGGCTTACTGGCCATACCGGTATTGGCGGGTAGCAGCTCGTATGCCATTGCCGAAAGCTTACGCTGGAAAGAAGGATTGTATCGCAATCTTGGACAAGCCAAGGCTTTTTACGGTGTTATCATCATCTCTATGCTCGTCGGCCTAAGTCTTAACTTCTTTGGCATAGACCCAATTAAGGCATTAATCTACGCTGCCGTTGGCAATGCCATTGTAGCGCCCATTATTATATTCTTTATTATTCGCATTAGTAGCAGTAAACACTTTATGGGCAGCTGGGCCAACAAAAAATACGTCTCGGCTATTGGCTGGATAGTACTTGTTTTGATGTCTCTTGCCGCCGTCGCTGCCATCTACGCGCTACTATAAAGATGCCAGCATCGACTGGCAATCGCAAGCTTTCTTTTTGGCCGGGTTCGGGGCGTTAGTTAGGACTGATTAGTTGTAATACCTTTAGACGGGAATCAAGGCAAAAACCGGTTCTCTTCCTCATTGAAGATTATAGAAGAGAACTGCCGTAGGCATTTTTTTGCCGCCCGTCTAAAGGTATGGAGACTAGTCATTGTCCTGACTTTTGCCCCGAGAGTTTTTTGCTTACTTTTTGTCGGTACAAAAAGTAAGGGGTCTCGCTTCCAGCGAGACCGAATAGCTTTGCGAAGCAAAGAAGGAGCTTGGGAGCTAAAGAGCTTAAAAAGCTAGGAAGAAGGGGTGGGTGCAGAAGGAACTTGATTGACTGGATTCCCGCCTGCGCGGGAATGACGGACACGGAGACGGGAAAATGACAGAGGCTTACTCGTGGCGTAATGCCTCGATAGGGTCCTTTCGTGCCGCCTTAACTGCCGGTGCCGTGCCAAATACGATGCCAATAACAATACTGACAACAGTAGCCGTAATAATCGCGTGCCAAGAAATAATCGGCTTAAGCTCTGTATAGGTATATAGCAATCCTACAACCGCCAATGAAACCACAATGCCTACTACGCCACCCAGCAAACTTAATACTGCTGCCTCAAACATAAACTGGCCCAATATCTGCCGCGAGCTAGCACCAATCGCTTTGCGTACCCCAATCTCGTGCATGCGCTCAGTAACGTTGAGCAACATAATGTTCATGATCCCCACGCCACCAATAAACAACGAAATAACAGCTACAGCTACAATCCAGGTTGTCAGCAGGTGAATCACGTCGCCGCCCATAGCGACGCTCTGTCGAGGGCTTAGCACGGTAAAGTCCTGAGTACCCCCATGCACATCACGCAGTCTGGTTGTCAGTGCGGCGGCCGTCTGGTTAACCTGATTGGCATGCTGCGCTTTGGCCAATATAACGTACAAACCAGAACTATTTTTGGTAAGCTGTGCGGCGGCTTGATATGGAATAAAGATGGCGTTATCGAAGTTGGCAGTAGGCGAGAAGGGCACGTCGGCAAAACGGTCGAATATACCACGCACCATAAACGACTGGCCACGTAGTGTAAACGAATGGCCCAATGGCACTGGCTCGCCAAACAGCTCTTGGGCCACGTCTCGGCCAATTACCGCCGTATGCGTATCGCTATCCTCGCTAGTCCACATCTCGCCCTGCGAAATGCCCTGATTAAGAACATTGGCCACATCGCTGCCAGCCGCAAGCACAAATAGCTTGTTGCTGGCACTATGCCCCTCCGAAGAAACCGTGCCAGGAACCAGACCCAAAGGTGATACTTGGATCACGCCATCAGTCTTTTGTACGGTCTGCACATCTTGGATCGATAGCGAGCTGGAATTACCAAGCCCAAACAAGACATCGTTGTTAGACGCGCTAAATGTGCCATCCGACGACACTTGACCCGGACGGATAATGATCAGGTTATTGCCAAAATGGTTGAGTGTGCCGGCAACCTGCTTTTTGACACCTTCGCCAATTCCAACCACTGTTACAACGGCCACAATACCCACAATAATGCCTAGCATGGTTAACATACTGCGCCATTTTGAGCCACGCACGCTACTTAACGCCATGCGCAAGTTGCCACGCATTAAGGCACTCACTTTTTGCCCCCTGCAGCAGCTATGCGACGGGTGCGAGACTTAGCACCAGACTTCTTGATAGCCTTTTTCTTCTTTACTTTGGCAGCTTTTTCGGCCTGTGGTACGGCCTTCATAAGTGTAGAAACGCCAGCTAGGTCGTCTTCTTCGGTGCGCACAGGCAGGCTGTACATAGCCTTGCGCGCTGTGCTGGCAATTTCGCCAATAGCCGTTTGCTCGTCGTGCACAATAGCGCCATCATGCATATACACCACCCGAGTAGCATAGCGGGTGAGTTCGGGGTTGTGCGTGACAAACAAAATAGTTGTACCGGTTTTGTGAATTTCGCTCAATAGTTCCATAACCAAACGCGATGCGCCGCTGTCGAGGTTGCCAGTAGGCTCGTCGGCAATCAAAATACGCGGATTGTTAACCAGTGCACGAGCAATGGCCACACATTGAGCCTGACCGCCACTAAGATGCCTAGGGTGGTAAAACTCACGGCCGTTCATTCCTACACGCTCCAGCATATTAATTGCTTGCTTCATACGTCGGCCACTGCCTATGCCTTTGTAGGCCAGTGGTAGGGCCACGTTTTCGACCACCGTCAGCCGAGGCAACAAATTAAAGAACTGAAATACAAATCCAATGGTATCGCGCCTAATTTTAGCGCGACGACCAGGCCGCAAATGCTCGGCCGACTTGCCATGCAAGTTGTACTGTCCATGAGTAGGACGATCCAAAAGGCCTATAATATTCATAAGTGTCGACTTGCCACAACCGCTGGGACCCATCACCGCCACAAACTCACCTTCGCCAATACTCAGGTTAACCTCGTCAAGCGCCAACGTAGTTGCATCGCCAAAGCCGTACAGCTTGCTGACATCATGAAGTTCGATAACGGCCATATCCCTTTAGTGTACCCGTCACACAACTTCGACCGCAAGGTGTTTTTGTTGCATTTTTTGCGGTATAATGGCCAGTATTCTAATCTGTAAGCTATATT
>CAZBQZ010000034.1:0-5348 GCA_964494495.1 uncultured Candidatus Saccharibacteria bacterium
CTTTTTGCGGTCAAAAAGTAAGGGTACTCGCTTCCAGCGAGTACAGGGGCTTTGCAAAGCAAAGAGGAGCTAGGTAGCTAGAAAAGAAAAGAAGGAAAACAACAGAAGGCACATGATTGACTGGATCCCGGATCTAGTCCGGGATGACGCACTATGGGAGAAACGTGATTGAGCCGGAGTTCGGGATGACGGGGAGTGGGATATTGGAGTGAGTACGAGATGGTGAGGTGACAGGGAGGAGGGAATGACGGAAGGTAAGGGCCTGGGTATTAGAGATTAGTATTGCTAGATATTCGATATTTTACCTCTAATCTGTTTAACTATAGGTATGAACTTCATTGATACTGCGACTGTGCTCGTAAAAGCCGGAGCTGGCGGCAACGGCAAGCTAAGCTTTCGGCACGAAAAATTTATCGACAAAGGCGGTCCCGACGGTGGCGATGGCGGTCATGGCGGTAACGTAGTGCTGGTGGGCAGCCGTAACCAAAATACGTTGGCTAACTTTCGGTTTCAAAGAGAGCTTAGCGCAGAGCCAGGCATGCCAGGTGGGCAGTCCGACAAACACGGCAAAAATGGTGCCGACTTATTAGTGCCTGTACCCGTTGGCACTATGGCTATTGACGAGCAAGGGCGCATTGTGGCCGACGTCGATCAAGACGGCAAACAGATCACTATTGCCAAAGGGGGCGGAGGTGGCTATGGCAATGCTCACTTTATTAGCTCGGTACGCCAGGCTCCTCGCGTTGCCGAAAAGGGCGAAGAAGGCGAGACGTTTACCGTCAAGTTAGAGCTAAAAGTAATTGCCGATGTTGGCCTGGTAGGTTTGCCGAATGCTGGCAAATCGACATTGCTAAGCATTATCAGCAATGCCCGACCCGAGATTGCCGATTATCCGTTTACCACCCTGGTGCCCAATTTAGGCGTCGTCGATATAGACAAAAAAGCCAGCTTGTTGCTAGCCGATATCCCCGGGCTTATCGAGGGGGCAGCCGAAGGCAAAGGCCTGGGCGACGACTTTTTGCGTCACGTAGAGCGTACCGCAGTACTTTTGCATATGGTAGACGCCTACCAAGAAGATGTAGCAGCCGCCTACAAAACCATTCAGGACGAATTGCGTGCCTACAAAGTCGATCTTACCGACCGACCTCAGATTGTGGTGCTAACCAAAATTGAAGGTCTGGACGAAGACATTGTTAAAGATCAACTATCCAAGCTTAAAAAGGCAGCGCCCAAAGGCACGCTGTTATTTGCTATATCGGCCAAAACCAAGCAGGGTGTGCCAGAGCTGCTTCGCGCCGCACTCCAGATGGTAGAGGCCCAACGCGCCAAAGAACGCGCTGCCGAAGCTGCCGTGGCCGCACCAGCCGTACCCGTGCTAACGTTAGAAGACGAAGGCGATGCTTGGCATGTATCCAAAGACGAAGACGCCTTCGTGGTAAATGGCACCAAAATTGAGCGCTTTGCTATGCGTACCGACTTTAACAACCCGGCCGGTGTTGAACGTTTGCGCGATATTATGCAAAGACAGGGCATTATGCACGAGCTTGTGCGCCAAGGCATCAATCCTGGCGATTCCATTCGTATTGGGCGTGGCGAACTAACCTACTAGATACAAATGTGACAAGCATCACATTGACATTTTAGGAATAAAATGTTATCATTTGGCAATGAAAAATGGTGTTAGTCAAGAATTGGCTCCAATTTCGCCAGCGGTCCCGCTCGTGAGCAGCATGAGGCCATATGTAGGGGTAGAAACAGCTTTTACCAAGCCCTACGCAGAAGTGCAGTCGGTTGAGGACGTTGCTGCGGCCGTTCAGGAAGTTGTATCTAACCAACGTTTCCCAGTGAGTCTTGCGCCACGTGTGTCGCGCTCTACGCCAGCAGCTGGTATAGAGTCGTACCAGGGCCGCGTTGAGTTTCCTGTGTGGGACCCTGATAGCATTAAGATGGATACGGGTTGGTCAAACCTCGCGGTAGATGTGCAACGCCCTGGTTGGTTGCGACGCGTCTGTGCCAAGATGATTGGTAGCCCAGCCATGGCCCACGTGTACGTTTCCGGTTTTGCTGGGGGGTACAGGGCTGGTGGTATGGGTGTCAGCCAGGAAGGTAGCACGCAGCCAACACTTCCTACACCCGAGCGCGACCTAGTATCTGTGTAATAATCTACCCCGTTCCACGCAAGGGTCTGCTAGACTGGTACCTATGAGCGCCAGTTTTTTCTTTTACGACCTAGAGACCAGCGGGCTCAACGCGCGCGAAAGCCGCATCATGCAGTTTGCTGGCATTCGCACCGATCTGGATCTTAAACCAGTGGGCGAGCCAGTAAACGTGATGGTTAAGCTAACCAACGACATTTTACCCGACCCCGACGGTACGCTTATTACGGGTATTACACCTCAGCAGTCTTTGGCCGAGGGCATTACCGAGGCCGAGTTTTTGCACATGTTTACGCGCGAGGTCGCTACGCCCGGTACCGTTTTTGTGGGTTTTAATACCATTCGTTTTGACGACGAGTTTATGCGCAACCTGCATTACCGCAATTTTTACGATCCGTACGAATGGCAGTGGCAAGATAATCGCGGTAAGTGGGATTTGCTAGACGTGGTTCGCATGACACGCGCGCTGCGGCCCGACGGTATTCAGTGGCCGTTTGATGCCCAAGGCAAGGCGACTAACCGGTTGGAACTGCTAACTGCGCTCAACAAGCTAGAGCACGAGCACGCCCACGACGCCTTGAGCGACGTAGAGGCTACAATTGCCGTTGCTCGCCTTATTCGCGGTAAGCAGACCAAGTTGTTTGAATATTTGTTTGGCATGCGTGACAAGAAAAAGATAGCCGAGTTGGTAGAGTCTGGCGACTCGTTTGTGTACACCAGCGGCCGCTACCCTAGCGAGTTTGAAAAAACAACGGTAGCCATGCACGTTTGCCCCTACCCCGGGCGTGCTGGCTGCGTGTTGGTGTATGATTTGCGCCACGATCCTGCCGAGTGGCTCGACAAAACGCCCGAGCAATTAGCCGAGGCGTGGCGCTGGAAAAAAGACAGCACCGAAGCGCGTTTGCCCATCAAAAAATTGCAATACAATCACTGCCCAGCAGTGGCACCCTTGGGCGTACTGGACGAGGCTAGCCAAGAACGTCTGCACCTAGATCTCAAACGAATCCGGATGCACGCCGCAAGGCTCAAAGCCGACGGCACATTTGCCGAAAAGCTCTGTAAAGCACTCGAAATTATGGATAAAAAGCCCCAAACCACCCTTGCAAGCACCGAACAAGATGTCGACAGCGCATTGTACGACGGCTTTTTTGAAGCTGGCGACAAACAGTCTATGAGCGTGGTGCGTGCCGCCGCGCCAGAAGAGCTGGGTAGGCTGGGCCTTAGCTTTAAAGATCACCGGCTCGATGCACTGTTGCCGCTTTACAAAGCTCGCAATTATCCCAAAAATCTTACCGACGAAGAGCGCCAGGCTTGGGAGCAGTTTCGTATTCGCAAACTCATGCAAGGTGGCCAGCATAGCAAGATGGCACAGTATTTTGGGCGGCTGCAAGAAATCGCCCAGCGCGATAATCTGACAGGCCACCAAAAATACCTGATAGAGGAGCTACAATTATATGCAGAAAGTATCGTCCCAGAGACAGAATAGGAGTGTGAGTGTATGAGTTTACAAAGAGGACTTGTTGGAGTATTTGCCGAAACTGTTGAGCGGGTTGCACCGCCCTTGCCGCACCAGCTAGCCGACCCCCGCTACGGCGCGCAAATGTGGACCGACCATTACCGGGGGTTTCCAAATGTGGCCAAGGAAGCCATAGCTGCAATTCGAGCAGAGAGCGCCCCCAACGGATATTATCTTACGCCAACAGAGCATCAAATATATGCGAACATGGGCGATTTACGCCTACATGCTGCACTAGGCACAGGTATTTTAGACCTAAGCATGGCAAAGGACGGTGTAATTGATCGGCGCAAGGAACAGGAGCGGCGAGGGCAGATGGGCAGGGCTAGCACTTGCCTTAATGCCTTTTTGGTAGCTACAGATGGCTTAGCCATCTCGGGTACTGGCACACAAGCTGAGGTTTTGGCGGGTTACCGGTTTGCTGGGCGGGCTCTTGCAGGTAACGCCAGGGATGCGGACGGTAATAGAGAGCCTTACTATATACCAGGCACGCATCTAACACTACCAGGTGCTGTTTCCGGTTTAGGAGAGTACTTGCACGATACCTATATCAGACCGGCTGCGCAGCTACCTATGGCGAAGGCGTACGGCAATGTCGTTACTGCTATCGAAGGACATTTCGCGCTTACGACCGAGCGGCGTCTAGAAGCGGCAAAACACTTAGGTGGTTCTATGCTGGAGCTTCTGGCGGTACAGGCAGGGACTTTGCTGGAGACAGGGTACGATCCTACTGCACTTGCTGCAGTGCGCCAGTTTGGCGCGGCTGGCCTTGTACTGGCCGAATGGTCTGATGTGCTTCGAAATTTGGGCAATGGACGCCCCACGTTTGCAACTAAAATTATTCGCGAATCAGACAGCGTCAGCGAAGGTCTTGTAAGGCTACAAGAGGTGGCCGGTGATACCGCCAGCGACGCCTTTAAACAGATGAAAGAAGGTCTTAACCCTACGCAGCGTAACATTTTGGCCGCCCTTAGTACGCCTATGAGGGGCAAGTTTTGGCTTAGTCGTCATGGATTGCCGTGGGGTGGATATCCGGCACTTACTGTTCGGAATGTTTCGCGGTTTCTGGAGTGGGCTCCGGCTGAGGCTTTGTAACCGTACGCCGTTTGCGTGCTACTATTTGCTTGGCCTGCGACAATGTCCAGGCGCGTAGACGGGCGGCAAACGCAAATTCGGTGGCCAAAATGGCAAAACCCAACAAAATAGCTAGCAAACCCGGCCCGGGTAGCACCAGCATAAGAATACCCATCAATACAATTGTCCAGCCTACCAAAAAGATGGTTACGCGCCGCACAAGGGTAGGCGTTTTCTTCCAGTATTGCTTGACAGTTTCCATGTGATTATTATCGCATATATTCCTTAGCGTATGGCCAAAAACGCCATTTTAAGCTATACTACTAGACTGTTTATGAGTGAGAATATAGTTGTCCAAGGTGCGCGCGAGCACAACCTCAAAAATATTGATGTCGAGCTTCCGCGCAACAAAATGGTGGTCGTGACTGGGCTTTCGGGGTCTGGTAAATCTTCGCTTGCTTTTGACACCATTTACGCCGAAGGGCAGCGACGGTATGTGGAATCACTCAGCTCGTATGCGCGCCAGTTTTTGGGTCTTATGGAAAAGCCGGATGTTGACCAAATCGATGGCCTTTCGCCCGCAATTTCTATCGACCAAAAAT
>CAZBQZ010000035.1:0-4787 GCA_964494495.1 uncultured Candidatus Saccharibacteria bacterium
AAGGCGGTATAGGGGCAACTCTATCGAGGGTTCAAATCCCTCCCTCTCCGCCAAATTTTAAGGGGTCTGCCGCAAGGTAGGCCCCTTAAAATTTTGTTGATTATGGAGGGATTTGAACTGCGGGACTCTGGGTAGACTCTTTTTATGTTTCAATAGGTGCTTACCCCTGTTTTTTGAGCCATTGCAAAATAATCAGCGCAACGCGTTCTTCTTGCATAGCACCAGCTAAGATCATGCGCTCTACCTCGGCATACGGAAACATGCGCACCTCTATACCGCGTCGTTCGTCTTCTTTTGGGTTTTGTCCATTTTTGCTGGTGTGCCACTTGGTGGCCTCAAAGACGTACAAATCCCATTCAACCGTAGCGCCCAATGACGACTTTTTAAAAAATGCTAACGATGTAACATCAATGCCCGCTTCTTCGGCGGCCTCTTGCTGGGCTTTAAGCTGAGCCACCTTTGCTAGGTCTTTGCCAGACTTGCGGTGTTTATCAAACTCGGCAAGCGTGTCAAAGACCTTGCCACCCGGCAACCGATAATCCCAGGCATCTAACTCCCAACGATGCTCTTTGGTAAGAAGCAACTCGCGCTTGCGGGTATCGGCAACAATTACACGGACGCCTGGAGCGCGGCGAGCAACTTCAAATATACGGCCATCTGTCTGGGGGATGTGTACTAGCTCGAATATCCTGCCTTTAGAAAAAATAATTTCGTTCATGGCAGCTACTATATCATTTAAGCGTAGCTGTGCTCGGCTTTGCCAGGCACAATGAGTGTTCCGCCCTTACCGTGCATGGCTTCGGCCAGCGGAGCATCTACTTGGTATACCCGCATGGGGATTTGCGTGGAATCGATAAGGTCAAGACATATGCTGTCAACGGCAGTCCACCCTTTGTCGCGCATCTCGCCGGCAGATATTTGCGCAAAACGTCGGGCGTCGGCAACAAGCGCGGGGTCGGCATCGTAGACGCCGTCGTACTTGGTGGCCTTGAGGGCAATCACTTCGCCGTGCATGGTGTCGCGGTATGCTGCTAGTAAATCAAGTATGGCGGCGTCGGTTGTTTGGCCGGTACGGCCGCTGCCACCAGCAACAATAATCAGTTCGTTGGCTTGCAGGCAAGCTTCGATGGCTTCGGGCGTGCAGGGCTGCATGAGCCCGTCGCCAGGCAATTGCAATTGAATAGTTGGCGCCATCAAAAGACGATGTGGCACATTAGCTAGCCGCAATTCTTGCGCTACAACACGCGCATTTATAATCGTACCCAGCAAACCAATAAAATCAGCCTCTGGCTGCGCAACACCATCCGACACAATAAGATCACCCCTAAAGCGGCCGTTACCAGCACCCACAACTACCATGCCACCTAATTTATCGGCGTTGGCATTGTTGTTGTTACGAATATATTCGCTTAGCTCGCGAAGCTCTTGCACGGTATGATCAAGCCCAGCCCTTGTCCAAACTTGTCCTGGAGCAGCGCCCAAATTGAGCGTTTCGCCACTGCGCTTGATGCCAATAAGCTTAAAACTCATATCCGCGTTTCTTCCCCTAAGGACGAAACTTTTAGCTCGCAATAAACAACCAAATGAGCCGTAGACATTGCTCCTCAATATACGCTATGCGTCAATGATGTCAAGTTTTGAAGTATACTGTTCGTATGAAGATTTATTCGTGGAATGTAAATGGTATTCGGGCTGTAGTACGCAAAGAATTATTTAAGCCATTTATCGACAAAGAGCAGCCAGATATTTTATGTCTGCAAGAAACCAAAGCAGAGCAAGGGCAGGCGGTTATAGACCTAAGCGGTTACGAAGAATATTGGAATTCGGCCAGCAAGAAAGGCTACAGCGGCACAGCAATTTTTAGCAAAATTAAGCCACTGGCTATCCTCAATGGTTTTCCCGAAGATATTATCGAAAAGCACAAGGTAACCGGCGACACCTACGGCGAGCCCAACAAAGAGGGCAGGGTAATTGCCGCCGAATTTGAAAAATTTTATGTAGTAACCGTGTATACACCAAACGCCAAAGACGACCTTAGCCGCATACCTTTGCGCGAAAAGCACTGGGATCCAGCTTTTTTGGCCTACTGTCAGCAGCTGGAAAAGAAAAAACCGGTAGTTTTTTGTGGCGACCTTAACGTCGCCCATACCGAAGACGACCTTGCCAACCCCAAGCCTAACCGCGGCAAAAAAGGTTTTACAACCGAAGAACGCCAGGGCTTCCAAAACTTTTTAGATCACGGTTTTGTCGACACCTTGCGTATGTTTAAACAAGGTAATGGCCTGTACACCTGGTGGAGCCATTTTGCCAACTCGCGCGCTCGCAATGTGGGCTGGCGCATTGACTACTTTTTGGTATCCGACGCGCTTAAAAAGCACGTTAAAAGTGCCGACATTCATGCAGACGTCATGGGCTCAGACCATTGCCCAATAAGCATTACGTTGGATATCTAAATAATGCGTAAAATTACCACCATAGTATTCTTGCTCAAAGACGACCAAGTACTTTTGGCCATGAAAAAGCGCAGTTTTGGTGCTGGCAAATGGAACGGCGCCGGTGGCAAGGCCGATACAGGCGAAACACCATTGCAGGCCGCAGTTCGCGAATGCCAAGAAGAAATTGGCGTGACACCAACCCATCTAAAGCTTGTAGGTATACTCGATTTCTACGACAAGGCTGATCCCGAATTTAACCACTACACGCACATCTACACCACACGATCGTGGCAAGGCAAGCCAATCGAAAGCGAAGAAATGCGGCCCAAATGGTTTGCCACCACCCACATCCCATACGACGAGATGTGGGCCGCCGACCATCTATGGATGCCCTATGTACTGAACGGCGACACGTTTAGCGGCGCCATTACATTTAACGGTGATACCATCGTTTCGCACGATATCAAAAGAGTCGCCACGCTGGATGCCTAAAAATGGAACGTACCTACTGGCAACGCCAAGATCCTAGCAAACCACTATTTCCGGAGCTAGAATGGAGCAGGCCCGAAAACCGGCAGGCCGCTTGCAAACTACTAATCATTGGCGGCAACTTGTATGGCTTTGCTGCACCAGCCGAAGCTTACGCGGCGAGTGTTGAGGCTGGCATTGGCACATCCCAGGTACTACTACCAGACGCGCTGCAAAAAACCGTGGGCAAGGTGCTCGAAAATGGTGAGTTTGCACCCAGCACTCCCAGTGGCAGCTTTAGTCAAAAAGCGCTGGATGATCTTTTAATGCAATCTTCGTGGGCCGACGCTGTGCTATTGGCTGGCGATTTAGGTCGCAACGCCGAAACCGCCATCTTGCTAGAAAAGTTTTTGGCCAAGCAGTGGCTGCCGGTAACCATCACCAAGGATGCAGTAGATTACTGCACGTCCGCGCCACAAATCATTTTGCAGCGCGAACAAACACTACTAGTACTCAGCCTTAGCCAATTGCAGCGCCTGGGTATTGCCGCCAAAGCGACTCAGCCAGTAACGTTTAGTATGGACTTGCTGCATTTAGTGGAGTGGTTGCACGACTTTACCTCGCGCTTTAAACCATACATCGTTGTTAAACATCACAACGTGTTAATTGTCGCCGCGAACGGACAGGTAAGCACAACTCCGTGCGACAGCGACCGCGCCATTTGGCGCGTTACCACTGCTGCGCAGGCTAGTGTATGGTGGGCGCAAAACTTGAGTCGTCCATTCGAGGCGCTTACTACATCTGTGCTTAGTTAGCACAAAATGCTTGCGCTTGCTGTGATATTTATTACTCTTGCAAAATCATGCTCTAAGAACATATATTAAGACATGTTTAGTCGCCCGTCGGCAGCCGAACACAGGCATGGGACGGGCTTGGTGTCGGCTTATATTACGTACATTGGTGAACGCGAACCCGTAAATGTGCGGGCCATTCGAAACGCAAATCCGAAACGACCACTCGAGGCATCGCTACTGATTGGCGCTGGCTGTCTCTTTTTGGTCCATGGCGACGATAAAATGGCCACCCAGCTGCTCAAAAATGTATACGGCGGCATGCAGAAGTGGGTCGACCCCACACAACACTTTGACCGCAAACTTGTTATGCAAGCTCGAACACTGCAACGTATCGCCGACATGTTGCTAGCAAGAGACGATCCTGACGCTGCAGCAAGATTTCAGCGGCAGCTACATAAAGACGCCACGAACGATCTCGGCCATCTTGAGCGCCAGCCACTCAACCAGGGCCGTCGCAGGGATGCTCTTGGTGTAAGAACCGAGCGGGGCATTAGCAGTATTGCCACACGACAGGTCGCCACACACGCGCTTGTTGTGCCAGCACTGTCGCACCACGATCAGGGGCCAGTAGCGGCTAACAATTACGACCTTTTGGTAGTTGATTGCGGCACTTATGCTCACCCCGATCCATCCATACATCGTGCTCAAGTAAAACACGCCTGCTTGGGTTTTTGTAGCGAGGAAGATCTAGACGCCAGGGAAAGGGGCCGACAAATTCGCGGTCAATACATGATGGACATTGCACTAGTTTCAGAGCACTGCGATATTACCGTTCCTGCCGAGTGTGATATGGGAGCAATGACGAAGTCGTTACTAGCAGAGGTCCGCGAGCATAGTGGTCCGCTCGAAAAGGCTCGCCTAGATAGAGGAACCCTACAGTTGCTAGAAACTATTATCAAGCCCGAGCCATGGCGCATGGGCACGCTTCCATTGGCGCCGATAGTACCTTATGCCGCCGGCTACTCGTCTCGTCGGGCAGCATAGGGGAGCGGGGAGCAGGCGCAGAGCTCCGTCCTCTGACAGATGGGGA
>CAZBQZ010000036.1:0-4699 GCA_964494495.1 uncultured Candidatus Saccharibacteria bacterium
AAAAGTAAGCAAAAAACTCCCGGGGCCAGACGTCACAACGTGACTGTGCTTGAAGACTTTTGTTGGCGGCAAAAAAATGCCTACGGCAATCCCCCTCTATAATCTTCAAAGAGGAGGGGGATCGGTTTTTGCCTTATTCCAACAAAACCCTCCAATCCCAATCTAGTTGTGGCGAGAGGCCCCGAACTCGGCCAGAAAGAAAGGTGGCGATTGTAGGGTTGTGCTGGCATCTTTTTGAGGTTCAGGAGGAATATCTTAGTTACTGGATTCCCGCCTTCGCGGGAATGACGGAGGGGTGGATGTTGAGAGACCGGAGTGGGCCTAGGATGATGAGTGGAATATTACTTTTTTACAACTCCTACCCCTGTTACTATGCTCTTGACCTTTTGAGGCAACCCAACGTATTATTGCGCGGTCAAAAACAAAAACGTCCTGCCAAAATCAAAAAACTAATCTTCGGATCGCACTTTTGTACGCGTTTTTAAATACACTTGCCTCGCTTTTTTGAGGTCTGTTGGGGTGGGCTTTCATGTGTAAAGCCTTGTTTGCGTTGGGGATAAGCCTCTCCACATGAAAGTTTCGCATTTGTTTGATGACATAAGTAATCATTCGCCTACAACACAGTGCATCACTTTAACAGAGGTAGCAAATTACATTCCAAGGTGATATGCTTAAAGGCAGATTAACTAACGAGGACGCGACCATGAAGCTACCCAAAGTGTACGAGCCGGCGCAATACGAAGCCGACATCTACGCCCTCTGGGAGAAATCCCAGGCTTTTCTGCCATCTAAGACAGGGAAGAGCTTTTCGGTTGTCGTCCCACCCCCTAATGCCAATGGCAATTTGCACCTTGGGCATGCTATTACCCTTGGGTTAGAAGACATTGCCGTGCGTTACCACCGCTTGCGCGGCGAGCGAGCGCTACTACTGCCTGGGGCCGATCATGCCGGATTCGAAACGCAAGCCGTGTTTGAAAAGCAGTTAGCCAAAGAAGGCAAGAGCCGTTTTGACTTCACACGCGAGCAGCTATATGCAGACATTTGGGATTTTGTTGCCCAAAACCGCGAAAACTACGAAGGCCAATTTAGGCGAATTGGGGCAGGGGTAGATTGGAGCCGCTACACCTTTACGCTCGACGAAAAAATCGTCAAGCGTGCCTACGCCACATTTAAAAAGATGTGGAACGAAAAACTTATTTACAGAGGTGAGCGCCTGGTTAATTACTGCACCTTTCACCGCACCGGTTTTGCCGATATAGAGGTGTTGTACAAAGACCAAACAACGCCGCTGTACTACATGAAGTACGGCCCGTTTACACTAGCCACCACACGTCCCGAAACCAAATTTGGCGACACTGCTGTTGCTGTTCATCCAGACGACAAGCGCTACAAAAAATATGTGGGGCAGGTGATAGAAGTAGAAGGCGTTAACGGCCCGTTTACCGTACAAGTCATTGCCGACGAAATGGTCGACCCAAACTTCGGTACCGGCGTTGTCAAGATTACACCAGCGCACTCCTTTGATGACTGGGAGGCGGCGCAGCGCCACAGCCTGCCTGCCAAGCGTGTTATTAACCACGATGGCACCATGAACCACGAGGCGGGCCGCTTTGAAGGCTTGTCTATTACAGAAGCCCGCAAAGCAGTAGTAGATGCCTTGCAAGAAAAGGGGCTACTTGTAAAAGTAGACAACCAGTACCAAAACCGCGTCGGCCATTGCTACAAATGCGACACTATTATCGAACCCATGCTTATGGAGCAATGGTTTGTCGAGATGCAGCCGCTGGCCAAGCCGGCTATAGCTGCCCTTAAGGCAAACAAACTCGACTTTCACCCCGAAACTAAAAAAACGCAGCTTATAAATTACCTCGAAGGCTTGCGCGACTGGAATATTAGCCGTCAGATTGCTTGGGGCATACCTATTCCGGCCTACCAAAATGTCGACGACACCGACGACTGGATATACAACGACGAAGACCTAAGCCGCGAGATTATAGAAGTAGGCGGCAAAACCTACCACCGCGACCCCGATGTCTTTGATACATGGTTTAGCAGCAGTAGTTGGCCCTATGCTACCCTGGATTACCCCAATGGCACCGATTTTGACAGTTTTTACCCCCTCAGCGTCATGGAAACCGGATCAGACCTGTTATACCCCTGGGTTAGTCGCATGCTTATGCTAGGCCTGTATGTTACTGGCAACGTCCCGTTTAAGGCAGTGTACATGCACGGCCTGGTACTGGACGAGCATGGCCAAAAAATGAGCAAAAGCAAGGGCAACGTTATTAACCCCATGGATCTTATTGACGAGTTTGGTTCCGACGCACTGCGCATGGGTCTGATCATTGGTCAGACTGCCGGTAATAATCAGCCGTTTGGCCCGCCAAAAATTGTCGGCGCTCGCAATTTTTGCAACAAACTCTGGAACGTTGCCCGTTATGTAGAAGACAAGGCAGGGGACAGCAAACTCGATAAAGCCACCCCTGTCTCTAACGCTGACCATTGGATCTTAGCCCAGCTACGCACCGCAACAGACGATATGGCCGCTCATCTAGACGCCTACCGTTTTGCCGAGGCCTACGACACGCTGTATCACTTTGCGTGGGACGATTTTGCCGACTGGTACATCGAAGCCAGTAAAGCCGAAGAAAATATCCCGCTTCTTGCCTACATACTTACCAGCACATTGCAGTTAGCACATCCGTTTGCGCCATTTGTAACCGAAACTATTTGGCAAACGCTGTCTTGGGCACAGGATCCTCTGTTAGCTACCAGCAGTTGGCCCACTATCCCGGGCGCCGACAAAGCCAAGGCCAAGGCATTTACCGAGGTAAAAACCATTGTGGCCGAGGCACGTGCCATCATCCGCGCCGTAGGCGCCAACAAGCCACAGCTAGTGTATCAAGACGCACCGCTTATCGAGGCCAATGCCGCGCTCATTACGCGCCTGGCCAAACTAGGTAACGTCGCCTATGGCGCGTTATCCGAGGGCATCCAGCTCACCCAAACCACATACAAAGCCATGCTGGACATTCCGGCAGACGTAGCCAAACAATACGCCGACAAACTTGCCGAACAAGCCAAAGCCGAGACAGAGGCAATCAAACGCCTGGAAGCACGTTTGAGCAACAAGAGTTATACCGAACACGCCCCCGCAGCAGTCGTAAAACAAACGCGCACTCAACTGGCCGACGCCAAAGCTCGGCTAGAAGCAACGCAAGCCGAAGCAGCACGTTTCCAGCTCAAGTAATTACAATTTTGTCGCAATAATGTTAGTATACCGTCATGAGTTCGGCTCGTGATGATTTTACACAACTGCTAAAAGCCCACAACCAAAGCGTCACAACAGCGCGTACCGCTGTATTTGCGGCATTGCTAGGGCAGGAGCCATTGGCCATGCGTGATCTAGTTGCCAAGGTGCATAACGTAGATCGGGCCAGCATCTACCGCGCTGTGGATCTTTTTGAACGCCTGGGTATTGTGCAGCGGCTGAACACCGGCTGGAAGTACAAGCTAGAGCTTACCGACAAGTTTGCCGAGCATCACCACCACTTAACTTGCGTGCACTGTGGCCAAACCATAGCTCTAAACGAGCATATGCTCGAGCAAACCATCGACAATCTGGCACGGGCGCACGGCTTTACGCCCACCGCTCACCAAATCGAAATCCAAGGCTATTGTCGAAACTGCCAAACAGCTAATTTACTGGCGTAAGCGCACTTTTTACACGATCTACCGACTCGTCTGGGCGGTAATCGTCAAACCACAACACATGCCAGCCGTGCTTTTCGGCAGCCATGAGGTTTACGCGCGAGTCGTCCACTAACAAAATTTCCGTGGCAGGGCAGTGGGCTTTTTGTGTTGCCAAGCTATACATTTTAGATTCCGGTTTAATAGCTCCAACCACCGACGAATCGATAATGGCATCGTACGGCACGTTGGGCAGTAAACCTTGTTTTAGCATTACATCTACAAACCCAGGCATAATGTTAGTAAGCAGTCCTATGCGGTACTGTGTAGCCGCCCAACGTACTAGCTCGTGCATTACGGGTATGGGCTCGATTGCCTCCATGTAATACGCCATCCAATCGATATGTGCGGTGGTGTGCAGTTCTTCTGCCAGCTTGGCGTTAAACTGCTCCAGGCTCATCTCGCCGCGGCATACGCGGTCGTTGTAATGCCAAAAGGCTGTTTCGACGATGTCGGGCGGCGCGCCAGTTTGCTCGCTAAGCCTAGTAAATGCCCGATGAAAAAACCGCACTAAGCAACCATTAATATCAAAATACACAAACGAAACACCACTTTTAGAGCGCACTTTGTTGGGCGTAGCTGGGCCGGTGATACTGCCCATTAAATCGTCCAGGCTCATATTAAGCGCTGTAGTAATGCGCTGAATAGTGAAAATAGATGGCGTTTTAATAGCGCCACGCTCAATTTTTGTAAGCGTAGAGTAGCTCAGGCCCGCCGCCGTACACAAAGCCTGCTGCGTCATACCCGACCGCAAGCGCGCAGTCTGCAAACGCTTTCCCAAACGCTCCTCATTCATAGCCATATGATACCAGCTCGTCGCCAAATTACCTACCCAACTAGCCGCAACCGGCCACACTCACCACCCCCGCGTCATCCCGACCTAGACCCCGCCTCCAGTCAATCATGTTCCTTCTGTTGTTTTCTTTCCTTTATTAGCTACTTAGCTCCT
>CAZBQZ010000037.1:0-3276 GCA_964494495.1 uncultured Candidatus Saccharibacteria bacterium
CCCCTCTATAATCTTCAAAGAGGAGGGGGATCGGTTTTTGCCTTATCCCACCTACATATGCTCCAACTAATCTGAGGGTGACAAAGGCCCCGAACCCGTCGGAGAGATGGGTGGCGATTGGGGGGGTGGGGGGTTAACGACCGAAGAATACGAGTTTGGCGCCGACGGCCAAAAGCAATATGCCAAAGATGCGAGCAACGGAGTGTTCGTGGAGTTTGACAGCAAAATGCGAGCTAACAAGCGAGCCCACTGCAAAGCCAAGGGCAATCCATAGCGCGGGTTTGATTTGCACATAACCCGCGCGGTAGTACGTTAGCGCTGCAAAAATAGCAACAGGCATGCACAGCATAGCTAATGTTGTACCTTGGGCAGTTTTTTGGCTATAACCAAGCAACAACACTAAAGCGGGAACAATAATAACACCGCCGCCAACACCGACAAAACCACCCAATGCTCCGGCAAGGAGACCGATCGTTATTAGTAGGGCATAGCTCATTATTGCTAGTATACCCTAAAATGCCTATGTTTTATTCGGTAGTAACATCGCGCAGTCTAAAACGTAGTGCGCCCCCAACAAGCAGGCTGGCACCAAGTGCAATATACACTGCTACCACATGCCAGTTGGCAGTTTGCGCTGGTACCAGCGCAACATGGCTCAATATAGAAAGATCCACAATCCAATGGTTAAGATGTACTGCCGACCCCAACATTTGCACCAAAAAAGATAGGGCTACCGCTCCGTAGCACACAACGGCCGTAGCTCGGGGCAGCCACCCAAAAACAAATACTCCAATACCCAGCAGCAACATAGCTGGTGCCATAGCATTGGCACCGCCCAACAGCATATCGCCCCACGACAAACCGGCATGACCCGTTGCCTGCCCCAGCCACATACCAGTAGCCACCGCGAGGCCAGCCAGGACAATCACCGCCGCTACAATCAGTATGCGGCCCGACAACCAACGCATGCGACCTACGTTGCGTACTAACAAGTTGTCGACATACCCCTGCGCTTCGTCCTCACGAATTTTGCTCACACCAGTGGCCGCATACACCATAATAAGGGTCATCATAATAAAGAAAATAAAGCCGGCATAGGTTTTGGCACCTTGCAGCTGTTGCGCATGAAACAGCTGCCCGCCAAAACGCTGCACCAGGCCATTCGAACTGACGATATCAACTGCCGCTTTAGTAAAACTGCCATACAAAAACGCCAAGCCGCCAGCCGCCGCAATCCATATTGCACTGGCAGTACGGTTAAGCCGAACGGCTGCGCCCAAAGGAGAATTGAGCAACCTGATATGAGGCTTTGACGAATCTTTATCGACAAATGTGCTGGCGTACAAATCGCGGTGGCCGGCCATGTATACCGCAACACTTGCGCAAACAGCTGCTAATAAAAACAGCGGGACAAACCATAACAGATTTGGCTCGCCGCCCAGTGGCCGAATAAGTTCAATCCAGCCTAATGGTGTAAGGTATAACACCCAATGCACGCTGCCAGCAATATTAGCCACGCCGTGAAGAATAAAGCACACACCAAAGACACCGGCGGCAAGCGCGGCCGCGCGAGCACGAATTGGCATCAGCTGGCTTGCTAATGCGCCCACGCCAATAAATACAACTGCCGAGCTAACTAGCACACCGGCGTACGAAGCGCTTTGCGCAAAGCTAAAACCTACCTCGTGGGATGCACCACTCACCAACGTAAGCGCCAAAAGCGCCGCGTACATCGCACATACGCCCGCGCACAAGCCAGCCAATGTATGTAGGGCGGCCCTTTTGGGTGTAAGGGGGCCAGACAAAAATAACTCCCATCGTCCAGCAGTTTCTTCGCCCCGAAACATACGCGTGGTGGTCATAATAGCCCATACCGATACGACAATAGAAACAATTCCGGTAACACGCCAATCAACAAAGCCACCCACCTGCGTAATGTTATGTGGCTCGCCCAAAATTACCTTTAGCCCCACATTACTAGCCAGCGGCGCCAGTATGTGATTACGCTCGGCAACGGTCTTGCCAAGTTGCGAAAAACCAACTGCCGACGCATATGTAACAAGCCCAAATGCCAGCCCCCACAACACGCCGCTACGTACGGCTTGTTTGCCAAAAAAACGTGCCATAACCGTGCTAGAAAAGCGCGGCTGCTTTAGTTGGATGGCTGCGGCATTAGCGGCCACGCTTTTGCTCCTCGCCGCCATATAGTGACAAAAACAATTCTTCTAGCGACGGCTCGCGGCTAAGCAAGGTGTGCGGATGCGCCGCAGCAATTTCGGCCAATACTTTGTCGATTGGCCCCTGCACCTGGAATGTCAGCTGGTGGCCAGTAACCTTTACATTCGTGACACCGGGCAGATGGTCTAGTTTTGGTGGCTTGCCAGCAAATGTAGCCTGCACGGTTAGCGCAGACAAGTGTCGCATCTGATCGAGCGTACCAATCTCTACTAATTTGCCAGCACGCAAAATACCTACACGATCGCACACAGCTTCTACTTCGCCCAAAATATGCGACGACAAGAAAACTGTTTGGCCATTTTGCTTAGCTTCTTGCACGCAATCACGAAAGGCTTGTTCCATAAGTGGGTCAAGTCCGGCCGTTGGCTCATCCAAAACCAAAAGCTCGGCCCGTGACGAAAGCGCGGCAATCAGATTGATCTTTTGTTTGTTACCTTTAGAATAAGCGCGCACTTTTTTGGATGAATCAAAATCAAAACGCTTAATGAGTTTGGTGCGATATTCTTTGTCTACGGCGCCATGCACGCTACCTAACAAATGCAGCGTTTCCATACCTGTTAGGTTAGGCCAAAGCATAGCCTCGCCCGGCACATATGCCAAGCGTTTATGCACCTGCACTTTGTCTTTCTGGGCATCAAGACCAAAAATATTAGCTTTGCCGCTTGTGGGTCTAATAAGACCAAGCAGCAATCGGATAGTCGTTGTCTTGCCCGCCCCATTAGGACCCAAATACCCAAGCACCTCACCTTTGTAGACCTCTAAATCCAAATTATCCAGCGCAGCAGCCGAACCATACCGCTTGGTAAGTCCGTTGGTTTGCAATACAACATCCATATCCTTGTTACCTTCTTTCGCTACCAAAATGGTCTCACAAAAAGCATAAGGAATAAAGGCTCAAACCAACCCCGTCATCCCGGACTAGATCCCGGATCCAGTCAAGTAAGTTCCTTTTGTTGTTTGTTTCTTTTCTTCTTCAAACTGCATAGCTCCTTCTTTGCTTTCCGCAAAGCCCCTGTACTCGCTTCCAGCGAGTACCCT
>CAZBQZ010000038.1:0-2479 GCA_964494495.1 uncultured Candidatus Saccharibacteria bacterium
TTCACCGGCAACTGGTATGACCGCGCTTTTTTCATTAACAATTTCAGCCAGCGCCGGTTCTTGCAAAGCGGTGATGCCGACGACCACCAGATCGTTCGGTGTACTTTTGGTCAAAGGCGAGAAGCCGCTGCTGTCGGCAATATGGGTTTGAGCCAAATTAAGGCTGGCGGCCAAGGCGTTTGCTTTTGCAAGATATGCTTCGGTTGAGCCAAAGGCCCAACGCGCCAGCGTATCAGCCATATTATTCGCAGACGGCAGCATCATGGCCTGTAAGACTTGGTATTCGGTTATATTTTCGCCTATGTCTACAGGCACCACTGAACCGCCAAGAGCTACATATTTGTTGTAGCTGTCTACATCAGCCTGGTCAATGATCAAGGTAGGGCCGGTTTCGCCGGCTTTCAGTGGTTTTGCTTGTAAGACCGTTAAGGCGGTTAGAACTTTAGCGATGCTAGCCATTGGCGCCATGGTTTGTGCGCCGGACTGGGCTAGAACGCCGTAACCAACGGCACCAAAGGCGGCCTGGCCGGTTTTAGGCCAGACTATAGATGGCGGTGACACGCCAGGCACAGCAATGGATTGGGGAACGCCTTTAACTGGGGGCAATGCTTTAGCGTATGTGATTCCACTGAAGCCAACTAGCGTAATTATAAGTACAAAGATTATTAACCATCTTACCGGTCTTTTCTTCTTTAGCGGTTTGTGGAATTGATGCGGTTCTATAATGCGCATGCTTACTTATAGTATAGAGGTTTGCAACCGTTGTGCATAAACCATCTTGACACCCCCAGTGGCGAAGCAGAGACTAACTGTAGAAAAGTAATTACATAAAGAAACCGATAAACAATGTCACTTGTCGATTTAGAGCTTGCAAATGGTTTTGAGGTGCCGGAATCGCCGGAAAGACTAATTGCCAATAATGCTGGCTTAGCCGCATTTCTGAATGATCTTAATAGGCCAATCGGGCAATTAGCCCCAGATCAAGTGGCGCAATGTGTACTAGCGGCTGAAATAACCGACTCTCAACGTGAACTTATTAAATGCATAGGTAGTGTAGCCAGTTTGACGGCATCACAGCAATCCAGACAGTATGGCATTAGACTAAAGCATGGTTTTACAGAGTTTGGCGACCGGTTGTTTAGTAGGATCGGGCCGCGGACTGACCTTGCCGGTCATCACCATGTCGATAATCTTATTATAGCCGACGGGCAGTTTGCTATAGGCCACGCTCATATCTTTAGAAATATCATTAGGCCAGAAGGTGTCGAGCAAGTTGAGAAGTCGATTAAACCTCTCACTTCGCTAGGAATTGACGGTTTTAATGTATTACACCGCCAATGGAACACTTACCAACAGATTCGACAGTTGAACGGTACCTCTGTTTAAGTTAGAATCAATCTGTTATGGCTGCAATGGGGCGTGGCCAAGTGGTAAGGCACCAGTTTTTGGTACTGGCATTCGTAGGTTCGAATCCTACCGCCCCAGCCACGAAAGGACCGGGCGCAAGCTCGGTTTTTTCGTGGTTGTTATCGTCGATTCGAACCGTACGCCGTAGGCGAGGTTCGTACAGGAATGAGCGTGCAAGAATTTATTCTGATAAGCGAATTCCGTGCAAGCGAAACGCCTTCTACCGCCTTAAGGTTTGCCATTGACCGGGATGCGTCCACCGCAGTCAATGGTTTACCGTATCTCACAATGTTAAAGAACTTCTAACTGTCGATAGGTGGTTGGCTCGATGTTAGTCGTGACCAACCACCCAATCACACTGTTACTACCGACTAACTATTGTTAGTTGTTAGTAGTGTTTCCACCGATGTTTGTCTGACCTGAGTTGTCAGTTGAGTTGTCGGTAGCTGTGACATTTCCTGAACCATTACCCTGGTTTGAATTGTCGGTGTTTCCTGAAGCAACTGTGTTACCTGATGCAACTGTGTTACCTGAGTTGGATGTGTAGCCGGTCTTTGAGTGGGTATCGGTGTTGGTTGTGTTGCCAGATGCAATTGTAGCGCTATTTGTCGAGTTGTTAGTGTTCTGAGATCCGAACAGTAAACTCTTATTTGTACCGCTGTTATTGGAGTCACTCACGTTGTTGGAGTCACTTGTATTGAACGAGTCGTTGTACTCGGTGTTGTTATTGGTGGTGCTGTTCGTGGTGGTGCTGTTTGAAGGACCAGCCATTGCCCATGAACTACCGCCGCCGCTGCCGCCAGCTGCTAAGCTGCCGCTACCAGGCATCCCGGCGCATCCGCCGACATTCTGGGTGCCGCTATTGGTGTTTGACGGACTTTGCTGCGAGGTAGTGTTTGTTGCAGTCAGGGCGTTAGCCACCTGGCCGCGCACGATCGCGCTAGTTATGATTGCTGAAGCTGTAATTGCCGCAACAATGGTGACAAAGATAAGAGCTACCGCCCACATCATCTGCCTTTTAAAGTTTTCGTTTAATGCATAAGGTTCTTGATAAACCATAATGCCTCCCTCT
>CAZBQZ010000039.1:0-2460 GCA_964494495.1 uncultured Candidatus Saccharibacteria bacterium
CCAATATCAAGGCCGAACAGGGGTTTGGCTTTGAAAAAATTAGGGGTTTTGTTTGAAGTTCTTGTGCTGCCCATCAAGCATTAGCCTTTTCCTGTAACTATAGCATATTCACCGCTTATGGGACACCTTAATAGCCTTGAAAACTAATGTCGTCGATACCCCTGGACAACCCAAGTCGTGTTGCCGGTACCAACTGATGAGCCAAAAGTAATCGTCCCGTTGTTACTCAGGGCAACCGTCTGGCCAAGCAGTGCACCGATCTGACCGTTGTTGCTCATCGATACTTCAGACCAGTAAGCGTACAGGATGGTGCTACTGGCAGTCGCATTATTCTCCAAGGTTATCGTAGCTACACTACGCGAATTTGCCAAAGACGTACCTGTCACAGTGCTGCAGTCTGGTGAACAGCCTGCAGCACTCCAGAAAGTGTAGACCTCAAAACCGGTGCCGCTTGCATTTGGCGTAAGTGATGAATTATTAGAAAACGTTGCACCGCTGCTGCCATCAATCATTATATTTGGTCTGGTTGAGCCCAGGGAATCAGCCACGATAAGTTGCGAGTTGTTGCTCAGTGATAAGTTACCAGTAATCCATACGTTGCCGTTCACAGCCACTTTGCAGCTGTTGGAAATAGAAACATTGCCGGTAATTTTTGTGTTTGCAGCCCAGGTTAGTGTGCCGTTGCTACACGAACCTGCCGCAGCAGTAATCGTTGTTGTGACTGCTGCCTTCTGGGCCGCCCGATCATATGTAGGCAGGCTTTGCGGTGCTGGGCTGCCGGCAATCAGACCCGGGTTGCTCATACCACTGCCGTCTGTCTGGTTTGTTGCTTGCACTGTCCCGTAAATGACCGCTTTATTACTCAGATTGATGGGTTCTGCCCCCTCGCCACTGTTACATACTCTTGGGTACGTGCCATCTGCTGGCTGAGGGCAGGCTTGGTCAGCCACCTGGACGTTTACCGGATTGGTAGTTAAGCCAATCTGGGCATTATTGCTCATCGTTATTGTACCGTTCACTAATACATCACCACCGGCAATCTTGGCGTTGTTAGTGAGCGACAGCCCACCTTCGCCACTCACGACGCTAAAGCTTCCAGACGAAATTGCAAGCAGGTCAACATATATCGTTACTGAACGGGCGGCAGGAGTTTTAGTAGCCGGCCAATAGGTACGGCCGGTGATTGCCATAGTTTTACTGGTTGCGCTGTTGCTGGTAACAGTGACTTGGTAAGTCGTTTTGAGTCTGCTATCGCTGTGCAAGGTGGTCTCGCCACTAGTGCCAGCCCATGAGCCATTGGAATTGATTTGTTCAACACCATAATCTGCCCCGGCATCAGCCGTCAACTGGGCTTCGGTGTGGAGTTGGTCGAAGCGGGCGACCTGGAAGCTCGTAAGACTAAGGTGCATATAGTACACAGCTATCAAAATAAGAAAGGGCATAACGATAAGCAGCACTAACAGCAACATGCCTTGCTCGCCCATAGTTTTATTTTTGCGATAAATGTTCATGCTAGAACCTATTCCTTAGTGTTACGCGGATATTCGTTGACAAGCTAAGCGGGCTGACTGGAGCATTGCGTTGCATGGTCAGGGTAATATTAACCGAGCGGGCGTCGGTGGGGTCGGCGGTCTGCACCGCATCTTGGTCATAGAGCGTAAACGTCATGGAACTGACAAAAGTGGCCAACTGCGGGTCTGCCCGGCAGGTAGGCGAGGCCAGACCTGCGGGGCAAGAGGTGTGCAGTCTGTTGCCGGTGGCGCTTGGATTTGCCAGAATCCGTTCCATAAGTGTGGAGCCACTCTTGTAATACACCAGCTCGTTCATATACGGGCTGCCGGTATTAGGGTCGATGATGTAATTCTTGGAGGTATCGACAGCCGGCACCGGTATGACGATAACGAAACTGGTGTTGCTGGTGTTCCAGCCACCGCTTGGGGCATTCGGGTCGCTAATAGTATTGGTAGTTTCGACACCGTTGCCAAAGCGGATGTTTTCCACCGTCGTCCGCAGCAGGTTTTGGGAATTGATAGTCATATCGGCCAGTTCGTTATTGCGGGTTATAGTCACAAAATAGTTAGAGATTACGTACAGGAATACGACCGCTATGACAGCGGTTACGCTTATAACAACCGTTAACTCCACGAGTGTGAAGCCACGCGCGTCGCGCCATATATTTTTACTGCCCGACACCGAGTTCTCCTACATAGCTGGTGTATGAATACGATGAAGTTTGTCCTTGGTCTTTGTATGACAGAGTTATATCTATCTGCTTTAGGCCGGACTGGGGCGTGCTGACTGTCATGCTGGCCGAGCGCGAAGGTGGTAACTGCGTCGGCAATTCAGCTGTTAGGCTGGTCGTTCCGCTAGCAATGCCGTTATAGCCTACATTGCGCAAAGCTTCCACTTTACCCTCCACGTAGGAGTTAGCCAAATTAAGATAGCGGCCGCGCTGGCCGG
>CAZBQZ010000040.1:0-2248 GCA_964494495.1 uncultured Candidatus Saccharibacteria bacterium
GTTGACGGCAGTGTGTTGACCTTAAAGCTGGTGCAAACCGGCGCTGTTACCTGTGATGTGTAATGCCAGTACACATCGGTTACATTGTTGCCGTTATAGTTCGGGTAAACGACAACTCCCCCATTTATATCTCCATTGGAGCTTGTCGCAATGATGGGCTGTGAAGAGTGGCACTGTCCTAGTGACGAATAGCTAGTAGCATTCGTACCGATACTGGAAAAGGCATTTGAATATGCTGTACCGTTATGCAGGTAGCAGACCGTGACACCGGACAACGTGTAGCCGGAGGCAACGTTAGGATTCACTCTTAATTGCTTTGTGGTGTTAGGACCAATGCAGTTGAAGTGGTAGGGGTTGCTTCTGTTATTGTTACAGCTATCCTGCACCAGATCATTGCCATCAATGATGACATGGGCGCCGGTTATGGCTGATGGAACATTGGCGCTGACATCCAACGGATTGCCCACACCTTTGTAGCCCGTTATAGCGCCGTTGGGTGGTGGTGGCACCAACTCATAGGTTATGGTTGTGCTGGCTTTGTTGTTGTTAAATGGGTCATAGGCGTTCGTCCAGCCGCCACAGAAACCAGTTCCCGGTTTGAAGTGATAACACGCCGTTGGCTGGCTATTGGTATCCGGTACCCTGTCGCGCGTATTCTGGGCAAATAGTTTGAGCTGGAAGCTACCGCCATTGATGCCGCCGCTGATTTGACCGGTTATCGGCGACTGGGTTGATACTGCATTACGCCAGAAGCTACTATTAAGATTGCCGTAGGCAGCGAACGTTCCTCCGCTTAGGTAGCCGGCAAAGTCCCCTCCACCCGCATACACAGACGCCGCATCCATACCATTACACGTCGGGTTGCCGGTAAACGGCCAGAAATTCATACCCATGCACCACATCGTATTGCCATTAAAGGTAGCTATGCCTGCATCATTGACACTTCCCCAAACTTGGCCGTCGTTACAGGTCGTCAGACCCAAGTGTTGCCGCCAGGTTGTCGGAAATGAATAGTACTGGTCATGACTGCCTATACCACCATTACCGCAATAGACTTCATATGGATAGGTGTACGCCCCAGCCGGCGAACCGAGATATATATTCGTGAGAGTAGAGCCAGACGATACACTATCAAAAGCGCTCCGATAGTAGCTATTATTATACTGGACGGTCGTGCCATCCCACCAAGGCCAATTGGAGCCGCAATTCGAATCCGAAGCCACAAACTCCCCAGGCTCACTCACGACACTGTTATTGCCCTCCGTACCGGTGTCATAAAAGCGACGGGCATTGTCATTGCCCTGGACCATATACTCAAAACTGATATATTTGTTGCCATTGTTTAAGGTGCCCGAGCCGACTTGCGCAGTTGTGACATAACAAGTCGCGGTCGTGGCATTACCGCCGACATTGTTGGTATGGTCGCGCACGGCATGGGCTTGCTCGGTCCGTAGACCAATGGCCACCAACGCAATCACAACCACGAAAGCCGTTCTAAACAACGCGTGGTAAAGATGTCTGCGTCTAATAGTTCGCAACACTGAAATCACCTTTGCTTATAGCCGTCAGTCTGTCAATAAGACCGGCCGCCGCTTTTTGATAACTGGCATCTTTAGGTAAGAATTCTAGGGCGATAGAGGCGTATATTTTCGCATCAGGATCTTTTGCTTTAGCGCCCAGTAGTGCGGCTTGTAGGATTAGATCCGATACGGTTTGATTGGTACTATATTTTTTTACAATCGATTCGACCGGTAGCGTAAGATCAACATGCTGGTCAGAAAGTTGCTTTTTAATAAGAGCGAATTGAGCTTGTGGAGTTGCCGCAACTTGTTCGTACGCTTTTTTGCGCGCCTCATAATCGCTCTCCAGTTTGGCAGCAGCTGTTTTTGAATCTGGTGTTTTGGCGGCGCGGTGATGAAGCCGCACTACAAGACCCGTCACCAAAGCGATTAATATTATAATCAGAGTAACACCAAGCAGGACCCGTTTACGACTGCTCAGCAAGCGTGCCAACCGGCTAGTGGGAGTTGGCATGGCAGCCTCGACTACGGGTTGGTTTTCCTCCGTTGTTTCAGCGGGTTCGTTTGGCTTTATTTTGAACAATCTCACAGCTATCTCTTATTTACGCTTATGTCTATGCGAAATTATAGAACATTTAAACCGGCCGACGTAATTTAGATACCGAATTCTTTGTGGATATAATCGTCATAACGGTTTTGCTGCTGACGCCGCGCCCGCAGCATCAGTC
>CAZBQZ010000041.1:0-2087 GCA_964494495.1 uncultured Candidatus Saccharibacteria bacterium
TCTGGTTGTCGGCAGTAAACGCCCAGCGCACATGGGCGTCCTGCAAGGTCGTGCCACTTTGTAATACGTTTTCGTGGCTCCAGGTGGCGGTGTCTTCGTTATATATATCATCGGCTAGGGCACCTGTACTGTTTTTGTACAGCACATACATCATATTACCGGCCACCGCCAGCGTAGGCTCGCTCCCGGTCTTGGTATCGGTAAGGGCAGTTTGCCAAGTGGTCCAAGCATCCCCATAATTATGTTTTACTAAATTAATCTGGTTTGTGCCTGTCGTATCTACGTATGCCACCCATGTGTTACCTGCAGTATCAATTGCAATTGAGCTACCTCGAGTTCCAAGGGTCGTGTTAACCGTAGTGTCAACATTTTGCAAAGTGAAAGATGTTGCATCATTCGCATTACCTATAGCAGCCGTTACCCTAGTATTTGAATCGTTTATATAGGAAGTTTCCGGTTTGTTGTCATTGTCAATGGTCAAGCTAGCCTCAGCTATACCATCATCGCTCGATGACACACTTTCAATCTGGGTCATGGAAGCATCCCATGAACCACCAACCCTATTTCCGTAAACAAGTTTCGTGCTAATTCCAAACGCGTTATCTAGAACTTCTATTACGTGGGGAACATTGGAGCTATCCACGGCAATATCTGTGCCAAGCGGAACATAACCAGAGTTACAGGCATCATTAATATTTTCAATGCTACCGAACGTATCTGCATTCATGGTGGCGTAACGGCCACATGCAGTCGTATTACCATTAAAGTAAGCCTTGTGCAGTTTATCTGTGTTATCGATTGCGAGGGAGACGCTTTTACCGCTCGTACATGTTAAATGGTGAGCGCTATCCTGTTCGGCCCAGCTAGCGCCATTATCCGTTGACTTCCAGATTCCGCACGCTCCTGCACTGTTGATAAAACTATACAGTGTACCTGCTGACGTCCTGACTACCGCTCTCCCGGCGCCGTCAATAGCGCCCGGGTTGCCAGCGTCGTTGATTTTACTTGAGGCTGCGCCGTTGGTGTCCTCGTACTTGCGGAACTGCGCCTTGCCACCGGAGTCTACGTAGCTCATATAGGCTTCATTGCCTGTACTGACAAGCTGATGGTAAGCTGTGTCACCGCTGATGTTAACAGAGGCAATGGGCGTATTATTGGTTTCCCACGTCGTTCCCGAATACTTCTGACCCCACAACAAGGTACCGTTTTGTACCACCTGATACATGGCACCCCCCGACAACGCCGCAAGTGCAGAACCAGAGACAATATTCAGCCCATTATCGAGCGTCACTGAACCGAACGCCGAAACGCTATTGGCTGTCGTTGAAATTGCGGTGGCAACATCATTTGAAGCAGCCGTACCGTGCCACCAACTTACCATGACTTTAGAGGCGGAATTCCGCAATATGGCAGGACTTCCCAGGCCGTTCGTATCCGTTTCTATAACGGTCGCAGCACTCCAGCTAAAGCCGGTGCCCGGATATGAGGATGCCTTGCGGGCTTCCATATTGTTGCCATTCGTGTAGGCTATAAAGGCGTTGGAACCGTCAGCATCTATAGAAAATTCCGACGTACTAAAAGCCAGCGTTGCGGATGTGTTCTGTGTCCAGGTTGTCCCATTAGTTGAGTAGTAGAAAACGATGTTGGTGCCGCTGTAAAATCCCGCCCAGTAGCGAGTTCCGTCATACCAAGTTTTACGTTCTATAGATTTTTGTGTAGCGACACTACTTGTAGACGTGCTCACGGTTACGGCTGCGGCGGCTGGGGCGGCTGGGTAGAGGGCGAAGATGATTACTGCGGTTAATAGTACGGTCGTCACGCCGGCTTTTTGCAGGCTGGTTTTGCCCGGCCACCACCGGTACAACCAGCCTGCCCCCCGCCGCACAACATTTGCCGCTTTCCTGCTTCTTATTCGTTGCCCTATGCTCATGGCTTTATTATTACATTCCCGCCGATGTTGATGTTGCTGCCGCCTATGCGCACGGTGTTAGGTGTGGCGCTGGTTTGGGTCGTAAACGTCCCTATGCTGCTGGCACTGCTCCAGGTGTTGCTGCCGCCAGGGTCTATGGCATAGGCTCGCCACCAGT
>CAZBQZ010000042.1:0-2066 GCA_964494495.1 uncultured Candidatus Saccharibacteria bacterium
CTGTACTCGCTGGAAGCGAGTACCCTTACTTTTTGTACCGACAAAAAGTAAGCAAAAAGCTCTCGGGGCAGATGTCACCCTCAGACTAGTCTCCACATATGTAGGTGGCGGCAAAAAAATGCCTACGGCAGTCCTGATTGATTCTCCATAGGAAGAATCAGGACCGGTTTTTGCCTTTATTCCACCTACATATGCTCCAACTAATCTGAGGGTGGCAAAGGCCCCGAACCCGGCCAGAAAGAGAAGCTGGCGATTGGTTGTTAGTGCTGGCATCTTTTTTGGGTTCAGGAGGAATGGCTTTTTATTGTCTTGGATTTCGGATCTAGTGTGGGATGACGAAGGCGGGTTTGGTATTTAGGATTTAAAGATTCAGGTATTGTTTAGATACTCGACATTAGGGATTAGAAATTGCTGATTGTTGGTAGGTACTAGATATTCTCCAGAAATGGTATAATAAAAGGCGTAGCGCCAAGGTGGCGCCTCTGTTATAAGAGGCAATAAGCTACATTTGGAGATTGATTATCAGTAACGTTCATACGCATGATATCGCTGGGCAGTTGCGCACGGTTCAAACACGGACGTTTTGGAAAAAACTGCACTCGCTGTTGAGCCGTCTAGGCCATAGCCGACGCTTTGTTCGGTATAGTTTGGTTGGCCTTAATGTGTTGTTGTTGGTTGCCATTGGCACTTTTGCCATTATTAATACCGAAACCGGCCAGCCCATGAGTCAACAGGCGGTTAATGGCGCTAGTACCTTGGCTTCCGAGCCACTAGATCAGTTATCATCGGCCGATATTGCCGCCAATGCTTCGCTTGCTACCCGTTTGCCCGAAACCACTGCCGTTATCAACCAAGCCGACAGCGCCAAGGCCGATTTAGCTATTGCCCCGGCCGACACGACGGTTGTAGCCAAACCGCAAGCAGTAGCTACGGCTCTTAAGAGCAACAAAGACATCAAAAAATATGTTAGCGTGGGCGACGACACCGTAGCCAACATTGCTAGCAAATTTAGTGTAACATCGGATAGTATTATGTGGTCTAACAGCCTCAGCTCTAGCAATGTTAAAGCTGGCACGTCACTCTGGGTTCCGCCAGTTAATGGCATTGTGTACACTGTGCAATCTGGCGACACCATCGACAGCCTTGCATCTAAATACAAAGCCAACAAAGATCAGCTGATTGCCTACAACGATGCCGAAATTAAGGGCATTCAGGTTGGCGAGCAAATCCTTATACCCAATGGCCAACAGCCTGCTCCAGTTATCACATATCGCGCAATACAAGCCGTGTATGGTTACAACGGCTACGATTATGGTTTTTGTACGTGGTATGTAGCCAACCGTCGCGCCCAAATTGGTCGCCCCGTGCCCGCCAACCTGGGCAACGCCAACACTTGGGCTGTAGTCGCCGCTAGTATTGGCATGGCCACGGGCTCGGCGCCACAAGTCGGTGCAGCCGCTGTTAAGCATAGTGGTGCGCCAGGCCATGTTGGTATTGTCGAGTCGGTAAATGCCGATGGCAGCTTCTGGATGAGCGAGATGAACTCCTACGGCCAAGTGTCGATGACAGACAGCACGCCGCGCGGCGGTTGGGGTGTTATAGACTGGAAATTTGTGTCTGCCGACCTAGCCGGTACCTACTCATACGTATATTAGAAGAATGTCTAATCCCTAATATCGAATATCTAAACAATACCTAAAATCTCTAAAACCCAAACCCCAATCTCCCCATTGCCGTCATCCCGACCTCGACCCCGGGATCCAGGACAATAAAAGAATATTCCTCCTGCACCCAAAGAAGATGCCAGCACCACCTTGCAATCGCCATCTTCTCTCCCAGGCCGAGTTCGGGGCCTCTCGCCACAACTAGATTGGGATTGAAGCTATTTGGCGGAATCAAGGCAGAAGCCTGTCCTGATTCTTCTACTAAAGAATCAATCAGGACCACCGCAGGTGTTCTTCTGCCGCCGCCAAATAGCTTCAAGCACAGTCACGTTGTGACGTCTGGCCCCGGGAGCTTTTTGCTTACTTTTTGCGGTCAAAAAGTAAGGGTACTCGCTTCCAGCG
>CAZBQZ010000043.1:0-2022 GCA_964494495.1 uncultured Candidatus Saccharibacteria bacterium
GGCGGGTATCGTATAGTGGCTAATATGCAACCTTCCCAAGGTTGAGAGGAGAGTTCGATTCTCTCTACCCGCACCACCAGGGACTCTATTGTCAAAGCAGCCACTCCCGACATACAATAGAAGTCGAACCAAGTATGCATATACCCAAACAATATCTACATGACAAACTCGCGTTACTGCTGGCTAGCACTAATGTTTTTTTGGCATTCCTTTGCATGGTTCTTATTGTTCTTCGAGGAAGTATTGGGCAGACAGCCGGTGGCTACATTGTGCAGTACCGCGCCAATTTGGGCCTCAGCGCGTTTCAGAAGGGTAGTGTTGTACCAATTCTTAGTTTTATCCTTTTTGTTTTAGTAATACTGGCCATGAACCTACTGCTCAGTATCAAGACGTATTCATTGCGGCGGGCGCTTTCTTTGGCCATCCTGGGACTTGGCGCTTTGGTTTTGCTGCTTGCTGTCATTGTAAGTAACGCACTGCTGGCGCTCTATTAATATGACAGATATCGAGATTCCGTACGCCAAAGACCGTAAAGGCCACTACAGATTTTTCGAAATCTTGCCCGGTGTCCTAAGCTGGACGATGCTGTTTTTGCCGCTTATTTTGAGTCTTATTAATGTTACGGTGGCAGCGATATTTGTGCTTGTGTATCTACTTATTAACTTTACACGTGCGGTAGCAGCTGCAACTCGTGCGCTCCATGGGTTTAGTGTTATGCGGAAGCATCAAAAGATGGATTGGCCACAGCTGGTTGCCGAACTGCAGGCTGGCGAAGTGAGTGATGCGAGCGCGCTACGTCCTAAATGGCATTACGACAACTTGCTGCGCCTCCGCGTGCAACCCATGCAAGTGAAGCCCAACGACGTACTCCATGCCATTATTATTGCCACCTACAACGAAGCCCGCGAAGTCCTGGAGCCGACCATTAAATCTGTCTTGGCCTCCAAATATGACATGAAAAAAGTCATATTTATCCTAGCTTACGAGGAGCGGGGTGGTGAGCGAGTGGAGCAACAGTCCAAAGAACTGGTGGCCGCCTACAGCGATCAGTTTTTCCATGCCATGGCCATCAAACATCCGCACGATATTCCTGGCGAACTGATCGGCAAGGGTGGTAACGTAACCTTCGCTGGCCGCGAATTGCAAAAATGGCTGGAGCAAGAAAAGATTGACCCGCTGCGAGTTGTAGTAACAACGCTGGACTCCGACAACCGGCCAGACAAATACTATCTGCCAACGCTAACGTATGCCTATTCTTCTTGCCCCGATCCAATCCGAGCATCATTTCAACCGGTTTCGGTTTATAACAACAATATTTGGGATGCGCCGGCGCCGATGCGCGTTTTGGCGACCGGTAATTCGTTCTTTCATATTGTGCAATCGATGCGGCCACACACGCTGCGTAACTTTTCGTCACATGCGCAGGGCATGGCTTCTCTTATTGAGACTGATTTTTGGAGTGTACGGACTATTGTGGAAGACGGACACCAGTATTGGCGCGCATATTTCCGGTTTGACGGTAATTACCGTGTGTACCCTCTGTACATCCCGATTTATCAGGATGCGGTACTCAGTGACACCCTCAAGCGTACGCTCAAAGCGCAGTTTATGCAGCTGCGTCGTTGGACGTATGGCGTGTCGGATATCGCCTACATCGTGGACAAGGGATTCTTTAAGAAAAATAAAGTGCCGCGTTTTGGTCTTTGGACGAGGGTACTGCGCAGCATAGAGGGGCATGTTACGTGGGCTGCCGGTCCACTGTTGGTGCTACTGGGCGGATTTGTTCCATCTTTGGTGCACCCAAAGAGCCTGGCAGCTAACGAATTACCTTTGATTGTAAGCCGAGTACAGACCTTTGCATTGCTATTCGCCCTGGCGACTATCTTTATTTGTCTAAAGACGCTACCGCCCAAACCTGACCGCTACAAGCGCCACCGTACGCTGTTTATGGTACTGCAGTGGGCATATCTGCCTCTCACGACAATCGTATACAACTCATTTGCGGCATTTTACTCACAGACC
>CAZBQZ010000044.1:0-2014 GCA_964494495.1 uncultured Candidatus Saccharibacteria bacterium
TAAGCTGCCAAGGCTGGACATCTGCATTATTGAGTGCGTTGATTGTCATACTATTGTAGTAAGGATCAACCTGCAGCTCTTTGGCTGGCGTTGCATAGTTAAGCGCGGTTCCTGATCGGACGAGCGTTAAGCCGTCCACATAGATAGTGCTGCCGGCGGCACTATTAACTTTGACGTAGATGTTAGAGGTAGCACCGATAGTAGCACCAGTTACAAACGTACAAGTATATTGGGTCCAGGTTGTATTAAAGGTCTGGCTGGCCAGACAGTCCGTATCTGAGCCATTATCCGCCCGACCAATATTGAAGTTCGAGGCAGTAGTGCCGCTCTTGCGACCCCAGAAGCTCAGGGTATATTGCGTGCTTGGCCGGAAAGCAACGCGGTATTCAGCACCAGCACCACTGGTGCTTGGGATAACCAGTTCGAGACTTCTTTGTCCAAAGTATGCCTGGTTAGTACTCCTCGACATCGTGGTTCCGCTTCGAGCGACCCAGCCATCAATATTGCCTTCAAAGTCAGGGTTATTGATGAGATTGATCTGTGAGCTCTCATTGTAATTAGAAACCGTTGAACTGGCTTCGATCTGTACACCGTCCACAAAGAAGTTCTGGATGGCAGCGGCGTTGTTGCGAATAAAGAGGTAGTCGGTAGCGGCTACTGTGCCCGTGCTAACCGTACAGCTCAGTCGGGTCCAGCCAGTGTTGGTAATGGTTTGGCTGGTGAGACAGGCGGAAGTTGAGCCATTTAAATTCGTACCTATATCAATCGTACTGATAGAGGTCGAATTATGACGTACGTACATGCTTATGGTGTAGGTAGTGTTTCTTGCAAACTGGAATGGATATTTAGCACCTTGGTTGGCGGACGCGATGGTAACGATGTTGAGTGACCGGGTACCGACATATGCTTGCGAAGTGCTGGTAGCCAGCGTGGTTTCGGTGCCAACCAATTTAGCCCAACCATTAGTACCGGTTGAGGCGTCCTCAAACGAGCCGTTATCTGCCAGATTATTATCGCGGGCCGAGCTGACACGTAAGTTGCTGACACTGCTGACATCCTGAAGCTGGAATGCCAGCGATGAATCACTTTGGCTCTGAAGATTTACATTACCATTGACCGACAAGTCGCCATATACACCTACATTGTGCCAGAAATTCGCTTCGTCCTGCACGTCAAACGTGCCGACTATTCTGGTATTACCGGCTGTCAGTTCACCACCGGTTCGGCCTTCACTCAGTGTTTCGCCGCCCTGGTTAACTAAATCAAGCGCACCACCTACCCTAACCCGCGGTAGCGATACGTAATAGGCTGTGTTTGCTTGGGCAGCGCCCGTCCAGCCACCGATAGCGTAAAGGTAACCATTTGTGCTGGCGTAGCCAAAGGTTTCTTTGGCAACCGGGAAGTCGTTGGCGGTGTTTTGAGTAACCCAAGCTCCCAAGCTACCGGTCGCTCCTAATGGAGCATAAAATACCTGTGTCTGTGTGCCGCCGTTAGCCAGGTTTTCGCCGCCAGCATAATAGATGTAGCCGTTGGCAACGTACACGCCCCCCTGGAACAGTTGTCCTGGCAGCACATTCGTGCCTTCAGTTGACATCGTGGTGTTGATATCGCCATTCACGGCCGGACGAACATAGTAAACTGATGTCTGGCCACCCACGCTAGTACGGCCGCCGAGGACATAGATGAAACCATTGGCAACGATTGCGCGGACCGCGGCTCTGCCGGCTGGTAGACCATTGGTGCTGTTTGAAACCAAGGACCAGCTACCAAGCGTACCATCACCATTTATCTTGGCATAATAGATATCATCGATTTCGGTGTAGCTGCCCGAAGTAGTGTTGGTGTTACCACCAATATGGTACATGTAGCCGTTAAGCACTACAGCCGTGCCCTCTCTTACAGCTACCGGCAACGAAGAAGTGGTATTAAAGGTGCCGATTGTGCCGTCTGCGTTAATCTTGGCATAGTACACTTCCGCTTTTTTGCTACTGCCATCAGCTTGGTCGGTACCACC
>CAZBQZ010000045.1:0-273 GCA_964494495.1 uncultured Candidatus Saccharibacteria bacterium
GCGTCGAATACATCCAGATAGTTTATACTCAAGCGGTTATAATAATCAGTACATATATCAATACCCCGTTTACGAGACGTTACTTAGCAATCCAGAGGTGGAAAAGGAGCTAAATACTACTCAAAAATCATTTATGAAAAACTTTATTTTAAAATTCATATACAAAAATATCTATGATGACAAACAAGTGTTTGCAAAACAGAAGTTAATTGACCTGCGTAGATACTCAGTGTGGCTGTTTTGGGAGGCGAGTATTTTAACCAGCCTTCATAT
>CAZBQZ010000045.1:283-1872 GCA_964494495.1 uncultured Candidatus Saccharibacteria bacterium
ACGTGGCGTGACGACGTTAAACATAAAGCGCAATTATATAATAAGCAGTAGTGGACCCACTTTGACGGTTGAGTCCCATCTGGGGCCAAGTCGTGAGCGACATCAGAGCTATTTTCGTTCGACTATCAAGCCTTAGGATAGTACAAGACTTTTGGATACAGAATGCTAGCCTGACAGCTTACTGGTTGCTGTAAGTGAAGTTGAGGTTCTCGACATAGGCGGTACCGCTGTTTTGGGCCACCACATCAATCCTGAATATAACGTAGTTGTTAGCGGCAAATGTACAGCTAGTAACTGGATTGATAGTAGCGGATGTCCAAGTGTTGGCGCTGCCGTTGGCAGATGAACCGCTCCAGCCCACTACATTGGTAGGAGAGCTGCTACCGCCACACTGAGTAATGCTGCTGCCGGTACTAAGGAAGACGCTATAGTTGACTCCAGCATTGGTAGTATTGTCGACGCGACCAGTTAGGCTGGCATTGCCCACAAAGGCCTTGAAGGTACTAGGTAGCTTATAGGTTACATAAAGGGCATAGCTTTGGTAGCTTGGCTGCACGGTTGTCCAAGAGTAGAAGTTGCGAGCATCGTGGGTGGCGCAAATACCACCGCCAGCAGGTACGACCAGAACGCCGGTTTCGTTGGAGCAGAAGTCAGAGTTTAATGTACCAATGTTTTTGTCGGTTCCGGCACCATACGCACTGGCTAGGCCGTGAAGTACGGCGCCGGCGTATTCAGGAGTGAGGGTGATCAGGCTGTTCGGTGCGGCACCACAAGCACCCCAGACTGTGCCGTCGTAACATTGCATTTTGCCAGCAGCGGTATCGAAGTACATGGCCCCAGCGAGAGCCGTGTTCGAACCAGTAAATGGTGTGCCGGCATAGGTATCGAGCACAAACAAGTTTAGACCCTGGGAAGTTGGGCCGCCCACTCGGATCGTAGCGGTGTCCTGGGTGCCGCTACTGTTTTGCTGGACCACACTGACGTTATCGACATCAAAGATGCGGCTTGAACTGTCGGTCTGTCTCATAATTAATACTGCCGTAGTAACGGTGGTGGTGCCTGGGATGAAAGTGCAAGAGTACTTGGCTGTCGTAGTAGTGACGGCGGTTGAGTTTAGGTTCGTACAGCTGGCCAGTGTAGTACCATTGTCGGCCGAGTATTTGACCTCCAGCTGACTGCCCATAGCTGTACCGCTAACAAACTTGGCCGAGAATGACACAATATAATTCTGGGTGGTGCTGGTTGCCGGAGCCGAAGCGAAGTTAACTTTTACGCCGCCGTTAGAGCCAGTGGTCGAGACCTTTACCCCTTGAGCACCACTGATCGCATCTGTTCCAGTACCGGTGCTAATAGTGGCGTTTGTGAGGGCAGTCCAGCCAGTTGGTGGCGAACCTGTCTCGGCGCCACCGTTGCTAATGAGGTTAAGCGAGCTAGCGGTGTTGCTAGTATCGACTGTCAGCGAGTTGGCGCCCAAGGAATTTTGAATCTGCAAGGCATTGGTTGCGCCGGTGTTATTAAGGACCTGGAGGGTGGATGAGGGTGTAAGGCCATTAGTGCCAATGCCGACATTTATTCGCATATGGCTTCCT
>CAZBQZ010000046.1:0-1634 GCA_964494495.1 uncultured Candidatus Saccharibacteria bacterium
GATGATTGGAAGCCGCGACCAATTGTTAAGCCTCCAAGTATTGAGGCATCATTATTTACAGTCAGGTTCTCTCTGGTCTGAAGTGTTCCTGTCTCAAGACCGCCGGTTTCGAGTTGTTGAGTATAGGTACCACCGAGATCAAAGGTATACAGTGTGTTGTTACCCGTAACATAGGCATAACGGCCTTGTACGCTTAGGCCAAGTGCGCCAGATGCTACGACAGAACCTATTTGTGATGGACTGGCCGGGTTGCTGACATCAATAATGCGCAAAGCACCTGTGACTGTAACATAGGCATAACGGCCTTGTACGTACACACTATTGCCCTGGCCAACATTTAAAGTGCTGACTGATGTAGGGCTGGCAGGATTGCTTACATCAAAGATTTGGAGATTACCACTACCGTTATAGACCACATAAGCATAGCGCCCCTGAACGTAAACGCTCACTGGTAGTGCGTTATTGCCAGTGCTTATTGAGCCAACTGACGTTGGGCTAGCAGGATTAGTAACATCAAAGATCTGGAATGAGGTTGGACCGCCGCCGCCTTGATTTACTACATAGGCATAATGCCCCTGTACATACACACTCCACGTTGCGCCGGCCGATGTAGAGGTGGAACTCAGCAATACCGGACTCGATGGATTGGCGACATCGTAGATATTAAGTTTACTATCGCCAGTATCGGCCACATAAGCGTAGCGGCCTTGGACGTAGACACCGTAAACACCATTCGCACCAGTTACATTAGTGCTGCTTTTGGCAGTGGGACTTGTGGGGTTGGTGATATCAAAAATTTGGAACGTGGCAGTCGAAACTCCTCTGGTTGTTACATAAGCGTAGCTCCCCAACACAAAGATGTTAGTGGGCCCTGTATCAGTAGCCACAGAGCCAGTCACGGCAGGGCTGGCGGGGTTACTGACATCAAAAATTTGCAAGCTGTTACCGCCACCGTTCACAACATAGGAGTAGCGACCTTGAACGGAGACCTGACTATTACCCGTTCCCGTAGCAGCCGAACCGGTAACACCTGTTGGCACAGTACCGCTGACATATAGTTGCCCGGTTTTGGTGCCAATATTACCCACCTGTACGCTGCCGTCATTGTTAGCCTGAAGCGCGGTTGTCCAGTTTATGGAATTGCCGGCAGTGCCGCTGGCGGCCACGTTAAGTTGAATAATGCCGGTATGATCAACTAATAATTGAGCAGCTGTACCATTAGCATCGTACACATTACCGAAGCCACCGACATTAAGTGCCTGGGCGTTGCTGTTAAGCTCCAGATGGCCATAAAAGTTCTGTAAATACCCATTCTTAAAGCCGGATTGCGTTAATTTTACGGCACCATCATCTACCGTAGATGATCCCGTTGATCTGAGCACCAGATTGCCCACTTTGTCTATTGAGGTAAGCGCTGCGCCGGTCGAATCTTGTGTTTGCAGCAAATCAGCAGTTTGGGAAGCTGCACCTTGGACGACCAATCCCTTAACGCTTGCACCGGCGGCATCAATTTGAACTGTTGCTGAATTGTCGACAGTAACCGGGACACCGACAATCAACTTGCCGTTACCGCCAATGCTGTTCGAAGCAATTTGCACACTACCACCAGAAGTTTGTAGGCGTAACGCCCCTTG
>CAZBQZ010000047.1:0-1520 GCA_964494495.1 uncultured Candidatus Saccharibacteria bacterium
TGTTTGTGGTAGCGGGCTAGGCTGTCGGCCAAAGTAAAATCAAGCCCATGGCCAATATGCGGCGCGGCATTTGCATACGGAATAGCGGTAGTTATATAGAATTTGTTCACGATGTACGTCCTTACTTACGATGATACCAGGAAAACGGGGCAATAAAAATTAGTAGCGCGCGGGGCGCATGGTGAACATCGCTTTGCTGAATAACTTAAATCGTGTCATGGTATCAATAATTATATACTAATTTATCTATATCAAAAAGTTTACGCTATTATATACAAGGCTTCGGCCTTGTCGCTGGGAGACCAATGCACATTACCATCGTACGGCAAGTAACACTCATGCGGTTGCTCCGCATCCAGGACAACAAAACTATGGTTTGCTGGAGAGAGCGGGGGTATATAAAGGCACTGCCAAGCTCACCCGGCCTGGCCGTACACTACTCGGTGGAACATATCGATGTAGTACTTGCGACACATTCGCGGAACTTTAAAGTTCCGCTTACAACAGCCGCACTTCTTAGCAAAAAAACCGTACTCATGACGCCAGCCGAAGCACGAATCGAGCTTGATATAGACGAAAAGGTTTACCTACGGCTCGTCAAGGGGCCGGACCTTGAAGTCTTAAGGATTGGCCACGAAACGCGCGTAACCCGTAACAGTGTTGCCGCATACAAGCAGTGGCAGAAATGGTTGGCCGAGCAAGAAATGGAGCGCAGCCAGGTCTGCCACGTGCTTGGCCTGGGTGGCCCGAATATTGCCAAGCTTGTTAAAGCGGGGCGGCTTTTGGCGAGTAAACCCCAGGGGTCTAGGGATCCTATTCTTAAGGGGAGTGTTGTTGCGCTGTTGCGCGAGCTACTGCCAAAAGGCGTGGACCCTCACAGCTGGATTCAAGCCCGATTAGCGTCCATGCTACCCCTTTACAGCATGCACGAGATTGAGCTGCTGCAATTGGATCGGCCAGCCTACCAGTTGGTACAGCTGATTGCTAACGGGCATGTGGTGGGCATTCAGCACGCGATAAGCAAACGCCTTAGGCTTGCGCCAGAAACCTGGCTGGCGTATTTGCAAAAAACGGAACATCCCATTTCCGATGCGCAACTCGCTAGTGTTTTTGGTGCGGAGAGTCACCACCTGCAGGCCTGGGACCGCACATACCCCGGTTGGCGCAAGTGTCATGTGCACCACCACGAAGACACCGCGCTTTATTCAGCGTGCGTGCTTGGACTGCTCCGACAATACCTGTCAAAAGGAGGGTCGCCATCCAAATGGTATAAGGCCCGGCTGGAAAAAGACATTTCAACAGTAGGACTAGAAACAACAGCCCATCTCCTTGGCGGCCACCAGGAAGCGTTTGCATTAACACAGCAAGGAAAGCTGACGGGACTTCTGAGGCCCGATGGGGTATGGCGTTACTCGCGTGTGGCTGTTGAGGTTTTAAGCAGAAGACGAGCCAAAGCGGCGCGGTCGGACTGACTGCGCCGCTTCGGCGGTTGTGCACGGCCGAAGCCATTATTTTAGTGA